>JAHCMI010000100.1 GCA_019192545.1 Rivularia sp. MS3 | reverse complement strand
CAGTGAGCAGTGAGCAGTGAGCAGTGAGCAGTGAGCAGTGAGCAGTGAGCAGTGAACAGTGAAAGATTAATTATTTAGCAATAGCCTTTGCAGTGTTATGCACCAGCCTAGTCTTATGACAATTGCGACCATTCCTATTACTATTAATACCTTTAACCTTTAACCTTTGACCTTTAATCTTTAACCTTTAATCTTTAATCTTTGACCTTTGACCTTTAATCTTTAACCTTTAACCTCAAATGATAAATCAAGATTGGTTGTTAACAGATGATGGACGGTGTGAAGCTAGGGAAATTGTTGATGAAACAGAATTATCCGAGAATCCCTACCGCTTGTTCCGATTTTTGACTAATTTAGAGGATATTCTGCAAAATACTAGTGACGATATACAGCGACTTGAACAAATTCGTCCTTTAGTACGACGGCTGCTTAATAGCTCGGAATGGCTGCACTACGAGTATTTAGAAGCAGATGCAGATACGGGTTGGTCTGTTACAACTCTTTACGATGAGCCGGATTTTTCCTTAACAATACAAACAGTAGTTTGGCTGCCTGGTTCTGTTTCTCCAATTCATAATCATGCAACTTGGGGAGTTGTAGCAATTTTGAGTGGAGAGGAAAAAAATATTATTTGGAAAAAAGCAGATAATAACGAACAAATTGAAAAAGCAGGTGAATTAACTCTTTCTCCCGGTGACATTATTAGTTTTACTGGCGATGCCATTCATAATGTAGAAGTTGTAGGTAACGAACCAACAGTTAGTTTTAATGTATATGGAGAAACTAACTACGACCAACGTTATGAATTTGACCCAGATAGCTATACGGCAACAAATTTTTAAGGTATAGTTTCTCTGTTAAAAAAAAATGAATCCATTTAGACGTTTGTCTTGTATAACTAATAGATTCTAGTTTACTAGTAGGAGAAACTTTATGAAAGTTAATTATTTAGCTACGCTAACAGCAGTTTCTTTGCTGAGTTTAGGAATTGTAGTTGGATGTGCTAACCCTTGCGCTGGAAAAACTAACGGTGGTACAGAAACTACAGATCAAGTCGATCCCTGTGCTGGCAAGAAGAATCCTTGCGCTAGTAAAGAAAATCCCTGCGCTAGTAAGAATCCTTGTGCTAGTAAAGATAAACAGTAATAAGAATTTTATTTAGGGCGGGCAGGGATGCTTTTACTGTGGACACCCCTCTCCAAGTTATCGCAGAACGGAAAGGAATGGATTACTAGTAGGGTGTGTTATCGCGGAGCGTAACGCACCATACACAGTAAAGCTACGAAGAAAGTATCTAAACTTGCAAATCTTGCATGGCTAGACGAATTTGTTCGATACGTCTGCGATTGACTCCTAAATCTGATTCTCCTACGCGAGATGCAGAACGAACATGAATTACGTTTTCATCGGCAGGGAAGTAAAATTCTACATCATCAGTAAATTTAAAAATTCTGCTTTTAGAAAGAGCATGAATGTAATTATCTTTTTGTTCTACAACTTCTGTACGGGGAACAACTGTAAGAACTTTAAGTAAAGTTTCTTTGGCTTTGTCGCGATCTACATGGTAAGGAATCGGCTTAATCGCGTGCTTTTCGTCGCCATTTTGACTGACAACACAATTTGGGGAAGCTGGACATGAATCAAGATGATTTTCACTAATTCCTACCGCTAAAGTCGGATTAGGAAAGATTAAAAAACTAGTTAGGCTTAGGAATAGTACGCAAAATATAGAAATAAAACGAGACATTAATGACATTGAAAAATTATCCCTCAAGGTTTGAATAGGATTTACCTCGATTATTTTCGGTCATTTTGGGTGTTTTTGGAAAACCTCACCCCCTTCCCCTCTCCGATGTCTTGGAGAGGGGTGTAATAATTTGCGATAACAAAGAAACCCGATTTTTTGAAAAACCGGGTTTCTAAATTCTCATTTGTAGCGTATTGATTGAATTAAACGGAATTCTGGAAAGACGGTAAAGAATTAGTCTAAAGTATCTTTTATGTTGTCAACAGCATCTTTAAAAACATTCTTAGTTGCATCTACCGCGCTCTTGGTGCGTGATGCATCTTCTTCAGCGCGTTTTTGAATTGTTGCTGCGTCTCTGTTAGCTTTACGCTCTAAGAAATTGCCGCTTCCTTCAGTTGCGTTTTCAACTCTGTCAGCATTGTTAGATGCAGTACGCTGAACTTGGTTTTTTACATCTTCGATAAAACCTTTGGTGTTTTGAGCATCTTCGCTGGCTTTGCTTTTAACGTCACCAGCCATACCCGATGCAATTAAAGTTGGGTTATTGTTTGCTGCGATCGCAACATTGTTGCTGAACAATCCCAAAGTTGCAGACAAGCAAAACATAGCTATAGCCAAGAAACGTCCAATCTTAGCTATTTTCGAGGTCAAAAATTGTAAGTTCATAGAATATTTTTTTCCTGTAGATTTAGCATTCTATTTTTAATTGATTTGCGTCAACGGTTATAACTTTCTTTCGATAGAAGTTATTTGTTTGCGAAGGGTGAGATTTTCGTTATGGAACTCTGACTTTAGATTGATATCATATTTGCTTAAATACCTGTGACGTTTATAAAAATGGGTAATTGGTAATCAGAAATTTTAGGGGTTTGAATTTGGATGTAATAATGAACCTCACCCCGCCCTACCGGCACCCCTCTCCTTGTCAAGGAGAGGAGAAGCAATGAGGTACAAAACTGTATCAGCTTCTAGTAGTACAATAGTTCTTAATAAATTACCGTAGTCAAGGATGCGTTGAAATGCAGGTAATTAAAGATTGTTACATCGATCCAGAATATTTTGAGCCTATTAGTGAATGTGCGGATGCTTTTGATATGGAATGTGAGAATCCTGGAAGCGAGTGGCCTTGGAATATTATTTCGATGAATGCAACTGCTTACTCATGCGGAGCAATTTGTCGGGTAGGAGATGAAATCGAACATAATCATAGTGCTGAAGAACTCGCAATGTGTAAGCGATTGGCTAGTGAAATAGCAGAACTTGCACAAGATATTAGTTGGGGCGCTCATTCAGCATCTATAGTAGCTCCGAGTCCGTTTTACGTAGTTGCAAATATTGGTGCAGAAGTACCTCAAGAGTTTGACGAAAATTTGATTCGTCGCATATTCGGAGGAACTATTTATCCACCTGCCAAGATTTTAATTGAACCATTGGAAGAATGCGGAGAATGGTGGGCTTATGTAATAGGTGGATTTGATAGCAATGACGAAGATAATGACAATTTTCTGCAAACTTGGCATGACATGATTGCCTGGTTTCATAAACAACCAGAGCTACACGGGCAAGCCTTCGTACAAATTGGAGAAGATATGCTTCATGAAGATGATAATGGTGCATGTGTATTTCCGAGGCTTGCACTAGCTATTACTAAGGCAGGTAGTGTAGTTGGTTTGTGGAATCGTGTTGTTGAAGCTTAGAAATGGTAAATTACAGCATAAGTAGTTAAACATAATTAATTACACGTTGTCATTGCGAGCGAAGCGAAGCAATCCCAATCACTGCGATTGCTTCGCTTCGCTCGCAATGACAGTCTTCTGGCGAATATCATATTAGTTGTGTAAGTTCCAAAGGTTATTTATCCATACAAAATATCAAGGATTAGCTGGCGAATATTTCCCAAATTTCCAACTCCAATTGGTAGCATTTTGAGTTTCTACAACTTCCTCAATATCAAATTCAACTAAACGCTTTGCTCCTGCAAATTCACTGATTTCTTCATCTTCCCAAACTATGTTTGCTTTCCCTGTAAGCTGCAAAGTATGACCGTTTTCAAAGTCTACAAATATGATACCGGCGTTGGGATTGATGGCAAAATTCCCGAAAGTTTGAAACATATTATTCCCAGCATAATCGGGAAATATGAGCTTATTATCGTTAACAACTCGCACAAATCCTGGATTACCTCCACGGTGAGAAGCATCTGCACCAATTTCGGGATGAAAGCTAGCAATAAAAAAGGTGTCGGATTGAGAAATCCAGTTTTTATTGGAGTTGCTTAAAGCTTTTTGATTGAAAATTTTAGATTGACTTGATGATTCAGCTTGGCTAGTTTCCAAGTGTCGAGTTTGAATGTATTTAGGACAGTTAAAAAATACTTCTTTAATTTCTAAATTTATGATTTTCTCAGATATTTCTTGCGTTTGAATTTCTGCTTTACCATTGAGGCGCAAGCGACGACGATTTGTCAAATCAATGACTAATATTCCGATGTGAGAATTGCTTTGTAGATTGCTGTAAAGTATATCCTCGGCTGTAGAAATTGGATTAATTTGTACCGATTGTTGATTCAAAACCTTTATAAAACCAGCTTCTCCCAATAACAAAGAAGCCCATACTTTACCGTTTGCATCTACAGTACAAGCTGCTGCTAACTGTTGAGTAGCAAGAAAATCTTCAGCTTTCGGTTGAATAAAGCTATTAATACCGCCTAACAACCGTCGTGCTTCTTCTTGCACCCCAGCTTCGTTTTGAACCGCGATTTCTCCAGAATGAAAAGACATTTCGTTTGGATTGAGAATGAGAAGTGTTAACTAGAATAACTTTTTTAGGGGTAAAAGCTCATACAAAAAACGTGTTTGTTCTAAACGGAATGCCCTCTCCCCCTTCCCCTCTCCCAAGCTTGGGAGAGGGGTGCCCGGTAGGGCGGGGTGAGGGACGAGTGTTGTGATTAAAATGTTAGTTAAAACGCCCTCTCATACTTTACCCAATTAATTATTTTGTCTTTTTAAACACATGTTGTTTGTATTTTCTTCCCAGAAATACCGCCTTCGCGTCACAAATGCGTAATTTATATACAATAACTGTAACGTATATCTCAGTATTAGTTGATGAGCGAGGAAGAACTGCTACAGGTAATTGAAAAAGCAGCAGCAGAGAAAGCGACGAAATTAGACCTTTCTCGTAATGAGTTGACGGCTTTACCAGCAGAAATTGGACAACTATCCAATTTGCAATCCCTCATGCTCTGGGAGAATAAACTGAGTAGTTTACCAGCAGAAATTGGGCAACTCTCCAATTTGCAACACCTCGAACTTCATGGCAATAAACTGAGTAGTTTACCAGCAGAAATTGGACAACTCACCAATTTGCAATCCCTCGGTCTCTCGTACAATCAACTAAGTAGTTTACCAGTAGAATTTGGGCAACTCTCCAATTTGCAATACCTCGGTCTCGAATATAATCATCTGAGTAGTTTACTAGCAGAATTTGGACAACTCACAAATTTGCAATCCCTCGACCTCTCGTACAATCAACTGAGTAGTTTGCCAGCAGAATTTGGAAAACTTACCAATTTGCAATCCCTCAAAATCTGGGAGAATGAACTGAGTAATTTACCAGTAGAAATTGGACAACTCATCAATTTACAATCCCTCGAACTGACCAGTAATAAATTGGGTAATTTACCAGTAGAAATTGGACAACTCATCAATTTGCAATCCCTCGACCTCTCGTACAATCAACTGAGTAATTTACCAGTAGAAATTGGACAACTCATCAATTTACAATCCCTCGAACTGACCAGTAATAAACTGAGTAATTTACCAGTAGAAATTGGACAACTCATCAATTTACAATTCCTCGTCCTCTCGTACAATCAACTGAGTAATTTACCAGTAGAAATTGGACGACTCATCAATTTGCAATCCCTCGAACTGACCAGTAATAAACTAAGTAATTTACCAGTAGAAATTGAACAACTAATCAATTTACAATGCCTCGAACTGAGCAGTAATCGACTCAGTAGTTTGCCAACAGAAATAGGACAGCTTTACAATTTGCAATTCCTCGAACTGAACAGTAATAAACTAAGTAGTTTACCAGTAGAAATTGGACAACTTATCAATTTGCAATCCCTCTACCTCAGCTTCAATCAACTGAGTAGTTTACCGGAAACAATAAAAAAACTCACCAAACTTACAAAACTGGACTTATACGGAAATCCAGTTCCGATTCCACCAGAAATTTTGGAAAGAAGGGGGAGGGCGTTAACAAAACCGGGTAATGTCAATGAAATCCTTGATTTCTACTTCCGAGTGCAAGATCCCAATGAAACAGAACCCCTTTACGAAGCAAAATTCCTAATTCTTGGAGAAGGAGGAGCGGGAAAAACTTCTTTAGCTAGGAAAATTAAAGATGAAAACTACAAACTCAACTCAAATGAAAAATCAACTGAAGGTATTGATGTAATCCAATGGAAATTCCCCCTAGCTAATGGTAAAGACTTTCGGGTTAATATCTGGGATTTTGGCGGGCAAGAAATCTACCATCAAACCCATCAGTTTTTCCTTTCGGAACGTTCCTTTTATGTTTTAGTTGCTGATTCTCGCAAGGAAGATACCAATTTTTACTGGTGGTTGAAGGTTGTCGAACTTTTAAGCGATAATAGCCCGGTTGTAATTGTTAAAAATGAAAAACAAGACCGTCAGTGTGAAGTTAACGAACGTCAATTAAGAGCAGAGTTTACTAATTTAGAAAAGGTTTTACCAACAAATCTAGATACAAATCGCGGTTTGGCAGAAATAAAACAAGCAATTCAAGACTACATTACAAGACTTCCCCACGTTGGTGATGCTTCACCTCTACCAAAAATTTGGGTAAGAGTCCGTTCTGCAATAGAAAACTATTCCCGCAATTACATTAGTATTCATGAATATTACCAGCTTTGCGAAATTAACAATTTAACTGACCGTACAGATATGCTGCGGTTAAGTCGCCATTTACACGACCTCGGTATTTGCTTGCATTTTCAAAAAGATTCTATATTAAAACACTATGTAATTCTCAAACCAGAATGGGCAACAACTGCTGTTTACAAAGTTCTAGATAATACAACCGTTAAGCAAAATCTAGGATGTTTTAACCAAGATGAACTTGCTGATATTTGGCAAGATAGCGAATATGCCCATATGCAAGATGAACTGCTGCAATTAATGATGCGATTTAAACTTTGCTATCAAATTCCCAATCGTTCCGGTAACTACATTGCACCGCAATTACTCGAAACTAACCAACCCGAATATAGCTGGAATAAATCAAATAATCTCATTTTGCGCTACAAATATGATTTCATGCCCAAAGGTATTCTTACGCGCTTCATTGTAGAAACACACCCTTGGATTGAACAACAAAAATTAGTTTGGAAAAGTGGGGTTATTCTTGATAAGTATCAAACTCGTGCTGAAATAATTGAAAATTACAATCAACGAGAAATTAAGGTTAGAGTTTCGGGAAATCATAAAAAAGAATTACTGACAGTTGTCACTCACGAATTAGAAAAAATCCATCGTTCTTTTGAGCGTTTGAAATATAAAACTTTGGTTCCCTGTAACTGTAGTGAATGTATAGGAAGCGAAAATCCTTATAGTTATCCTTTGGAAAATTTGCGTAGGCGTTTAGAAAGACGTAGATACACAGTTGAGTGCGAGCAAAGTTTTGAAATGGTTGATGTACGCAGATTAATTGACGATGTGAATTTACCAATTCATGCAGAATACCGGGAATTTGAAGTAGTAAACACACCATTACAACTAGAATTAGAAAACGAGAGAAATTTAAATTTAACTGTAAAATCGCGAGAGTTACGTCAGAATCGCGGGCAAATACTAAAAAAATTAAGAGATGCCATTATAAATGCTTATCCAAACAAAACTAAGTTAGAAGAGATGGTTCTTTTTGAATTAAACGAAAATCTTAATTCAATAGCTGGTGAAGGAGATATGGAGGAAATTGTTTTTAAATTAATTAAATGGGCTAATTCCAAAAATAAGTTAGAGCAGTTAGTTAAAGCGGCGCGGGAGTACAATCCTGAGAATGCGGAGTTGCAAAAGATAAGCGGAGATATGAAGGGTTTATAATGCTTATTTCAACTTCTCATTGCCATAGCGAATTTCATTTGGATGCAATACAACTTAATTTACTGTCATTGCGAGCGGAGCGAAGCAATCGCAAGGACTAGGATTGCTTCGCTCCACTCGCAATGACACTGTGTAATTAATTATGAGTGACTTAAGAACTAAGATGGTGCGTGACACTATTATAAGCATTATAACCACGTTCAAATTAACTCTAAGTGTCACAGCACCCTACAAAAAATATTAAGAAGTAACAAATATATCTACCAAATGAAAATTATTAATTGATAACTGGAAATTGCAGCCTTACCTTCCACGAATGGGATTGCTTCCTCGTGCCTCGTCGCAATGACATTTTACAGGTTATTAGTCTACCTGTTCTATTAATAACTGTTCACTGTTAACTGTTCACTGTTCACTGCTCACTGCTCACTGACTCATCCTCCGCCAACGATTGTAACTATTTCTAAACGGTCATTTGGCTGTATTTCTGTATCTTCCCAATATTGACGATGCAGAATCTCGCCATTATACTCGACAGCAACTAGGCGAGGATTATAACCTAGCTGTAAAAGCAAATCTGGTAAATTAGTTTGTTCAAAACAAGTACGAGTTTCTCCGTTTACTTGTAATTCAAGACTGTTCATATACCTTTGACTTACTGTTTACTGTTTGAATTCGGTGCAATTGAGATAGAAAATATTGCGTTACCAAAGTTGGTTGTTCTGCTTGCATAATGCTTCGCACTACGGCTACGCGACTTGCTCCAATTTCTACCACATCATTCAGATTATTGGGGTCTATTCCACCAATGGCAAACCAGGGTATGGGACAATTTTTTGCCGCATAGTTAACATATTGCAAACCAACTGCTGGCTTTCCTTCTTTTGTCGGGGTTTCGTATATTGGCCCTACACCAACATAATCAGCACCTTCGGTAATTGCCCTTTGCATCTCGTCACTATTTGTGGTAGAACGACCTATCAGCTTATGAGGACCAAGTAAGTCGCGAGCTATGGATATAGGCATATCTTGCTGTCCTAAATGCACGCCGTCGGCATCTACAGCTAAAGCTAAGTCTACACGGTCGTTGACCAAAAATAGAGCATCATAAGCATGACACATTTGGCAAAGTTGCCTAGCTTGTTCTAAACGAACAGTATCATCTGCTGTTTTCTCGCGATACTGTACCAGCGTCAGCCCACCTTTAAGGGCAGCTTCTACAGTCTCCAGTAAATTTTCGCTCCCGGAGGTGACCAAATACAAGCGCGATCGCATCAATTGTTGATATCGAGTAAAACCCATTAAATTACTTTCAAGGGTATAAACTCGATAGCGGATTTGCTTAAATGCTTTACCCATACCATCCGCGTAAAGCTTACCGTATTCTTCCAGTACCCTTACAGCTTCTTCTACTCGACAGAAATTCGCTTGCAATAAGGATTTGATACTTTCACGCTGTTCTTCTTGCGGATGAGTTAATTCCGTACCCGTATCACCCGGTGTATCGCGAGCCGCTCTCAAGTCAGCAGTATGCCATCTAGCAACTTCCTGCCGCAGGTGCTTGCATTCCTGAGTAAATTCGCTGTTGTTTAATCCAAAGCGACACCATTCCTCAATAATCCGCAAACCCTCACGAGTACGGTCTAAATTAGCATCTAAAATTCGTAGAACCACTTGCTGCACTTGCTCTTTCTGGCTGTATGGCTCGACCATTACAACAACCCCATTATTGCTTTCAACGTAACAGTCAGCCTGTTTCATGTTCCTATTGTTGTTATCATCGTTGATTTTTTTATTAAATTGCTTTGTATTAAAAGTAGATATCAAATCATCAAATAACGAAAAGGCGATTTCCTAATTTAAGTTGAATTTTGTATGCGATCGCAATACACAAAAAATGTATCACAATATACTTGCTTTTATGATTTAAAATCTAAAATCCCCCAGTCAATATAATTTTGGATTTCAATTGATGGTTTTTTTGCTTATTTAAGCCGGAGTGCATACCCCAAATAAAACTTGAAGTCTTAAATACAGAGTCAATTCCTATACATTCGGTATCAAAAAATGGTCAATCTAGCTAATTGTAATTAATAAAAAACGGATAAATATCCACAGCTAAAGCAGGTTATTAAAGACTTTAAATCATCATCTCTCCTTCAAAATCTTATGCGTAAATTTTCTAGCTACTCAGTCTTATTATTTACGGCAAGCCTAACTGCCGTTACTTCGACTTTACTAAGCCTTAGCTTCAATACTGCTTTTGCTCAGATACCGTCGATGTCAGAGAACACAACCGAGCGTGAAAACTCAATTTCTCAGGTTAACGTACTGTTTGTCAACCCAAGTATCGGAAATGACCAAAAGACAAATGGCAGCCAGAACAGTCCGTTAAAGACGATTACAAGCGCTTTGCGGATGGCAAAACCCAACACCGTAATTAAACTTGCCAAAGGTACTTACAGCGCCGAAACGGGAGAACAATTTCCTTTAATGCTTAAAAAAAGCATTTCCATTCAAGGTGATGTTAGCAATCAAGGCAAGGAAATAATTATTCAAGGAGGCGGTGAATATCTCAGCCGTTATTACGGCAGTAAAAATATTGGAATTGTTGCTTCTGGCAATGGCAAACTAGCTGGTGTAACGGTAATAAATCCCAACCCTCGCGGTTACGGTATGTGGATTGAATCTAATAGCCCAATAGTTGAAAACAGCACCTTCACGGGTTCGACTCAAGATGGAGTTGCAGTAACCGGTAAAGCCACCCCAAAAATTAACAATAACTATTTTTATCGCAACGGTGCTAACGGAATTACAGTTTCAGGAAAATCTCAACCTAAGATCGAGCAAAATACCTTTCAAGAGACGGGCTTCGGCATAAATATTGCCCAAAATGCATCTCCTCAAATAATTAGTAACAAAATTTCACACAATAGAACTGGTGTTGTTGTTCAAGCTGCTTCTCGTCCAGTTTTGCGAAATAATTCTATTTTCAACAACAAAGAAGATGGTTTAGTAGTAATAGCTAAAGCAGTGCCTGACTTGGGTAATTCATCTAATCCGGGAAACAACCAATTCAATTTCAACGGACGATACGATATTAACGCTAAAGCTGCCAAACAAGAAGTTGCTGCTTATGGCAATACTGTATCTGATAACCGCATTGCAGGAAAAGTTAACATCACAGCTTCAGCCGCACCAGCAAAAGCTGTTATTTCTCAAGCACCCAGACGCAAACCAACTTTACTCCAACCCAGAGCAAACCGTCGCAATACTGTTGCTTCCCCAGCAAAACCAGCAATACCAAAACCACAGCCAGAAGAACAAAAAGAACAGTACAATTACGTGCAAGTGCAGCCGAATACAATTGAATTCACTGCACCACAAGCCGTAGCACCAAAGCCTTCTCAACTACCGGCAAATACACCATCATTACCAACATTAAAACCAGCCCCTGTTGGCGAATCAGCCCTTTTACCCGTTCCTATCGCTAAGATTCCCGTAAGTAAAAATGGTAGCGCTAACATGCCAGCACCCGGATTTGCAAATAATCCCCTCACAGTAAACAACCCACCTCAAATTCAAGCAACAACACAAATAACTTCGCGTTACCGGGTGATAGTCGAAGCCGTAACACCAAGACAGCAGGAATTAGTCAGATTCATCGTACCCGACGCATTCCGTACCCGCAGACAAGGAAGAAGAGTAATGCAAGCAGGAATATTCGACGATCGCACCAAAGCCAACAACTTAATCACAATATTCAAAAACAACGGATTGAAAGCCAGACTTGAGCCGATGAAGTAATTAAGTTGGGGATTGGGGATAGTTACTCCCTTCCCGGCAGAAGATTACCGTTTGGGGTTGAGTGAGAGAGTGAGAGAGGGAGGGAGTGAGGGAGAAATTTTCATCGGAAATCTTAGAGCGGAATGGGAGTAGGAGTAGTAAGTAGTAAGTAGTAAGTAAAAAATTATTGCTCACTGTTCACTGCTCACTGCTCACTGCTCACCTCATTACTCCTTTCAACTTCGAGGTAAATGTGTCGTTTGAATCATTTTGTTCGGGGGTAAATTGTTGAATGGGGGGATGATTCCTTTCAGGGGGCAGTAGTTTTGGCATATTTTCGGAGATAAAAGGTTTTTGTGCTTCTTGTGCTTCTTGTGCTTCTTGTGATTCTTCGGCTTGCTTCAATTTTTTAAATTCTTGAAATTCCATTAATTTGGAATTTGTTGCAGACTGGTTGTGGTTTCTTGCTTGTGTTAAAGTTCTCGATGCGGTGCTGCGAGTTATGGATGTCGAAGATTGTGATGCGGGAACAAAAACCATACTAGATGAAGTGGGAAGCAATTTAGATGCGTTCCTGGTACTGCTTTCTTCTGCTTCGACACCTTCTGATGCTGATGTATGGTAATTATCAGTTTCTGGTGTTTCTATAGGTTGAATTTGCTCGCTTTCGCTATTTTCTTGATAGGAAGAAACTAATTGCTGCTGTTGAGATTGGTAGCTTGTCATTGCCTCTTCGATAGTAGGATTGCTGCTGACGCTGGGCAGTGCAGGTTGCAACGGAGGCAAACTATTATTCCATCTCAAATCTTCAGGCAGTTTGTTGCAAATTAAACGCTCGAATTCCATATTGAAGTGGTAGCTGGGATGATTTCTCTTCAACCAAAGAGTTAGTATTTGCTGTGCCGATACTGCCTTATAGCGTCCTTGATACAATGCCTCAATGATTGCTAAATGTACCCAATTCGAGGGATATTGGTTTTCCCAACGTTTAACTAACTCGCTGGCACTATATCCACCGAGATCAAAACTATAATGTGTTAACAGCGATACAGCTAAGTTGTTAGTCACGTTCTCTGTTTGGGTGAACATGGGTTGGAAACGATGCGGTGATGGGCATATATTCTGCTACCATCTTAAAAAAAAGTAAAGTACCTTTTGATACGGTGAACTGTTCCCAAGTATTTTAAATCTAATTAGGTAATCTTGCTCTGATTAAAAAAATAATTCTGCCCCTATCTTTAAAATGTAGCTAATTATGATTACTTAAGAATTATTTTCATTCACGAAGAAACGAGGATGAGGTCAATTCTAAATAAGTATATTCTACTAATCAATTGCCATTAGGAAAAATTATATAGGGTGAGTGGATGGGAGGCGTGCGTTTAATAGCTACCAATGCTTGATAAACCATCGCTGCGACTTCAGCCCGCGTTGCTTCCCGTTTTGCTTCGATTTTCTTGGGGTCTGGATAATTTACCACAATTCTTTGCTGTGTAGCAGTTGCCACAGCCGTTCGCGCATAATTAGGAAGGGTTTGACTATCTATAAAGTTTTGTAAAGCAGAACCGTGAGCGGCTGTTAACCCAAGCCCGTTGACTAAGGAGACAATAATTTGCAGGCGCTGTACGTTTTCCTGGGGGCGAAAGGTACCGTCGCTGAACCCTCCGACAAATCCGCCTTGTGCGGCAGCTTTAATTGATTTATACGCCCAAGATTTGCCTGGAACATCTAAAAAGTCACTTACCCGACGTTTTGCTGTAGGATTAAAAGCTTTGACGATTAAGGCAGCGTATTGAGCGCGAGTCATGGGTATATCGGGTTTATATGTACCGTCGGCGAAGCCAGTAGTTAAATCCAGGCTAACTAAACTGCGGATAAATGGTTCTGCCCAATGCCCGGTTAAATCGGTGAAGGAAGGCATATTTACCCCATCAGGTTTGACGATGTAGGGGGAAGCTATGGCTTTTTGTTTATCTAGGGCTACCAAAGCTTGATAAATCAAAGCGACTACTTCAGCGCGGCTAATATCTCGTAAAGGTTGTAATTGTTCTGTTTGCGGGTAATTTACTACCAATAATTTTTGTGTAGCTATAGCCATTGCATTGGTAGCGTAACTGGGAATTTGAGCGCGATCGCCATACATTGCCAAAACATTGGGATTTCCGCCTTTAAGCCTTAACCCGCTAACAACTGAGACTATTGCTTGAGCTTTGGTTAAATTTTGATTTGGACGAAACGAACCATCGGGAAAACCGCTGATAAAGCCCATGCCAGCACCGCGATAAATAGCTGAAGCCGCCCAAAAGCTTGATTCGATATCGGTGAATTTTGTGACTTTTCTTTTTAAAGGTAATTGAAAAGTTTTGGAAATGATTGCTGCATATTGAGCGCGAGTAATCGACGCTTCTGGTGCAAATGTACCGTCGGGGAATCCGCTAATCAGTCCTTTTTTGTATACTGCTTCGATAAACGGCGCAGCCCAATGCCCGTTTAAATCGGGAAAGCTGCTATTAACGGCTAGCTGCCGGGGATTATCTACATTAGTAGCAACAAAATCTACCAATCCTTTAACTAAAGTTGGATTTAATAAATTACCTGCCGATACCAGCTTGACTGACGTAGCATTTTGAATATCGTATTCGTGATTATCGCCAAAGATATTACCGGCAGGATCTTGAGAGCTACCTAAGTCGGGAATTGAATTACCATTAAGCAGTAAACCACCAGATGAATTATCGGTAATCTGATTGTATCTAAGAACTGGTTTTGCTTCCCTAGACAAAGCTATAGCAACGCGATTTTCCGATAACTTATTACTAGCTACCAAAGGAGCGGCAAAATCGCTAATAGCAATACCAATAGAATTTCTCTGCATGATATTTCGCAATATCTCCCCTTTAGCATTGCGTGCCATTACCAACCCAGCAGAAGCATTTTGAACAAAAATATTATCTAAAATAGCCGGTTTAGCATTACCGCTAATAAATATTCCTTCCCGACGGCATTTAATAAAAGTATTATTTGCAACGGTAGGCTCAGTAGAATCAATCCAAACACCAGTTCCCTTATTAACAGGATTGGTAACTGTGACACCCATCAGTTGAGCATTTGAAGCCAAAACTAAAGTTATATTTTGCGAGCCAAAGTTTTTAGTTTGGTAATCACCACTTCCCTCAATTAGAATAGCTTCACCTTTGGTGGCTTCATTGCCAACTACCCAGACACCACTAGGAATAATCAGTGGAAAAACTTCACCGCTAGCAGCATGATAAGTACCGGGAGCCAATTGAACAATCGCAGGTGAGCCAAGCCCATTTAAAGCATGGGTAAGACTTTTAAAAGGAGACAACCTCGAACCATTGTTGGTATCGCTGCCAGTTACAGGATTGACATAAACTGTGGTAGCTATAGTCGAATTAACCATTGTTTATAAAAAAGGAATTGGGAATTGGGCATAGGGGATTGGGCGTGGGGGATTGGTAGTTGGAAATAAAAATATCTAAATATCCTACACTTTAATTTTTTCTTCGTTATATATATGTATAACCGTCTATAACATAGTGTTTTATACTCATTTTTATCTGTTTTTCAAGTCACAAAAATAGTTAGTAAGATTAAAGGTTAAAAGTCAAAGGTTAAAAGTCAAAGGTTACAAAAATTTAACTTGCTTAGCTATTGAATTGATTTATTTAGTGGGAGCATCTTGCTTTCTGCTTAGCCAGTAAACCTTTAATTTTTCAATGCCCAATCCCCAATGCCCAATGCCCAATTCCTAAAAGTATTAATATAAATCTGTAATGTTATCGGTAGCATTTTTATGATTGAAGTTGAACATCTGAATAAAGTATACGGTTCAGCCTCGGCAATAGAGGATGTAACTTTTAATGTTGAAGAAGGTGAAATTTTAGGATTTTTGGGGCCTAACGGTGCTGGAAAAACTACTACCATGAGGATTTTAACTGGTTATCTACCGGCTACAAGCGGAACGGCTAGAATTGCCGGTTTTGATGTTCATGAAGACTCTTTAGCAGTCAGGCAAAAAATTGGTTATCTACCGGAAAATCCGCCGCTATATCCAGAAATGTCGGTGCAAGGTTTTTTGTTTTTTGTTGCACGTATCAAAGGTATCAGCGCAGGCGATCGCAAAGCAAAAGTGGCAGCAGCGATGGAACGCTGTAACTTAACAGATAAACGTCATGTATTAATTCGCAAGCTTTCTAAAGGGTATCGTCAAAGAGTTGGAATTGCTCAAGCAATTGTCCACGATCCACCAGCAATTATCCTTGACGAACCCACGGTAGGACTAGATCCCCGACAAATTATCGATGTAAGAAATTTAATTAAAAGTCTTGCTGGCACTCATACAATTATTATTTCTACGCATATTTTGCCGGAAGTCAGCATGACTTGCAATCGTGTAGCAATTATTAATAGCGGTAAAATCGTCACCACCAATACTTTAGATAATTTAATGAGCGAACTGACTGGCGGTAGTGGTTATCAATTGGAAGTTGAAGGAGAAGCCGCTTTAGCAAAACAAATGTTGCAGAATTTACCAGGTGTCAATCTGGTAGAATCAATTCCAATGTTATCTAAAGAAGGCAAAAATCAATCAAAAGAAAATCGTTTCAGAATGCGGGTAGTGTCGGAATTAGGCAACGAACCGGGAAGCTTAATTGCGAGTTCATTACATGAAGCCGGATTTGGCTTGCATGAAATGCGGCGAATTAACGCTACATTAGAAGACGTATTTTTACAGTTAACCAGGGAAGAAGAAACTTTGGAAACCAAAACAGAAGAAGAGGAAGTAAATCTTGGAGAAGTCACTTAAATGGGTATGGTACTGAGTAATATAACTGCCATTTATCGCCGGGAATTGCAAACCTATTTTGTCTCGCCATTAGCTTATGCAATTGCTGGTATTTTTTGGTTTTTAGCTGGATTATTTTTTGTTTTAATTTTGCTCGGGCCAGAAGGTATTTTAGCTGCTGTTGCGGAATTGGAATCAAGGTCGCAACAGTTTGGAGTAGAAATACCAGCTATAGATGTTCCCTATGAATTTATTAAAGCATTTTTAGATCGGATGGGATGGCTTTTATTGTTTATATTGCCCATTCTTTCAATGGGACTTTATGCTGAAGAACGCAAGCGGGGAACTTTAGAACTTCTAGCAACATCTCCCATTACTAATTGGGCGGTAGCTGTAGGAAAATTATTAGGCGTATTAACGTTTTTTATAACATTAATTTTACCATTAATGGTATTAGAAGCGGTAGTTTTAAGCGCATCAGAGCCAGCAGCAATGCTTACAATTCCCTTACTAGGACATCTGGGATTAATCTTGCTAGCAGCATCTATTCTATCTATAGGAATGTTTATATCATCTTTAACCAACAGCACAATATTATCTGCCGTGATGACTTTCGCAGTAATATTAATGTTGTTATTTATCGATTTAGTTGCCAAAGTGATTGGCGGCCCAATTGGAGCGGCTTTGAGTCATTTATCCTTGTTAAACCATTACAACAATATGATACAAGGAATATTTGATACCAGTAGTTTAATATTATTTTTCAGCTACATTCTATTAGGCATTTTTCTAACAGCGCAATCAATTGATGCATTTCGCTTTCAGCGGAATTAAGAATTAAAAATTAGGAGTGAGGAGTGAGGAATGAAGAATTAAAAGTTACTTAACCTTCAACCTTTAACCTTTAACCTTCAACCTTTGACCTTTTATTAATTACTGATGAAGTATTTGATTTGGCTTTCACCGTTTCTGATAACAGCGGGTTTAACGGTGGGTTTTTTCTCGGGAGATTGGGGAGCGATTCCGCTGGTATTAATTATTTTAGGATTGGCTGTTGCTGTATTTTGGTTAATATGGCAAAGCTATTCTACAAAGTGGTGGAGTCGTCGCTCTACTCAGGTTGGTACTAATGCATTAATTGCAACTGTGGCTGTAGTGGCAATTTTGGGATTAATTAATTTTTTGGCTACTCGCTACAATATCCGAAGCGATTTAACAGAAACTGGCTTGTTTACCCTTGCTCCTCAATCCCAAGAAGTAGTAGAAAACTTAGAATCACCCGCTAAAGTTTGGGTGTTCGATCCGAATAAGAATCCTTTTGATGAGGATTTACTAGAAAAATATGCCTCCGAAAGCAAAGATTTTCAATTTGAATATGTAGATCCTTTAGCCCGACCAAATTTGGCTGCACAATTTGGGTTCAAAGATTATGGTGAAGTTTATTTAGAGTCAGGAGAAAACCGACAGTTAGTACAGGTTGTTAATGCTCAGGAGCGTCTTTCCGAATCTAGATTAACCAATCGTTTGGCACAAATTTCTAATCCTAGTACATCTAAAATTTATTTTCTCCAAGGGCACGGCGAACGTCGTTTAGAACGAGGAGAAGGTCAAATTTCTCAAGCCGTTCAAGCTTTAGCCGATCAAAATTATCTTGCCGAAGCTTTAAACTTAACTCAAACTGCGAAAATTCCCGATGATGCTAACGCTGTAGTGATTGCAGGGCCGCAACGCCCCTTATTAGAAGGTGAAATTCAAGCTTTGCAAAATTACATCGATGGTGGTGGTAATTTATTAATTATGGTTGACCCTGGTGTTGACCCCAAATTAGATGTGTTTCTGCAACAATGGGGAGTTGGTTTAGATAGACGTTTAGTAGTTAATGCAAGTGAGAGCGCTCAACCTCAACCACCCGGTATATCAATCGTGACGGATTACGGGCAACACCCCATAACTAAAGAGTTTCAAAACGATATATCTATATATAAATTAGCGCGACCAGTTGAAACAATTACCGTTCAAGGTGTTGAAAGTACTCCTTTGTTAAAAACTCGACCATTACCCATAAGCTGGGGTGAAAGCGACTGGGAAAGCGAAGAATTAGAATACAACGAAAACGAAGATATTCCAGGTCCTCTTACTTTGGGTGTTGCCTTAACAAGAAAAATTGCAGCACAGCCAACACCAACACCGACACCAACAGCTTCACCAACACCCACAGCTTCACCAACACCGACACCAACACCAACACCGACACCAACACCCACAGCTTCAGAAACCAACAAAGCCACTGAATCAAGAATGGTAGTATTCGGAGATTCAGATTTTATTACAGATGGTTTGTTTTCTCAGCAATTGAATGGAGACGTATTTCTAAACTCGGTTACTTGGTTGAGCAAACAAGATTCACAACCTCTTTCAATTCGTCCCAAACAACCGAAAAATCGTCGTCTAAACCTTTCCGCAGCGCAAGCAAATCTTCTTGCCATATCTTCTGTATTTGTTTTACCCATACTTGCTTTTGTCGCAGCAGCACTTCTTTGGTTTCAAAGACGATGAAAGTGAGTTAACACAGAGCAGTGAGCAGTGAACAGTTAACAGTGAGCAGCAGTGAGCGGTGAGCAATTACCAATGCCTAATGCCCCATGCCCCATGCCCAATCCCCATTACCAATTACTAACAACTAACAACTAATTTTATGAAATTACAGCGAACAACTTTAGTTTTAGTGCTGCTTGCAATCTTGTTGGGCGGTTTTGTTTATTTTTACGAGTTTCAATGGAAGTCTCAACAAGCAGAAGTTAAGAAAAAGCAGCAGCAGCTTTTCTCTTTTAAAGAAGACGATGTAAAAAACTTGAAAATAACTACTCCCTCAGACACTATAACTTTGGAACGCGCTCCGGAATCGGATAAGACAAAGTGGCTGATGAAATCTCCCGTCATGGGACCTGCTAATGATGGTACGGTAGCTTATTTATTAAATTTGTTAGAAACCGAAAAAAGCGAACGCACTTTGGATTCATCTGCATCTCAACTAAGTGAATTCGGATTAAAACAGCCCCAAGCAACTATTGATATTACATTAAATAATCAAAAAACTCATAAGTTGGTTTTAGGTAATAAGCCAAGCTTTAATAACCAGCTTGTTTACGCTCGGAAAAATTTGGCGACAAAACCCGATGGTAGTAATGAAGTGATTTTAGTATCTGCAAAATTTGAAAATGCGGTAAAACGCTCTTTGTCAGAATGGAAAGCCGTAGATAATCAAGAAAAAACTCCATCTGCGACTCCAACTGCAACCCCTTCTTTACCGACAAAGCAATCTACCCCTGCTATTCCTACAGTTAAGCCAATTCCGATTAATCCAACTACGGAGGCTATTCCTAATAATTCAACACCAACACCAACACCAACACCAACACCAACAAACACCCCAACTTTAAAAACTACTCCAACTGCCCCATCTACTCCGGTGACTCCGGCTACTTCAAATTCACCAACAAAATAGATTGTGGCGATAATTCTACTTCGTCTTAACTGTATTCGGCTTGATTTATCAATGTTATCTATTATCTCTAATTTTTATTAAACATATTCTTAAACATATAATGCAAATGCATTTGTCTCTAAAATATTTTTAAAATTGAGATTGAAAATGAAAAGCAAACGATACTTTAATTAATCAATATATTGTACCAATATTTTATTCATCGCATAATTGAGGGTCGGACAAGTTAATAAGTAAATCAATAACTTGCTTGTGCTTTTTATGAAATTTCAATAACTCTAAATAAGCTAAAGGTACAATAAAAGGCCAGAACACACTAGCTAAAATTAAAATTACTGAAGAGAAAGAGCGTTGTACTCCATTCATTTCTTTATCATCTATAAAAAAACCAAACCACTGTATAAAGAAACAACAAGCCATTACTAGATAAAATACAATTACCAAATTAGTCATAACTGTTTGGATCATGGGTCAGACTTATTACACCTCGCACGTAAATTATCAAAGACAAAAGTCATAAAAGTTTGTTCCACCAATAAGTTTGAGTTGTTTGATATCTTAATTATTGGTTTCAATATTGAATATATAACAAATTTATATATTTATCTAAGTATGTTTTAATTCATATTTTATATAACCAATTGCAAATTATATACAGTTAATTTTACATTTTTCTGCACAAACTCAAAGTTTGCTCTGTTGATACTCTGTAACATTTACCAATATCCGAGAGCAGATAATATACTAATGTGATTTGCTGTTATTGAACTTCAAGAATTCCCCAAAAGGAAGAAAAGTTGCAACTATTTATATTTTATGTGAAAAGGCAGTATTTACAATTGTGCTTACTCATTTTAACCACTTCTAGCTGTTTGGAAAACAGACAAAGGTATTATGCAACACCAAAAAAATTCTCACACTAAACTTATCTTACTACTTCGAGTCGAAAATCATGAAACAGTAAAAACCCCGATTTAGCTGATTTACTGTTCGCGCTGATGTCCAGAATCAATTTTATTTTCACTAAAATCAGATATTCTTTATAGTTAACTCATATGGTTCGCGGATAAAGCCAACATACTTTAAGACTCACGAGGAATTGTAAATATGTGAGTTTTCCTACAGCAAAAGCCTTCCATTTTTTCGTAAATTGGAAGGCTTTCAGTATAAAATTATAACGCCCGTTTTTAGTATAAGTTTAAAAAGAAATGTTCAATCAAGATGGTTTAACAACCTCAAATTTAAACCTTGCAATCCGACGCTTACCTGCGTAAATTTCTATTACATGTAAACCTTCGGGATCTCCAGAAGAAACAGTCCAAAAATTATTAACTATACCCTTTTTAATTAAGTCGGTACGTTTAATAACTGATTTAGTACCATCAGGTGACAAAAAAAAGTGTTCTCCATTATCAGTACCCCAAGTTAATGGAGGTTTTGGCAAAGTTAGAACTTCTTGCCACGTTAGTTTACCCTCGTAACCTTGGAGTTGAATGCGCCATCCGTATACTTTTCCTTCTTCGTAAGGTACTTTTGTAGTTGGAATAAACGTGACTTGACCATTTTTTTCAGTTCTTAATACTCCAAATTCAGCTTTTTTAACAATAATTGGTCTTTTTGGTGTAATCTCTCTGGATTTTATAGCGGTATTTGTACCTTCATCTATCATCACTTCAGCAGCTTTAACAGGGGAAATTAACGCAACAAAAGCTAAAAGAAACGTAGTAGCCCAAATCTTCATATCACTATCTATTTATGATATTTGGTTTTGACTACGACGTTACAGTAAACTGATTTTTAATTCAGACACAAGCGAACATTTCCGCTGTAATATTTAATCTCCGAGCGGAAAGCAAACAGTTAGCAGTTAACAGTGAGCAGTTATGACTAGGAAGTAGGGAGTAGGGAGTAATGAGTAAAACTATTTCTTTTCCCTCACTCTCTCCCTCTCTCCCTCCCTCACTCCTATGCCCAATGCCCAATGCCCAATTAACAATTACCAACCCCTAACTTTTCTCTGCTCTCAATTTTATTTGTTCTCTTTGAGGAATTGAGAGTTTCTGCTAATTTATCCAGTTTGCTATCGACTTCTGATAATGATAGATATTCTTCCGTATAATTTAGCATTGCATCAATATTTTCTTGTTTAGCGCTGAAAGTCGGTATGTTGTTATCAAAATGGGGCTGAAATCTAAAATAAGTATTACCAATAATTTGCTCTGCTATGTAACATACTGCATCGCTAGCACCATCGAAAAGAACATCCAAAAGAGGTAAATCATAACGGGGGCTCAACCATTCTAATGCTCCCCATTTTTTTACCTGCTTAGCTCCAATTTTTTTTACATGTTGTCCGGTACCGAAAGAGGCAACTATAATATTTTTTTGATTGACTCGATCTGATATTTGACTATTCCATTTTGGGTTATCTGGTAACTCTTTGTTCCAACGTAAACGTTCTGCAATCGCGCACAAAGCTGGATTATTGGCAAATACCCCGCCATCTATTAATGGGATACCGCCCGCGTCAGGTATTGCGTAACCTTGCGATCGCCAATCTTCAATAAAAGCTTTGTGCTTCATTTCGTAACCGGGAAAACCGATGGGAGCGGCTGAAGAAGCACGACAAATTTCCCATACGGGAATATCTTGATGAGCTACTTTAGTATTTTTGAATACGACAGCTTGACGGTTATATGTATCGTAACTGGTAACTATGGTAGGTTTAGTTAATTCGCCAAACTTTAGATTACCAAAAATATATTTAAGCACCATTTTTAAACCTTCATCGCTATAAATAGGATGGCTAGAGCCCAAGCGAACCCAGTTTAAAATGCTGTGAATCAGTATTTTGCTCGGAGGAAAGATATTTTGAGAGTTATGAATATAAAAATCTTTAACTTCCTTCGCATTTAAACCTTTAGACAAAGCGCAAGCAATAAGGCTACCTGTAGAAGTTCCACTGATGACATCAAAATAATCGCGAAGCTGTTTACCCGGTTGGTGTTTTTGCAGCTTTTGTTCTAAACGTTCTAAAATTACCGCCGTAACTAAACCCCTAACCCCGCCACCATCAAGAGCCAGGATATGAAATGGCATATCAGTTCTCATTTATAACTACCCCCAAAAATCCGGTAATAATTTCGCAGCCAATAGAAAATAATAAATATTTACCAAGTAAGTTTACTGTTACAAATAACCATTATGTATGCTAAATCACATTATTGCCCGGTTTTGCTAATTCAAACTAAGGAAAAGGGGCATGGGGGATTGGGCATGGGGCATGGGAGATTGCTACTTACAAAAAAGGCAGTCGGCAATCGGCAGTGAGTAAAAAGTATCAATTAAAACTTTAGTTCTGAGTTTAAAGCTCAGTGAAAATAAATAATTATACAGAGACTGCTTGCAGCGAGGTATAAAACGTCAATTCTACAATCTCACTCTTTTAAGTGTGAGTCCCTACTGCCTACTGCCCACTGCCTACTGCCTTCTGAATACTTACTACTTGCTACTTACTGGTAACTGGTAACTGATAACTGTATCCTGTTACATAATTAAGAAAGATTAACTTTTCCATAACAAGTATGAATAAAACAACTTTTAACTTAGTTGCGATATCAATATTTTTGATGACGTTTTCAATATTGCTTGGCCCTTTGATTGATTTATCTCCTACGGTTCCTGCGATTGCAACTTTTGCAATTTTAGGAATAGCAACTTTTGATTCCTGGAGTTTGGAAGGCAGAGGAGGAACTTTGTTTTTGGATTTGATTGGTGGATTTTCGCCAGAATATAGGGAACGCATTCTTCATCACGAAGCAGGACATTTCCTTGTTGCTCATGTCTTAGGTGTTCCGGTAACCGGGTATACTTTGAGCGCTTGGGAGGCATTCAAGCAAAAACAAAAGGGATTAGCTGGTGTTACATTTGACGATGTTGAGTTGTTATCTCAGCTTGAAAAAGGTGCCATCACGACTCGCATCTTAGAACGTTACTACACGATTTGGATGGCTGGCATTGCCGCAGAAAAGCTGGTTTATGAAGATGCTTCTGGTGGTGCAGATGATAAGAACAAACTTAAAGGGGTTTTAAAATCGTTAGGCTGTTCCGATTCTTTTTGCAACCAAAAGCAGCGTTTTAGCGTTCTTCAAGCAAAAACACTTTTAGAAAATAATTGGTCCGCATATCAAACTTTAGTAGATACTATGCGAAAACGAGCAACAGTAAAAGAATGTAAAGATATTTTGATAAGGCAAGGAGTTAAGAGTGAAAAGTGAAAAACAAACTCTGTCAATATTAATTTGATTTAAGAAATTGATTGCAGTTTTTTCTTGGGGATTGTTGTAGATTCCCAAGTTCACTCAAAATATTATCTTCAGAATAATACATTCTTTTGATAGAATTTCCACTTATCACTCGTAACTCCTAACGTTATCCAGCAATTTTAATCGGTGATGATTGCAATATAGTGCTATTACTAAGATTGCCGTAATTAACTTCATTTAGACAGTTATTTTGGGATAAAGTAGCGATTTGACTATCTCCGACATTTTTATCGCAACTGACTACACGATTTCTTCCCTTCGATTTAGCTTGTAATAAGAAAGTATCGGCTCGATTGAGTAAGCTTAAACCTTGCTCGTCATCATCTGCAAGCAAACAAGAAGTTCCCAAACTGATTGTGACATCGATGCTTAAAGTACTATCGATAACGAAGGGGTTCTCTCTTATTATGCTGTTCAAACGATGAGCGACTGAATCAGCTTCTTCAAGAGTTGTATCGCTCAAAATAACCACAAATTCTTCTCCACCGTAGCGGAAAGCAGTATCTTGAATTCGCAAATTGTGGCGTATGCGACTCGATAATAATTTTAATAGGCGATCGCCGACTAAATGCCCGTAATTATCATTAACTTTTTTGAAATAGTCTACATCCAAAATAATTAGACTTAAAGGAGAACAATCCTCACGAGCTTTTTTAATTTGTCTGGGCAAATCCCACTGTAGAGCGCGACGGTTATTCAATTCTGTTAGTGAATCTGCTAAGGCAATTGTCGATAATAAATCATTAGTTTGCATCAAATCCCGGTATTTGTGGGCTTTACGTAAAGCTACATTTAATTGCGATAGCAATAAGCGATGGCTAGGGTTTAATTGCGCCTCAAAAGAATCTGTTTTTCTTTGCCTAATAGACTCCGAGTCTTGAATATTTCCATACCAAATATAAGCATCTGCTCCTAACCTCAAAGCTCTGGAGGTCATTTCTAATTCCCATTCCCAGCTTTGATGGCTTCTTTCGGCAATTAACTCAAGACTATCTTCTAAAAGAATGCAGTAGATCCAAGACAGCTTTGTTTGTTCTTTTAACCAACTACAAAGCTGCATACTTTCATTTTGACTAGATTGGACAAGAATAATGTCAGGAGGTTCTTGTTGAATGCGCGACACTGCCATTCCGAGGTTATTGATTGCTTCTAAACTAAAAGCATCTGTATCTTTTACTTGAGTTGGTAGTGTGGCTAGAAATTCTTCATTTCCAAAAACCAAAATGGAAATGTTCATGTTTTTTTACTTTTGTTGTTAATTTTTTCAACCTAATAGTCTTCTAATATCAGTCTAGGGAAGCTTCACAGCAGAATTTTGATTATTTATTTGTAAATTAAGCTCTAAATTTAAGTTGGACTAAATTTACTAAATTCCGCAGGCTTTTTTATAAGAGTGATACAAGAAGGTACAGAGTAGAGCCTCAATCAAATACGTTGAAGTTTTTAATTTTTACTCTATAAAAACATCTTTATATATAGGGGGTGTGACCCCTCATATTGTTCCCACCCTGTTGTTTTTTTGTCAGAAACTCAAATCAATCTCCTTTAGTAAAGATGCATTTTTAACTACAGTTTTCGAGACTTTGATTCCTGATACCTAATTTCTGCTTAAACAACATATATTTCAAACAGTGTAAATACGGAATCATCCGGATAAGAGCAAAAAAATACAGTGATTTCTACCAAACAAGATGCTTTTTATAGTTATTAACATCTAGAAAGAATAAGGTCTTCATAAGATTTTCAAAAATTGCTGTCCTCTCCTTCAATCTTGATAGATTTTTTAAAGAATAACTTATAAGAGTTCATTGATTTAAAGTCCTCAAAGCTATATTTAGATGAAAACCCCGAACAGAGTTTACAAGAATTTAAGTAACTAGGTGATAACCGATATATCTACTTTAACTAAGAAAACTTAATGTTTTCTAAATTTTAGCTGAAAAAATATTAAGAAAATAGTGAGAAAATCACGGTATTTTTTAGTTTTGCAGTATAAGCAATTTTTTAAAAAAATATTTTTAATTCTTTCTGTTAATTTAATAAAAATTTTATTTTTTAAGGGTATATTCACGTAAGTAATATCTTGGTAATGTGGAATTTACTTAAGAGAATATACGTTAAAAGCTTTTAGAGTTAAATTCAGTTATTTATGAATTTGACAAAGAAGCCCGGTTTCTATTTAAGTCGTATTTTCATGGTTAACGACTTATGGAGAAACCGGGTTCTTAAGATATCTTGTAAGTTCTATAAATACAACCCGAATGCACCTTTGTCGCCAAACCCAGTTTCTTAGTTGTTGCACAACGGAAATTATGCTTATATCCGCAGAAAGCTGGCTTTTTGGAACTTCTCAAAGTTGTGATACGGAAAGAAAAATAAAACCTAACCCTAATGCCCTATCAGTAGGGGGAGTTTAGAGTTCAAAATTTTCTTGTAGTGCTGTTGTCAAGTCACAATTGCGAGGAATGCTTACTGATAGCCTTCGACATGATAACCAGCAGCAACAATTGCCTGCTTAATTGACTCCGCAGAAGCGCCCGAGTCTACAGAAACTGTTTTAGAATCCACGTCTACATTAACTGTAGCTTTAGGTTCCATAACCTTTATCGCTTCGCTAATCTTTGTAGCGCAATCGTCACACTTAAGATTGGAGACTTTTAAATTGAGCGCCATTAACTACCTCACTCTCTAGATTTCACATAATTGTTCTCTTTGAATTTTATCTACTCTTAAAGAAAAAAAGCATAACCCAGAGGAACAGTTATCAGTGAACAGTGAACAGTGAACAGTGAGCAAGTTAGAATTTCTCCTTGTCCCCTTGTCTCCCCATCTCCCCATCTCCCCATCTCCCCATCTCCCCATCTCCCCATCTCCCC
>JAHCMI010000099.1 GCA_019192545.1 Rivularia sp. MS3 | reverse complement strand
AGATAGGAAGATGGGGAGATGGGGAGATGGGGAGATGGGGAGATAGAGAGATAGAGGATTAATTAATTTACAATCGTTAATTTCTAACTTCTAAAAACTTTCCATTCCCAATGCCCAATGCCCGATGCCCTACTCCCTATTTCCTTGTTCTGCTGTTTCTACTTCTTCGGCTTCAGCTGGTTTGATTTGAGATAAACTTTTTTTGGTATTTTCAGCGGCTTGTTGAAATAAAGGTTCAACCTTTTTTCGCCAATAATTAGTATCTGGTAGCTTATCGGGATTTTTTTGATATTCTTGGACTTTGTCCCATTTTCCCTGAGAAATAGCTTTATTCAAATCATTGAAGAAACCTTCGGCTTTGTCCCAGTCTTTTTGCCATTGATTTATCATCTCTCTAGCTTCCTTAACGTTTTGATTGTTAGGAGCTAAAGTTTCTAAAATAGCGATCGCACCTTCTAAGTCTCCAGATTCATATTTTTCTTTGGCTTTCTCTACTGCTGCATCATCTTGTTGTGCGTTCTCAACTGACTTGCTTTTCTCCTGGTTTTTAAGAATTGGCTCGGGTTCGGGTACCGGGGTTGCAATTAAGCCGCTACCGTCAACTGTTTTAACCGCAATGCTTTGGTCTCGCAAACAAGTAATCCATTCTTCTCCATTTTTGATGACATTAGAATGTGCCCAAGCGGATTCTCCAGGATTAACTTTAAGTTCTACCCAACCTTTTTTCGTTCTTTTACCGGTAACTAAAAACTTTGTATCTTTAGAGACTCTTTGTATAATATTATTTTTAGTATAAGTACTAGGTTCCGAACGCACGTTAGAGTTTGCTGCAACTGTAGCCATACAGTTAGCTTGAGCCGCGCCAGTAAAATTATTTGTAAAATTATTTACATTTTCAACAATGGCAGAAGTTGCAAAAGCAGTACCGCCAACTAATCCTAATAAAATTAATATTTGTAAAAAATCTGGGCCGGTAGAGCCGCGAGGAATCTGATGCTCGGAAACTGCTTGTGTTGTCTGGCGGGGATGAGAAGGTGCAACAGCAATAGTCATCACCCGAGAATTTTGAATAGAAGCTGGGAATGGAGTACGCAGTTGAGGATACTGCTGCGGTGCCAAATTATGAGAAAATGAATTTAATGCTTCTAATGCTTCAGTTGCATTTTGGTAGCGCTCTTTAAAATGGTAGCGCACCATCATATTCAAAACTTCTGTTAATTCTCGACTTACGGGTACTAAATTTTCCCAGAGTAATTCTCCCGTTTGTGGGTCTTCTGGCAAATCCATTGGTGCAATTCCCGTAAGAGCCTGAATTGCAATAATTCCCAAAGAATAAATATCGCTATTGTGTCGGGGTCTACCTTGACCTTGTTCCGTAGGCATATAGCCAGGAGTACCAATAGCTACTGTAGCAGAAGGATTTTGTACACCTTGAAGCGAACCCAAGCCATAAGAAGCTCGTAGCTGCTTGACAGCACCAAAATCAACTAAAACTAATTTACCGTCACTATAACGGCGAATAATATTATCGGGTTTAATATCGCGATGAATTACACCTTGAGAGTGGACAAATTCTAAAACGGAAAGAACGGAAACCAGCATCTGAATGACTTGATTTTCATTCCAGCGCTGTCGGGTTTCCAATTCATCAGTTAGAGGATGTCCTTCAATAAATTCTTGTACTAAAAAAAATTCGTGATTTTCGTCAAAATAAGCTAGTAATCTGGGTATTTGGTCGTGGTTACCCAGTTTTTCTAAAGTTTCGGCTTCACTTTGAAATAAGCGTTTAGCAGTATCAAAGACTTTTGACTCAGTACTAGTAGGTTTAAGATGTTTAACAACACAGATCGGATTACCAGGTCTTTTGGTATCCTCAGCAATATAATTTTCACCAAACCCGCCCGTAGCGAGAACTTTGATAATTTTATAACGATAGTCTAGTAGTTTGCCTATCATATTCACTCCCCAGTGTTAACACCCAGCAAACGTGGGACGTACTAAATATTTCCATCAATACTGCGACCATATCCGTTATCTTAAGAAAAAGATTTTTATTTTAATCCCAGTATTTTCTCATCTACACATTGTTAATATCGATTTCAACAATTTTTATAGAGGAATTGTGACTAACGATGCCACCAAAAATAACAAACTCAGTAGCATGGCAGCAGGCAGAACTACTTATGCAGCCAACATTTATTCGCGTTATCGACAACGTTCGCAAGATACTTGATAATTCTTCCTGGAAAGGTACTTATCATGACGTTTTGATTTGGGCTGCTGGCACGAGTGAGGAAACTAAAGCGATAGTCACTCAAATGGTGCAAGAACTCGAAACTGCAACACCAGAACAAGCCGAGCAAATAAGAGAAACATTGGCAAAATTGCCAACGCCCCATCCAGGATACCATCTATGCTTGGAGCGTCAAGAGCAACAAGTAAATGTGGATTTGTGGGAGTTATGTTATCAGGTATGTTTTGTTGAATACACCCTCAGTAATGATGTAGTTGATATTGATACTAGTCTACTAGATGAAACTGGTGATGTGGAGTGGAATTTGTTAGATAAGAAAGCAAAACGGGTAGTTGAGGAGATGTTTGCGAGTTTACCGGATTAGGGAATTAGGGATTGGGTATAGGGCATGGGGCATCATCAATTTTTGAGTTTTGCTTTTAACTTTTTTTAATTTTTCGATATTTATAACAATGGTCTTAGCGGGTATATTTTTTTTTGTAGGTTGGGTTAAACGCTTTTTTCACAAGTAATAAGTAGTAAGTAATAAGTAATAAGTAATACCTCTACCTTGAACGGGATAGGATTCTGCCGAATGATAAATTTGGTTTTTATTCGTCTTTAAAAGACGAGGCTTCGTGCCATGTTTGCTCCTCACGCGACCCGGGAACGGGCTAAAATTCATTACTTTTTGCTTTTTACTTTTTACTTAAGCCCAAAGGGCGAGATAATCAAGATTGAGCAAGGGTGTTTAACACAACCTAAGAAGTTGATTTGGCGCGGCGATCGCAACTACTAACCTTAAAATTGCACAAATCTGTATTGCTATATTCACTTATATGATTAGTATTATAAAGGATTAGTTTCATAAGTATAAATTCGTAGATATGTCGAGAAAATACATTTTTTCTGATTGCTTGCGATTAACTTTAGCAGGAATAACCGGCTGTCTCGGCGTATTTTTAATTACAAATCAAGCATTAGCACAACAAAGCGATATCATTCCCGATAAGACTTTAGGTGGAGAAAATTCTCGTGTAAATTTCAATGTTGATATTAACGGAATAAACGCAGACAAAATTGATGGTGGAGCAAGAAGAAATAGTAATCTATTTCACAGTTTTCAAGAGTTTAATATTAACAACGGGCAAGCGTTGTATTTTACAAATCCCGACGGTGTAGAGAATATATTCACTAGAGTAACTGGTGGGAATGCATCGAATATTTTCGGAACTTTGGGAGTTGATGGTGCAGCGAATTTATTTTTGATAAACCCCAACGGAATTGTATTTGGGGAAAATGCAAGTTTAGATTTACAAGGTTCTTTCGTCGGAACAACTGCTTCGGGATTAGAGTTTAGCGAACAAGGTAAATTCAGCGCTACGAATCCAGAAATACCAGGTTCATTAACAGTTAATCCTTCAGCTTTGTTTTTCAATCAAGTAGAAGCGACTGGAGGAATAATTAATAAATCCCGAGTACCAGCAGGGATAAGTCGAAATGGAAATGAAATTACAGGATTACGAGTTCCCGACGGTAAAAGTTTATTGCTCGTCGGTGGTGAGATTAAATTAGATGGTGGTGGATTGATAGCTCCGGAAGGAAATATCGGATTAGCTTCTGTAACTGTTCCGGGAATGGTAGATTTAGATATTTCTGGTGATACTTTTAGTTTAGATATTCCTGAAGATTTGGAAAGAGGGGATATTACATTAGTAAATAAATCCTATTTAATTGTTGCAGGTACTGGTGGAGGAGATATTGCAATTAATGCTGATAATTTAGAGATTTCCGATTCAACTATATTTGCTGGACTAGAAGAAGCTTCAAAAAATACTAATGTAAAATCTGGAGACATTAATATTAATGCAACGGGTTCAATTGAGCTTCAAAATTATGCTTTGATAAGTAATGTTATTCAAGGTAAAGGGAATGCTGGTGATATAAATATCAATGCTGGTAAAAATATTTCTTTAATTGGTAATGGTTTTCCATTTATACTTAACCCTGAAAACGATAATTTAATTACTGGTATTCTTAGCTTTGTAGCAAATGAAGCTGTGGGTAATGCAGGTAATATTCAATTAACTGCTAATAATATTTATGTTAATGATGGAGCTTCTATAAGTAGCCGGATTTTTGGACAAGGGAACGCAGGTAATATTACTATAAATGCTAAAAATACTGTTAGTTTTGATAAAAACGGTAATATTGGTACTGATATTTTCTCTGATACATTTGGTGAAGGTGGAGATATCATAATTTCAACTATAACTCTATCTTTAACTAATGGTGGTCAGTTAAATAGTAATATTTTTGGACAAGGAAATGCAGGTTCTATTTTTATAGAAGCTCGGGATAATGTGAATATAGATGGCTTTTTATTAATTCCAAATATAGCAGGAATAGATGGTAGTATAGTTGGTATCGATGGTGTTCCTGTAGTAAGCGGTATTCAAAGTAATCTAATAGGAATAGGAAAAGGTGGAGATATTGAGATTAACACAGGTTCGCTTTTAGTTAACAACTTAGCGAGTATTTCAGCTAGTACTAATGCAATTGGAAATGCTGGCAATATTACTATAAATGCTCGCGAGACTGTTACTTTCAGCGAACTAGGACATGCTCAAAGCGCATCTACGATTAATGCAATTGGAAATGGTGCTGATATAAGTATTAATGCAGAAAAATTATTATTAAGAAATGGCGGTTTCCTACAAACATCTGGAACTGGGAAAGGAAATGCAGGTAATATTTTCCTCGATGTAAGGGATACAATTACCTTAGATGGTTTTTCAAAAGATAAAATAGTTCCAAGTTCAGTAAATACTTTCTCAGACAATGGGAATGCTGGAAATATTGATGTAAAAACTGGTTCGCTATTTTTAACCAATGGTGGTTTTATGGGTGCTTATTTAGTCGGTCAAAATAACCAGAATGATATTACGAATGCGGGTAATATTACAATAAATGCTCGCGATAAAGTCAAAATTGATGGTGAAGTAAGTAGTTTGTTAAGTAACTTATTTAGTGGTGTTGGTAAAGCAGGAAATATCGAGATTACAGCAGATTTCCTTTCTATTTCTAATAGTGGTGAAATTAATAGCAGTACTAGCGGAGAAGGTAATGCTGGAAATATTACGTTTAATGCTAATACTTTTGAAGCAACAAACGGGGGAAAAGTTACTAGCAATACCAACAGTAGCGGTGATGCTGGTACTATCAACCTAAATATTAAAGATAAAATTATTCTTTCTGGAAGTGAGCTACCAACAGGTATATTTGCCAACACTTCTCCTGAATCAACCGGAAAAGGAGGTAGTATATTTATCGACCCCCGCTTAGTAATTATCGAAAATGGTGCAGCGGTATCGGTTGAAAGTAATGGCAACAAAGAAGCAGGGAATATTACTTTACAAGCAGGAACTCTTCAATTAGATAACGGTTTTATTACCGCTGAAACAGCAAGTTCTCAAGGTGGTGATATTAATTTACAAATAGGTGAATTACTATTACTACGCAACGAAAGTCAAATTACCACAACAGCAGGAACAGCAGAAGCTGGGGGAAATGGCGGAAACATCGATATCGATTCTAAATTCATCATTTCTATTCCTGAAGAAAACAGCGATATCACAGCAAATGCATTCAGCGGAAATGGTGGACGAGTAGATATTAATAGTAACGGTATTTTTGGAATTGAAACCCAAGCAAGTTTAACTAATAAAAGCGATATCACAGCAAGTTCAGAAACAGGAATTTCCGGAGAAACAAATATCAACACAGCCGATACCAGTTCAATTCAAAATAGCTTTACCGAACTATCTCCCAACATCGATACCGACGCAATAATTGCTAATAGCTGTATTGCTAGGGGTAATAAAAAACAGGAAAATTCATTTAGAGTCCTAGGTAATCAAGGTTTACCTTCCAATCGTCCCGGTAACGTTTTAACTTCTGAATATATAACCGGTGAAGTGAGAAATATAGATAGTAAAAATCAAGTTTGGAAAAAGGGAAATCCGATTGTTGAACCCCAGGGATTGTATCGGATGAAAAACGGGGAATTATTATTAAGTAGAGAATGTTCTAATTAATTGTAGGGTGCTGTTACGGTTTGAATAATGTAAATGATTGACCAATGATTTGAAAATACCGTAACGCACCATATTCAAATAAAAAATGGTGCGTTACGGTATTACTTGAATAGTAATTTATTGTTCGCAATGATTAGAAGATTTAAATTCTACCTAACATAACTTTTGCCATACGAGTACGAAGGGATTGAGCTTCATTTCCATCTTGAAGCCAGTAAGCACTAGTACCAACTACATAAGACGAACCTCTCGGATGTCTTGAACATTGAATAAAACCTGCTGTTGATGCTGTTTGAAGAATCACGAAATATACATTACCATCACCCACTGGTTTTTGACCGCTATTAAAAAATAAATTAGCCGCTTTATTAGCTCTGCTTTTACAAGTTTCAAAACTAACTGGAATAGCATTTGAGTTTATATACATACTAGGAGTGTTATTAGCAGATGCTTTTTCTGTTGGTAACATTCCCAAAGAAACGTAAAGTCCCAGCATTAGCTTAGTGAATGCTAAAGCAGAAAACTTAATCAAATTGGATTTGTTAGTAATATTATTCATGAGGTGGTATTTTGGATGATTAATTAACAACAATGATTCGGATAGTAATTGTTGTAATAGTAGGTTGGGTTAGACGCTTTTAAGATTTAAGGTTTTATCTCTCAATTTATATAGCGTCGTAACCCAACATCTTTTGATATTCACAGCAGTGGTGTTGGGTTACGACAGCATAAATAAAGGTATTCGTAACGGATTAAAATTAATTTTGGTGTTTAACCCAACCTACGAACTAAATAATGATGTAATTGTAGTCAACTGAAAGTACATCTTTCATAACCTCAATTTCTTGTAATCCAAGTTCAAGAGCGAGGGGATACAATGTAGGATTCTCAAACGGATTTTGTGGAACTTCTTTTTCCATAACTCCCAACCAACCACCATCACCATATTCAACATCAACTAATTCCCATCCTTGATTTCCGTATTGTTGTTGAAAATTTCCTACAAGTTCATCAAAAGTGTTTCCACCTATTGCACCACTTGTAATACTAGAATCTTGTTGAAAAGTCCCGAACCAAATACCATCACCGTATTCAATATCAATTAAGTCATATCCCTGATTCCACATATTTTCGATATTTTCTTTAAATTCACCATTACTAGTTGCGGTTGTATAAGCATTAAGCCCAGGAACATCACTAAAAGTTCCAAACCAAACACCATCACCGTATTCAACATCAACTAATTCCCATCCTTTATTCCATAACTGTGAAATATCTTGTTGAAATTCGGTAAAACTATTCGCAATGCTATAGTTATTAGCACCAGAATTTTCTTCAAAAGTTCCAAACCAGGTTCCATCACCGTACTCAACATTAGTTAAGCGATATCCTCCTACCTGCCACTGTTGTTCAACTACTTGTGCGAGTTCCGAAGCACTGCTTACGCTGGCAAAAGCAGTATTATTAGGCGTATCTTGATACGATGCAATCCATCTACCATCACCATATGTAGTACCGATTAAGTCTAATCCCTGACTCAAACCTTCTTGTATTCCTTGTTGAAATTCTTCAAGATTTTCGCTGATACTGTAGCGATTATTAGCCATAATTCCGTTCCTATATTTTTCAGTTTTAAAGATTAACTAAAACCAAGCAATTAAATAATGCTTAGTAATATTGCTGTAAACAATTTATACGTTAAAGTAAATTTAAATATTAAGCATTAAACTTTTATGCTTATTAAATTGCAGAAAACTGTATTGCATTTTTTCTCGGTCAAAATTTAATTAATTTAATAAATAACACGCTAATATCATTAGATACTGTAGAAACCGTATAGATACGTATCGGATGAAAATAAAAAAGTCTTTACAATTAGCTCTTTTCGGATTTCTCACCTGTTTGAGTACAAGTTTTCTTACGTCAAGAACCTTCGCACAACAAAGCAATATCATCCCCGATAATACTTTAGGAAAAGAAAATTCTCGTGTAAATTCCAATATAGATGTTAATGGAATTAGTGCAGATAAAATTGATGGTGGAGCGAGAAGAGATATTAATCTATTTCACAGTTTTCAAGAATTTAATATTGATGACGGTCAAAGAGTTTATTTTACTAATCCCGATGGTGTAGAAAATATATTGACCAGGGTAACTGGTAGTAATCAATCGAATATTTTCGGAACATTAGGAGTTGATGGTGCTGCAAATTTATTTTTAATCAATCCCAACGGAATTGTATTTGGAGAAAATTCAAGTTTAGATTTACAGGGTTCTTTTGTCGGAACAACTGCTTCAGGATTACAGTTTCGCGAACAAGGTAGTTTCAGCGCTACAAGTCCAGAAATACCAGGTTCATTAACCGTTAATCCTTCAGCTTTGTTTTTCAATCAAGTAGAAGCAACTGGAGGAATAATTAATAAATCACAAGCACCAGCAGGAATTAATCCCAATGGTGATGAAACAACCGGATTGAGAGTTCCCGATGGTAAAAGTTTGTTGTTTGTGGGGGGTGATATTAACTTTGATGGAGGTCGATTAAGAGCTTATGAGGGGAATATTGAATTAGCTTCTGTAACTGTTCCGGGAACGGTAGGGTTAGATATTTCTGGTGATAGTTTTAGTTTAAATATTCCGGAAGATTTGGAAAGAGGAGATATTTCTTTAATAAATAAATCTGTTTTAGATGTTTTTGGTGCTGGTGGAGGAGATATTGAAATCAATGCTGGTAATTTAGAAATTTCTAATTCATTAATAAATGCTGGAATTAGTCTAAATTCATTTAATCCTGAAGCTCAAGCGGGAGATATTAATCTTAATGCTACAGACTTAATTGAACTTAGAGATAGTAGTTTTATTTATAATGATGTTGATAGCTTTGGTAATGCCGGTAATATAAATATTAATGCTAAATCGGTTGTAGTAAAAAATGGCTCTCAAATTAATACTCAAGTTTTTGGAATAGGTAACGCAGGTAATATAAATATCAATGCTCGCGAAAAAATTTTGTTTCAAGGTAATAGTTTATTTTTAAATAATATAAACCAAGCTACTACAATTTCTAGTTCAATAGGTTCGCAAGCTATAGGTAATGCAGGTAATATTAAATTAACAACTGCTACTCTTTCTGTTAATGATGGAGTTTTTATTGGTAGCAATAGCTTTGGATTTGGTAATGCAGGTAATATAACTATAAATGCTAGCGATACAGCAACCTTGAATAATAGCAATATTTCTACCAGTCTCTTTTTTGGAGAAGGAGGTAAAGGGGGAGATATTCAAATTAAAACCGGAACTTTTAATTTAATTAATGGAAGTATTTTATCTACAGATGTTTCTGGCTCAGGAAATGCAGGTAAAATATTTATTGAAGCTAGCGATAGTGTTAATATAAATAGCTCTACTTTTCCAAGTGGAATTCAAACCAGTTTGTTAACAGGAGGTGTAGGTAAAGGTGGAGACGTTCAAATTAAAACAAGTTCGCTGTTTGTGAATAATAGCTATTTATCTACCGCAACTGATGGGTGGGGAAATGCAGGTAATATAACCATTAATGCTGGCAACCGAGTAACTTTTGATAATTCGCTAATATTCACTTCAACAGGAACAGAAGCTTTCGGTGATGCAGGTAATATAACCGTTACTACAGGTGACTTTAGGGTTACAAACGATGGAATTATATCAGCAACAACCTTTAATGATGGTAATGCTGGAAACATCACTTTCAACGCTAAAACTTTTGAAGCAACAAACGGTGGAGAAGTTAATACCAATACCTTCAGCAGTGGTAATGCTGGTAATATTAACCTGAATATAAAAGATAAAATTTTTCTTTCTGGAAACGAACAAGCATCAACTGGTATATTTGCCAACACTTCTTCCGAATCAACCGGAAAAGGCGGTAGTATATTTATCGATCCGCCTTTGGTAATAATAGAAAATGGTGCAGGAATATCTGTTGGTAGCGACGGTAAAGGAGACGCAGGAGATATTACTTTACAAGCTGGAATTCTTCAATTAAATAATGGCTTTATTACCGCTCAAACAGCAAGTACCCAAGGTGGTGATATTACACTACAAATAAGCGAATTACTATTACTACGCAACGAAAGCCAAATCACCACAACAGCAGGAACAGCACAAGCTGGGGGAAATGGTGGAAATATTACTATCGATTCTAAATTTATCGTCGCACCACAAAACGAAAACAGCGATATTACCGCAAATGCTTTTAGTGGAAATGGTGGAAAAGTTACTATTAATAGTAGCGGTATTTTTGGTATCGAAACCCAAGAAAGTATAACTAACCTTAGCGATATAACAGCAAGTTCAGAAACAGGAATTTCCGGTGAAACAAATATCAACACAGCCGATACAAGTTCAATTCAAAATAGTTTTACAGAACTATCTCCAAACATCGACACCGACGCAATAATTGCTAACAGTTGCATTGCTAGGGGTAATAAAAGACAAGAAAACTCTTTTCAAATTACAGGTGCTGGGGCTTTACCATCAAATCGTCCCGGTAACGTGTTAGTTTCCGAATATATAACCGGTGAAGTCAGGAATATTGATAGTTTTAATCAAGCTTGGAAAAAAGGAGACGCGATTGTTGAACCCCAGGGATTATATCGGATGAAAAACGGAGAATTGTTGTTAAGTCGCGAATGTAATTAAATCTCTTGTAGGGTGCTGTTACGGTTCTAATAATTGTGAACAATAAATTACTATTTAAATAATACCGTAACGCACCATTTCTACTATGAATATGGTGCGTTACGGCATAATTTAATTAATAACTTCGTATCAAATTGATTCGAGCCGTAACACACCCTACAAGATTAATCTCTAAGAATTGTAGGTTGGGTTAGACGCTTTTAGAATTTGGGATTTAATTACAGAATTGATATAGCGTCGTAACCCAACATATGCATCATCTATTTACGAAGGTGGTGTTGAATTACGACAAAAGAATATAAATTACCAATTACCTATTACCTATTACCTATTACCTATTACCCATTATTTAAATGTTTGGCGCTAAAGCGCAACTACGAACGAATTAAAACGGTTGATATCTTATTGAAAAGTTAAACCCATTTTCTTGTAAAGAATTACCGTTTTCTCCTCTTTCAATTAATGGTATTCCGTAATCGGCTCGCAATGCCAATCCTTTCAAGGGTTGCCATTGTAATCCCAAGCCTAAACTAGCAAGTGTTTGTGGTGAGGGGTTATCTGTACGATTATTCCAACCGGTACCAATATCAAAAAATGGTATTAACTGTAGGGTTTCTACTTCCGATAACAGGGGAATTCTTGCTTCTATTCCTCCTACTATGCCGCTGTCTGTGACGACTTGATTTTGACGATATCCCCTGACTGTATCTATTCCCCCGATGCTGATTTTTTCTGCTGATAGTAGGGAATCGCCTGTTAGTTGGGTGTTGATTTTGGCTAGCATTAATATTCGGGGGGATAATCTTTGCACCCATTGGAATTGCCCTACCCAAGCGAAAAAGCGCCCATCTGTACCGGTATCGTTGACGGTGGAATCAAAAGCATCGATACCGACACTAAATTGCGATCGCGCTGCTAATACACTATTAGTATTACGTCTCAACCAATCTTGAGAAAAGCGAATGACGCTGAGTTTTGATTCTCCTTCTTCTGGCCCTTCGGTGAAGGAAAAGGGTATATCATCTAATATAAATGTCTGAGTGCGTCGTAAATCAAAGGCTAAACCCAAAGCTAATTCGTTATCTGTGGTATTAATCAACGGTTGTCGCAGGTTAAAGGAAAGGGTTTCGGTTTCGCTGCGAATATCTAAGTCATTAAATTCGTCTTCAATAATCCGACTATCGCTGTTGCCGAAACGCACGCCAACTGTTCCGTCAAGGGCATTAACGGGAATAGAATAATTGAGGTTGTAAACGTCTAAGCCTTCGGTGACACCATATTCGGCGCTGAATTCATCGGCAAATCCGAGTAAGTTATCGTGAGCAACAAAAACGCTCGCTTGCTGCTCTCCGACGCTGGGTGATTGATTGTTGGCAAAGGTAACTCCGGCGTGAAATGCCTTCGCTTCGGTAATTTTTACCTGTAAAATATTGTTTCCCGGAATGCTTCCTGCTGTTAATTCGGCGTTGACTCGTTCGATAACTGGATCGATTTGCAATAATTGTAATGCTTGTTCGAGACGTTTTCGATTTAAAGGCTTTTTTGCAAAACGTTGAATTCGGGAGCGTACATAGCTTGTTTGCAATCTATTTAATCCGGTAATTGCGATATCTTCAAGTTCACCTTCCACAACCTGAATTTCTACAATACCGTCAGCAACATTCTGATTATTGGGAATAAATGCTCCACTAGATATGTAGCCGTTGTCAGCGTAGAGTTGGGTAATTTGCGAGCGTAGCTGTAATAGTTGCTCTAAGGAGATTTGTTGATTTTCTAAAGGTTGTTTTAATTTGTTAATTTCTTCTTCTAAAACAGAGTTGCCTTGAATTTGAATTTCTTTGACAAAGAAAGTTTTACCGCTGGGAAAAGTCTTGTCGGGTAAATTCTCTTGGATTGGTGATGGAAGTATAGGCTCAGTTTCTGTAGGTGGTGTGGTGGGTAAAGTTGGTGATGGTTTGGGAATCGTTTCTTCTACTTTACCTGGTGTATTCGGAGGAAGATTTACTCCCGATGGCGGTGTGGATTGTGCAGATACAGTCGGTGGAGTAATAGCAATGCCGGAAATGAATACGAGCAAAAACTTTTGCAACCAAGGGTAAAAATTCATCTTTACGTACTGCATGTCTTAAAATATTCTATAAAAATAGAATCTTAATTATTATCACTTAAGTAAAATACCATAAGTATTTTTTTTGTTTATTGCTGAAAACTGCAATATTTAGCTAAAGCCTTTGTTTTAATGCCTATTTCTGCTAACTTTTAATTAATCTGCTAAATAAAAAGTAAATGTATTTTAAATAACTTTTTTATATATTGTAGGGTGTGTTACGGCTTGAAAAAAAATTTGATACGTACACTACCAATTAAATCATGCCGTAACGCACCATTAATTAAGGTAAAACGATATGTTTTAAAGACTTTATTTAACACTCGGATTTAGGACTAAAGTCGGCACTTAGAACTTGATTTTATGAATTTTATCAAAGTTATGAATAAAAATAAACGTCTGAGATTATTACAATTTTTATTCTGTACAAGTTTATTAATTTGTATATCTTTCGGACAGGTTGTATCGGCTCAAAATTATAACGGTCAAAACCGCCAAAGCGCGGAGATAAAAAAGCTAATAAGTAAAGAGATATTAGTTGAAAATGGAGTAAAAGATTATCATAACGGCAATTTTAGTGATGCTATCAAACATTGGCAATCGGCATTAGTTAAATATCAAAATCAACCATCGGCGACAGCAATTATACATGAAAATTTAGGACGTGCTTATCGAAAGTTAGGAGAAAATCAAGCTGCAATTACATCGTTTTCGGCGGCAATTCGCGATTATTCTACTGTAAAAAATATCCCACAAATGGGACGAATGCAAACGGAATTGGCTCAAGTTTACCGTAATTTGGGACAACCTAAAAAGGCGATCGCTCTTTTATGTGGTAAGCAAGGAGAATGTCAAAAGGATACTGCGGTAGAAATAGCTACTAGTTATAAGGATAAAAAGGGCAAAGTTGCGGCTTTAGGAGTTTTGGGTGAGGTATACCGGTTAATCGGAAATTACGATAGGGCGATTACTTATTTACAAACAGCACAAACAGATTCTGAAGATAATTTTTTAGTTGCAAATAGTTTGGGTAATGCTTATCTAAATCGCGCTTTACTACGAGATTTACGTGCAAAATCGGCGGCGAAAATTGGTTTAGATAAGAAGAAAACGGAATTTAATCGCAAGTCTGGGGATGATTTTTTGCAAGCTCGCGAGTATTTTCAAAGTAGTATAAAATCGGCTCGGGAGCAAAATCAAAGTTTAGCTCAAATGCGCGGATTATTGAATTTAATCAAGTTAGCTTCCCATACAAATAAAACCACAGTTATTGACGATAGAATTTTCAATAATTCCGTTCAAAATAGTTTACAGCTTTTGGAAAATTTACCGGATTCAGATACAAAAGTCTATGGAGCTATTGATTTAGCATACTTGCAACGCTATTCTCAAGCAAATTCACCTTTTACAGATTGTCCAACTCAATTAATTTTACCCGAACAAAGTTTAAGTTTGTTGCAAAAGTCTGTATCTACTAGCAATAAATTAAAAGATAATCGCTTACAATCCTATGCAAACGGAGCTTTGGGACATTTTTGGGAATGCAATCAAAATTATCCAAAAGCATTACAATATACTCAAAATGCCATATTTGCAGCAGATAAAAATTTAAATGCAAAAGAGAGTTTGTATTTATGGGAATGGCAAGCAGGAAGAATTTTAGATAAGCAAAACAAACAGAAATCAGCTATTGAATATTATCAAAGAGCATATGAAACTTTAGAAGATATTCGTCTGGATATTTTGACAGCAAAACGCGACATACAATTTGATTTTCGCGATATTGTGAAACCACTTTACCGCACTTTAGCACAATCGCGGCTGGAATTATTGCAAGCAGGAGCAATTCCCAATAGCGAGCGCGATGCAGAATTATCAAAAGTTGTAACCACCATCGATGCTTTAAAATTAGCAGAATTACAAAATTACTTTGGTAACGATTGTGTTTTAAGCGGTTTGAATCCCAAACAGGTAAACCAACTTTTAGAAGATAACAAAGCAGAATTTGCCAACACGGTGTTTTTAAGTTCAATTATTTTAGATGGTAAAACCGGAATATTATTGCAGTCAGCCGATAAAACAACCAAATTTAAATGGATTGAAGATTCCCAACAAGGTACGGATAAAATAGTTTCTACTCAAAAGTTAGAGCAGAAAATTGCCGAATTTCGCCAGGGATTGATTAAGGGAAAAGAAGCAATCAACTACGATACAGCAACCGCAGCACAACTGTATGATTGGATAATTCGTCCCTTCGCAGAAGATATTCAACCGGATAAAGTCAAAACTCTGGTGTTTATCCAAGATGGATTTTTACGTAGCGTGCCAATGGCAGCACTTTACGATAATCAACAAAAAAAATATTTAGTTGAAACCTATGCAATTGCCACAACTCCCAGTTTGCGACTTACCACACCCAAACCAAACCGCAATAATAGTAAAGCATTAATTTTAGGTTTAACCGAAAAATCCACAATCGACGGCAAGACTTTCCCCGAGCTTTTTGCAGTCAAAAAAGAAATCGATGTAGTTAAGAATTTATTTCCCAACCATAGCGACTTAATCGACGAGAATTTTATTCCCCAAAACTTTCAACAGAAACTGCAACAAACCACATATCCGATTATTCATATTGCCAGCCACGCTCAATTTGGAATTATTCCCGAAGACACTTTTATTGTCACCGGTAAAAACAAAAAAATTACCATCAGTCAATTAGAAAATTCTCTACAAAACCTCAAAAATCCATCCGATAGCATCGAAATTCTTGCACTAACCGCTTGCCAAACTGCCCTTGGTGACGACAGAAGCTCATTAGGATTAGCTGGAGTTGCATTACAAGTAGGCGTAAAAAGCGCCGTTGCATCTTTATGGAATGTCCAAGATAATTCTACATCTAAACTAGTAGAAGAATTTTACAAAAACTATCGTGATGGGGAAATGAGCATTGCCGAAGCATTGCAAAAAGCTCAGATAAAAATGATTAACGCCAAGAAATTACCATCTGAAGGGATTGATATTAAATATGACAATCCCAGCTATTGGGCACCGATGATTGTTATCGGTAATTGGCTGTAATGTTTGTAGTAAGGATTTTAATCCTCTTAATAAAAGGGCTTAAGCCCTTACTACAAACCTGAAATTTTCTCAAGATGATTAATTCGTTGTTTAATGATTTCGATTTCGGCTTCACTTCCGGTAAGTATTTCTGATTCTGTTAATTCTTGTACTAATGTTGAACCAGTTTTACTCAATTTACCCTTACTTTCTAGTTTCAATGCTTTTTCTAAAGCTTCATACCACAATTCATTTTCAGCATAATAATTAACGCTTTCGGGAATGGTAGAAAATTTGTTCTTTGCCAAAGATTCAGGATTGACGACGGTAAATTCTGCACGATTAACCATAGAATCACCTTCACAATTAATTGCAATTTGCCACAAATATGTTTTACCTGCCGTAAGCTCGGGATAATCGTTAGGTAATTTAAATTTATTAATTCCTGCTGTTGTGGGTATTTCTTGAGATTCACCAACTTGTTTAACTGTGGTATCTGATTCAAATTCAAACAGTCGAAATCGCACGTTTTGAGAATTCGACATATACCAAGCAAGCATTGGGCGTTTTGAAGCAGTTTTACCAACAAATGTATTTGGTGCAAGTAGCGTCAAAGGTATACCGTTATCACCGCAGCCGCGAGAGCCACCACCACGGGAATATCCACTGGCTGGCTTGCGATTTTTGGGTTTATATTTAGCGTAAACTGGCGCTGCGGTAAATAAGAAAAATATTCCCACTACCAAACTTGTTAACCTGCGGCGATTTTGCCAAAATGCTGTACGGTAATTCATGATAAATACTGTATATCTACATAATACTCTGTAGATATACTAGTAAATTACGATACGCTTTATATAAATTTATAATTATCAATCAATAATTATCAATTATCAATTTGTCGGCTGCGTGCGTTATGACTTCAGTTGCGAGGGCACCAAAACTTATAAGATGGTGCGTTGCGCTAACGCGACAATGCACCCTACGTCTTATTACCAAATACCAACTACCAATGCCCAATCCCCATTATTTTGTTGCTATCCAGCTTAGTTGGCATATTGTACCTTTGGGATAAACAGATTCTCGTTTAAACTCTCCTTTTAATTGTTTTGCGAGTGTTTGACAATTTTTTGTACCTTTATTTTCTTGCTGTGATTTGATTCCACAACCGTTGTCTTTCACCCATAATTTATATTGATTTCCATAATATGCACCACTAGCGTGAATGCGCTTTACAGCATCGGCGTGTTTGCCAATGTTGCATAAGGCTTCTTCTAAAAACAAGCATATGCCACGTTTTTTGTTTTTATTTAAATATTTTTCGTCAATCGGATCGAAATTACGAATTTTAATTTTTAAAGTTTTAAAATGTTCAAAATCCTTTCGTTCTAAAGTACTTGAATAAACTTCATATAATAAATCGTGAAGCGGTCGATTTAAATCTAAAATTAATCCACTACCTAAACGTAATATTTCTTTTTCTCCTAATGCTTCTAACTGCAAAAAATCACCGATATCTCTAATTTCTTTGTCAAGCTTTTCAAATTGTGCGAGTAGTTTTTCATCCGCTATATCTTTGGCTCGCATATGCCTTAATCCATAGGCAAGGGTTTGTAAGGGACCGTTATGAATTATATTAAAAGTGTATTTAATCGTGTTTAATCTTTCTTCTATTTGTCCGCGTAAAAATTTATCCTGCTGATAAAATAAAATACTAATCCAGCTAACTCCAACTACTATTAATAAATTAGGCGCTACAGGAATCCATATACCCCAAAACCGCAGCATTGCATAACCAAAGCCAATCAAAGCGACTCCCGATATGCCAATGCCGAGTAAATTTCCCCGTACAGTTGTGGTTATTCTCCCCAGGGCAAAGGCTATCAAACCCCAAATAATTATCCATAGATATTCCCATCTATCTTCCCAACTATCTAACATTGGACGACTATCAATTACATAACTTAGGATTCCGCTGACTGCATGAGCGTGATAATCAACGCCGTAAATTTGATTTTTAAACTCTAATATTGGTACAGCAGATGTGTAGAAAAAATCGCCAGCGCTATTGTTGCGGTTGCCAACTATAACAATGCGATCGCGAAACAATTTTGAATCAACTTTACCATTAAGAATATGCCGCAGCGATACAACACGAAAAGGTTGAGCGCTATTGCGAAAATTCATTAAAATTGATAAACCACCGTCATCAACGTTAACGTATCCGCCGAACTTATTACTATTAATTCGAGGTAATTCTCTACCACGAATCATAATCGTATTCTCATCATTTATCCCCGCTTCTAATTCGATTCCTTCCGCTTCAAAATACTTCCCAACTAATTGCAACGCTAAAGAAGATTTATCTTTTTCAATATCTAATGGATTATTAGGATCTGGCGTATACAATAAATAGCGTCGATATTTAACATCTACATCATTACGTAAATCGACAAATCCAACTTGCTCTGGTGGTAAACTCTTATGTGGGGGAATTTCTCCGGGAGGTAAAATTTTCTCGATACCGATGATATTACTATTTTCCTGCAATACACTAGCTAATTTCTCGCTGCCAGGATTTACAGGAACATTTTTAAATAAATCTAACCCTATTGCTCGTGGCTTTAAGGAAAGCAGCTTGGTAAGTAACTCTGCAATTTTTCCATCAGGGATTGGGTATTGCCCGATAAAATTAATATCTTTTTCATCAATTCCAACAATTACTACTCGCTCGTCAAATTGTTCCTTTGCACGCCAGCGTAACATTGTATCGAGGAACATTAATTCTAAAGGCTGCAAACCTCCAGTCATACGTATTAATAATACTCCTAGTAGCACAATCATTCCTGGAGATGCACTACGCCACCACAACTTTAATTCCTTGCTGCAAATACGACTCCAGATTCTTCTCACAACCCATTCCCGAATTAATCATTTTATATTAATCAATTAAACCTTCTTCTCGGGCACGAATCTCTGTTTGAATTCGCAAATTCTTACCGCTTTGTTTGCAATCTTCAGGATATACACCTAAAATATCCTGAATTTTTGTCCAATAAGTTCGTACTGCTCGTTCCGATTTATACATTCTGTTGGCGATTTCCTTGTCTGTCAAACCGTCTTCAAAAGCGAATCGTAAAACTTCTACCCATTCAGGTTTGAGTTCGATTCCTGCTTTGATATCCTTTGTATGAGTTGCTCCTATAATCGCCAGATTCACTCGCATCAACATTTCCGAAGCCGATAATTTTTTGTCTGCGATGGCAAACCCGCCTTGATGATTATCAATCTCGTGTTTAATGCGGATTAACGCTTTTATATAGCTACTCTGCACCAAAAAGTTTTGATGGGGATATTCTTTGAGTAAATTATGTAAAAGTTTAATTCCTAATTCAACTTCTGCTGTTTCTCCTTCGCTATCAGGAATTGACAAATCCATTACAACCAAATCGAAATCATGGGATTGAATCTTGGAAAGCGTTTCTTGTGCAGTTTGAGCCTTAAAAATTTCAGCTTGAGGATAATGGCGATTTAACACATCTAATGTACCAGTCAAAATTAATTGATGGTCATCCACCACAAGAATATCTAAGTTTCTTCCCAATTTTTAATCCTCCTAAAAATAATATTGTTTTAATCTATGATTACCGTAATTTACATTTTAATCGCATCTAAATAGTGAACCTATGCACAAAAGTGCAAATCTAGTTCAGCTTATTTTTATAAGTTTTAGCGATGAAGGCAATGGCAGTGGAATAATACTTGGACAAAAATTTTCAGTTTGATATCTTGCAGCATTGTCAATCAGCGAAAATAAATTCGGTGTATTAGTCAATTGACAAGAATATAATGTTTTCAAAAGAATGAACCAGGAATAAAACCATTGCTGCAAAATGTGAATTGAGTCAAAACAGTTCACAAGTTAAATTACCATGACTAAAGTATTTCCCTCGGATTATAAATTATTAATAAGATCCAACTTACGACGGAATAAGCAGTTTGAGAATGTCTTTCTAAAGTTGGTGTGATTCATAAATCTTAATTGTTAACTTAGAACTGTTAGTCAAGCTGCAATTTTTTTATATAGCAGTTTAATTATTAGATACTGAGGAAACTATTATGAATGAGAATAACCAACCTTTGGAAAATCAAGAAGAAATTAAAGATTTAAATCAAGAACAAGAGAATTCAGAATCTAATTCTGGTTCCGGTATTGGTGCGGCAATTGCCGGGGCTGCAATTGGTGGTTTATTAGGTTCTAAAAAAGGAATTGTAGGTGCAGTAGCTGGTGCAGCAGCCGGTGCTATGGCTGGTAAAGGTACATCAGAAGCTGTTGATAAAACTGTAGATGGTGTTGTAGGTGCTGCTGAAACTGTTGCAGAACACGCAAATAGCGCTATTGATACTGTAGGGCACGCAGTGGAAGATACAGCCGAGGAAGTTAAGCCTGCTGTGAAAGGTGTGGTAGAAGAAGTTAAAGATACTGTAGAGCAAGCAAAGCCTGCTGTTGTTGAAACCGCAGAATCTGTTAAGCAAACAGTACAAGAGTCTAAGCCTGCTGTAATTGATACTGTTAAAGGTGTATCGGAAGAAGCAAGACCTGCTGTAAGAAATATTGCTAATTCGGTACAAGGTACTGTAGAAGAAACCAAACCCGCCATCAAGAGCGCTGCAAATTCCTTGAAAGGTGCAGCAGAAGAAGCTAAGCCTGCCATGAGAAGTGTATCTAATTCAGTTCAAGAAGCTGTTGAAGAAGTTAAGCCATCTGTTAAAGATGCTGCTAGCTCTGTTAAAAACGCAGTCAATGAAGTCAAAGAAGATGTGAAGCCATCTGTTAAAGATGCTGCAAACTCCGTAAAAGGTGCGGTTGATGATGCAAGAAATTCTGCTAAGAAAGCCGGTGAAGAATTAAAGTCTTCCGCTAAAGGTGCTGCTGACTCTGCTAAGAGAGCCGGTGAAGAATTAAAGTCTTCCGCTAAAGATGCTGCTGATTCTGCTAAGAAAGCCGGTGAAAACGTTAAGTCTTCTGTAAATGATGCAGCAAAATCTGTGAAGAATGCAGCTAAAGATAATAACTCTCCTTCTGTGGAAAAAGAGGAAGTTATGATTAAAACAGATTTAGACATGAACAATCGTGAAGTTGACTTGTATAAAACACAAGCTCCACGAGTAGAAATCAAGGATACAAGAACTGATATTTAATCGCGTTTTGCTTCCAAGAGCGTAAAATAGAATTTTAAAGAAGGGTGAATCGTTATACGGTTCGCTCTTTTTTATTATTAACAACGAATAGGAGTAGTGGCGGAGTGGGAAAGAAATCCAATTATCAATTACCAATCCCCCATGCCCCATGCCCCATGCCCAATCCAAAATAATTATGTCATCACTTATTCAAACATTAGAAACAAAAGTTGCCGTCTACAATCGCAGCCATTGGGGACGCATCAAGGTTTCAGATGGCGATCGCCTGCGTTTTTTACACAACCAAAGCACGAATGATTTTGAAAGTCTTAAACCGGGGCAGGGATGCGATACGGTTTTTGTAACTTCTACCGCTAGGACTATTGACTTAGCAAGTGCTTATGTTACCGATGATGCTGTATTGCTGTTGGTTTCTCCCAATCGTCGCGAGTATTTGATGCAGTGGTTAGATAAATATATCTTTTTTGCAGATAAGGTACAGTTAGCCGATTTAACCGATAAAACTGTAACTTTTAGTCTTATAGGTTCTCAAAGCGACGCTATTGTGGAAAAATTAGGTGCTTCCGAAATCATCAGTAAACCATACGGAACTCACATTCCGATTCCTAATTTAAATGAGGAAAAAGAAAATATTATTGCTGTCGGTAGCGGTTTAGCAACTCCCGGATATACTTTAATTTTAAATGCCAATCAAAAAGAAAAAATTTGGTCTCAAATCATCGAAACTGGTGCGGTAGAAATCAACGATAATGATTGGGAAATGTTGCGAATTTTACAAGGAAGACCAAAACCGGAAAGCGAATTAACCGATGATTATAATCCTTTAGAAGTTGGTTTATGGCAGACAGTTTCGTTTGATAAAGGTTGTTATATCGGACAAGAAACTATTGCCAGATTAAATACTTATAAAGGTGTAAAACAGAATTTATGGGGAATTAATTTAGATAGTTTTGTTGAACCGGGAACGGTAATTACAGCAAATGATGAAAAAGTCGGAAAACTTACAAGCTGTACTCAAGACGGCGATAATTATTTTGGGTTGGGTTACATTCGGACAAAAGCTGGTGGAGTAGGTTTAAAAATAAGATTGGGGGAAACAGAAGGAGAAGTCGTAGCAATTCCATTTGTTTCCCATGAATACCCGCAGCAGTGAACAGTGAGCAGTCAACAGTGAGCAATTATTACTAAATCTTAACTAGTTTAATGCAAAACAAAGCATCCGTTTTTGAATTATTAAATTTTTAATTACTATTTAACCCGAACTCAAGTTAACTGCTAACTATCAACTGTTAATTTTTTACTGCTCGCTGCTTACTGTTGACTGTTGACTGTTGACTGTTGACTGATAACTGTTCTAAAACGGAATAAAAATAGCTTCCTCCCTATCCCAACCAGCACCTTGACAAAATTCGTCTATCCAAGAAGCGAGGTTGGAGACTTTTCTCTTAGAAGCGGCTTTAATTTCTTCTGTTTCTTGTTTATTTGATTCTTCTATTACTTCTTGTTCTTCTGCTTGATTGCACATGGTAAGTAAAGACAATACTTCTTCTTCACTTTCTAATTCGGCAACCATGCTTTTTTCAGCAAATTCTTGAGGTGATTGTTCTTGAAGTAATTCCGAAAATGCCTGAAATTCTTTTTCTATTGATTCTGACTCAAATGTTGATTCAACTTCTTGGGGAAAAGGAAAACTTTCTATTTTAGTAATAGCTGTTGAATCGGATGAAATAGGTTCTTGTATTTCTGTATCTTTACTGCTATCTGCTCTAAATTTATCGACAACTTCTGGTTGCGCGCTATTAGAATCTACTTGATTATAATTTACAGACTTATTTAAATCTTCTATTAAATTATATTCTGCTTCAGGATTAAAATTAAGACCTAATGCAGTAATGATTTCGTCGGGATTATTATTTAATTCCAGAATAAAAGGAAAAATTTCGTCAAGTTTTGGTTCTAAAACCGATAAAGTCGCTAAAATAAAGCCGCTAGAAGGACGACGATAGCCATCATAAGTCCCCCAAATTCGCATTTTTTCTAACCAAGGACGATTTTGATGGTAATATTTCACCCATTTAATTTTTAGAGATTTACGTAGCTGCTGGATATTCATTTCTATATATAGACTTATATTAGCCAGTAATTAATTTTTAACTTGGTGATGAAATCGATGATAAAGCATTTTTTCGACTCTTTTACCACCCAAAAAATGTTGTTCAATCACCTTTTTAACTTCCGATGGACGAACCTTACTATACCAAACCATTTCTGGTAAAACTAGCACCATCGGGCCATTACCACATTGTCCCAGACAACTGCTGCTTATTACCGTCACTTCGGAAACAGGATTATCTTCAAAAGCTGCTAATACTTCTACAGCACCTTGTTTTTTGCAAGTACGATTTTGGCAAATTCGGACGCATTTCATATTTTTTGGTAATGGCTAATTGGTAATTGGGCATTGATAATTGGTAATTGATAATTGGTCATGGGTAATTGATAATTGGTAATTAATAGATTCCAATCCAAAATCCAAAATCTAAAATTCAAAATAGAATAACTCCTAACTCTTAATTCCTAACTCCTAATTCTTAACTCTTAACTTACTTCCAGCCCTTTTGATTTTAACCATTCGGGGTTAAATATTCGCGATTGATAACGAGCGCCGCTATCACATAATATAGTCGCTATTGTATGTCCCGGACCCATTTGTTTGGCAAGGGCGATCGCTGCACCTACATTGATACCCGTCGAACCACCCATTAATAAACCTTCTTTTCGCAACAGTTGATAAACAACTCGTAAAGCTTCTTTATCATCAATTTGAATAGCGTCATCAATAGGTACATTTTCCATGTTGGCTGTAATTCTACTGTTACCAATTCCTTCGGTTATAGAACTACCTTCTGTGTTAATTTCACCAGTTTTAATATAGCTGTAAAGTCCGCTGCCCATTGGATCTGCAACAACGCATTTAATATTAGGATTTTTCTCTTTGAGAAACATTGAAGCACCTGCAAAAGTTCCACCAGTACCGGTTGCAGCTACCCACCCGTCTACTTTACCATCTGTTTGCGTCCAAATTTCCGGGCCGGTGGTTTCGTAATGGGCTTGACGGTTTGCCAAATTATCAAATTGATTTGCCCAAATTGCGTTTTGCATTTCCGAAGCGACTCTACCAGACAGTTTTACATAATTATTGGGGTCTTTATAAGGAACCGCCGGAACTGGACGAACTTCGGCACCTAATGCTCTGAGTGCGTCCATTTTTTCCTGAGACTGGGTTTCGGGGATAATAATTAAACATTTGTAACCTTTAGCATTGCAGATATGTGCTAAGCCAATACCCGTATTTCCTGCGGTTCCTTCAACAACCGTACCCCCCGGTTTAAGTAAACCTTTGGCTTCTGCATCTTCAATAATATATAGTGCGGCTCTATCTTTTACGGAACCACCAGGATTAAGAAATTCTGCTTTCCCCAAGATTTCGCATCCCGTTTCTTCACTAAAACTGTTCAAGCGAATCAAAGGAGTGTTTCCCACAGTACCGACAAAGCCGTTTTTAATATCCATGTTCTATTACCAATTTTCTTCACTATAAGAATTTTGGCTTATTGCGGTACTAATTATTAAGTTTTTTGTAGATAATTATCGGTTTTGATTTAGATTTGGGCTTAAACTTTCCATTCCGATTCCGGAACATCTGCACCAAGCATGCGGATTACGTAAAGTACCAAGAGGTAAATCTTTGCCTTCATGATAAGGAACCAGCATATTTCATCTTTTAATGGTACATTCTGGCAGGCAGGGATGCCCACCCCACAAGAGTTTGAGGATGTGAAGTTGTCCTCATTTAGCTGTAAAGTGCTGTATTTTTGTTGGTGCCAGTGCATCTAACACACCCTACAAAGAAATAGGTTTAAAAGAATTCTCTTATATTAAAGCTAAAACGCTCGCCGGAGAGCCGCTACCTCCCCGCAGCCTCAAAGCACCGATGATAATAGTTATTCCCTTAGCTGGTAACTGTTGCAAATTAGTTAAGTTTTCTAATACAATGCGCGGTTTATCTAAAACCAAACGATTGATACTAAAATTAACATCACTTCCCCCATCTACACCGTGGGTATCAATGCCAATACCGGCAATGTTTCTGTTGTTAACTAAAAACTGCGTTGCATCAACGCTAAAGCCTGGAAAATGCATCAATCCCTTAACATCTTTATTAAAAAATGCTTTTCCATCATTCCATCTTTCTTGCCAACCAGTTTTCAATAAAACAACCGATTTACCAGCAATTTCACCGTGCTGATTTTCCCAAGCATCAATATCATCAACAGTTAAAGCATAATCGGGATTTATTGCCACAGAAGCACTAATATCTATAAGCACCGCTGACAAAACTAAAGCATCTGCCGGATATTTATCTATTGCTATACCGTCGCGATGAAAACTTACTGGGGCATTAATATGAGTCGCACTATGCTCCCCCATTGAAAACTGACGTAAAAAATAACCTTGTTCTTCCCAATCTGCTATAGTTTCAAATTCTACTGCTCTATCGCCCTCCCAGCGAGGAATATTTGTATCAATCGCATGACTCAAATGAACAGCGCGAGAATATGAAATTTGATTTTGATGCTGATTTTTGTGTAAGCCTGTATCTTCTTTTTCTAAATCGGCAGCATTCCGCGTTAACCTAGCCAAAGTCGCTTCCATAATCGCACTACTCTGCCCAGTGACGGTAAAAACCAAAGCTTCACGATAAACTCGTTGTGCTGCGCGATTTTTATAATTTGCAGCCCCGCTAGAAGCCGTTACCGCAGCATGAGCTATTCTTGAGGTTAAATCAATTGCCCAAGCTCTTAATTGCAGTTTCTGCTCAAATTCTACTTGTTGCTGCTGTGCTTCAATAATTGCACTGCGACAGCGATTTAATTCTGCTTGCAGAGAGATGAAAGCATCCTTGATGAAAGATAAAGATTTTTTGTTAAATTCTGCTTGAATTACATCTAAACCAGCTTCGGCACAGCCAAAAGCTAGAAAAGTAGCGTTCAAAAGGTTCTTTTTATCGTTTTCTTGTATCCAACCCGGTGGTTTAATCGAAATTACAAACTCTTCAGGTAAAAACCAATTGTCTAAAGTCGCAGAAACTGTATTCGTCGAATTCATTGCTGCCATTTCAGCCGGAGAAGTAAACGTTATTTCACCCTCTGCTTGCTGGATGTTTTGAAAAGGAGCAATACCAAAAACAGCACCACCATCACCCAAAGTTGCAGCAATCACAAATTGTTGAAACAATCCGAATCCAGTTATCCAAGGTACAACACCATTTATACGATAACCACCCGCTACCTTATCAGCTGTAATTATCGGCTCACCTCGACGGCGCAAATGAGAAAAACCCACACCCAGCAGAATTTCTCCGCTACCCATATGGGGAAGATACTTTTGTTGCAGCGCAAGATTATCACCGGCAGCTAAAATTCCAGCAGCACTTTGATGTTGCGTTTGTAGAAAAGCTAAAGCACCGGAATATCTAGCTACTAACTGCTGAAAATTTCCATAATCTAATCCGCTAATTTCCTTCCCTCCCCATCTCCGGGGAACTTTCAGCGCCAATAAATTTAAATTTCCCAATCCCCGCAATGCTTCAAACAAAGCATCAGGCGATTCATCTATCTCGTTAGCCTTTAGCGCAATGGTTTCGGATAAATAAAATTTAGCTGCATTGAAGCAAGAAGGAATATTTTGTAGAGACACGTTTGCAGAAGAATTCATAGCGCCGTATTTCGTTCATATTACGCTAATTCAGCACCAAGAGGAAATTTTGGCATGGGATTATGGGAAGATAGGCAGACAAGGATAATTTAACCTTTGACTATTTTGAAGAATTCAAAATTTTGGATTAATTAATTTCGGGTACAAGCCCCACTGATTATAATTTTGAATTGGAGCGAAGCGACTTGATCTTAACTATCCACAACTCCTAACTCCTAACTCCTAACTCCTAACTCCTAACTCCTAACTCCTAACTCC
>JAHCMI010000098.1 GCA_019192545.1 Rivularia sp. MS3 | reverse complement strand
CGGTCAAGCCGAGGTATCCCTGATATCTGTAAGCACTTTAATTGCTAAGTAAAAAGCCGTACTATTTAGTAATTAAAGTGTCAAGCTGTGCCTGAAATGTGCGAGTCAAACGGCGTATCCACCACCACGACAACTCGAAATGTTTCCTGGTCAGAAGTTACGCTCCTTTCCGCCACTCAGAATAGTTACTCGTTTTTGTCTTGTTACAGCGGTGGAAATTGCAGATACAATTATCGATAAGTCAAAACACTTCCGGAGTGTTGTAAATACCCGTTTAACATGGCACTAATCGAATATCTAGAACGTGATGATTGGCGCTCCGTTCTCCGCAGGAGTTTTGAAGGAGCAATTACTTTACTGCAAACAGATAGATTTGGTAGATGTTCTAGCGCTGTTGATGATATCAAAAGTTGGTTAACTAGCGGTGGTGTTAGTCGCGTTCAGCTTCAACTAGAGCGACAGATGAAGGGACGACGTTTAGATAAGGAGCGTCAAAGCGAGATTCGTGATTTTCTAGAGCAACTGGTACAAGAAAACCAACGTTCTTTATTGCAACTAATAGCTGATGGTATTATTCCCTGGAACCAAGCTGATTTTCTGGCAACGATGGGTATTGCCGAAGCGGAATTTGATGCAATGTGGGAACATATTTCAGCAGGGGGTAACTTGTTTGAAACCTGGATGTTAGCGAATGGCTATTCTCAAGATAGAATCAACCAAATTTATCAAATTATCGACCGCTGGCTTGTGAAAACTGAATTAAGTATTCATACAAACCCTGACGAACCCAATTGGAATTGATCGAAGAACTACAAATAGTTCAGTTATCATTGTTTGATTTAATGTCCAATTATATAATTCATTGTGAAGATGAGCGAGTTTTTTAATGTTCAAAACCAACTTCTCAGTTCACTGTCCCTTCTGTGCTGCAATACTGTACGGTGATAAATACTTTATTGAGTGGGATGATAATAAAAGAGAGTTTTTAGTTAGACTAAATATTTCTTGCTCAAGTCCTAGTTGTGAGGGTTTTATTAATAAAAAATTATTTATTAAACGATTACCTTTAGCTATAGCTCAAGAATCTTCATGTTCCTGTGGTGGTATCTTAAAACTGGCAAATTTTAATATTATAAACCTAACAGAAAAAGTTGAATTTAAGGGTGTATATGTATGTGAACAATGTAACAAAGGAATTCGTCCATTTTTGAGAATTATGAAACGAAGTTTAGTTAATCATTTAGCTAGGCACTGGCTCAATATTGCTAAGATTTCAGTTGACCCTATTGATAAAAATATTGACGAGTTAAAGGTTGTTAATGAAGCGTTGAAATTAGAAAAAGATAGCAGAATTCGTAGTTTAGAAAATTTTGTAAATACTGCACTACAACCCCCTAATTTTGATGTTGAAAAATATAATCACCAAGGAGATAATATTATGTCTGAAAGTTTTAAACAACAATTTACTAACTACTTGCAAGGCGCTCAATTCGCTGGCGGTTTAGTCAGTAATGCAGATACAGTAAATACTGAACAAATCGGTGGTAACATCACTAACTATGGTCAAGAACAAAAGCAGAAAGAAGCACAAGCAGAAGCTAATAACTCTGCGGTCAAAACGATTTTAATGCTGGCATCCAATCCCAAAAACACCTCTCAATTGCGATTGGATGAAGAGATACGAGAAATTGACGTAGGATTGCAAAGAGCCAAAAAACGGGAACTATTCGACCTCAAACAACGGTGGGCTGTGCGTATTCAAGATGTTTACCAAGCACTGTTAGACTTAAAACCGCAAATTGTGCATTTTAGCGGTCACGGTGTAGGGGATGATGGTTTAGCCCTAGAAGATGAAGCCGGAAACTTGAAATTAGTAGATACAGAAGCCCTGGCTAAACTGTTCGAGTTATTCTCCACCACAATTGAATGTGTTGTCCTCAACGCTTGTTACTCAGAAATCCAAGCCGAAGCGAGCGCCAAACACATCCCCTATGTAATTGGCATGAATAAGGCTATTGGCGATAAAACCGCAGTCAAATTTTCAACAGGGTTTTACAATGCCCTTGGCGCTGGAGAATCCGTTGAATTTGCTTATAAGCTTGGCTGCAATATTATTCAATTAGATGGAATTACAGAACATTTAGCTCCTGTACTGAAGAAAAAATAGTAACTGCCAAGTGACGAAATGTAAATGTATATCTCTAAATATAGGTTTTTTAAATTTATATCAATAGAATTAACCGTACTAATAATTTTACCGTTTACCGAACATAACAATTAACCACATTTAACTGGTCGGTATTCATCATTAATTAAGTGATAAAAACCGAATTTACATCACTTTTAATCATCATTAATATAGGAATCAAAGAAACAAATTAAATTCATTCCGGCAAGTAAATAAACATCTAGGAGTATTAAAGATATGGCTATTGCACGTTACAACCCTTGGGCAGAAATGAACGCATTGCAAAACCAATTAAATAGAGTCTTTGAAGATATTCAAACACCAGCATTTAGAACTCCAGCAGCGGAATTAAGCGAAACTGAAGATGCACTTCACTTGAGACTAGAACTTCCTGGAATGGAAGCGAAAGATGTAGATATCGAAGTGACCGCAGATGCCGTTAAAGTAGTTGCAGAGCGTAAAACAGAACATAAGGAAGATACCCGTTCTGAATTTTATTACGGTAAGTATCAGCGCGTAATTCCTTTAAAAGCAAGAATTCAAAATACTAACGTAAGAGCAGAATATAAAGACGGTATTTTGAATTTGACACTGCCTAAAGCTGAAGAAGAAAAGAACAAGGTAGTTAAAGTTAATTTGTCAGAAAGTTAATTAAAATTTCCTGCAATTGTGTAGTGTGACGTTGTAATATGGGAAGCCTGGTTGTGTCATAACAACCGGGCTTTTTTGTTATGAATACGGAGCGAGTTATTTTTATAAATTTATATACTTTTTAAAGGAATAGGATACTTTAAATTAACTCCTCGTCTATGCTTTTTTAGAGAGCGTGTATTAGCTTTTGTATGTGATAGCCAATTTATCCATGATTGTCTTCAACCAAAAAGTTTACCTATCTCAGTAGCCGTCGCTTTTCCTTCAATCAAACTGGAATTAATCGCTTCAACTTCTAAGGGTGACTCTTCTTTATTTACCTGGGAATTTATATCAACCCCATTACCACCAGTACTTACAATTGGTGTAGCAACGGCATATACCGCATCCAAACCCAGAGCCAGCGCCATAATCCCAAAGTGTTTATCTGCCATATCTCGCGCTATCAAAAAAGCAGAACGTAACGTATCCGGCTGACACTCAGCATTTCTAAAACTAGCGTATGGTAGAAATGCCATTACCAAAATTTCTCCTATTCTCCGAGTCGCTTCTTCTTTATCCAAACTGTTGAGATAATCAGCCACTTCTGCAAGGGGTGTACCTTCGTAGGGTTGAAGACGCAAACTCAAGCTTTTACGTACTCTTTTAGTTTTTGGCATTTTCTGCCTCTGTGACAATATCTTTTAACTGGTCAAACATTCCAAAACAATCAATTAAACGAATTGATTGATGTTTCTTAATCTTCCAAGCAAATCTAAAAATATTTCCAATTCGTTCTTGAATATCTTCAACCCAAACTAAATCCGCATGGTTAATATAATCCCGCCCGTAATAAGTATTTGTTCTTTCTCCGATTTTCCTTTCTCTATAACTATGACTCTCCGGTTTAATACCTTTACAATTAAAATATTCTTCTAATTCTGGTTCTAAAAATACCGCAGCCCCTCCACCAATAATTACCTCATCAGGCATAGAATAGATATTTTTATCTAACCATTTTTTTATTTGATTCCAATAAGAAGGTATTGCTAGTTTTATCGCTTTAACTATATCTTCTTTTTCTAATTTTCTTAAGGTTTCATCTTTAGCTGTTGCTAATGTTGCAATTGCTTTACTCTCTTCCCATTTGGGATGAACGGTACATTCGTCATGGTAAATATGGTGTTCGGAATAATCGATGGTTTCAAAGATGGAGGCTGCTAATTTATCTCGCTCCAAGCCGCTTACCCGTCTACAAACATCATCTAGAAAAGTAGAGAAACCCAATAAAGGACTATCTCCCCGTTTGATAGCACCTCCATCAAAATAAATTGCTGTCACGTTGCGATGTCCAAACATTAATACTACAACTTTATTTTCTTGCAGCCATTCCAAACCTTTTTGTTTGATACGAATTGCAGCTAAACCTCCACCTTCCGGACGACATTCAAAAGCACACAAATTAACGTTCCAGGATTGTCCGCGAAATTTGAGGCTTCTAAGCATCAGTTCTAGCTGTTCTTGGAACCGATTGCGGTCATTGTATTCGTTCCAGGGAAGCAATAACCCGATATACAAATTTACTTTGATTGATTGGGAAGAGGCGTTTTTTCTGCGTTTGGATTTAACATCATGCTTTGACAAAATGACACCAATTGCAGCTAGCACCTTGTATAAAGCGTTTTCATATTTACGCTCAAAAATTCTATCGATTGCTGCAAACTCTGACGTAAAATCTCCCACCACAAAGATGCTACCTTTCCACTCCACCCAGGCTTGTTGTTCTATAGAGGGAGCGCCAAGCCAACCCGATTGGTCGTAATAGCGCTTTAAATCGGACTTGGTAATTTGTTCGACACCGGGGGACATGAGTAAACAGTTTGGTTTATTCCAACCTGAAAATTGATAAATAATCTTGGTTTGGGAACCCCCAACATCAACTGATAGAAAAATATTGCACGTTGTTGTCATAAAAATATTGCCCTTGATAATTATTGTCGGGAGATACGGAAGAAGGAAATACCGCCGCTTATAGAAGAAGGAATTATTTTTATAGAGATTTGAAAGCAGGAAATAATGAAGGTAGCCGTCCCGGAATAACGTAGCTCAGGAGATATTTTTTTGAACTAAGAAGGAAAAAGAAGGAATTATTTTTTGGGTTTAAAACTTCACTCGTATATAGTTGTCGAGGTAAAAGTTGGGGTACCCTGCTTCTAAATTCCTATTTATTCCTATTTCCCAATTTTTTCTGACTATTTTATTCAAAAAGCGACTTTATTTTTACTAAAAACGGATATTTTTTTAAAGTTATGTTTCTCCTCATAGGTAACAGCACAGTAGTTACACAAAAATCTCGTTATCGCTGTGTCATAAGCATTTAATTAATCTCAAAAAACAGTATAGCAACTGTGCTATGACTGTGACATTCGGCACTTTTACCTATACAAAAAGACATATTAATTTAAAAATAAAAAGTGTAGTAATTACACCTTTCTCTTAATTACTCATTCATCCAATTAACCCATTTTTTCTAACAATATTTTCTCGTTATTTTCTCCCACGTTTTTGTATTTTTGCGCTAGTTTATTCATATGCAGCAACTGGGTTTAACGCCAGCCATGTTGCCTTTCTACGCTGTACGCGCAGAACGCCCCTGTGGGACGACGGCAACGGCTGGCTCCTGCGGAGGGCTATGGCACAGATGGGTTATCTGTTATGGGAAGTAAAACTAAAAGAAGCGATGGTGTCGCTCGTAAAATCACACATCCGGTGCGATTTGCGGACGACGAGTACGAACAATTAAAGCTAAAAGCCTACAATGCGCGAGTATCTTTGACGGAATTTATTCGTCGTGCGGCGCTCAGAAGACAAGTTGTAGAACCACCACCACCCCCGCAATTAAATTGGAAGTTGTATGAGGAGTTAAATTCTATTGGGGTAAATCTAAATCAAATCGCTAAGGCTGTTAATCGAGCAGTTAAATCGGGGAAGGGGGCGAATGTTGATGTTGAGCGATTACAGAATTTGGTTACGAAGTTAAATGCTTCTATCCGTGAAACTCAAATGCAGTTGTTGGAATGTGGGGTTACAGACGATGACAAGGAAGATTAAAGAAGGCTGTCACCATGAATTTTTTTTCGGCTTGACAGGGTGAAACTTTTAATTCTTCACGAAAGCCCGAGCTTCCCTCCCTTGCCAAAAGCGGCTTTCTAAAAGTACCGGCATCTCGAAAGTGATTGAAGGAGAAAACGGAAATGATTGCAAACCAACTAAAAAACCGCAGCTTCCGCTCCACTCTGGAATACGCCCTAGAGAAAGAAGAAGCTGAAATTATTGACAGCAATATGGGTGGGTACAATCCCCGACAATTAGCTAGAGAATTTGGTGCAGCTAGAAGAATGCGACCGAATTTTCAACGCGCTTGCGGTCACATAATTTTGTCTCTACCTCACCGCGAAGCATCTCACCCCCAGGGGGAATACCACGAACATTTAGATGATGAGAAATACGCTCTAATTGCTAGGCGCTGGTTAAAAGAAATGGAGTTCCTGGGTGATGGTTTGCACAAAAGTCAGTACGTAATTGCCCGTCACCAAGACACCAAGCACGAACATATTCATATAATCGCTAGCCGCATTCGCATGGATGGGTCAGTTGTACCGGATTCTTGGGACTACCGCCGCAGTGAAGTGGTGGTGCGACAATTAGAGCAAGAATTTGGTTTGGAGCCAACACGCTGTAGTAACGAACGAGTGGCAGAAAAAGTTAAACAGAAACATGGTATTAAAACAACTGTTGGAGAACGCAGCGCCCAAACTAAGAAACAGAAGCACCATTTTAGCGGTAAGCCACCCGTTAAACAATTACTAGCTGACGCTATCGATGAAGCAACTTTTGACCAACCAACAGTCACCGAATTAATTGCTCGACTCCAAAAGCTTCATATAAACGTACACCCTAGCTTTAGTACGAAGGGGAAATTTAAGAACGCGATCGCGTTTTCTATGAATGGGGTAAAGATGGCTGGTTGGAAGCTGGGTAAGGCTTACAGCTTTCCCGGACTACTTCAACGTAAAGGTGTTGATTACAACTCAGAGCGCGATATACCAGCATTGAGAGCAGCACACGATGGGCAATTAGTCAAACTTCCTGTTAAGAGCGTTTCTCCATACTCCAGGACTGATGATAAACCAACGTTACTTGATGAAAACAGTCAACCCGGAGTTGAAGATAATAAAACATTTGGTACAACCAATCAGCAACAATTTGAAGACAACGAAACAAAAACTACCCAGGAAAATAATCAACAACTTTATGGAGATAACCAGTCTCGCCATAACGAACTAAAAACTACCGCCATATTCAATCAACACAAGAGTGAAGATAAGCAACCAAACACTACCCAGGAAATCAATCTTATTCAACAAGAATACGTTAATAAAATTACTCCTACTATCCGACAATTTTGGGAAATTAATAATCGTCCCAAATCTATTAAAGGCAATCATTACAGCATTACATTGGAAGAAGGAATATTAAGGCTTAAACGCCGTATGGGGGAAAAGATTGCTGACATTCCTACGGATAACAGTACAGCACCACAAGGATTTGATTTAAACGAATCCGATGTAGAGAGATTTTTAGAATTACAAAGGCTAATCAACAACTATAAATCTCAAACGAAACGTTCATACAGTAAGGGATTAGAACGTTAGACTCTTCTCTAAGAGCGGCAACTGGAAACCGCTGCGCTAAATCCGGCGGGGGTGGCGCTGCCACAATTATTACTCGTGGGAAATCGGCATTACGGAGAAGCAGCGCCACCCCTCCGCCTGATTTTTTCCAGTTGTGAGCGTGACTAATAAATAGTCGCGAAAAATAATAATTATGAATAAGATTAAATTCTACGAACACGGAAGCCCAGGTAAAAGCTAATGCTTCTGACTCGCGTTTGTTTTTATCCAACACCAAACCGTAAAATCTGGTTTACACTCAGCTTTAAATCTGGGAATGTTGGGGAGTTAATGATTTCGTCACCACGGAATTGGGTAAGCTTATATTCGTCGTCTTCCAGTACGTACACCGATATGGTGGGTTGTTTGGGATTACCAATAAAAAGTTTACCTCCTAAGCCCTTGTAATCCACAATCCAATATTCTGGAATGCCCATTTCCTCATAATCCGCAAGTTTCTTGAGATAGTCATCACGCCAATTGGTGCTGACAACTTCTACAATTAACTTTACAGAGCTGGCATGTTCGATTACTGATTCTTTTTCCCACCGGCTTTCCAAGCCAATAGTTTCTTCATTTAGAACAATAATATCGGGTTCATATCCAGATTTACCGCTGCGAGGTTTAACGATACATTCTCTGGGAATAAACCAAATTCCACGCTTATCAATTTCTCTAATCTTGAAATTGAGTTCATCAATAATGAAACCAGTTAATTTAGAATGCGTACCTGTGGGTTTTGGCATTTCTACGATTTCCCCATCATGTAGTTCATAACGTACTGTTCTGTTTTCTGGATACCACGCTAGGAATTCATCAAATGTTACTAGTTGCGGTAAAGCTTGTGTCATACTTTCTCCCTACGTTTTCTGGTAAATGAAAAAGCCGTTCATTAATTATATTTATTGGTATTTCATGTGAAGCAAAGGAGCGAAGATTAATTATAAATCAATTATTAAAAGATTAGTTTAAAAATTATTATTTTCCCATGATTAACGCAAAAATTGCACTCTTATTAATATTTTAACTAAAAAAACCATCAAATCACTATTCTATGTAATAAAGGGTAAAAAAACACAATTATTGCAAAGTATCTGATTATAAACTGTTAATTATATCAAGTATTTTCTAATATTTAAACTTGCTTTTATGATATGATTTGAATAAAGTTTTGGGTGCTTTTAATAATTAATGATTCCAGAATTTGATGAGAACGGAAATCTACCACCAGGGGTGCATTTTTGTGATGACTGGGAGGAGTTTAAAGAAAGATTTGGTTATACAACAAAACGCGCTCAAATGATTTTAGGTATGGAAGATGCAATGGCTTCCTTGAAAGCTGCGGGATGCCGGACTTTTTATATTAATGGTAGCTTTGTAACGAGCGAAACAAAACCGAACGATTTTGATGCTTGTTGGGACCCAGATGCTGTTAATATTGATTACCTAAAAAAGAATTCTCCAACATTATTAAACTTTGCTAACAAACGAGCTGCACAGAAAGCTAAGTATAAAGGCGAATTGTTTCGTTCTGACCAACCTTTAGACGACCAGGGAAAAACATCTTTTGATTTTTTTCAAAGCGATAGAAGAGATAATAGAAAAGGTATTATTGCTGTAGATTTATTAAGGTGGGAGCCGGATGATTAAAAACGATTTGGAATACAATGTTACCCTTTCTTGGGTTAATGGGATGGGGCAAGCAATTGCTATGTTAGAACGAGATGAAGAAAAGAAGAATAATGACCCAGACATTTGGCAGATTCATTATGATGGTGTTACTTCTCAACGTCAAGACCTCCAAGAACAAGTAACCGAATATGAAGCGCTAATTGCCCATAATTCCAATCAACCTATCGTGCTGCAAATTGATTGTATGGATGAATTATCCGACTTATTAATTAAGGCACGGATTGCTTTTAAAATTACCCAAGAAGAACTCGCCTATTTATGTGACTTTACCACCGAACAAATCAAATTATTTGAGGATAAAGATTATCAAAATGCATCCTATTTGGATTTTTTAGCAGTAGCCAATGCTTTGGGAGTCGAGATTGTTGATGGTAAATTTGTTGCTGAATTAGACGACTTTTTTAAACAAAAATTAGCTAAGACAAGGATACAAAATCATTTAGATGATGATATGAAAGCGGCTTCTTAGACTATCAATACATCATATAATAAGAGGTTTAAACACAGCTTATTTATAAATATTAATGTGATATATAAAGATTCATGGCTTATGAATAATCTTGAATTAATTATATATCTTGAGCAGGCGATAATAAAAGCATAAATACAAGAATAACAGTTGCTATTTCATTCATATTTAAACCCCTGAAATAGTATAATTATATAAGTTTATTGGTGCTTTTAATCATTAATATTTAATAAATAAAAGTGCCATTATTTAATAGCATAAATTCAGCATAGATGACTAATCCGAACACCGAATATGATTCACCTTGGAAGGAAATTATTCAACTTTATTTTGAAGATTTCATGTTATTCTTCTTTCCCCAGGTGCATTCTCAAATTGATTGGAGTCGAGGATTTGAATTTCTCGACCAAGAACTACAACAAGTTGTCCGAGATGCGGAACTTGGGAAGCGGTTGGTTGACAAATTAGTAAAGGTTTATCGTCGAACTGGGGAAGAAATCTGGGTTCTTGTGCATATTGAGATACAAGCCCAAGAAGAAGGCAAATTCCCGGAGCGGATGTTCGTATATAATTACCGAATATTTGACCGTTACAAGCGTCCTGTTGCTTCTCTTGCAGTGCTGGCAGACTCTAGTAGAACTTGGCGACCAAACCAATTTGGGTATGAATTATTTGGGTGTACGGTTGACTTTAGATTCCCTGTGGTAAAGCTGGTAGATTATCAACAACGATTATCGGAACTTGAAGAAAGCCGTAATCCCTTCTCTACCGTAGTTTTAGCGCATTTAACTGCATTACAAACTCGTAGTAATCGTGTTGAGCGTAAAGCCCAAAAGCTAGCCTTGGTACGACGGTTATACGATTCCGAATTTAGAAGAGAAGAAGTACTTAATTTATTAGCATTCGTGGATTGGATGCTCACATTACCATTGGAATTAGAGCGAGAGTTTCTTGTTGAAGTAGAAAAATTGGAGGTAGAACAACGAATGAAATATGTTACTTCTTTCGAGCGAGTTGCCCGAAGAGAGGAATTGCTTGGAGCAATCGAACTTGGCTTGGAACTTAAATTTGGTTCAGAAGGGTTGGCTTTAATGCAAGAAATCTCTGTTCTTTATGACATAGAACGATTGAGGTTGATAAAGGAAGGAATAAAAACTGTCAGCAGCGTATCCGAATTACGACAAATTTATCAACCGACAACAGGTGAGTAAAGTAGGTTAAACCAGAAAGTAGCTAAGGCTCACTCCTGAAGAAGCCATCTCGTTGATATGGCATTAGGACAACTCCTCCAACGTATGGGAAGCTAGCAGAAAACGGGTATTGACAGTCCAACTCCCATCAAAATAACCCGCCGTACTGAGGGGTTATTTTTCTTTCTTAAAAGCACGCTCCGTCTTATGGCGCTCCAGACGACGAAGGCAATGAATGCCAGCATACCTTCCCTTCGGAGCGAGCAGCCGCATTCGCCTCGACTCTTCTATCTTCTTGCGGATTGGGTTGACAGTTGTGCTGGGCTGCACCCAAGCCAGCAAAGCAGGGAGAAATGGTTTGAATTCCTCTTCCAAATCTCGCCTTAAGTAATGAGAAATACGCTCTAATTGCTAGACGCTGGTTAAAAGAAATGGAGTTTCTGGGTGATGGTTTGCACAAAAGTCAGTACGTAATTGCCCGTCATCAAGACACCAACCACGAACACGTTCATATATCACTCTTATTTCTTTCAGCGGGACAGGGACGAAAATCGTAAAGACATCATAGCTATTAAGAAAGCCTTTGTGGGAACCATGATTAAGAACGATAAACAGTTAAAATATTCTAAGGAATGGGCAGAAAAGTTTGAAAAAACGAATCATAAATTATTTTTAAATGAAAAAAAGCGATTAAAAGACCCTGAAGGGTGGCAATTAATGCAAGATAGTAATAATTCACTGCGTTCTTCTCTCGTAGATGAAATCGAGGAGTATGAAGCGCTAATTGCCCATAATCCCAACAACAAGATAGTGCTGCAAATTAATTGTATGGATGAATTATCTGACTTATTAATTAAGGCGCGGATTGCTTTTAAAATTACCCAAGAAGAACTCGCCTATTTATGCGACTTTAACACCGAACAAATACAATTATTTGAAGATAAAGATTACCAAAATGCATCCTATCTGGATTTTTTAGCAGTAGCTAATGCTTTGGGAGTCGAGATTGTTGATGGTAAATTTGTTGCTGAATTAGATGACTTTTTTAAACAAAAATTAGCTAAGATAAGGATACAAAATCATTTAGATGATGATATTAAAGCGGCTTCTTAGACTATCAATCGTTTTTGGGCAGCATGACGCGAGTGGCGAATATAGTCCGGAGTGCTTCAGGAGAGGGAATAATCGAATTGTTTCTCCTACTTTCCAATATGAATTTAATGTTCGCTTTAAGTTTTTTGAAGAGGCTAATTGTTGATTAAGATTTTTGGAACATACTTGCTCAGGTGGCTACTATTTGAAATTAATTGTACAGCCATCATCTTTTAAATCTGGCGGTATTTCGGCTGGGTACTCCTCACTAGAATTTATTACAACACTAAAATGCTTATCGCCCATTCTCTCAAGGCGTTTGATAGCACGCAACCACTTTGCAAGGTTTTTACCCATACAGTCAGGGGTTGAAGTATCCAAAACTAATAACTTCACATTGGAGAGATGTATCCGCCGCAATCGTTTCTCAATTTGTTTCTCCGTAATTGACGATGGTTTAATTGTGAGCGGGTCTTTAACATAAGCGGATTGAGCAAGCATAATATAACGATTATCAGAGACTTCTTCCCCACGGTCTAACGACCCAGTTAACACAAAAATGCAATGGTCTTTGGGACAGTTATCAAAATCAATGCTGTTAAATACTTCGGATGCTGCTTCGGGGGAAAAGTACTCAAAAGTTGTATCATGGTCGAGCCACAAAACTTCAAGTCCTTCTTTTTGAGGAAAAGTAAATTCTCCACTATCCGGATTAAAGGAACCAAAATTTACCAAAGCATAGCCATCACCAAACTCCTTTTTCATTTTATGAATATGGTTAAAATTCTGCTTCATTAAATCTTGGTTGTTAAATAATTCAGTTGAAAAATCTATCAACGCTTGTTGTAAAGCTAAATTTGCATCCATCAACCATCCTCCACTATTACGCTTTGAGCCGTAATTACGCTTTATACCACTCTACTTTTTAATTGCCACCCGGCATTACCATATCTCGTGGAAAACAATTGGTAATCGGGTGTTGTTTCAAAATGCACCGATTACAGTTATCAGTTATCGGGGGCGCAGTTATCAGTTATGAGATTCATCGGCTTCTCAATCGCGCTTTCTCCACAAACGGAGCGTAAACCCTCCCTGTTCGCTCACGCATTAAACAAGGGTATTTAGGCGGGTTAAACAGCAGGACTGAAGTCGAGAAAGTTATGGCGTTGGTGGCAAGCGCTCCTAAAGAGAGCTGCTCTATCCAAATCGCGCCATCTTACTGTTCACGCAGGAAAAGATATTTTAGATGCAGTTATTACTGCTTACATCCCCAACCAAGGTTGCAGATTGCCGCGTTTGACTTTGAGCAAGCTACCTCCTTGAGTACGAACTTTTATTTGTCTGCTACCGTTGCCAGCTTCCATAATTTCTACTCGTTCTCCGTTGTACTCAGCATCTCGGTTTAAGCCAACTTGCCAAGCGCGATTGGCTGCGTCCTTTATATGCTTGATTTGTTCGGGAGTATAGTTCGCGGTAATGAATGTTAATTCGTTTTCCGGTATCTCAAGAACTAGTTTACCTAGCTCGTACTGGTTATCCCAAACCTCGACCATCTTTTCTTGATTTGATTGGCTTTTTTCTGATGGGGAAGACGATTGATTGCAGTCACTGTTGCAAGGAGTGACGGTTTGGTTATCAGGAGTGACAGTAGGAGTGACAGTTGAGTGACGGTTGGTGTGATAGTTTGTATCGCTTGCTGTATAAGGCTTTGATGGTTGTGACGGTTTGGCTGCGATTTTAGTCCTTTTATTTAATTCATTATTTTTTTGTTTTTGATGAGTGGTTTCATATTTATCTAATTCATCCTCATGAAGTTTTTGAGAACCGTTTTCACCTGGCTCAAAATCATCCAGGACATTTTTTTGAAAATTATTTTCATCATTATTTTTGATAGAACAACCGTCACTACTATCAAATCTGTCACTGGCAGGTGGTTCAGCCGTCACTTTATCTGTCACTGAACTGTCACCCCTACTGTCACTAACTATCACTGTTTCTTCTAAATTCCCCGTTATTGGATTGGGTAAATGCTGTAACCCAGGGAATTTGAGCGATATTCCTTTGATGTAAGTTCCTTTGTTGCCACGGTGACGAGTAACATCAAGGTTTCCTAAATGAGTTTGGAATAGTTCTACAAGGGTTTTTGAGAAACGAATATGAGCAAGTGGAGTGTAACCGTTCTCGGCACACCACTTGGAATAATTAGCAAACAAATACCTTTCTGGATCTTGGCTTTTATTTCCAACAAATGTTGAAGCGTCTGGGTTGACATACAAACAATTGTCCGCCCATTGAGCTACCGGATTGGTTTCTAGTAAAACTTCTTCTTTGTAGGAAGCGAGTGATTTGACTTTTCTATCCGTGTTTCTGACATATTCTTCGACTTCGCTGTTTGGCATTTCTAGCACCCAAGCCAGCAAACCAGGGAGAAATGGTTTAAATACCTCTTCCAAATCTATTCTCAAGTGGGGAGGAATTACGCGATTGAATGGCATTGATAACCTTCTACGCCTCAAACCACTGGTATAATCCTTGGACTGCATTGCTTCGTTTGCTGCAAGCCAGACTATTCCGGGGAACCTAAACCCGGACGTTTGCTGAACTCCTTTTTTCTCATACCTGAGTTCATCTTGTCCGGTAATTTTCTTCAGTACTGAAACATCCCCGGTGTACTGCTCCGAGTCTGTAATCACAATCAATTTTTTACCGTAGAAGTTAGCGGTTTCAAAGCGGTTATTTTCTAATTGCTTGAGGTTGGTGACTGCAACATTATTCTTACCAACTAGCTGCATTACCAATCTGAGAATTGTTCCTTTACCACTTCCCCCGTAACCAATTAACTCCATGTATCGCTGTAAATCACTGCGTTCTGTTACCGTTGCTTTCATTGCAGCTCGTAAAACCTGTACCCATTCTTCCCTTCCTTCACAAGTTTCTAATAACCATTGCTTAATTTTGTCGCAACCAATATCGCGATCGCTCCATTTATAAGGAAGAGAATTGATAAATCTGTAACCGGGTTGGTGAGGATAAGTCTTTAAGGTGTTGACATCAAGTACACAATCTTGTAGACAAACGTAACCAGGCATCACTTCCCACTGAATTATCTTTAAGTGGTATTTCAATGAGCGCATGGTTCCTACTACCTTGCTATGCTCAAAGGTCAATCCAATTGCTTGTTCAAGTTCTTCAAATACGAGGCTTCCAACAACTACTTCCGGTATTTCCGTCCAAACACCCGGTATCTTGTCTTCGTACCAGTACCAAGCTTTATTTCCCTCGTGCCACGCTAGTTTATTTCGGTATTTATCAGCAATTTCTTTACTCATGCGCGATTGGGAAATTTTCTTTGTTTCCGTGCTGCTGTGGTTCTTATCATTCTTGAACTGCTTTTCAAGCTTTTCAACTGTTTTTAAGTAAGCAGCATCCCATGCCCAGCTTCCTTCATTCATCACTAAGTCATCAAGCCCCTTTCCTTCCTCTGGTTCCCACACGATATCAAAAAGAAGACAATCGTTAGTTAGTAGTGCGGCTTTTAGGCGCTTTCTACCTGCTGCAACTGCTTTTTTAGCTTTGGCTTTGTTATCGCGGTCAAAAGCTAAAAACCAAATTGGATTTAAAGTAAATTTTTGTAAATCTTCAATCAAATATGGTGTAGTAGGTTTTCCGTCTTTATCTTTGACTTTTGCTCCACATTGACAGCCGTATAAGGCGATTAGAAAGTACCCCATCGATAAGCCGCAAAGCGCTTTCTTGGCACCTTCTGTGATAATTAGCGGAATTTTAATTCCTTGTTCTCTTAGCCATTCCCAAAAACTTCCATCTTCTGGGACATCCGATATACCATAGCGTTTGGCGATTTTTACGCGGAAGTTGTACGGTACTGGGGGAAGAAAAGCTCTGTCTCCGTTATCTGTAGGAGCGAAATAACGGTATGGGCGGTCTTTGTCTTCGTCATAAATCGAAACAATCGCTTGCCAAATACTGCCGTCTTCGTTTTTGAGGAATGCTGCATAAAGTGGTTCGTTGGCTTGATTCCGTCCGCTTTTATATTCCCAGCCCAGGGCTGAGTGTATTGGAGCTTCCCACTCCCCACCGTCTAGTTCTTCAAAATCTTGGTGGAACTCTACACAGGCATCGAATAGTTCTGGATCTACGCCGCTGCCGTTAATAAATGAGTCGCGGATGAATTCTTTAAAAGCGTCAAAGCTCTCGAATTGATTGCGTTTGACGGATTTCTGCTCGGATGCTGCTTCTGTTTTGGATACGGCTGGTGCGTTGTTGGTGGAAGTTTGTTGGGTTTGAGTTAGTACAGTAGCGTTCATTGTTTTTTCTCCAAAGTTGGCTTTTTGCTGTCTTTGGAGTCGGGATGCCGCGCCAGTCAACCACTACGAAGAAGGAATACTTGCTAAAAACGTTATCTACATAACCATTTGAAAAATTTTTTCAAGCCAGTTTAGGTACATTTGTGTATTTTTAGCAAAAAAATGCTGTGCCACAGATGTCTTTTGACGACTAACTGTAGTAATATACATTTATGTAAATGGTTTGTCCAAAGACAAGCTGATGGCGTGGCACAAGTACGTCTTTTCTCTAACTTAGATGTGGGAAGTTTCTGAGGCTTGCAACCACTTCTTAGTTCTTTGACGACTTAACCCGTCTCCATTTATTTTGTACGTATTTTTTAAATTAAAAAAAATAATTAATTTTTTTTCAGGCATACCCGATTAATGGGAATCTATCGCCTGTTTTTTTTGCCCTCCATAAAAATGTAAACTTTTGTTTTAGTTAAGTAGTTTCCTGACTTCTCTTATGGTAGTAGGAGAAATTGTCAAGGAAATTACTGAAGATTTCTGACTTATTGTACATCTATGCGGATTCATAAAGCAGTTATTAGAGCAAAAATAAAAATAATCAGTTTTCACAGATCCACATCACCCATCAAAAGAGAAACTTCACTACATATCTATATATTTATAAAACTATTAAGAGTCATTAACTTTGTTTTGTTAAAGAATCTCTTAATTTAAGTAATTGCTCCGCGTCCAAATCTAAAATTTCAGCAACTTTGACGGTTTCAATTAAAGATGGTTGTTCTCCTTCAATTAGTTTTTCTAAAAAGGATTTTAAGTGCTTCTTTATATGAAAGTCGTCACCAACTTTTTTTCTTGTTCTAACCGCTTCTTCAAGCAGCAAACGCATCATAGCCGAGAGTGGACGCTGTTCCCCCTCGGCGATTTTAGTAATTTCTTCTCTTAAGTCGGTTCCAGTTAAGTCAATACTGACCCTCTGTCTTTCATTTTTAGCCATGCAAACAAGTTTATCCCAAAGATGACAGGGGATAAACTTTTTGAGCTTTGTCAGCACTTGTCAGCACTTTTATGAATTTATGTTATTGTACTCTGTAAATGCTGAAAAAGGTTGAATCATCTTAAATTTTTCACCCTGAAAAATCGCTTAAATTAAGAGTGCTAAGGAGGTGCAGCCATTTTATCAACAAGTGAAATCAGAAAAGCTGCTGTTGTGTGGAAGTCATGCACTGCATTTTTTATCAGTGCGTGAGAATTTTTCGGTGCGTGGAGGTTTTACAGCAGCAACCTATACAGTGCGCTCCAGCCTTGCACAATCATCGGTATCAAATATTGACTGTCTCCCAGGGTATAGGAAATGAGGTTATCGTCACGTCCATTAAAAGATTTTTACGAATCCAAATTGGGTAAAAAGATTAGCGATTCTAGCTGGTACAGAATTCAAGATTGCTTGCGTGGAACTTGTGGAGAAGTAACTTTCGAGAATTTAGAAACTTACGCGACTATGCGTAAAGCTTGCCAACGGCTGCCAATTCAATTATCAGAATTTACTCAAGTTTGGCAGGAGGTAGAAGCAATTAGGAATTCTAAAGAAGAATTAATTGTTGGAAGTAAATTCAGAAAGATATTGAGTCAAAAAATCCCTTCTTCTATTCCAGATATTACTTTTTATCGTTGGTTTTACCGTGCTGGATTGAATTTTAGGAAAAGGGAAGAATATACACCTTCTGAATTAGTACCAGTCGTAGTCAGTGCATTTTGTTGGTATTTACGCAAATCAAAGGAGCGTTAAGAATGACTAAAACAGATTTTATTAAACGTATTCAGAAACGATTGTCCGATAAAGGAATCAAGATAAGTAGAAATAATTTAAAAGCAGAAATCTCCTCACTTGGTTTTGATTATTCCGCTTTAGGTGAAGAGAATGTTAATACGATTACTCAATTGCTTTTAGAGAAGCATCAAAACACAGAATTGACGGTATCAGAACCAGAAGAAATTGCAGCTACTCCATCGGAGGAACATAACGCAACTACAGCCAATTCAAGCGCTATTACCAATCAACAAAAAGAGCAATTAATAACAGTACAAGCCCAATCGTTGGGAATAGAGTTGAGCGAATCAGAAATCACAGATATCTCCCAAACTGTTAGCGATTCATTTACCGACTTCGTTAGTACTGTAGAAACTATTAACTCGTTAATTAAAGATTATGCCCGAAGTAAATTTGATGACCTAGAACAACAAATCGATAACAGTAATAACAACCTGCGTGACTACATTAATAAAAGAACTACTAGCTTGCAAAGAAAGAGTGTAGAAGGAGCTATATCAACAAAGGAGGTATTAGAGCAAAAAAGCTCTAGTCTCAAAAGCTTCTCCAAAAGTATCTCAGCAAGATTCAAAACACAGTAAATATCTAACGTTTAGCAGAGCATTCAAACTACTATCAATCCTTATTCCTGCTCTATTCTTAATAGATTACTGCTACCAATCAATCAACTATCACTTCAAATATCAAGCATATCTAGAAAGGAAGAACAGAATAGAGCAATACCAACAGTGGATGCACTACCAATGCACAGAAATACTAACAGAAGAGAGGGTTAATCGTTGTGAAAAATACTGGCAAGCTGAAAAATCTGGTTTCTTCCAAATCTCGCCACCTAGAAAGACAACTACGTGGTAAATTCAACGCTTCCACAAACCTAGTTTATAGAGCATTAATGGGCGACCAAAAAGCATTAAAGCTAATAGGTCAAATGGGTAATGATGGAGCTAAAATAAGCGAATTTGCTCCAAAAGTTAAAGACAATATGATTGCTGCGATTAAAGGTGCAGAAGATTTAAATACAACCTTGGCAGCTATTTATAAACAAGCAGGTGTAAGTGGAGAAAGAATAGAACGAGAAATCCAATCAGCTACCCTAGCTGACGATAAACTAGCGAATCAATTAGAAGAATTAAACCTTGATTTTGAAGGAGCTAAAAGTAGAGAAGAATTACGACATAAACAAGCGGAAGAACATATTAAATTAAAAGCTTGGGTTGATAGACATATGATGACAATCGACGGCGAATACAAGATGCTTCAGGAAGAATTAAAGACAGAAGTAAGACAGCAGACAATTGATTTACAACACGATAAAGAACTAGGTAACTATTATCTTGATGCTGGTGATAATGCTAGAGATGATTTAAAACCCAAGAAACAATATGCAGGTCGTTCAATAATTCAAAAAATTAAAGATACAATTCTTGGATTTTAATCAGAAGGAAGATGGAAGAAGGAAAAATAAAGGATTCTCTAATACCGCTCAAACGTTTTTCCTACTACTTCAATTATTATCTATTATTCAAGTTTTTGGAGAGTCGATACAGGCAATTCGTTGTAATTCATCAACCGTCTTCCTTCTTCAATTATTGAACTTCGTTCCTTGCCCCAATATACATTGACATATGTTAGAGCAATTTGACGAATTAGAAGAACAAGAACATTCAGAAACTACACCAGATACTCAATTACCAAAAGACTTAATAGAACACTTAGAACAACGCAAAAAACATAGAAAGCAAGTAATTCAAACAACAGAACTAGTTCAGAAATATTTTATAAGTTGGTCATTAAGTGCTAGCGGATTTTTTCTCGCACGACTACTTTTATTAATCAACGGTGGTGCATCTCTATGGCTTGCAGCAGGTTTATGTTTTTCTATTTGTTCAATCAGTTCAATAGTTGGATTATCTGGGTTTAGAGCTAATTATAACGACGGATTTGAGGTTGAAGGAATGGAGAAACCAGTAAAAACAATTGGTGGATTTGTAATCGCTGCTGGAAGTACTTGGCTAGCAATTAAAGACTACCAATACTTCCAACAAATTACCGCAGACAGTGCATATCAAATCAGCGCTGATATTCAAACTATCTATCAAGAAAGACCTTGGTTAGACCCTTGGCTATCAATTGGTATTGCAGCAGGAATAGTGCTTGGTTCTTTATTTATTATTAGCAGGAGATGAGTAGAAATAGAATTGAACTATCAGCAATTATCATATCAGCAGTAGTCGGTTTAACTGGCTTCTGCTTTTCTCATTCACGCCAACCTTACCCACTAGCTCAAATACAATTCTGTCCTAAATCAGCTAATAAAAAAGAGAACATATTAGCCGATAAAAAGAAAGCCAAAAAGCTCAAATATTACGACTTGAAAGCACAACAGAAACTAGATAATAAATACTGTCATCAACCAAGATATGTTCTTGCAGAAGAGTGGAATAAATATAATAGCTATGGCTCAATTATTCCATACATGGGAAGCACCATAAGCTTAGTAAAAATTATCCCTAAAGATAATCCTTATCAAATATACGGTAATGTAGCTTCCGTTCTCGGATTGTGGGGTATTTCAATAACCCTAGCTTCTCGTGTTTATAGACTTAAAAAATCCGATTACCAATTAGGAGAAGAAGAGAAAACTACAGCTTATTATAATTGGCAGCAACACCGACGCAAACGAGATATCAAACAACATTCTAACCAATTACATACAGATATTTTAAAAGACGGATTAACCCAAGAAGATTTACAGCAAAGAAAAGAACTAGGGCTAACCGATGACGAAAACGAAGCTATTAAAAATCAACTACAGCTAGAAGATTATCTCAAAGCTAGAGCCGTAAAACATTCAGAAATGGACAAACAAATCGCTTCTAACCTACTAGATAAACACAAAGCAGAAAAAGAAATATCTAAACTACAAAATAAAAAATCATCACAATCGAATACTAATCAACCAACTGATAAACAGTTAGTTAATTCCCTAATAGAAGCCCTAAAATCCCATGAGGAAGGTTGGCTTTATTCTATTATTAAAAACGCTAAACCATTATGGCTAATTGGTTCTCAAGGTAGCGGTAAAACCAATACCGCTGGTGCAATATCATTAATTAGAAAATACTGCTTCGATGCACCAATTTACCAACTAATTGATAGACACGCTACCGGGGAGAACTGGGAAGTATGGAAACTACTTGATGCTTCATCAAAAGCCGAATCAGAAGAAGAGATAGGACAATCTCTTTATGATGCAACTGATAGATGGTTACAGCGAATTAAAGAAAAACCATCTACCAAACAGCAAATTATTATTGATGAATTTACCAACCTAAAAAAAATTGATAGCTGTAAAGATGCTGCAATGAAATTCTTCTCCATGCACCTTACAGATACTCGTAAAGGCAAAGAATATTTTATTGGAATTAACCATTATTTTACCAACGAAAGCACCGTAGAAGGAACATTTGAAGCCAGAAAATCAGGAACAATTCAACTCAAAAAATTCTCCGCTAATGGAGAAACACCATTATCTAGAGTACAAATTGTACATGGGTTAGTCGATGAGAATGGAAACGAATTGGAAGAAGTAGAAAGAACATTACCCAATTGGTTGGAAGCGAATAAAATTTATGGGCATTTCAATGGTAGTCCGATTAACTTTGAATAAAATTGGTGAAGCAACATATCAAGTTTATTAAAAAATGACTTATTGTAATAAATAATCACCAATCATAATCAGGTTAACGATGATGTTAATTTCTTATGACAGGTATTTACTGTTGACACTTAAGATAAACAAGTAGATATTCTTCTATATATGATTAAGCGGAATGGATTGTCCTTCTTCGCTTATTGCTCAAACAGTTAATTGATGCTGCTTTTTAAGAGCTTTAATGGAGCAGTATGCAGCAATATAATACAGTAACAGCTTACTGTGCAGTATACAGTTTTTATACGTAATAATATGACTAATATTTCTAGCTCAAATCGTCAGCTAAAAAACTATAAAAGTCAAGAATTAAAATGGCTAATGAACAGAGCTATAAGAGCATTCAAAAAAACTGGCTTGAAATTAGCTATAGTAATGCTTTATCCCTTCCCGAATGAGACAACAAAAAAGCTAAGATATCAAATGGAATTTAACGCGATACCAAAAAGATTATTGCGTTCAGAAAAGTTAGACCCTTTAGTTGAATTTATATATCATATTTCTTACTGCGATTATTATAAAAAGGCATTAGAAATAGGTAATGACTTACCTATTGGCTTAAATATAATGAATATATTTGAGCTAGAAAACGAATCTTTATCAATGGTATCAATTGTGATATCAGACGCTTTTTATGATAATTTGGAAGACGAGGAAGATTGGATTTTAGAATTAGTTAAAGAGTCTCCAGATGTTGAAGATTTATATAATGCTTTTCAGGAAGTAGAACAACAGTTAGTAACAGAAAATAATCATACACACTCCGATGACAAATTGCCTAAACTCCATATAAAAGAAGAGTATCAAAGATGGCAGCAGGTGTATAACAAGGTAGGAAAGATTCTTATTTAAGTAATCGCAAATAAACCGGCACTTTCGATATAAAGTAGTAAAACTAATTTTAGCTATTAATAATGGTGCTTTCTTCTAATAAATATTAGTTGATTAAAAGCACCAATAAACTTATCGTCATCATAGCATTTTAAAGGTTTAATAAATAAAAATATGAGTATAATAACAATTTAATTTATTGTATTCGTTCTTTTAATATTGCCTGTTCAAGAAATATTTTTTACTCAAAAATATTCACAATTTATGCATAAATATTTTCTTATACATCACATAAATATTCACAATTTATGCATGAAAATTCTCTTATATATCACATAAATATTCACAAAGTACACAGTAATAAAATCTCATTACATGATGTATTGAAATCTATTTTTCGGAAATAGCTATAATAGTACATAAAGTGGTCAGTAGTTCATAAGTACACGGTCAAAAATGCAAGTATAAAATATAAAACAAATCCGTTTCTGCAATGTTTGTCAGGGCAGAGTGCAGGGTCAAATACGTCAAATATTCGAGCTATCTTAAGATGTATTTTTTTGTAATTCAAAAGTACTACAAAAATGGTAGTTGTCTGGACAATCAGTATTGAGTTTGTAAATATTAGCACTTATGTATACGGTGGTAATGAAATGGTAGTGTAGTGGTAATAAAGTGGTAAATAAGTGATAGTAAAAAGCTAATTTTATTTTTAAAATTAGTCAAAATTACTTTTTGCCCTCAAAAAAAAGTGACTGTAGGGTGACTTAATGGTGTATGTTGGTAATGTCTTCAAAAATCGCCAAATTTTCAGCCATCGCCCCGAAACCCTTCCCCAGCCTCGCATATGAGCGCAGACCCTGCACTGTCGCATGTTGCAGCGGTTCTCGGTAGCGAGCAATGGCAGCGTATTACATTTATATTCATTTTTACCTGATTTGCGGCGCTGCCTATGCTCGCCAAAGAGGGCAACCCCCTTTGGAAACCCCCGCAACCCGATAGACTTACCGTAGTATTATCCCCGGTATCTCGATAGGATTGCCGTAGATTACTTAAGTATAAAGTATAAAAATATTGGATTAAATACGATTTTTAATAATCGCATTTTGGTGAATTTGGATGTAGATAAATACGAGTTAACACCGAGAATAATTCGCTACTAATAAGAAATTAATTATCAACATCCTATTATCTAATTGATAATTCCAGTAGCTGTAAAAAGGGCATTTATTGGTTTATTCTATAAACGAAAAGAAAACCAATATAAGTGTGAATAAATGGAGAAAAACTTGGATAAAAAAGTTTATCAAGCAGGGCGTAAATCACAACCAAAACCAAAACGCACTTCACTTGTTAGCTTGCGGTTAACGGAGGAAGAAAAAGAAGCATGGGAAGCAAAAGCTGAAGAAGTAGGATTGGGAAATAACCTATCAAAATTTATCCGGTATTGTGTAGAGCATCGTCACATTGCACCACCAGCACCAGCAATTAATTCAGATACCTATGCTGAATTGGGGAGAATTGGTAACAATATTAATCAAATTGCATATGCTATTAATCGTGCTATCAAGATGGGAGAACCCGTTACTACCTCACTAGAAGAAATTGAAGCTTTAAAACCATTGCTGCAAGAAGTTAAACTTCAATTGTTGGGAATGCCAAATCAATACAATCCAGATAAAGACGTAGTAAGCGAATGAAATTACATTCTTTATCTGCTACCTTTTTATTTACTGAAGTTTCTATCTGGAGGAAGGAGAAGAAAAAACTTTTTTGTTCGAGACAAACTATTTCTTCTCTCGTATTGACCGAAACAATTCAAAATGCATTTATTCCCGCATTAAAGAGAAGATAAATAATTTTTAATTGATTAATTAAGGATACAAGCCTTTTCCGCTCGCGGGAGAAAAATAAAAAATATATTCCTTATTTCAAGCTCTTCTTTTAAAGGGAAGAGTAATAATGCAGGAAAAAGGAATTACTAATGAATGAATTGGAGCGTAGCGACTGACGTTGAGGTTGTTGGAATGATTGGTAATATCACAAAGGGGAATGGTTTCTATGGTTGTGTTGCTTATGTCTTGGGTAAGGAGGATGCACAACTTATTAATAGTAATATGGCTTCAAGCACACCCACGGATTTAGCGTGGGAATTTAGGAGGTTTGCACAGCTAAATCAACGTGTAGAAAAACCAGTGCTACACATGTCACTTAGTCCCGCCCCCGATGATAGAATCCTGGACGAGTGGGAATTGTGCATGATAGCCCAGGATTTACTCGAAGGTTTGGAATTATCAAACAATCAATTTATTTTAGTTCAACACAATGATGCTGAATACGATGGGGAAATTAGACCCCACGTACATTTAGTAATTAATCGGGTGTCTCATAATGGTAAATGCAATGATGATTATCTCGATTACTACCGCACCGAAAAGTTATTGCGTCAAATCGAGAAGAACTATGATTTAATTCCTCAGCCAAGCAGTTGGGAAGTAGAAAAGAAGAAAGCATATCCCAAACACTTTGAAAAAGCAGCAGGGGAATTAAATATAGTTGAAAGATTGCAAAATGCTATTGAAGAAGCAGCCGTAGATAAACCAGAAATGCCTGTATTTGTAGCAAGGTTGTTCAGGGATAATATACAAGTCAATTGTAAATTTACCCGTACTGGCAAGCTTAAAGGAATTAGCTATTGTATCGATGGAGAAGCTTTTAAGGGTGGGGATTTGGGCAAGTTATATACGCATATTGGCATACGTAAGCACTTGGAAGTAGGTTATCAGCAACATTATTCTAACCCAATTAGTTCTTTGATAGAAAGTTACAAGCGCGGATATACAATTGATGATGAATGGGTAGAACGCCTAGAAGATTGGTGTGTCTGGCGTAATGAAGAATTAAATATCAATAATAATAACCGTGATGAAGAATTAAATATCAATAATAACCGCAATGAAGAATTAGATATTAATAATAACTGTAACGAAGATAAGACAACCAATATTTCGATTGCATTAAAAGATGTGAATGGTAATAATGAATCCGCTCAAGAAGAAAAGCAGCTAGAAGTAATTAAACCAGTTCCTTTTTCTGTAGATAAAGAGCAACATATTGTCCCCTCAGAGGAGACACCACTCACATCAGAATTCTATAATTTTGATTCGGAATCTAACTCCCAAACTCAACCCGAAGACCGGACACCATCGTTTTTTCAGGAGGAGTCCGAATATATTATTCCTACCAATAAATTACCACTGATTCGAGATGATATTTACCCAGAAATTATCACGGACACGACTAATTACTTAGATATTAAATTTGAACCAACTGATACGGTAACTCAATCTCAATCTCAAGTTGAAATACCGTCAGACGTAACTCAAGAACAAGAACAGCTTCAAGAACAATACGTAACTCGGATTGCTAACACCGTATTATTAATATGGCAGCAGTATTCCTTGAATAGTGAAAGTATAAGGGGTAAAAATTACGATATCGAGTTTGGTTCGGAAGATATTATTTTAGTTAAGCGGAAATCGGGGGAGACAATTGCAGAAATTCCATTTGATGCAAGTAAGCAACCCAAAGGGATAGCACTTACCGAAGAAGATATATCAAACTGGAACGCTACAGAGCGTCAAATAGAAGCGCATCTTGAATCACAACTTAAACCAAGAACTAAGCGCAAAGTCGTCAAAGATAATGAATTAGATTAAAACAAGAAAGGCTTGAGCCGGATTCCGACTTTTCCTGATATATAAGTAGAGGTAGATTTTTCCCCCATGTTTACCCCTCTTCCAAATTCTCCACATCCGAAGTGGAGAATTCGGAACCTTTATCAAAACTAGTTTATAGAGTTTTTAGCATTGTCTTTTTTTAATTGTTTGAATAATTCTCGCAGAGGCGGAGGTGGATTAAATCTATTTATCTACCACCCTGTTCTGTAGTTTTTGCGGTTAACCGCAAAAACTCGGAACCCTTGTCAAAAATAGATTTCAGCCACAGAAAAATGCCGAAGAGTGATATTTTTTAATAACCAGCCTCCACACATCTGCATCCTCCATCAATTGGGTGTCCTTCAAGATTGTCGATTAAGGTAAAAATTTAAAAAAACGTTATGAAAGGATGTTTTACGTATATACAACAATGCTTTTAATATCCGCCGTTCCTGCACCGTTCCTTGTGAGGCACGAAAAAGTAAGCGTACAAATATTTTATAGATAAAAATGTAGTATGCGTTTCCGCACGCCCACTACTCTTCAAGCTACTACGTTTATTGAATAGTCGCTTACTAAAAGTTTTTATATAAAATGTCTAAACAATAATTTTTAGGGCACTAACTATTTGACTGAAAAATCTGAAAACCAAAACCGAGCAAAAAACGAGATAGTTAGAGTCGATGCCTGGTATTACCCAGGGCACCTCTCCTTCAGATCCGGACGTGCCCGTTTCCGTGCATCCGGCTCCTAGATATTCTGGGTTTTTACGCCCTGCTCATGTGCGTATATTGATGGCATGATTGATGTATCATTTCAAGATTCTTGGGTTTCCAGTTATCATGATTGCCGTCAATATGATGTAAGTGGATATCTTCCCCAGGAAGAAATCTCATTCCGCATCTTGCACAGGTATGGTTTTGCTTCTTTAAAAGCTTGGCTGAAGTTCCATCGTATAGCTTGGATTCCCTTTGACTCCAGTCGGGTAAGGCGCTGATGTTGCCATCAGCGAGACTATCGTCATCCTTAT
>JAHCMI010000097.1 GCA_019192545.1 Rivularia sp. MS3 | reverse complement strand
CACGCACGGTTCTGAAGGAGAGGTGCCCCGGATAATACCGGGCATCGACTCTAACGAAAGTTACCGTGGAAGAAATTCCGCAAGAACCTTTTTCGCTTGCAAAAGAGAATATTCAAAGCTATTAGAACAGGTGACATAGCTCGTGCTAGATCGCTTCAAAAGCTAGTTCTGAAATCCACATCAGCGTCTTTGCTGGCAATCCGTCAAGTAACCCAACTCAATAAAGGGAGAAAGACGGCAGGTATTGACGGAAAGAAAGTACTCTCATTCAAAGAACGCTTTGAATTATTAGAAAAGCTTTCACAGGCTAACGATTGGAAGCACCAAGGATTAAAGGAATTTCCTATTCCCAAGAAAAAGGGGTTTACCAGAATCCTCAAGGTGCCGACAATTTCGGATAGAGCATGGCAGTGTTTAGTGAAATATGCCCTCGAACCCGCTCACGAAGCTACGTTCAACGCAAGGAGCTACGGCTTCCGACCAGGACGCAGCGCTCATGATGCACAAAAGATTATATTTAATAATCTTCGGTCAATTGCAAATGGGAACGAAAAACGGGTAATCGAGCTAGATATCAAGAAATGTTTCGACCGAATTAGCCACAAGTCAATCATGGAAAGACTTATCGCACCGTCGGGAGTAAAGTTAGGAATCTTCAGATGTCTTAAATCGGGAGTCAACCCAAACTTTCCTGAACAAGGAACTCCTCAAGGCTCCGTCGTAAGTCCAATACTCGCCAACATAGCGTTAAACGGAATAGAAAACTTACACAAGAGCGTGAGATACGCCGATGATATGATTATTTTCCTAAAACCACAAGATGATGCGGACAAAATACTTCAAAAAGTATCCAAGTTCCTAACAGAACGAGGTATGGAACTAAGCGAAGAAAAGACAAAGTTAACAGCTACGACTTCGGGATTCAACTTTCTCGGATGGCATTTCAAAGTCCAGAAAAACGGTAAGCTTAGAAGCACTCCATCCAAGGAGAACTTCGAGGCTATGCGTGAGAAAGTAAAAACCATAGTTAACAGTTCTAATTATGGGGCTGAAGTTAAAGCGCAAAAGTTAGCTCCCGTGATACGAGGATGGCGTAACTACCATCGTTTCTGTAATATGAGTAACACAAGGGATTCTTTATGGTTCGTAGCCAAAAGAGCGTTCACGATATTCAACAAGCAGAAAAAACTCAATCGATATCAAGCTGAATCCCTAGTGAAGAAAGCTTTTCCGTCGGTCAAATGGTCAGAAAATAAATTTGTCAATGTCAAAGGAGAGAAATCGCCATATGACGGTGACATCGCTTATTGGAGCCAACGGGAGTCAAAACTCTATGACGGAACTCCAGCCAAGCTTCTCAAGAAGCAAAACCATACTTGTGTAAGATGTGGTATGAAATTTCTTCCTGGCGAAGATATACACCTACATCATATCGATGGAAACCACGATAATTGGAAACCAAAAAACCTTGAAATGGTTCACCAGTCGTGCCACCAATATACGCACATGAGCAGGTCGAAAGACTAGGATATCTAGAAGCCGTGTACACGGAAACGGGTACGCACGGTTCTGAAGGAGAGGTGCCCCGGATAATACCGGGCATCGACTCTAACCGGGGACTACTTCACGAATTAGGAGAAGTACCGGGTGTAGAAGTATCGACGGAAACGCGATTGCAGAAGTTAGAAGAAGAATTGCAGCAACTGCGAAGCAGCATCAAGGAGCGAGATCATATACCCACGGATTCCCGCACCGAAGAAAAACTTGAAGCACTTAACAACCGCGTAGCAAAACTAGAAGGGGCATTAGGTGCAATTCAAAGTAATGCAATTGCATCAAATAATCGAAGACAATATAAATCATCGGGCAATCCCTACAATCAAAGCGGCCGACCACCTCAAATTGAAGCTCTCGACGAACAGAAGTTAGCGCTGCGACTTAACGTCAACATTCCCACGCTTCAAGAAAAACAAGCAACCCTTAAGCAAACTGAGTTTGAGGAGTGGAGTAAGAATCGAGATAGGGGTAAATATATGTGGCGGTTTAACGAAAAAGATAAACTTTATCACCCAGTTAAATGATTGTTCATCAAAGCGCTTTTTGTCAGTTTTAAAGTTTTAATGTCCCATGCAAGTTAATGAACATCATTATTACGTTTAAACACAATAAAATATTACAACTTTTGAGGGAATAAAGTTACTCTTTGAAGCGTGTGAATTAAAATACGCTAATCACACGCTTTGGAAAAGGCAAAAGTAAGAGACTGGTTGTAGTACGAATCTCTTTAATATTTAAGTACTGCAAATAATATAGCTTGTCGCACAGTATAATTCACACGACTTTAAGGGCTTACAGATATGATAGTTTCGGTAAGCTGATGATAAATGCTACCAGTATAGTCATTATCTCAACCGGGTAACGCATCAGTACATTGCCGCTAAAGGTATGTATTCAATTGTATTGATTAACCATGTATTTGAGACTTGTTATATATTTATCCAATTTTTTGCGTATTTGTGTATTAAATTATCGCTAAATTTGTTAACCTTCTTTGTAAAAATTGTATTAGTCAAGAAAACCTTTATGCTTACAATGGACAACGCACACGCGCTAGTCGTCGGTATCGCAAACTACCAAAACATTAAAAAACTTCCGTCAACTGTTTTGAAAGATGCTCAAGATATTTATAATTTGCTTATCGACCCAACACATTGTGGTTATTCAAAAGAAAATGTGCAATTGCTGTTGGATGGTAAAGCAACCAAAGAAGCTCTAACACAAGCATTAACTAATCTGGCTCAGCGTAGCAATTCGGAATCTACTATATTTTTATACATATCTAGTCACGGTGGACAAGTCGAACATGGTCCACATAAAGGAGAATATTTGCTACCAGTGGAAGTGGATATTACATCAGGAGCGTCTACAGCTAAAACAGCAATTTCTAGTACTGAGTTCAGTGAAGCTTTACGTGCGATCGCTGCCAACAAGGTTACAGTCATCTTTGACTGCTGTCATTCTGGTGGTATTGGTCAACCAAAAGACCCTGATGCCCCAACTATGAAAGGTGGTTTACCAGACACCTACTACGACGCATTAAAGCAAGGGCGAGGAAGAGTGATTTTGGCTTCTTCCCGTGATACTGAACTTTCATGGATTTTGCCTGGTGCGGTTAACAGTCTTTTTACCCAACACTTACTGGCGGGTTTTCGTGGCGGTATACCGAGTAATGATGGTTTGATTCGTATTTTTGAACTCTTTGAGTATCTTCAGCCAAAAGTAACAGCCGACAAAGCTAGCCAACACCCTGTCTTTAAAGCGGAAATGGAAGAAAATTTTCCTATTGCTCTGTTCTTAGGCGGTCAAAAAGGTGTTGTACCCTTAGTGGAAGAAGGTTTTCGTTACGATGCCTATATTAGTTATGTGGATAAAGACCCAGATACTACTTGGGTGTGGGATAAATTAGTACCGCAATTAGAAGGTGCTGGCTTACGTCTAGCAGTTTCTGGTGATGTTGAAACACCCGGTGTAGCGCGTGTGGTAAATATTGAGCGAGGTATAGAACAGTCCAAACGTACTGTAGTTGTTCTATCTAAAACATATTTGGCAGATAATATGGCGGAATTTGAGAATATTTTAGGACAAACAATGGGCATTCAAGAAGGTAGTTACCGCCTGCTACCAGTAAAAATTGAAGAAATAGAGGAAAATAAGCTACCTACACGCCTGAGTATGCTGACAACATTAAATTTAATCCATCCTCGCCGCGCAGAACGCGAATTTGAGCGCTTGGTGGGGGCTTTAAAAGGCTCATTACCTAGAAGGTAGAAAAACAAGTAAGCTCAATTGCTCGTAGTAGTGCTATTGATTCAGCTACTGTCGTTTTATTCCCATCATTGCAAAATGTTCCAACAACAGACGATGGATGAATATATAGCCACCGCCGACTCTTTGAAGAAAGACGCGCTTAGTGGCGTAGTCGAGAAAACGGGCGTAGTTCCAAGGGATATATCCCCCACTCCATAAAATCATGCGTAGCCAAAAATGCTGAATACAAGCAATTCCAGAATTATTAAGCAACCCGCTTAACATACCAACTATCAAACCAATCAATCCACCACGTAATCCACCAATGAATAAACCAATTAATCCAATAATTAATCCGAAAACTAATCCTAAGATTGCTACGTTAATTAGTGATTCCCGTATACCTTGATTAGGAATTATTGTCTCTTTTATACTATATCCTTTGGATTTGTTAATCGATTGATTTAATTGCAAACCTATTAATAAAGAAACTATGCCTATTCCCAAAATTCCAGTAATAATATAAAAAGTAGATGAAATAGTAAATTGTAATAATAATGGATTTAATGTACTAACCAGAAAACTTAGTAAAGCAGATAGTAACGATAATGATATGGAACTGCTAGAATTTTTAATAAAGCTGAGTTGAGATAGTAAAATTCTTTCTCCAGGTACTATTTTAGTTTTGCCTACAGTGCCTAAAAATATACCAAAACCTAACCCTCCTCCTAGACCAAGAAATAATCCACTTATCAAACCAAAAACTATCCCACCCATTAAACCAAAAACTAACCCTCCTGTCAGTCCCAATCCACAAGAATACATCAATCTTTGATTTTTATTTTGCAATAGTGTAGATTGCATATGTTCAATGAAAAACATTGTCTGAGACTCTTGCAGCATTATTTTTGCCAGCCAACTTAACCAGCGGTTAGTCTGGGATTTTGAGTACTTAGAATTATTAATTCGTCGTGGAAGCATCCGGTGAATGTAAGCATCAAAAAGATGTTGGAGAGATTCATCAGCAGATTGTATTCTTGGTAAGTCGGAAGCGGACAAATCTCCATAAGCGAAAAGTATCAGATTAAGTATTAATGGTGACTTTGCTAACTCTTGAAGTGCAGAATTTTCTAGTAATAAAGAGTTTACGGCTGCCGTTTTTAACCCCGTACCAGAAATATAACTATAAATTTGCTCAGAAGAAAGTGGTTGGAGAGATATAGCCGTTTGAAATCTAAGGCGATAAGATAAATTTAAGTACTCTTGCATACGACTACACACAACGATTTGTGTTTGTGGATATTGCTGGATAAATTTATTTAAAGCCAGAATGCAAGACTCTTGAGCTTCTAGACGAATCTCATCTAAACCATCAAGCAAAAGAATCAATTGCTCTTCTTTAACCCAAGTTTCACCTATACTTTGTAGAAGATTATAGTGATTTTTAAGTTCTTTTACTATCCAAGTGGCAATAGTTTGCTTTTTATGACTCCAAGAAGACAGGTTAAATATCACCGGAATCGGATGGTTTATATCTTCAATTGCACGTAGAATGAGATTGCGACATAGTTCTATCAAAATAGTGGTTTTACCAGAACCCGGTTCTCCCAGAATGAGTAATGTCCGCCCCATTCCCATGTTGTCCCATATATCAATAGCTCTTGTGCCAGAGGCTGAAGTCCTTCTCAATTGTTCTGGATTTCTTAAGCTGTTTTCAAAAGGCGCATCAACAGTATCTAGTCTTTCCTCTAGACCTAATTCGATTAGATTTAGATTATGTAATGATGATTCTAGCACCCCCTTAATCCAAAATTTTCTAACTTTTTCGATGATGATTCGGCGGGATTTGTGATACTTTTCGCTATCAAGTGAAAAAATAGTATTTTGCTGAGTATCTTTTATGCTAACGTTATAATTACCTTGGTTATAATTACCTTGTATAAATATATCTTCTATATTTATATTGCCTGCGTTTCCAACTACAATTTCTACTTCTTGCCTGCTGTTCAATTCTATTCGCTCTATCCAAGAGAGGTTAAAAATTTTCTCGTAGATTCGATTGCGTACTTGTAACTTACGAGAAGCGTCAACTTTTACTACTCCAATCAGCTTTAATTCGGTACGAATCGGACTCCGCTCATCATCAAATATTTCTTCCTTCTGTTGTACCAGTTTATAAAGATTTAGTAATTCTGCTGATTTTGAAGACCTTAAAAAGCGATTGCGTACAAAATGAAGATTATCATCTTTATTTTTTCCATCTTCCGTAAAAAAGGTTTGGTGTACAATTTTATCTACTATATTTTCGGATTGAGAACTGTTCCAATTGTTCTGCGCCCACTTTGCGGTTACTGAACAAGCTTTTTGCGTTATGTAGGGATGTCCTCCTGTCCAATCAAGAATTTGCTCAAGCATTTTGCGAGCAATTTCAAGTTCTGGCGCTAGTGCATCTGCAAGGGGTAGAGCCTCTTCCCAAGTGAAATCGTTCAGTTCAATACGTTTTCCAATATTAAAAGGTGTACGGTCAACTGCTTTGATTAAATCAGATGGAGAGGCTACACCCAAAAGAACAAAAGTGAGTTTATTTAATTCAGGTTCGTTAGCGCGTTGATTATAAAGAGAGCGGATGGCAGCAAAGAAGTTATCGCTGTAGGAGAGATTAAGTGTATAATCTATTTCATCAATAAATATGACTACAGGAGAAGAAATTTGCTGTAATAAAATTTCAGATAAAAATGTTACGTATCTATCAACTTCACTGAAACTGGCGTTCTCTTTCCACCAGTCAATATATTTGAAGCCTTTGCATACTTGATTAACAATACGTTTAATTTGACCCAAGTACCAACTTTCAAGGCTAACATCCTTGCCGATAGCGCTCAAGTCAATATAAGCACTACATATATTAAATTTTTTTAACTTTTTGGCAGTTCGTATCACCAAGCTAGATTTGCCCATTTGACGAGTAGTTAGTATGTAGCAGTAATCTCCCTTCTTCAAACTTTCTAGAAGTTCTTCATCTGCTGTGCGCTGTATATAGCAACGTTCTGATGCCTTAAGTGTTCCACCTACTACATAATAATCAGGGTCTGGTTGTGATATAAACTGCTGATTGCTCATAATCTTTTTTTAAAGTATTGTGCATAAAGTTCGCATCTTAATTGTGCAGAGTCAGGGCTGTGTCCTAATATTAATCCAGATGCACGTAAACGATAAAAAATCTCATTGCTCTGGCATTTACTATTTGTTAGAACACTATGTATTCCATTTCGTAAAGCTTGATTTGTTTCAATTTTTCTTAAATATCTATGTAAATGTTCTGCAAAAGGTCCGTCATCATTGGAAGCCGTTTTACACAATTGCGATACACTAATATTTTTTTGAGCAATTTGGTAAAAAGCCATGCGTAACAAATATGGATGTCCTCCTAGTAATTTCTTTAGATAGCCAATCTCATTACTCGATTTTATAAGCATCTTATGCTGCGAGTTCATTTCTTCAACTTTAGAACTGCTAAAATCCGTCAGTTCAATCGAAAATCCAACATTAAAAGGAGATTGATTAATATCTTGTATAAAAAGAAAAGCCTCTGTTGAATATGCCAAAACAATGTTTAATTTATCCCAGTTTTCGTCTACAGCACGTTCATTATGCCAAGCTCTAATTAAACTGAAGAAATCGTCTCTATATTGATAATTAAAAACTCTATCAACGTTATCTAAAATAAATACCGCAGGTAAACAAATTGTTTCCAGTATTTCCTGAAGTACGAAGTCTGTTAGTTTATCCTTCGCTCCAAAAGAAGTAGACCAATATTTATCTGGTAAATTGGGAGCATCCCAATATCTAGCCATTCGCTGTGCTGTATAGTGCAAGAGTTTGTCAAGATTAGAAAACACTTCTTCATCAAATCTTTCAAAGTCCAAATATAATACTTTTTGACTATTATCCTTGGCTCTTTGATGCATACGAGCTAGCAAGGAGCTTTTACCCATTTGATGGGCACCTTTGACGCGAATTGTTACTCCGCATTTATAAATATTTTTTAACCATATGTCTTCCTCTTCTCTCTTTACATAGAATTTTGAGCGAAGTTTTACAGTTCCTTCAGGAGCATCAAGTTCATTCAGCCAATTTGAGTAAAAGGAGTGGCTGGGTGGAAGAAGTTCGTTTTCTGATAAAATTACTTTTCCATCTTCATTTCGTAAAGTTTCTGGCGTTGGTTTAATATTTGCAATCAAGCGTTCCCATTCGTCATTGTTCTCATTTGTATGGAATTCAATTTTCTCTAAAAAATCAATTAAATCAGGTAGATTACAGGTTTCTAAGATAATTGGAATTGTTCGGTATTCACCGCTGCTCAAAGCATGACTTATAGAGAGTAAACTACTAAAATTTTCCCATTCATTTTTAATGTAGTAGTTACTAATAACTATGATAATTTTTCTACTTTTTTTTATTGCTGATTCAATATTCTGTATCTTAGGAAGTCCCAGTGGAAAATCTTTTTGTGTTATACAGTTGATTCCTCGATTTTTTAATCTAAAAATTAGTTTATTGTTTACCCAATTTTCATCTCGATTATCATAGCTGATAAATACATCATATTTATAATTAACTGAATTATTCATCAGTAGTTTATTTTTTCAAAAATTAAATAAAAAGACTGTTTTACTTAAGATTCTCACGAATATCGACTGTTCTTTGTTTACCACCCTTTCTAGCAAGCAAAATCAATGATTATATCACACAACTTTAATCATTTTGGTTATTTTAATCCAGGTAATTCCCAACCTTGTATTACTTTTGTTACCGCATCTCTAGTAGCCTCAGCCCCAAAACCCCAAGCCAATAACGCAAAATAATCCTTCCAAGGGTCGGCACCAAAGGTAGGTTGGTCATTGTAAAGTTGATTGAAACCTACTCCTGCCAAAAACACTACTGCAATCCCATAGCTAATTAGTTTAAAGGCTTGCAAACGCTTTTTAGCACCAAATATACTCTTTTGCTCTAGTTTTTTCTCAATCTGCGAAACACTAACTGATGGTGCAGGTGGTATGAGGGTTGAACCCTGTTGTGGAAGACCTTTTGCAGTCACCCCTGTATCTGAATCTTGTGAAACCAGTTTGGTGATTTCATCAATAGCTGCATCTGTGTCAGCTTGAAGATTTGTATCTTTTGTCAAGTCAGATGGCTGCAACTTTCTTACTCGTTCTTCTATATACTGTATCCGAGACTGCCAAGTTATTGTCTGGTCGTTTGGCAGATAATCTTGTAACTTTTTAAGGTGCTTTATCTTGTCTTTGAGTTGATAGTAGGAATTTATCTGACTTGCTAAATCTTCCAGGCGATCGCGTAATTTATTAGGGCTTTCCAAATCAGGAGCGTCCCGAATAGCATCTTCCAGGTAGCGATTTAAGGTTTGCACGTAAGTAAGAGAAGGGTCTAAATCTTGCAAACGCTCTTTCAGTTGCTCCAAGTAGGTTAGTTGTGCAGACCAGTCTACACGCTGCTTCAGCCATTTACTCCAAAGCTTTTCTGCTTGTTTGACTGCATTTTGAGCTTCTTCCCAATTTTCAGCCTGAAGAGCCATTTTCACATCTACCAACTGCGCCTCTACCTTTGATTGAAACGCCTGTACACCCTGCAAATTGAGAACTTTCTGCTGCACGTTCTCAAAATTGCGATCGTCCTGCATCTGTACACGTAATTGACTCACACGTACCAAAACCTCGTCACGCGGTCTTCCTTGAGCGCGGTAAATTGAGACAAGCATACCTAGCCCAGTACCGAACAAGAGTATGATAAATGGTGGAAGCCAAGTATCTTTCACTTTTACTGTCACGGGGATGATTTGTTCGCCATCTTCATAGCTCAAGCGTAGCTTACCGCTAAATTCGCCACTAGTGGGTACTTTCCTTAAGTTAAAGTCTACTAAAATATTAAGTTCGTTGGGCTTGCTCTTGCTTACTGAAGTTTTTTGTAAAGAAATCGCCTGCATTGGTAAAACTACATTACCATCTGCTCGATTTAAGTCCAGGGAAATCAACTGGAATTTTTTGATTGGGGTCGCAGTACGCAGAAATATATTTCGGGTTTCAATTGTGCCATGTACCCCTGATACACTTAGTTGAGTGGGTTCGATTAATGTTTCTGTCTCAGCGTTAGCATATGACCCTGAAACAAATATCAATGTTGATGTTGTAATTACAACAATCATCAGGCGTTTTAGGTTTGTTATTTTTAATTTTCTTTTCAACATACAACAGACCATTTATGTAGTTTGTATAGCATGGTATGTTAACCATCTGTTATCAGATAGTTAACATACCAACAGTTGATAATACTAATTTTGTTTTCAAGGATTTCATTATCAATTAGTTTAGGAAAATTAGGGCTTTGATAAACTAACTAATCACGCTTTACGATTAGAAATTTTTCGCAAGTATTTTTGTTATGCGTGCATATCGCAATCAATAATTAAAAAGTCAATAAGAATTTAACATGAAAAATATATTTTTCATGTTACACCAAATACGTAATAATACGGTACAATATCCGGCAAAGACGTATTTTTATCTCAAATCATATAAATAATCATACTGTGGCATATGTGACACAAACGACAAAATATGACCTCTTTATTTCCTATGCGGATACCAACCGTGATTGGGTAAAAGGATATTTACTAAATGCTTTGAAAGAGGCTGGGGTAAGCTACCATTCGGAAGCAGCCTTTGCTCTTGGGAAACCGAAGATAACAGAATTTGAAAATGCCATCAAGCAAAGCAATCGCACTTTGTTGGTAATTTCTACTGCTTACCTAGGAGATAATTTTAACCAATTTATCGACTTGTTGGCTCAGCATTTCGGCTTGAACAGCGGAGCTTGGCAAGTTATCCCCTTGATATTAGAGCCAGTTGAACTACCATCAAGGTTAGATATGCTGGTAAAACTGAATGCTACTAATTCACAAGAGCGAAAAGAAGCTATTGAACGCCTTTTGCAGGAATTACAGCAACCTGTGCCTGCCGTCTCATCCAAACCATCTTGTCCCTACCCTGGGATGATACCTTTCAGCGAGGACAAGTCTCATCTGTTCTTTGGGCGTGACCAATTAATTGAAAAATTCATTCAAAGCCTACGTAAAAATCAGTTTATAGCGGCTATTGGAGCCTCTGGTAGTGGGAAATCATCACTGATTTTTGCAGGCTTAATGCCAAAACTGCAACAGAGCAGTCTTTTCGGTGAAGGTGAATGGCTAGTTTGCGAAATGCGCCCTGGTAAAGCCCCATTAAATGCTTTGGGAATTGCTTTAAAAACAGACTTAGCTAAACTTGATGATGTGGTAGACCGGGTGTTAAAGACCCAACCCAAAGCCGAGCGTTTGTTATTAGTCATAGACCAATTTGAAGAGTTATTCACCCTTAGTCTCCAAGACAATATATTACCTTTTCAAGAATCATTACTGCGTTTAGTAAAAATTCCTAAATGCTATGTGGTAATAACCATCCGCGCTGATTTCTATGGCAACTTAATAGCATCACCACTATGGCAAATAGCTGAAAACAATTTATTAAACGTCACACCTCTGGATAAAGAAGGGTTGCGACAAGCAATTACTAAACCAGCGGAAACATCTGATGAATTTGGGGTTTTTGTAGATCAACTTTTAGTAGAGCGCTTTGTATCAGAAGCAGCAGGAGAACCTGGAATCTTGCCCTTTATTCAGGAAACTTTGGTGCTGTTGTGGGAGAAGCTGGAAAGGCGATATTTACCATTAGAAGCTTATGAAAATTTAAAATTTACTGATGATAATATTAAAGTTAAAGGTTTGCAGGCAGCAATTGCTTATCATGCCAAAGCAACACTCGATAAACTCAGTAAATCACAACAAGTAATTGCTCGTCGCATTTTACTGCGTCTAGTGCAGTTTGGTGAAGGACGAGATAACACGCGCCGTCAGCAAGATATTGATGCTCTAAAAAATTATAATGACGATTCTCATCAATTTGAAGAAACGTTGCGGCACTTGGTAGAGAATCGCTTACTTACCCTGAGCGGTGAAGAAGACCAGAGAAAAAGAGTAGACATTGCCCACGAAGCATTAATTAACGGTTGGCCAACGCTCAAGGAATGGATAAAGAAGCGGAGTCAGGCAGAACAAGAACGCCGACGTTTGGAGAATAAAGCAGCAGAATGGATACGGCTTAAGCGTAAAGCTGGTTTATTGGATGCAGAAGAACTTTCGGAAGCTAAAAAATGGCAATCCAGTAGCGATGCAGTTGAGTTAGGTTGGAGCAATGAATTACAGGAGTTTATCAATGCTAGCCAGTTAGAAATTCAAAACGCAGAAAAACAAAAGCAAGCAAACATAAAGCGCACTATTGGAGGACTAATAGCAGGATTAGTAATTGTTTCAGGATTTGGTATTTGGGCAGAATACCAAAGACGGTTAGCAAATTATAGAGAAAAAAATAACAAATCACTTCAGTTAGCTACAGCATCAGAATCTAGCTTAAATATTGATACTACCCGCAGCCTTTTACTCGCAATTCAAGCCAATCTCACTCAAGAAACTCCACAAGCTACTTACGCTTTATGGCAGGCTTTTCAAGAAAATCATGAGCGATTTCAGTTGGTGGGACACAAAGGAAAAGTAACTTATGCTGAGTTTGACCCCACTAAATCCAACCGTATACTGACTGTTAGCGATGATAAAACTGCCAGAATCTGGGATTTAGATCGCCTTGACAATCCCATAGTTTTAAAAGGACATCAAAGTACTGTTTTACATGGTACATTTGCTAAAAAGAAATCCAATCGAGTACTAACAGTTAGCTCAGATGGCACTGCTAATGTCTGGGATTTGAACAAAACTGATAAACCGCTCATAATTTTGAGAGGTCATAACGGTGCAGTAAATTATGGTACTTTTGCTCCAACAGATGACAATCGAGTTTTAACGGTTAGTAGCGATCGCACCGCTAGAATATGGGATATAAGCATTCCTACCACTCCTAAAGTTCTGGAAGTTTTAAAAGGACATAATGCCGATATATTTTATGGTAGCTTTGACCCTAATAATTCTAATCGGATATTGACTGTTAGCAGTGATAGTACTGCTAGAATATGGGATTTAAATAAAAGTAATACACCATTAATTTTGAAGGGTCATACAGGAGCAGTACTTTATGGCAGCTTCGATCCCAAAAACTCAGATAGGGTATTAACGGTTAGCGACGATAAAACTGCTCGTGTATGGAATTTAAGCGTTCCAAATAGTTCCATAGTCTTAGAAGGACATCAAAAAGCTGTGTTACACGGTATTTTTGATCCACAAAATCCTTCACGTGTTTTGACAGTTAGTGATGATAAAACAGTCAGAATTTGGGATAGTAATAATCCTAAAAATCCGAAAATACTGACAGGTCATCAAGATAGTATACACTACATCAGTTTCAATCCTAAAAATCCTAACCAATTTTTGACAGTTAGTTCCGACAAAACAACCAAAATATGGGATATCAACAGTTATAATCCTCTAGTGACGCTTTACGGTCATAAAGAAAAGGTTATTTTTGGTACTTTTCATCCAAATAAAGATAACCGTATTTTGACCACAAGTGATGATAGAACAGCCAGAATTTGGGATATTGGTGAGAAAGTATATCAAGAACTATCTGGTCGTGAAGGTAAAGTACATCGTGGAATTGTCAGTGGGATTTTTAATCCTGAAAACTCTAATGAAGTACTAACTGTTGCGAGAGATGGAACTCTCAAAAACTGGATTATTAATAATCCTAAAGAATCTAAAATATTACCAAAAAAACTTGGTTCGATAGATTACGCTCAAATTGATTCAAAAAATCCAAGACGAATTGCAACAGTTAATCCGACAGGTTTGGGAAAAATAAATACAGATAAAAATGAAAGACCACTTAGAACAAGAGGTAAGGTTGAGAGTATTAGTTTTGATTTAAAGAATCCTAACCGTGTCTTAATAGTCAGTGGAAGCACAGCAACTGTCTGGAATATTAATAATAACATCCGTATAAATTTATCAGCACCTCCATATCTAATGAATCAGGGTGAATTTGACCCAAACGACTCGAATCGTGTAGCGACGACAGGTGGTGCTGATGGAATAGTAAGAATTTGGAATCTCAAAAGCCCCACTAAACCTCAAAAAGAATTAACTGTAAGCCAAAAAGAAATTTGGCACGTCAGTTTTGATCCAAAAAATTCAAACCGTATTCTCGTTTTAGGTAGCGATAGATTAGCCAAAATATTAAATATCCAGACAGGTGAAGAAACAGCATTAACTGGACATACAAATGCAGTAGTATATGGCAGCTTTGACCCCAATAATTCTAATCGTGTACTAACTGTTAGTCACGATGGTACTGCTCGTATTTGGAATATAAAAAATCCAGGTAATCCTTTAATCCTAAAAGGTAGCAAGCAAAAGCTAATTTACGGTACTTTTGACCCAAAAACCTCAAATCGGGTATTAACTGTTAGTTCAAATGGTAATGCAAGAATTTACATTATTGGGGGTAGAGATTTATCAGAATCAGCATGGAATAGAATAAGTCGTTGCTTTTCTCATCAAGAAGCCTCGGACTATAATCTCGCAAAATTAGAACCATTAAAAACATTGTCTACTTATTTACAAAAGTCTACTGAAATACTATCTAGTCAAAAGTATCGTCCGTATTGTTAGCTGCACTAAAGAGGAAAAAAATGATTTATAAGATTATTGCTACATTTATGATGGTAGCATCCACTGGTATTATGTTTTTACTATCTGGATGCAATATCATAACAAAATTCAATGATCAATCTATCACAGAAAATCAAACTCCAGAAATTTTAACATGGGATGAAATCAAACAAATAATCAAAAAAGATACATTAACTGTTGATGAATTAAACAAAATTCCTGATAACCGTTATTATTCTGCTGAAATTGAAGTAAATGAAGCAAAAGAACTCATAAAAATTTATGAAAAAACTAAATACAATCGAGTTAGAATAAAGATTCTAAGAGTTATTAATAATGTTTTAACCAACTTTGCATACAGTACTTCATCTTCATTTTCAGCAGAAGTCAATCCAAATGTTATAGCAATAGGAACTGACGAAGAAATATTGAATTTTTATTACTCTGTAGCTAAGAGTAAACATCCTATTTTATCTGCTATAGCCGTGCAAGGAATCGTCGCAAGAGAAGGTAGTGATAAAACATGGGAAAATTGGAGTTGGTCAAAACCAGTTCTTGAGCTATTTGAAGAAATACTCAATAGAGATATGTATAAATTATCTCAATTAAATTATTATGAATTACTGAATTTCGTTGAGAGATATCCCGAGTCTTTGTATATAAAAGGTTCTAAAGAATATGCTGCTTTCACTGGAGATGTATATTTTAACGGAGGAGGAGGTTTGAGAAAACCATTGAACCCAGAGAAAGAAATAGAAATAGTCCCTCAATTTCTTAAAAAATATTCCGGACACCCTGCTTCAGATGATGCGATGTACCGCTTAGCTCGTGCTTACGAAATAAAAGGGGATTATGAAAATGCAATATTCTGGTATGAAAAATCTTCTAAAGCACCTGACGCAGATTTGAAAGGAGTCGCATATGAGAGAATACTTTTCATTATAGATTTATTAATGTCTACTGAACAGTTAACCAACTTTGTTAGTAATTATCCTAATCATAAATTAGTTCCTTATATTACTTATAGTAGAGCTGTTCATTTAATAAGAGAAAAGCAATATTCTAACGCTATAAGTGAACTAGAGATATTTATGAAAAAGTATGATAAATCGTTATTAGAAAATCTCAGTGTTGATTTTTTTGACTCCATATATATTGATTCAATGTTTTGGGATAAAGTTCGCAAGCAAACTGAACAAGTGAAAAAGATAAACGATATTTATAAAAAAAATAGTTCAGATAAAAAATTATATAATGAAGCAAAAATATGGTTATCTGAAGATAATTTATTCACCGCTTATAACTTCCTTTGGAATGGTAATTTACGTCATGTATATGATAGATTCGTACCAAAATGGCAAGGTTATAGTACATATATTGAGAGCTTAGTGTCTTATGATTTTATACAACAAGCTAAACAAAAATATCAATCACAAATTTCTTATTTTATTGCTATAAATATACTAGAAAAAATATTAAAAGAATATCCTAATTCACAACTAGCTGATGATGCCAAATATTCCATTGGATTAGCATATTACTATATATGGGCGCGGCAGTATCCTATCTTTACTGAATATTTAACTGAGGCAGAACTGGTAGCAAATAGAGAAGAACTAGTGGTGAACAGTTTTGATAAATTTGTTGAAGATTTCCCAAAAAGTCCCTTAGCTGATGATGCTTTGTATTCAATTGCTTATATAAAAAAATATAATAATGCACCTGATGCAAGAGAAGTAATTAAAAGATTACTGAAAAACTATCCCAACTCAGATATTAAAAGTGAAGCTGAAGAATTGATGAGAAAAATAAAATGAGTTTAGGTAGACATAACAATAGATACTTGTTATACAGTTATTTTTGCACTGCAAATCTGAGCTAGTTCATAGATTGAGATACATGGTATCAAGCAATACCGAGCAAGTTAACTGCTGGGTATCGGTTTTACTCTCTTCTTATTTCCTCGCGTTCGCACGCGGTGCGTGCAAACAAAATTGTACTGATAATACTTTTTGCACTCAAGTTTACGTAGTTACTTTGTATTTTGAGGTGCCGAGGGCATCACTAGTAAACAACATTTCTACGCCACGCCTATCCGCATAGCTGTTGTTATACCCATAGGGATTGTCACTTGCTTATAATTCCAATTCATCCGGCATACGGGAGCAACGTCCGGATGCACCTTCTTCGTGGGATAATTGGTTTTTAGAAGTCATATTCTGATAAATTCATGCGTCCAGGGGTAGTCACATCAGTAACATTAACGGAGCCACTTCCGCTGACTTTGCATCCAGCGGCGGTGTATCTTGACAGCCTTGCCCCCGGTTCTCGTCCGACTATGGAACAAGCTTTAAATGTAATTGCGAAACTTTTGAGTAATAATTCGGGCGATTACATGACTCTTGATTGGGCATCGTTGCGGTATCAGCATACTGCTGCGGTGCGTTCTGCTTTGATGAGAAAATATGCCCCGGCGACGGCGAATAAGATGTTGTGTGCGTTGAGGAGGGTACTTGAAGAAGCTTTTAAGTTGGATTTGATGGATGCACGCCAATACCAAAAGGCTGTGGATTTACGCTGTATAAAATCTAGCAAAAAGCAGCAGGGTAGGGCATTAAAACATTCGGAAATTAAAGCGTTAATGCGCGTTTGTCAAGAAGATTCTTCTGTACTTGGTGTCCGGGATGCGGCTTTAATTTGGATATTGCGATGCGGGTTAAGAAGGGCGGAAGTAGTAAATTTGAATTTGAAGGATTTAGATGTCACTACTGGGGAGTTGGAAGTTATTGGCTCTAAGGGTGATGTTGATAGAACGGTGTATATGTCTGCGCTGGCTATTGGGGCTGTAACGGAATGGCTTGCTGTACGCGGTAGGCGACCGGGACCTCTGTTGCATCCTTTTAGGAAGGGGGGATTTACAGATTACAAGCGCATGACTCCGCAATCGGTGTTGATGATTTTGAGAAAACGTGCAGCAGAAGCGGAAGTTGAGCGATTTAGTCCCCATGATTTTAGAAGGACTTTTTGTTCTGATTTGTTGGATGCGGGGGTTGATATTGTTACGGTACAGAAATTAGCCGGACACGCTTCTCCTGTGACTACGGGTAGGTATGACCGACGCGGGGAGGAGACTAAGCGCAAGGCGATGGAAAAGTTGGATATTGGTTATACGTAAGAAGCGCTCTCGATGAACAAAAATTTTCCCCCAGATGAAGCGGGAGGCGCTTCCACAAACCCAGTAAGGAAGAACAGCAATCAAGGGATGATGAAGCTGCTAAAAAGAAATTTATGGTTCCGCCGTCTCCAACTATTTTTTATACATCTGCGCTAAAGCCTTCCAGGAAAGCAATGAGAGCCTTAGCTTGAATACTGTCATTAAAATAATGCTTTATTGTTTCTGATGCTGCGGCTCTGCTTCCATTTAACCAACGTTTCAAACTTATTAGTTGTTGTAGTATTTCTTGCCATTTTCTTGGTTGAGTACGTTCAATTTCCCGAAATTCTACCTCTATAATATCTGTTACTTGTTGTTCGTTAGTGGTTGGATTTTGACGTTGTATTTTCTCTAGGATTGGCTTTAATTCTGATAATGCTTGTTTTGTGTCTTGTTCCGATGAATTGTTGTTTTGAATTCCAATTTGGTCGCCTTCTATTTTGGTATCTCCAGCATTGACGCTACCGACTTCTTTATGAAAATTGAATTGATTTTGATATTTAGAATTTTCTGACATAGCTCTACTCCTTATATTTAGTTTATTGCTTGTTTTGAATACCTATTTGATTGCCTTCAATTTTGACATCACTTGTGTTGATGTTACCTACATTTCCATAGAAATTGTTGATATATGATGATGTGTGAATATTTAAATTTTTATCGTCTTCTATTGCTGGAGAATGGAAAATATTATGATTATAAAATTTACACCGTTCTTGAATTTTTGATATTATATCTTTTGCTTCACTTGTGCCATTATGAAATAACTCCCACATTTGAGCAATTTTATCCGAGCCTGCAATTTTTCCTAATGCATCTGCTGTACGACTACAGATAAATGAACCTTCATAATTCAAAGCATTTATTAGAGCATCTGCTACTGCTTCGCTCCCGATTTCTCCTAATGCATTTGCTGCACTACTACGAACAGATGAATCCTTATCATTCAAAGAATTTATTAGAGGATTAATTGCTTTTTCACTGCCTGTTTCTCTTAATGCAGATGTGACATTTGTACGAACATTTAAGTCCTCATCTTCTAGAGCATTAATCAGAGCATCTACTGCTGCTTCTCCACCAATATTTCCTAATGCTATCGCAACACTACAACGAACTTCCGAGTTTTTATCTTCTAAAACCTTAATCAAAGCATTTATGTCTAATTCAGTCCCAATTTGTCCTAATGCTTGTGCGGCATAACAACGAACATCTGAGTTCTCATCTTCTAAAGCCTCAATCAAAGTATTTTTTTCTGATTTACTACCAACTTGCCCTAAATAATGTATGGCACGCCAACGAACTTCTGGATTCTCATGATATGTCGCAGAAACAAGATGATTTTTCATCGATACATAGCCAAGCTTGACTAAAGCTGCAAGAATTCTGAGATGAACTTCAAAGCATCGATTCTTTAACCCTCGATTCTTTAAACCTTTAATCAAGTAATCATGTATATTCTTATCACCTATATTTACTAGAGCTTCTACAATACGCTCTCGAATAAATGGATGTGTGTTTGAATTCAACACTTCACAAAATATATTAATAACAGCAGTATTTCCTATTTTCTCTAAGACATTTATGGCTTTTAAGGAAACCACGAATTGGTTATCATATAAAGAACTAATTAAATAATTTACTGCTTTGTCATTAAAAATATTACCTATAGCTTCTACTGCCTTCCAACGAACATTTGAGTCTTTATGCTTTAAACCATTAATGAGAATATTAACTGCTTGCTTGCCACCTATATTTTCTAATGCTTCCGTAGCAGAATAACGAACAATTGATTCTTCTTCATCATCATTTAAAGTATGAATTAGAGCATCAACAGCTTGTTTACTACGGATTTTACCTAATCTATATGCAGCAGAACTACGAACAACAAGATCGTGATGATTTAGTAAATTATTAATCAGAACATTTACTGCTGCTTCGTTGCCAATTTCTCCTAATGCATCTGTGGCACTCCTGCTAACTTTGGAATCTTCATCATATAAAGCATTAATCAGAGCATTAACCGCCCTTTCGCAACCGATTTTTCCTAATGCTTCTGCGGCAATCCTACGAACTTCGGAATCTTCATCATTCAAAGTATTAATAAGAACATCAACTGCACAATCTGAACGACTAATATCTAATAATTGAGTTTCCAGTAATTTGGTTAATTTTTTATTTAAAATAAGATTTACAGTCTGTTGCTGAAATTTCGGTTTCACCTCCCCCGTTAATCTAGCACCCAATATCAAATCCACATCCAGCGCTAACTTTACCACCCGCAAAGCCTGCGCTTCATCTTCAACTAACGCCAACATTAACGCCACAGGTTCAGTCCATTTCAACAAATTTAAATAATCGCGTCGTAATTTAGCATTATTGATATCGGGTATTTTTCTGAGTAAGTATTCAGAAGCGTAATATTCTTGTAATAACTGGTGGCGAAATTCTATTTTGTCACCACTACCCACCTGAATTAAATGATGATTTAGTAAATCTTCTAGCCAGCACTTTGCATAATCTCGGGGTTTATCTAATTTCTCAGCATCAAGATATTGAGTAAAAATTTACCTTGACGCAGTAGAGTTTTTAAAGTTGTTTCATCTAGGTTTAGGTTTGCATCGTGCTGATGTAAAAATGCTTGGATGCGTTCAAATACTGAAGTCTGCCAGTAGCGGAGTTCAACTAGCACAGGGATACTCCACCCTTCCCCCGTTTTATCTAAACCCAAAACTCTCCTCCACGTCAACGAGGAGGGGTTGGGGGTGTGATTCTCCGCTTTTTCCAACAATAACCGTGCTAAAGCTGTCGATTTACCTGAACCCGGTTTACCCACCAACAACACATGATTATTAGCGTATTTACGAATACCTTCCAACACGAGGAAACGTTCTGGTTTTTCTTGTTTCTGCTTTGGCTGCACAGTTTGTACCATCAACCCAAAATCAAAAGGAGATGAAGGCGATGAAAATTGTTGTGCTTGCTGTTTTTTACCTTCCGCTTCCGTCAACGTGTAGAGATTCCACCAGCACTTATACTTTTCGCTGATGGATTGCAGATAGGTTTTAAACTTTGAATAGTTAGCTTTTGTCACGCACGAGTTATTACTTGTTACATGGGATTATACAATTAATTTTCTATGCCAAAAGCCCGGTCACTATGACTGGGCTTTACTCGTGGGGTATATCCCCGTGGCTAGTTATAGAAGTCATTTATAATCGGTTGTTCTAATAATGACTACCACACCCAACTGAATGATTCCGTAATAAAGAATTATCATCACAGAATCAGGGGCGATAGCAGGAACGTCACGCGCTAGGCTGTTGACTCTTTGTATAAAATGTGCTTTTCGCGAATTAATTGCGAACCCAGATAAAAGAATTATTTATAAGAATATTCACTTAATTAGTTTTGATTATTGATACTTGATAATAGTTTAATTTAGTAGCCAAATAATTAATATTTTCAGAAATAACATTGGTTTTCCCACTCGAAGGTGCCGTAGTATTACAGCATATTATATGTATGTTGAGTTGGCTTCTGAAGGTGATGGGTGAATCAAAACGTAGAAAGCAAGTAGAGGGTTCTTCTTACGGTCAACCTATACCAATCGAAGAATGTATTATTACGGACTCTATTGATTTTGGCTATGCTGGTGATAATGAAGTTTCTAACAGTAAAAGAGATTTAGCCAAAATGCCTTCGGATTTTAAGTCCGTATTATTGACTTGTGTATTAAAAGCTAAAAGCACATCGTCGAGAGGTATTGTTTATGCTGAAACTTCTTTGTTTTCTGGTAAAACTGGAGTGGAAGTAACGTTCCGCAATGACCTTGAAACCTTTGTCCATTCCCGTTGTAATATTGGCAGGCATAAAGCAAATGAACTTGTCGCAAGACTAAAAGAAGTTGATTACGAAACGAGTAGGGTAATAGGTTTACTAGGTGGTTCAAGTAAACCCGTGTTAAGCATAAACGTTTACACCCTACCTCAACTCCAGATACTGCTCAAAAATCTCGAAGAAGATACTCGCGCTTCATAAAAATTCTTACCCGGACGGCGTTGTGTTGCACCATGTCAAGCACTAAAATTTGGCAATATTTTAAGCAATCGCTCTCTTAAAGACGCAATATATTAATCGTGACCAAAACCCGCAACTTTACTCGTTATTTAATCAAAGCTCTGGGGAATGGGGATGATTAGAGAATCGCGGAAACGTTTATATGTTTATTTGGATAGTTAAATGTTAAAAGAAATTCACCTCCAGCAAGTTGGTCCGGCAGACCATTTTGATGTTGAATTTGCCGATAGACTTAATATATTTACAGGTGATAACGGTTTAGGTAAAAGTTTTTTACTCGATGTTGCTTGGTGGGTTCTTAGTGGAAACTGGGTAGAACAACCTGCTTATCCACAACGAAATAAAGAAGAAAACCCAAAAATTAACTGCTTAGTTAGCACCGAAGAAAATATAAAGGAATATCAAAGTGAATTTGATTTCTCAGAACAACAATGGCGTAATTTTAAAATGCCTCCAAAATTAAAAGAGGTAATTATTTACGTGCGCGTTGATGGGGGTTTTTCTGTTTTTGACCCCGCACGTAAACGAGATAATGCTTATAACTTTAATCCAGACACGCTTTGGAATGGTTTAAAATTAAAAGAGAAAGTTGTTTGTAACGGTTTGATTCAAGATTGGGTTACGTGGCAAAATCAACCCAATAAATATCCCTTTCAACTATTTTCTAACGTTATTAAAAAACTTGCACCTCATCCTCACGAATGGATAGAAATTGGAGAACCAACGCGAGTTTCTGTGGAAGACGTGCGCGATATTCCTACAGTTAATCTACCTTATGGTAACGTTCCTGTAACTTTAGCTTCTGCTGGAATGAAGCGGATTTTGGGACTAGCTTATTTACTAGTGTGGACTTGGTACGAACATAAAAAAGCTTCTGAACTGCGCCAAGAAAAGCCAATAAATCAAATAGTTTTATTAATAGATGAAGTTGAATCTCACTTACATCCCCAGTGGCAAAGGGTAATCTTACCAGCTATTTTAGATGTGGCGCGTGATTTACAAAATAATATAAATATACAGGCTTTAGTAACTACTCATTCTCCACTAGTTCTTGCTTCCTTAGAACCAGATTTTAATCAGGAAGAAGATAGATTGTTTTTATTTAACTTGATTGATAGAGAAGTCACTCTTAATGAAATACCTTGGTCAAAACAAGGAGATATAGTTGGATGGTTGACATCAGAAATTTTTGGACTCAAACAAGCCCGTTCCTTTGAAGCAGAAAATGCGATTGAAGCCGCAGAAGCCTGGATGCGTGATGATGATTTGAATGCTTTTCCAGATAACTTGAGAACCCACTCACAAATTCATCAGGAATTACAAAGACTTTTACCAGGACATGACCCATTTTGGGCGCGTTGGATAGTTACATCAGAAAAGAGAAATTCTGCTGGGTTATCGGGGGTTTAACATATAGATGCTACCGTTTGAACCTCCACCAGAACCACCAGATTTTGATAAAAAAGCACGACAACCAGGAAATGCTTGGTTGGCAAAAAATCCCGACCCAAAAAAAGGAACTAGAGACTATTGGTCGCCTTTTAAAAGTAATTTAGCTGATGGGTTTAATAATCTTTGTGCTTACTCAGTAATGTATGAACCAGTTGGTACGGTAGAGCATTATCTTAGCCGCGATAATTATCGTAATTTGGCTTACGAATGGAGCAATTTACGCTTTGCATCTGGTTGGATTAATAGTTGTAAAGGTACGCTTGATGACCAAGTACTCGACCCTTTTGATTTGGGAGATGATTGGTTTGAAATTCTGCTTCCTTCTTTACAGTTAGTGTTAACAGATAAAGTTCCCCCGCAACAACGTCAAAAAGCACAATTTACCTTGGAACGGTTGCGGCTGCGTGATGATGAAAGAGTTTTGCGCCAGCGTCAATCATGGTATCAATTATATTTGGACGGAGATTTAACTCTACAAGGATTAGAAAAGAAAGCTCCCCTCATCGCTCGTGCAGTTAGAAAACAGCAGCAAGCAGATTCTTAGTAATAATATCAATTACCCGCTCAAAATTTAAGGTTAAAAATGACTTTGAAGCAGAAATAATTTTACTCCCATACTTTTCTTGTTCCCCCCTAATCCGATTGCAAAGTATGAACTTTTTTTTCCTTATTTATCTCACCTTCCAAATTTTATTGATGCATTAAGTAGCAATCTTCGTATACACAAATTTGTCACAATAGCAACTATGCCTATGACACTTTAGTCATGTAATAATGTAATACGAAGTAAACTAAGTTAAAAGTAAGATTTTAAATTGTCACAACAAGGTACATATGCTTTAACCACAGTACTTACAGGAACCGATGCTGAGCATGGGTACTGTGCAGTAATACTTAAAATATGTCTGAAAGCTTTATTTAATCAGGGCTTGGGACACTTGTAGCATTATACCTTAATTTTTGCTCGGTTTTGGTTTGAAGCAGGATTATTTTTTAGACTAATATTTTATATACTAACTTTTCATGTAAAGATTATCTATATACATATTTTCAATACAGAATTATTTTATTAAACATAATTCAAAGAACAAAGTATAGCGTAATAATAACGCACCCTAACCTTTTATATGACAATAGTTTATATCTAGATTTTTAATATTCGTAAAACCTTTTTGTTTTCGTATATTCGATTCGTACAGGAAATCTCTCTTAACACAGGGAAGGTGGGAGTAGCGAGACGGTACTTGCTTGCTCAATGTTGTTCGATTCTAGGTTGGTCATCTTTACTCATATCGAGAACACATTCATTCCAAAATAAGAGTAAATTTCTTCTTTTCCTGGTGAGTCTTGTACTGTTCAAGCACTTTGATATAAAGCTTTTCAATTTGCGATACACCCAAAGGGTGTCGGCGCAGGCCTATCGCCACAAACTACCCTTCCTCTTCGATTTTATTCAGTTTAGCCAAAACCTTTTCCAGTACGGAATTTGGAACTGGAACGTTAAAATCAATTGATTGGGATTTCAGCCAGTCTTCCTTTACTAAATTACTTAGTTCAGATTTAGTATATTCTTCTTTCAATCGACCTTTGGCGATTAATTCTTTTATTGCGCTCAATGGAACGCGAAAAGATACTATAGGTGATTCATTGCTCATATCTACTGTATACATTGTACACGACACTTTTATCAATGCTTGACGACAGTTAGCAAGGGATTTTACAAAAATTTAGAGATGCTTTCTAAGATTAAATATTTTCGCCTTCCCCTTGTCTCAATTGACGTGTACACTGTATACGTTAAATGTATTCCAAGTAAGGGGGTGTGATATTTGATTATTATCATTTCTAAGCGAGCAACCACCTCGGAAATTGAGCAGATGCTCACTGAGCATAAATTTTACATAAAACTAGTAGTAGACATCGAACGCCGCATCCTAGCTGGCGGCGGCGAAATGCATTATGATTGCGAACAGGTTTTACTAGAAAATGGCAGTCAGCAACAAAACCTTTGGGGTGCAGGCTATATGCCTTTAACTGAAAGCGTGACTTACGATTCGCTGATAAATATCCGCCCACGTCAGAACCGCTCGATGGAAATTCTTGACGCTAATATAAGAGAAAACGTAGCTCAAATCGTAACAGAATTACTGGGAAATTCATGAATACAGCATACTTGGATAAAGAGCATTTTCAACAACACGATATTTCCACAAGATTAACCCACTTAGCAACACACCTCACTCAAATCCAATCCCTTACTAGTAATAAAGCCCAATTAGACGAAGTTGTTATCTTCATGCGTCAAAGTCTGCATTTTATAGAATGGACTGTTCCATCTTTAGTTGAGATTGATATTGACCAAGCCGCAGAATTAGTGGATTTGGGGCGTACTATTGCTCGGTGGCAGCACAACTGGAATAAAGTTTGTGCTGAAACGAGTTCTCGAAACGAAATTGCTGATACTGCTGGCAAGCTGTCAGAGCGAGTTCGGGAAATCTCAGCAGTAGTATAATCTTACGTTCCACGCCATTCTGTAACAAGTCTAAGCGCTTGCAATTTCAGTCAATTTCCTAAATACCTTCAATACATCATAAAAATCATTGCCAGGATTACGCATTGAGAAAATGGCAGATGTTGCGTATTGAAAGGCGCGAGGTTAAAATCGCCAATAAAAAGCAGCGGGTCAGTTATCGCTTGATGAACTACACCGAATTGTAATTGTGAATAATTAAGTAAGTTAAAATATCCTTCTCTAATTTTATCGAGCAGTTGTTTGTCGTAGTCGGTTAATTCCGATAAATCGCGCTGCCATTCGGGAAAGAATTCGGGTTCTCGGACTAGTTGAATACCAAAGTTGTCTATCAGGTAACGAAGGTTGATGTCTCTTACTTGAATTGTTTGCATGGTTGTTTTTTGCTCACCGGGACGGCATAAAAATATGGTAATGATGTTGAAACGGAGCGCAACTTTCTTAGCGAAGAAACGGAACAAAATTATTTTAAAACGGATGCTATTTAAAAAATAATTAAATCGGGGATTTTTCAACTTTTAATAAATTAAAATAAACGCTACGCTCCTTCTCGTATTAACTAATAGTACGCGGGATTGCGTCGTCACATCCACACTCCTAAGATGTCCCCCTACATCATTCGTCCCGCCTGCCCCCGAAAGTAATTTCGAGCAGTTTCGTTATAATCGAAGTGTACTCACTTCACTTCTGCGCCCCTGCGGGGTGGGCTGCGCCCATCCTCGCTCGCTGTACGCTCTCTTGGACGCAGAAGTTGCGTTCGCCCTACGGGGCTTGTTTCACACTCGTTGTTGGTGGGGTTTTTCAATGACTGCTTTAGCAATCATGCGCGTTGGAAAATTGAAAAGTTTTGGGAATGTGGGCGGTAGCGAAAAACATACAGCCCGTCTACAAGATACACCAAATGCTGACCCATTAAAAGAAAATATTCGGCTGATTGGAAATAATAATGACCCGTCTTTAGAGGAAATAGTAAAAGCTAAAATAGCTGCATCTACAAAACACAAACCGCGTAAAGATGCGGTACTATGCAGCGAAATTTTCTTGAGCGCATCACCGGAGTATTTTCGTCCTCATGACCCGGACAAGGCTGGGGAATGGAATGATAAATTAATGTGGAATTTTGCTAACGCTTCAACAAAATGGTTGCAAGAAAACTTTAGAGAAAAATGCGTTCGGGCTGAACTACATTTGGATGAATCTACTCCCCACATCCACGCTTATATCGTCCCAGTCAATGACAAAACTAAAAAACTAAGCCACAAAGCTATGTTTGGTGGAGATGGCAAACAAGCTAGCATTAAAATGTCTAAACTCCAGGATAGCTATGCCAAAGGGCTAGCACACTTGGGAATTGAAAGGGGTGTGAAGGGCAGCAAAGCTACACATACGAAGGTTAAGGAATATTACCAAGCAGTCAATCAAGAACCTTTGACTTTGGAATTAGACCGAATGGCACCCAAACGGGGAGAGACGGCACAGCAATTATTTGAACGCATCAAAGCTGACCCCAAAATTCAATCTATAAATCACCAGTTAGCTGACCACAGAAGAATTGTAGAGTTAGAAAGACGGGCATCTCAAAGGGCGATCGCCTCTGAAAAATTACGGCAACAATTAGAGAAGCGAGTTATCGAATTAGAAGAGGATAATTTTTACTGGAAACAGCAAGCTGACAAATTAAGGGACTTGCCCCTGGAAGAAGTGGCGTGGAATTTAGGATTAGATAAAGCGGACATTGGAGAAAATCGTTGGAAGGGTTTGGGGCAAGTTATCGGTATTAATGGTTCTAAGTGGTACGACTTTGCAGAAGAAAAAGGTGGCGGTGGGGCTATTGATTTAGTCATGCACGTTAATAATTTCAACTTT
>JAHCMI010000096.1 GCA_019192545.1 Rivularia sp. MS3 | reverse complement strand
CCCCCTCTCCCCCTCCCTGCCCTTACCCGTCAATTTTAATGGGACAGACCACTAGGGAACCATACCCAGCCAAAACCACTCTCTTAATATTAAGTAAATGATTAAATAGGTATGCATCAATAAATCTGAACCTATGAATAAAATTAAATAATTTAAAATATGTGAAAATTTGCAGGTTTTTGTAAAAGTGACTGCTCAGTTAAATTTTATAGAATAATTAGCTGCAAAGTATGAATAACTCAAAATTATCGATAGTTATATAGCAAGTTATTAAATAAACAATTTCTCCCGAAAAACTAATGGGAATTAAAAAAAAACTTATAGCGAATCTACAAAAATATATATTTGCCCTGCAACAGAATTTTTTTAGAAAATATAGAGAATTAATTACTGCCTCTATTGTACTATTTTGCGTACTTATATTGCGCTTTATGGGATTATTACAATCATTAGAACTGACTGCTTTAGACCAATTTTTCCAATTACGTCAGATTGAATCCCTTCAAGATAGAATAACTATCGTAGCGATGGATGAAAGCTCTTTACGCAGTTTTAACTCTTGGCCAATCTCTGATAATAAACTTGCAGAATTATTATTAACAATACAAGAATATCAACCTCGTGCTATTGGTCTGGATATCTATAGAGATTTAGCAGTACCACCCGGTACCAATAAACTCGAACAAGTATTTTCATCAATGCCAAATTTGGTTGGTATTGAGTTACTTCCAGATAGTGGAAGCAGTGAAAATGGTCATGTTAATGCCCCACCTTTATTGAAAAAAAAAGACAAGATTGGTATTAATAATACAATACGTGATGCTGACGGAAAAGTACGTCGCAGTTTGTTGTACGCTGATTTCGGTAAAACATATGAAAGCTTTGCTTTAAAATTAGCCCTATTGTATTTAAAGCCTGAAAATATCGTACCCAAACAGGCAAAAAACTCCCCATACTTACAATTAGGTAAAGCTAAATTTGTTAGATTTCAAGCAAATGATGGTGGATATGTAAACGCTGATGCTGGCGGCTACCAATTTTTATCCAACTTTCCTAAACCTGCCTGCGAACAAGGCTGTGATGGAAAATCCTATGGTTTTCGTAAGGTAAATGTCGAAAAAGTGTTAGCTAGGGATGTACCTGAAAATTGGATTAAAGACCGGATTGTAATAATTGGTTACACAGCGCCGAGTTTACCAGATTTAAAATTAACCCCTTACTCTAGCAGTTTTATGGTTCGGGAACCACAAGCTATTCCTGGCGTGGAATTGCAAGCCTATTTTACCCATGAAATTATTTCTGCGGCTTTAGAAGGTAGGCATTTGATGAAAGTTTGGTCGGAACCTATAGAATATTTGTGGATTGGCATATGGGCTTATATAGGAGCTACTATTAGATGGCAGTTTAGAAGTTCTATTGCCAACTTTCTATGGGTTTTATTTCTGTGTTGCTTATTAACAGGTAATTCCTATCTTTTATTCTTAAATGGCTGGTGGATACCATTAGTCCCTACATTAATAACGTATATTGCTTCAGTTATTTTTGTTACTGCTCAAATTGCTCATACTCAAGAAGAATTCAAACGCTCTAAAGAGTTTTTACAACAGGTAATTAATACAGTTGCAGATCCAATTTTTGTTAAGAACGAAAAACATCAATGGATTGTGCTAAACGATGCTTTTAGTGAATTAATTGGCTGTTCAAAAGATGAGTTGTTAGATAAGTGTGATTATGATTTGTTTCCTAAGCATGAAGCAGATGCTTTCAGGGAGAAAGATGAATATGTTTTTAGAACTCAAGAATTATTAGAAAATGAGGAGAAACTGACTGATACTAGTAATGAAGTTCATTTCATCGCTACGAAACGTTCGCTTCATAGAGATGCAGCGGGAAACCTATTTTTGGTTGGGGTGGCTCGCGATATCACCAAACGCAAACTTTTGGAAGACGAATTGAAGCGTACTGCTGATGAACTTTCTCGTTCCAACGACGAGTTGAAACTTAAAGAAGATCATTTACGCTATATCGCTTATCACGACGCTCTAACAGGTTTGCCGAATCGTAAAGCTTTTGCTGAAGAACTTCATGAGTCTTTGTGTTGGGTCCAAAGAAGTAATTATCTGATAGCGTTACTGTTCGTTGATTTAGATGGGTTTAAACAGGTAAACGATTCTTTAGGGCACGAAATGGGTGACCTTTTATTAGTCACTGTTGCTCAAAGACTCAGTAATTGCCTGCGCGGCAGCGATACTGTATCGCGATTGGGCGGGGATGAGTTTACTATAATTTTACGACGAATTCCTCACGGACAAGTGGCAGCAAAAATTGCAGATAAAATCCTTAAAAGTATTACAGAGCCTATTACTTTAGAAGGTCATAGTGCTAGAGTTTCTGCTAGTATCGGCATCAGCATTTATCCACATACTGCTAATAATCCAGAAACTTTACTTAAACAAGCTGATGCTGCCATGTACCGCGCTAAACGTCTGGGAAAAAATCGTTATCAATTCGCCGAATAATGTTTATAGTTTACTGAAGCCAAACCAGGTATATAAAATTACCTTGTACCGGTTTGGCTAGTTTTTTTTACAGTAGAAACCGTAATCTACTTTAATATAACTTTATCTATCTGAAGACCTATCGGGAACTTGCCGTAGTCAATCTGTAGAGTTAATCAGTTTGAGCGAGAAAAGTTGCTTCAGATTAAATACTTATGATGAGTATTTCAACTCAAGTGCAATTACGAATAAATTTATTACGAGATATGAAGTTTAGTTAAAATATGCCAAACTGGCAACATATGTTAATAGTTTTTAGTTATTTTCTCTGATAAAGATTAATTGGGGGATAAGCGATTGCAACCAAATATCCGTATTAATTACATTTTGTTAGTCGAAACACATCGTAATAGTACGTAAAAGATTAAGATAATTTGAAGAAAATTTTTAGTTAACAGCTTACTTGAGTAGATTTATGCATTAGGTCTAACTTAGGGCAGATGTCGATAAGCATTTATTAGTACTACTACTTATTAAGACAATGTTTAGATTTCGAGACTTTCTTCTTCCTTTAGATTCAGGTCTGAAAGCAATCGCTTCTAAGTAGTTACACTTAGATTTTAAAAGCAAAGCAAAATTTTAATTTAATACGAGCTTAATACTTAAGTGAATATTTGAATAAAACTTAAAAAAATACTTATTTATTTTTATGAGCACCCAAACTAATTCAGTAAGGATTTTAGAAAACAGTTTAAGAATCGGTAGCGTAATATTTCTGATTGTGGGAGCTTCTCTAGTAATTCCTAAGATTGCAGATGCGACTTTAACCTTAAATAACGTTGTTCCTAGCTATACAGTTCCTGCTTCGGATCGTAGGGTAGGTGAATCGATAAAAGATTTTCAAGATTCGCAAATATACCAGCCACCTAATTTTGGTCGTCCTGCCAGTGCTTATGGTAGCGGTACGCGATGATTTAACAGCTTTATTTTAGATAAAGAAGCTAAGTTAGTTAGTTACAGCAGCAACAGTTCTAATACGTTTTGCTTCTTCAATCACCGCTCGCAGGTTCTTTCCACCAATTATTGTTTTGTATCAGCGTATGGACTTGCCAATCAGAATTTGAGTGAGGATAGTCCAAACGATAATGTCCGCCTCGACTTTCAGTTCTATAGGCAGCACTTTTAAGAATTAGATAAGCGATATCGAGTAGATTACGCACTTGCGTCCACAACAATACCAGTTTCTGAGCATTATCAGATTCAAAAAGAACTGAATTAGGTGGATGTAAACAAGATAAAAATTTACTTATTTTGAGATTAGCAAATTCTTGTTGCCAAGATTCCACGTTTTGAATCGCTTCATCCAAACTTGACTGTTCGCGACAAATTCCGGCAGCCTGCCAAACCAAGCGCGGTATTTCATTTCTTAATTCTTGTAGAAATTTCAACTCACCTTTTTTATCTAGAGAGTCAATTTCAAATCTATCTGAAGAAAGAGGCTGTTCGCTAACTACTACAGTTTCTTCTATCTGAAGACTAGACATTTGAGCGCCGAAAACTATACATTCTAGTAGAGAGTTACTAGCCAAACGATTCGCTCCATGAACTCCGGTGCTGGCAGTTTCTCCTACTGCGTATAAACCCGGAATACTAGTACGATTCATCAAATCAGTTTGGATTCCACCCATCCAGTAGTGGGCTGCGGGTGCTACGGGAATAGGTTCTGAAAATACATCGATACCCCAACGCTGACAAACTTTAACTATATTGGGAAAACGATAACAAATTTTTTCGGGAGGAATAGGGCGCATATCCAACCAAACATTTGCAGTGGTAGGATCTTCTTCCGTTTTTTGTAAATGAGTAAAAATAGCTCGGCTAACTATATCTCTAGGCGCAAGTTCGCCAGATGGATGATAGTCAAACACAAATCTTCGCCCTTGATTATCAATTAAATGCGCTCCTTCACCCCTTACTGCTTCGCTGATTAAAAATCTGTCAGCACCTGGCTTAGTTAAAGCTGTAGGATGAAACTGCATAAACTCTAAGTCTCTAAGAATTGCTCCAGCTTGCCAAGCGATAGCCACACCGTCACCAGTACTAATGGCTGGGTTGGTAGTTTGAGCAAAAACTTGCCCTCCTCCACCTGTTGCTAATACTACTGCACCAGCTCGTATCCATACAACTTCATTTTGAAAAAACAGGCTAATTCCCTGGGTTCTTTTAGTTTCTGGGTGCAACCATAAATCTAATGCTAAAGCCTGTTGAATAATCTTGATATTTTGACGTTTTAATACTTGAGCGCTTAAAGTCGTAACTACTTGGGAACCGGTTGTATCGGCAGCATGAAGAACTCGATGGCGAGAATGAGCAGCTTCTAAAGTTAAAGCTAATTCAGAACCTTTACGATCAAAAGATACACCTAAATCAACTAAAGATTGAATGCATTCAGAGGCTTTTTCGGCAAGGAATTCAACAACGAAGCGATCGCACAAACCAGCACCTGCAAGCATCGTATCTTCAACATGTAACTGTGGAGAATCCTGGGGAGAAACTGCTGCTGCAATGCCTCCTTGCGCCCATTCACTTGCAGATAAAGAAATAGTATCTTTAGTAATTAGACCAACTTGTAAATTTTGGGGTAAACATAGGGCAGTATACAGTCCAGCTGCACCAGCACCCACAACTAAAACATCAAAGTGATTTTGAATATTACTTTTTTGAAATTTTTTTTCGGACAAGGTGATAGATATAGTAGGGAACTTAATTATTTTAGATTTTGGGTTTGGGGGTTTCCCAAGGGAAGAAACTGACACAGGGTATAAATCTTCTTCCCCAAATTAAGCTTTTGAGTTGTATTGAAAACTTTTATAGAGACGCGATGCAAGTAGGCGAACACAATTCATTACACAACGTCATTGCAAGGATTACTAGGTAAAACGAAGCATTTACCCGTTCACCGCTAGGTACGGCTCAGGGTGTGGATAGTCGTAAGTACTGGGATTACTATGTCCTGAAGCACACCTACGAAGATCGCGCAGCAAATAATGACGGTAAATATTTTGTTTAACTACTTATCGCGTCCCTACGTCTACAGCACATTTCATGTGATGCCGGTAGGTTAGAACCGGCAAAGGCACCTATTTTACAAGACTTCTGCAATATGAAATCATGCTTCATCTACCTGTAAAGTGCTGTATTTTCGAGAATTATCTAAATCTCAAACAAAACGCCAGAATTGAAAACTGAGATATTCAAACCACAAAAGTGATTATCTGTAAATACCATTATTGATGCGCTCATCGCCATCAATAAATATTTCTTCTGGTGGGTTAACTGTGAAGTTCTCCAAGTTAGCCTGCAAGCGTTGCTTTTGTCTTTCGCTCAAACCTTCAATATTGAGTACATCTTCTACACTGTCGTAAGGAGCGTTAAAGACTATCTTCTTAGCAAGTGTAGGATATAATCCCCGATATTTTTGAAAAGATCCGATGTTAGTATTGTTTAAATCAATTTTGTCACCATAAACATCTGCAAGCTTTTCATCTGCTCGATTTCGCAATACTCGGGAAGAATCAATTGCAAAAACAGGAGCGTTATTCACAGCGAATTGATTTAAATTTGCTGCTTGGGCTGCTCCCCCAGAGCCTAACCATCCCCAAAACCCGATTAACAAACTAAATATTGTTACTAAATGCGCCAATCGTTTCACGATTTTCTACCTCTTTCCATCAAACTTACACAGAGTTCTAAGCCATTTACTACTGATATGTCATTCATCACAGATAAGGCATAAACGACAGATGCTCGTAGTAAGTAGCTTAATTCAAACACAGCAGTTATCAAAAACTAATATATAGCTTATCAATATATCTAATATTTACTCCTAGGGATTTAGAGTCAGATTTTTGCAAAAAATTATTGAAAACAATTAATCATTGAACTTTTAAAACCATTATCAGCTTTTGCAAAAGCCAAAATCCTTTACTCAAGCGAGAACGGCAGCGATCAAGAATAAGCTATCTACTAAAATTGTACTTAAAACTGCTCCACTAAAAGCATACCAGTGTAGCTGCCTATATTTTAAAGGTATAATCCCAATGCTTAATAACACTACAGCTAGAACAATTGCCCAAGCCTCTCCTGCTGGTGTTTGTACTTGAGAAAGTGCTGCTTTTAAAATTGGTGAAGCTGCTTCTGGATCTACAAGCATAATCTGCCGCCAATAGGGTATTAAGTCCACTATGTAAAAATATATGTCCGTCAAAACAGTGCCCAAGAGAGAACCGAAGTAAAACCAGTTGCCGATTTTGCCCCAATTACGATACAAACACCAAATGGCAAAAGGTAAACCAATTGATTCTACGGGCAAATGCCACAAAGGTTCCCAGCGCAGCCACCCCCAATATATAGAACCAGCCAACCAACTCCAGCTGAAGCCTAAAAGTAAATCACCCCAAATGTAAGTAGAACTGTGCGACATCAATTTTCTACTTAACCACACCCAACCTACACTCAAAGCTACACTCAACCACGGTAGCGTTCTCACCAAAGGCGCTTCAATGAATACAGGCACCGACACTAAAAATACTGCCGCAGCAAATACCAATAAAGCTTGGCGAGATACGATCCTAGAAAGCAGAGGCGTTAAGGAAGAAGTAGAGAAAGATGTTAAATTCTCATCTTCCTGTTTATGTAGGGGTATTACTGTGCTTATCACTTTTTGATTGGCTATTGTTTTGATTTCTAAAGATTCGAGACTTTCAAGTGTTTGAGTCACAAGGTTAAAAACTGGATATGAATACAACGTATTATTAGTCAATATTTTAATCTTCTTTACAAAGATTAACTTTTCTTAAGGTTCAATTACAACCCTCTATTCGGTATTTCTTATCCCCTGGGGGGGCATAGTCATAATAACCTAAATGTAGTCAACTATAAAATCTTTAAAAAAATCACAAGTAAAAAATCTTGGTTTGCAGGTATGCTGTAGCGAGAATTAGGCTTCAAGGTTCTAAGTAAACAGGAATAAATAATCAATCGGATATTTTTTCCTGTAAACAGTCTAGAAGTGGTTGAAAGTGTAATCGTTGGTAACTACGGGTAGATAGGTGTATTCATGGCTGTATCCAAACGTTTGCTGTTTCCGTTATTGATGCTAGGAAGTAGTGTTTTATCAGTAGCGACATTTCCCTTAAAAGTTCTGAGTCAAGATGCGAGTATTCCTGTTGTTGATGCAGGTTCGCAAATGAACGTCTGGCAGGGCATCTTTTTGGGTTTTGTGCAAGGTGCCACAGAATTTTTACCCATCAGCAGCACGGCTCATTTAAAAGCTGTTCCTGTAGCCTTGGGTTGGGGAGATCCAGGCTCAGCTTTCAGTGCCGTCATTCAGCTGGGTAGTATTGTTGCCGTACTGTGGTATTTTTGGGGAGACTTAACCAGAGTTATTAGTGGTGCATATATTGCTATTAGGCGAAAAGATTATCAAGATAATGATTTTCGTATTGCTTTAGGAATTGCGATTGGAACGTTTCCTATTGTAATTTTGGGACTTTTACTCAAGATTGTTTTTGAGGAGTTTTACGAAAATACTGTTCGGGGTATGGTGGTTATAGCCATCGTGTCAATTGTGATGGCGCTGTTGTTGGGGTTAGCAGAAATAAAAGGCAGCAGACAGCGTAATTTTGAAAAATTGGGAATGATTGATGGCATATTGATGGGTTGCGCTCAAGCTTTGGCGTTAATACCTGGTGTTTCTCGCAGCGGCTCGACTTTGACAGCTGGATTATTTATGGGTTTGGAAAGGGAAACAGCAGCAAGATTTTCCTTTTTATTAGGTATTCCCGCTATTACCTTGGCAGGCTTGATTTCACTTAAAGATTTATTAGAAGTAGGAGTTGAAAACTCGCAAATTCTTACTTTGATAGCAAGTGTCATATCATCAGGAATATTTTCTTATTTAGCAATTGCTTGGTTAGTAAAATTCTTAAAAACCAGAAGTACCTGGATATTTGTTTGGTATCGTTTGATATTCGGTATTGCGATACTAGCTGGTTTATACTTCGGCGTACTTGAAAATATATAAATTGTTAATTGGTAATTGGTAATTGGTAATTGGTAACTGCTCACTCATAATTGCTTGCTGTTTGTACTACTAACTGATCCACACCCTCCGGGTGAATAACTGCTACTCCCATTCCGCTCTAAGATTTCCTATGAAAATTTCTCCCTCACTCCCACCCTCTCTCACTCTCTCACTCAATCCCAAACGGTAATCTTCTACCGGGAAGGGAGTAACTGTTTGTATTGCTGTAGTCTTGAGTCTGCTGGTTGTTTGTGCAAGATATAGACATTGAATCTTGAACAAACAATAATAACTGGCGGATTGTGATGAATAATGACAAAAAGCTTTGTGAAACACGAAGGTTTGCTTTTGCTTTAACGGCAAGAACAAATGTACGGAATTTTATTCAACGTCAATTATTCTGGTTTTTAACTGTAGCATCCGCCATTCTGAGCATTGCGATACATCCGTTAAAAGCGTTTGCCAATCAACCTTCTACAGCAGCCGATGGAGTGCAGCAAATGAGGGTATGGCAAGCGATTTTTTTAGGCTTTGTACAAGGTGCAACAGAGTTTTTACCTATTAGCAGCACCGCTCATTTAAAAGCTGTTCCTGTAGCTCTTGGTTGGGGAGATCCAGGAGTTGCTTTTAGTGCTGTAATTCAGTTAGGAAGTATTGCGGCGGTACTGTGGTATTTCTGGAAAGATTTGTCCAGAATTTTCAAAGGTGCTACCAGGGCTATGGTGCTTTCTGACTATATGGACTTCGATTTTCGTTTGTGTATGGGTATTCTTTTTGGCACCTTTCCCATACTTTTATTTGGGATAATTATTAGAATTTTTATTCCCGATTTTGATAACTCACCGCTACGGAGTATGAGTGCGATCGCAATTGCTTCTATAGTTATGTCGATACTGTTAGGGTTAGCGGAAAAACTTGGCAAACGTGGGCGGGATTTTGAAAATTTACTAATGTTAGATGGATTGCTAATGGGTTTTGCTCAAGCTTTGGCGCTGATACCTGGTGTATCTCGAAGTGGCTCAACTTTAACCGCTGGGCTGTTTTTAAATTTGGAACGAGAAACAGCAGCAAGATTTTCTTTTTTGCTGGGTATTCCCGCTATTTCTTTGGCTGGATTAGTTAAGTTGCAGGATTTGTTGTTAGCAGGAGTTGATGCGAGTCAAATGACTTCTTTAACAGCAGGAATAGTCTCTTCAGGGGTATTTTCTTATTTAGCGATCGCTAGTTTGCTGCGCTTCCTCAAAACTCAAAGTACCTGGGTGTTTGTTTGGTATCGGTTGGTGTTTGGAATTTTGATAATAGCTAGCATTAGTGGGGGGTTATTAGAAAATAGTTAGGGGTTATGAGTTAGTAGTTAAGAGTGGGGAGCAGGAAAAAATTAATTATAAAATCAACGGTATTTACTAACAGGACTTGAAGCTAGTTATTTTTTTGTATTTGAGTATTTTTTATCGAGGAAACTATAAATACCTTAAAATAATTATGATTATTAATTCCTAACTCGTAACTCATAATTATCAACTTTTCAACCCTAAATGATGAACGTAAACCCTGCACGCATTACTAAAATTTTGCCGGATTCTATCGGCGCAGAAATTGGATTTGAAGTTGGCGATGCAATCGTTAGTATTAATGGTATTCGTCCCCGCGATTTAATTGATTATAAGTTTTTATGTGCTGATGAAGTTTTAGAATTAGAGATTTTGGATGAGAAGGGAAAAACTCATCAAATTGAAATTGAAAAAGATTACGATGATGATTTGGGTTTAGAGTTTGAAACTGCACTTTTTGATGGTTTAATTCAGTGCAATAATCGCTGCCCTTTCTGTTTTATCGATCAACAACCGCCGGGTAAACGCTCTAGTCTTTATTTTAAAGATGATGATTATCGCTTGAGTTTTCTGTACGGTTCTTACCTAACTTTGACTAATTTACCGCAACGAGAATGGCAAAGAATAGAGCAGATGCGACTTTCGCCGCTTTATGTATCGGTTCATGCCACCGAACCCGAAGTAAGAATTAGATTGCTGAAAAATCAACGAGCGGGAGAAATTCTAGATAATATTAAGTGGTTTCAGGAAAGAAGACTGCAAATTCACGCACAAGTCGTTGTTTGTCCTGGTATCAATGATGGCGTACACTTAGAAAAAACTCTGCGCGATTTAGCGTCTTTTCATACCGGAGAATTGCCAGCTGTTGCTTCTGTTGCAGTGGTACCAGTGGGTTTAACGCGGTTTCGTCCTCAAGAGGATGAACTTACACCGGTGACGCGAAAAAAAGCAGGAGAAGTTATTTCTCAAGTGGGGAAATTGCAGCAAGAATTCAAAAAAACTGGTTCAAATTGCGTATGGTTGGCTGATGAATGGTTTTTAATTGCAGGTGAGGAATTACCAAGTGAAGCTGAATACAAAGATTATCCTCAAATTGATAATGGTGTTGGTTCAATTCGTTTGTTCATCAAGGAGTTTTTGCAAACTGCAAAAGAATTATTACCGCAGAAAGTGAAGCCAAGAAAATTAACTTGGGTAGTAGGGAATGCAGTTGAGCAAGCTTTTCAACCAATTGAGAAACAGTTAAATGAGGTGGAAGGTTTATCTGTTAATATGCGTGCTTTATCTAGCGATTATTGGGGACAAGATATTAGCGTTACTGGTTTATTAACCGGTCACGATTTACTTTTAAAATTGCAGGATGAAAATTTAGGTGATGGGATTTTATTACCAAGTGTGATGTTAAAACATGGAGAGCAAGTGTTTTTAGATGATAAAACAGTAGAAGAAATTGCAAATAGTTTAAAAACACGAATTTTTACAGTTGCAAATGTAGAGGAGCTAATTCAAGCTTGTATTCAATAGGAGTTGAAATTAAGTAGTAAGGAAAAAACATATTTATGAGTAATATCAATTCCGGTTGCACCGGAATTAAAAAAACCGCAGAGGATGCAGCGGAAAGTACGGTATTAGGAGTTTCTCCTATGTAAGCGCAGCAATCTCTGCTAGTACAAATTTTTAAGCAAGAGGAAAGATAAACAAGAGAGACTTTAAATAATTCCGATACAAGCGGAAAAATATGACAAATAATCGGGACTTACGTAATTGTCACAACATTCGGGTGGTGCGTGACACTACAACCCTGATTAATACGTTAAAAATTTAATTAAGTGTCACAGCACCCTACAGCATAAATGTGCCGGTTGCGTAAGTCCTAATAATATTTACGATATTTTTGCTCAATTTAACAAAAAATTGGTCGATTATTCAAATTGCCCATTTATATAAAAACATAAGTTTATTTGTAAGCACTGTAGTGTCAATCTGCAAACTAAAATTCAACCAGGGGAGAAATAGTGATAAACCAGATTAAAGGAATCAGAAAAGTTAAATTAAAATCTATTAATACCAAATTATTATTTTTTAAATGTCAATTTTTAGCTTGCACTTTATTTAATGTTTTACCCGCAACGGCGGCAACCGAACCAGTTATTAGTGTGATTCAAAGCCGGGATAATGCCAATCAGTGGAAGGGTATAACTACTCGTTTGCAAGCAGCTGGAGTTAACTATTGCGTAATTCCTTTAAATAAAGTTAGAAATACTGCCGATTGGGGAAGCCGTAGCGTGCTGTTTTTACCCAATGTAGAAACATTGACACCATCACAAGCAATTAGTTTAGAAGAATGGGTTGGTAAAGGCGGGCGCGTGATTGCAAGTGGCCCGGTGGCGAGTTTATCTGCGCCGGGAGTACGTCGATTAATCAAAAATATTTTAGGAGGTTATTGGGGATTCAGTTTAGACTCACCGCAGATGCTTCAACCTTCTAAAGCTAAGTTACAGCAATGGGCTAACAGCAAAAAATTAATTGGAGAAGTTCGCGGTGGTGTTGTAGTTCCAAATTCATCAGCTCAAGCGGCGGCAGTATGGGATAAGAAAAATAATTCCGCAGCCGTTTTAGCTAACTCGCGCTCTACTTTTTTTGGCTGGCGATGGGGAGTAGATACCGCCGCCAACCCCAATTTTGATAGTGCTTGGTTGCAAGCCGCTTTGAAACGACATGCTAATTCACCGAATACTGTTAAAAGTGTTCCGGGTGGTTCTTCTGAATGCTCTAATTCAATTGTTGCTGAAAATCTCGATACAAATTCTAATAATTCTCTTACACAAATAAATACAGCTTCAACTCCATTTAATATTACTGCCGTAATTCCCGATAATCCTTCTTCAAACATTAACTTTCGGCGCTCCGACGAGCTATCTGACGAAGCAATAGATCATTTGCAGGATAAGGTACGTCTTGATGTCAAACCTAATTCTCGCAAACCAATCAGCCGTAATGAATCAATGGCTCTACAGCAAGAATTACTAAAATTAATTGGTCGAGTTGAAAGTGCGAATTTATCAGTTGCGGCAGTAAACAAGGGAACTTCTCAATCGGCAAAGGCAAGTGTGGCAGCAGAATTTGCATCCAGCCAGCCTGCAACATTAACTTTTAGCAGCCAGCAAGCTATATCCCAAGCTAAAGAAGTTGTTAACCAAATACCGCAGTTAGTAGCAAGAAAAAAATACGCTGAAGCCCGCAGACAATGGTTAGCAGCAAAAAACTCTTTATGGAATCAATTCCCCGTAAATCAGAGGTTTGCTCAACCAGAAATTCGAGCAATTTGGTTGGATAGAGGAACGATTGTTAAAGCAAGAAACCAAGAAGGATTAGCTCAAATCTTCGATAACCTGGCAAAAGCAGGAATTAACACGGTATTTTTTGAAACGGTAAATGCCGGTTATACAGTTTATCCCAGCAAAGTTGCACCTCAGCAAAATCCTTTAACCCGCAATTGGGACCCATTAAAATCGGCCGTTAAACTAGCCCACGATAGAGGTATGGAATTACATGCTTGGGTATGGGTATTTGCAGCAGGAAACCAGCGACACAATAAAATTTTAGGTATCAACCCGAACTATCCCGGCCCGGTACTAGCTGCCCATCCCGATTGGGCTGGTTACGATAGACGGGGAAAAATGATTCCTCAAGGTCAAAATAAACCATTTTTTGACCCAGCTAATCCTCAGTTACGACAGTATTTATTAAATCAGTACGAAGAAATTGTTACCCGCTACAACGTAGACGGCCTACATTTAGACTATATTCGCTATCCTTTTCAAGATCATCAAAGGAATCGCAGTTACGGTTATGGAAAAGCTGCAAGAAGTTTATTTAAACAGCGTTATGGAATCGATCCGCTGAAAATTTCGCCACGTCAACGCAATCTTTGGAAAAAATGGACGGATTTCCGCACTCAACAGATAGATAGCTTTGTGGCTCAAGTTTCGCAGAAAATGCGACAGAAAAAGCCAGACTTAATCATGTCTGTAGCGGTTTTTCCTCTACCAGAAAAAGAAAGAATTGGAAAATTACAGCAGCACTGGGAAGTTTGGGCAAAACGAGGCGATATAGATTTAATTGTCCCCATGACTTACGCCTTGGATACTCAAACTTTCAGCAGATTAGCACAACCTTGGATTGTATCGAAAAAATTAGGCTCGACTTTACTAGTTCCGGGAATTCGGTTGTTAAACTTACCAACTTTAGGAGCTTTTGACCAAATACAGTTAATTAGAGACTTACCAGTAGGCGGCTACGCTCTATTTGCTGCGGAAAACTTACAAAATCAGCAGCTACAGCAAGTTTTTAAAAGAACTCAAGGAAATAAATCTAAAGAAGAACCGATTCCTTATCGCGAACCATTCAAAACTGCTGCTCTACGCTATGCTTCCTTGCAAAAAGAATGGGAATTTGCTTTACAAAACAAACAGGTAAAAATGTCTGCTAGCGGAATTTCCCAATTTGATTCTCAAGCACAAGTGTTGCAAAATGCTTTAAAACGGCTAGCAGAATCACCATCTCAAGCCAATTTACAAGCAACAAAAGCATCAATAACTCGCTTTCAATCTCAGTTTAGAAGTTTGATGCGTCAACAAGCTTTTAATAATCCGTACCAAGTTCGGGTATGGGAAAATCGTCTTGCCATGATAGAAAGGCTAATACGTTTTGGAGAGCGTGTGAAGAAGTGATATCAATTCCGGTTGCACCAGAATTATAAAAAAACCGCACAGACACAGAGTACGCAGAGAATAAGAAGAAGAGGCAATTAAAATAATTCCGATACAAACGGAAACAATCTGAGAAATTAGGAGTTGTATAGTCGCAAGTAGTTTGTTTATTCTCCAAGCTTTTTAGCAACTCCTGTTTTCTTTATTTTCTTTATGCTCCTTTAAATTAACTAATAAGTTAGGAATTATTTTGTTCTTCATTTGAATCTTGCGATTCTTCTGCAACAGTTTCTGTTGCCGCTTCGCTTGTTTCTTGGGATTCTTCTGCAACAGTTTCTGAAGCCTCTTCTGGTTCAGCTTCAACTTTAACAGGAGGCTTAGATGGTTTGGGAGGACGTGCTAGGGCAGGATTCACTGGAGGCTTACTTTCATCTCTTCCAGATTTTCTACCTTTGCCTTTACCTCTATTCCTACCTCTATCGTTGCTTCTGTCATTATCTCTATCGTTGTCTCGATCTTTACGATTCTTTTTCACAGGAGGGGTAAAACTCCTATTCTCAGACTTAGAACTGCCTTCTGTTTCTGGTTTCGGTTGACGATCGGATTTTTTAATTGGAGGTTCTACCATTGTTAATTTCTGTTAATTTATTTGTATGATATATGGTTTTGGTGGTTAGGCAACCCTTACGAGAAACATTTGCAGGGTTGGGTATCTAGGCTAAATAATATAACCGCTTTTGGTCGTAATATGCCAAGACGAAGTACTAAGGTATTATAAATTCAACTATTTATAAAGCTACACCTGCCGTTTAAAGGTTGAAGGTCGAAGGTTAAAGGTTTAACAATTATAAGTAGTAAACTTTGTTAATGTTCTAACCCGCGTTGCGTAATGCTATATCGGTTATACAAAGGCGACAAATATTGTTGCTAAAAATTGAGATGCTCTAGAATCGGGCAACTTAACCTTTATCTCGGAGTTATTGGGCAGTTAAAATATCACCATTATTGATATTCAATAACTCCGAAACAATAACTTTTTCTCCCGGCTGTAATCCTTCAATAACTTGATATTGATTGCCTACTGTTTTACCCAGTTTTACCTGTTTTTGTCTTGCTACTAATTGAGAATTTTGTCCGGCTGTATTTAATTTTTCAGCTACATATACAAAAGTTTCTCCAGCAATACGGAATACTGCCGTAGTGGGAATTAACAATCCAGAATTTTGATTCCAATTAATTCTGGCTTTCGCAAATTGCCCCGCTCGCATTGACATTTGGGTGTTATCAAACAATGCTTTTACTAATACGGTACGAGTATTGGAATTAACTTCTGGAGAAATAAAAAAAACTTTTCCCGTACCTATATTTTTACCTTCAGAATTGATTATTTCGACTAACATTCCCTTACGAAGCTGGGATTGTTTTTCTGAAGAAACTGGTATATCTACTTCTAAAGGTTGATTTTGAGTGATTCTAACAACTCTAGTCGAAGGTTTTACCGAATCTCCGACTTTAACTAAAATATTGGCTACCGTACCTTTGAAGGGAGCGCGAATTCTACGCTGCTGCGATTGCGCCAGAGTTTTAGGGGCACTAAGATTATTTGCAGTATTTTTAATTTGTGCTTGTTGGAGTGTTTGTGTTAATTGAGATATAGCTGCTTGTTGGCTTTCTACTTTGACGTTCAAATTATTAAAATCAATTTTAGCTGCTTCAAGTCTTTGAGCGTATTCCTGTTTAGCTTGCTGGGATACGGCTCCTTGTGAGGCTAAGTTAGAATATTTTTCGTATTGTTGTTGAATTAACTTCAAGTTTTGCATTTTTGCTAACTGTTGAGCTTGCAATTCCAGGAATTGAGCGCGAGCATTTCGCAGCTGCGCTTGAATAGTTTCGGCTACTGCGCTGTTGCTACCACTATTATTGTTAATTTCAGCAGTTTGGTTGGTTGAACTAATTTGTAATAAAGGTGCTTGTGCTGTTACTTGATTTCCCTTTTTGACGAAAATTCGAGATACTTGACCTTGAATATTTGCTTGCAGAGTCTCTGAATTTAATGATTGCAAACTAGCGATATACTCAGAACTTTCTGCTATTTTTCCCACTTTCACTTCGGCGAGATTGACTGAGACGGGCAATTTTTGAACCGTACTATTCAATGAAAAGGTGTTTTGACGGGCAAGTAATTTAACTAGTATTGCAACTCCACCAATAGTGAGAAATATAGGTAGCAAAATTAACAACAAACGTTGCGGCAATCCTAGCGTTTGCGCCTTTCGGGAAGATTTATTTTCTTGAGTTTCAACTTTAGATTCTGGGGATTTCATTGTTATTAAAAAACTTACTACAACTGAGGCGCTTTTATCAAATCCTGAATTTAAACGATAATTAATCTATAGTTATTGCCTTTTACAAGCAGTTATTTCTGCTTCATCAAGTAGACTGATGTAAATAAAATTGCCAAATTTTTATTGCAACTGAGTATAATTTGTATATTCGCAATAGGCAAATACCAATAGATAGCAATTACAAAACATACTAAAAGCCTTACTATACATAAATTAAGTGTTTTATTAACTATTATTATAAAATTATTCTATCTAAAAAATGTGATTTATCTCTGCTGAAGCAATAAATTTTTATTTAATTAACCGTAAATACTTAATTTACTGTATAAACTGTATTATTTATTAACTTAATTAACTTAGTTAACTACAAGTTCAAATTTATCGAATGTTTGAATTGTTTCTATTTAAATCAGGAATGACCGCAATTGTCACAATGCCCGGTTGTGACACTGAAAAGATTATTATGAGGTCATGAGTATACTTATTTACTTTTCAAGCATGCTCTTATACTGTGATTGATATTCCCCATCTTCTTAATAAAAAAAGGTGGGATATTCCCACCTTAAAAAACTTAATTCTTAGTTAAACGAATATGCTCTAATATCTGTTGCTTTCTTTCAACTGAATTTAGTTTAGGTTTAATAAAATTGTTAGTGCTACGAGCTAGATGCTCCATAATCCTTTTCTGACGGTCAGATGTTTCAGCCATTTTGATGTTAATTAGAAAAGACAAACATAATTAATAAGTAGTCGCGCTCCGCAGTAAACTGACATAAAGCGTTTGTACCTAAAAATTATTTTAATATAACCTTGCCCTGATTATTTGATTAAAACTTATGCAATTTTCATCAAAACAAGCAAATCCGGAGGTTATCGGCTGATGAAGCTCCATGTGTAGCGTTATCTTTTGATAAAAACTGTTAATTGAAAATCATTTTTAATTAATCAAAAATAATTGTCATTTTCTCGGATAAAATCTAACCCATATATATCGAAAATCAGTAATAAGATGATTGACAGAAATGCTAATTAATATTTAGTAGAGAAAAATCAACAACTTCCGGTAAAATTTCTAAAGTTGCGCTCTTAGTGGCTTAAGATGTCAAACATTGTCAAACCGCCATGTGATGCCGGAGTAATTAAGGCTAAACGATGCTCCACTTCTTGTTCTCGTATTACCGAACGTTGGGTACTAGTGGCAACTATACTCGGTTCGAGTATGGCAATGATTGACGGCACTGTTGTCAATGTAGCGCTACCAGTATTGCAAGAGGCTTTGAATGCAAATGCGACTCAAGTACAGTGGGTAGTAGAGTCTTATGCTTTGTTTTTAGCTGCTTTAATTTTAGTCGGTGGGTCTTTAGGAGACAGATTCGGGAGAAGATTAATTTATGCTTGTGGAATTGCTCTATTTGCTGTTGCTTCTGGATGGTGTGCCCTATCGCCTGATATAAATCAATTAATTGTTGCTCGTGCTTTTCAAGGAGTTGGTGGAGCTTTATTAGTTCCTGGAAGTTTAGCTATTATCAGCGCTTCGTTTAGCGATTATGAGCGAGGAAAAGCTATTGGTATTTGGTCTGGTTTTACGGCTATAACTTCGGCTTTCGGGCCAGTTTTAGGCGGTTGGCTGGTAGAAAATCTATCCTGGCGATGGATATTTTTTATTAATGTCCCTTTAGCAATTGTCATTTTATCAATTTTATTTCGATACGTTCCCGAAAGCCGCGATAGCGAATTTACCCGCCTTGATTATTGGGGAGCGATGTTGATAACTTTGGGGTTAGGAGCAACAGTATTCGGATTAATAGAATCTTCGATTTTAGGGCTTTTTCATCCTTTAGTAATTAGCAGCATTTTAATAGGACTGTTATTTCTAGGTGCTTTCGTATTTGTAGAAGCTAATATCTACGGTCCGATGATGCCTTTATCTTTATTTAAATCGCGTACTTTTAGCGGTGCAAACTTACTAACGTTATTGTTATATTCAGCTTTAGGAGGGGTTTTATATTTTGTTCCTTTTAATTTAATTCAGGTGCAAGGTTACTCTCCAACTGCTGCGGGTGCGGTTTTTTTACCGTTTATTTTAATTATGTTCTTTTTGTCGCGATGGTCTGGAGATTTAGTCAATCGTTATGATGCTAAATTACCATTAATGGTAGGGCCGGTAATTGCAGCATTAGGTTTTATCTTATTCGCATTACCCGGAGTTGGTGGTAGTTACTGGATAACATTTTTCCCCGCTATTGTTATATTAGGGTTAGGAATGTCACTCAGCGTTGCTCCTTTGACAACTACCGTTATGAATTCGGTGAGAAAACGTCAAGTTGGTATTGCTTCGGGGATTAATAATGCAGTTTCTCGTACTGCCGGATTATTGGCGATCGCCGTATTTAATATCTTTGTTTTTAATGCTTTTAATTATAGTTTAGACCGACGTTTAGCGAAGTTGAACTTATCACCTCAAATACAGCAAGCCTTAGCAAAAGAAAAAATTAATTTAGCTGCTGCAAAAGTTCCCGAGAATGTTAATGATGGTTTAAAAAATACAATCGAACAAGCAATAGCGCTTGCTTATATAGACAGTTTTCGCTTGATAATGTTTATTGCCGCCGGTTTAGCACTTGCAAGTGCTTTAGTGGCATTTTTAATGATAAACAAGCAGCAAAAACCTTTATAAAAATAAACAGGCAGGACAAAACAACTAAATATAGCGGTTTTCACTTGCGTGCAATACAGTCTGAACCTCACCCCTTCCCCTTTCCTTAGTAAGGATACTGTTGGCGAATAGTAGGTCAGACCCCTCATCCCAACGAATTAATAGGGATTTTAAGTTATCAGCAGGAGTGCGATCGCACTCCTCAAACCCTCATTTTTTTGGTTATTCAGGGGTGTCACCCCTGAATAACCAGCAGTATCCTTAGTAAGGAGAGGGGTGTCCGGAGGGCGCAGCGTGCCCGGAGGACATAGGACGGGGTGAGGTCTTTTTTTGTATTCTACTCAACCGAAAACTGCTATATAAATTGAAAAAAACTTGAGAAATTTAACTTTATATTTAGATTATTTGCTTGGTTGTTCACTTAATTAATTGCGAACTAGAACGGCTTTATAGTCAATATCTGCTTTTGTTCAAATTCCTATACGTTTTGTAGTTTGGACATTAGCTTTAATTTTATATTTCGCTGGAATTACTGCAAAACGGTTTCAAGTTAGTTTGCTTCCTCATCCTGAATATTTACCAGAACGTTTAAGGCTTTTTGCAAGTGCCTAACGTTGGTTAATTTGTAGAGAACGTTGGTTAATTTGTAGAGATAGAGGATTAGCTCTATTTTTGTTAAATTAAGGCATCCTCCATAGTACCCGAATAATATTTCGTTGCTTCCGTTAAAGCTAACTACAGAATTGGGGCTGCCGTCATTTCTATATTTCTGGCTTTAATTGGAATAAACTTGCAGCCTGTAATTATTACCGGATTAGTTGCTTTGATTTACGCGATTCAAGTAATAGAAAATTTATATCAAAGCAGTAAATTATCTGCACCTCAAAATTTACAAAAGTAAATAAAAAAATACGGCAGACAAGATAGCTTTGTAACAATCAACACTAGAACATAAGTATTACTTATGTAGTCTGTAAATAATACTTATTATTGTTTATTAAAAAAACATTATAAACAATTGAATCATTGCAACCAAACTATATCTTACTAAAGATATGACTTCTCTGCCTAAGAACTATCTTAATATATATTTTGATAATATCTTAGGGACTAGTTAGATAATTTATCGTAGTGGTTATTGTTATGGTTTAGAAACATTTTTTTTAGATTATTATCTAAGCGGGGTACTTATCCAAAATGCAGTAAATTGCTTGTCTAAAGAAAAAGATTGTTCTCCTAGAATTGCCGCAAATATTATATGAATTAATATTGCTGCATTGAAGTAAAATTTTTATAAAAATATATTTTATTAGCTCATGTTTGATTCGCCTTCCTTATCGGCTAATCAACTGCTGATGGGTTTACCTTCTGAAGAATATAAGCGCTTAGCTCCCTATCTAAAACCTGTTAGTTTATTTTTAGGGCAAGTTATTTATGAACCCAAACAGTTGATAAAAGAAGTTTATTTTCCTGTTGGATCTATGATTTCTTTGGTTTCGATTATGAAAGATAATTCAACTACGGAAATTGGTTTGGTAGGCAATGAAGGAATGGTTGGTGTTCCAGTATTTTTAGGAGGAAATACAGCGACAAATCGCGTAGTCGTTCAGGTTCAAGGTAATGCTCTAAAAATGGATGCTTCTATACTTAAAAGTGAATTTGAAAAAGGAGAAAAATTACAACAAAAGCTATTACTTTATACTCAAGCTAGATTAACTCAGATATCACAAATAGCGGCCTGCAAATCACATCATTTAATTGAAGAAAGACTCGCTCGGTGGCTGCTTTCGGTTAATGATTGTGTAAATAGAGATGAGCTACCGCTCACCCAGAAGTTTATATCTCAAATGCTTGGAGTTCGTCGCGCTAGCGTTACAGAAGCTGCGATCGCCCTTCAGAAAGCAGGTTTCATCAGCTATAGCAGAGGACAAATTACTATCCTGCAAAGGAAACAACTCGAAGAAGCAGCTTGCGAATGCTATGGATTGATTCGGGATGAGTTTCAACGCTTATTGACATAAAGCAAATCATTAAATTTTTATATTTTCTTAAACTTTTAACAGATTATGTACGATACCGTACTGTTTTTTTCTGGGATCGAGGTATTCTTTTGTTTACAGACATGCGGTGTCAGCAAGGGTAATACCATTTTTGATTTTAGATTTTAAGTAGCTGCTGCTTTTCGATTTAATTTGATATAGCAAGTTGAGAAAATTTTAATAAATCGGACATTGAATTGTCTGATTCCTTAAGATGTATAGCTGTCAAAATCTGTCTTCAAATTGATATTCTTTATCTGCTGATGCTGTAGCAATTCCGAAGGCAAAATGCCTATAAACATCAGCAGATATTGTTTATTTTTCTGGTGTGGTGAGGTATTTTTCCAGATACGACTCAATTAAGAAGATTGTGTTCTTTTATATGTCCGACGATACTGGTGGTGCAATAGTCAATCAGCTGCTAGCAGCTTTACCCTTAGAAGATTATCAAAGACTTGTTCCTCATTTAGAACCTATTGATTTAGTAGCTGGAGAAGTATTATGCGAGCCAGGGGAAACGATGACGGAAGCGTATTTTCCTACTTTGGCCATGATTTCTTTAGTTTCAATAATGGAAGATGGTTCAACAACTGAAATAAGCTTAATAGGTAAAGAGGGTATGGTAGGGCTGCCCATTTTTCTAGGTGGAAATTCTACTATAAGCCGTGCCATTGTTCAAATTGAAGGTTCTGCGTTTAAGCTGAATGGCAACATATTAAAAAACGAGTTTGATAGAGGTGGAGAGTTACAAAAACTTTTATTACTTTACACGCAGGCACTATTTACCCAAGCTTCCCAAAATGCGGCGTGCAATCGACAGCATAATATCGAAGAAAGACTTGCTCGTTGGCTATTGACAGCACAAAACTGTGTTATGAAAGATGAGCTATATCTTACGCAAGAGTTTATATCTCAAATGTTAGGAACTCGTCGTTCGGGTGTAACTGTTGCAGCAGGGACTTTGCAACAAGCAGGAATGATTCGCTATACCCGTGGAAAAATTAGCATTATTAATCGGCAAGCCTTGAATGATACAGCTTGCGAATGTTACCGGGCAATCAAAAATGAGTATACTCGTTTGCTCAACTCAAAATGGAGTTAAATCGAAAGTACGATAACGTACTGACATACAGTAAATCATTATGGCAATCTTAAATACTAAAGAAAGCTTGAGTGTGGGATTATCTTATGAAAATCGGTGATTTCACCCAAAGCTGAAACTTCAATACTCTTCCTGTTTTTTCTTTTAACTATTTAAATTAGAGAATATGGAAGAGTTTATGCTGTGAGATAAAAGGTAGAGAATGTATTGCAATGAAGTAATAGATTATAGTTTATTAATTTACAATATAGTAAATTTTAACTTGGAAATTATTAATAATTAATTGATTTACATCAAAAGCAATATAGCTATTAAAAAATATTTTTTTGTTGATAAAATTGTAAAATAAGTGTTGACTTTGATTTTATAATTTACATTTATAGCAATATCACTCATTAGATTTTTATCTAGTCGAGAAAAGCTTTAATTTTATTATTTATAGAACTTGTATAGATAAATATTACGCTTAATTAGCCTTAAAATACGTACTGAATTTTGCCAGTATCCGGGGTAAGGATGCACTTAAGGAAGGCTATAACTTGATTATTATAGGTCTAGAAAGAGCCTTGTCAAAAGTTTTTCCAACCGCGATCGTGAAAATATTTATGTGTCTAAGTTTAGCGTTATTTTCATACAAATTTGCAGTCAATCTATATTGATTATTAATTATATTAATTGTCTAGTGATAAGAGGCAAATAGGTAAATTGATATGGCAAGTTAAAAGGTAGATATATGTTTGATAATAAACAGCAAGCAGAACAAGAACTTAAGTCATTGGTACTTATGGGTATATGCCCGCGTTGTAGTTCTGTAAGAATCAAATATCGTGAATATATAACTAATCGTACATTTGGATTTCAATGTTTTAGTTGTGGTTGGAAATCTCAATATAACCTAACTGAATTAAAAGAAGCTTCAGAAAACTGGTTCCCCTCATCAAAGTGAAAAATGCTTTTCATCACCTTGAATGCTTGAATAGATAAAAAAACTAGAGGGTATACATGATGATTAAGATAGGAAGTCTAGTTAAAATACTATATCCTCAATATGTATTTGAGTATCATGGTATAGTTGAAGCCTCAGAAGACATAACAGGTCGTTGGATAATAAGATTAATCGTTAATAGCTTAGACAATAGTCAAGAACCTGTATTATTGTCTTTAAACGAATCAGATATTGAATTAGTCTTACCAAAATAGTCAAAATTGTGGTTATCACAAAATGCGATAGATAAAAAATCTTGATATATTTGATAAATTTTTACAGTTATAGAAACACCATAGCTTAGGTTGCTCGGTAGGGCATTACATCTTATCTGTGATACTTGAAGCTGGTTAGAGTTAAACAAAGCTATCAAATAAGAAAACGTTCAAATTTATTCTGAGTAGGCATTGAGAAAAAAGTACTTCCCTAATCCAGTTCTAATTGGTACATTAGCCTGGAAGCAACCTATAATTTCTATGTCTACACGTGTTTCACCTCCATCTACGCTTTCATCAACAACCTCACTTGCTCTTTCGTCGCTCCACATACGTTTGGAAACTTTAGAAAAAGAACATCAGTGGTTGCTCAAGCAGATAAAGAAAAAACGCACCGAACAAAAGAACTTTCTCGAACAAATGCGTTCTGTTGCCACAGAAGTACACAGTAGATGTACTCCTTGCTTTCAGAAAATGGCAGCTTTAGATGAAGAAATACATGCACTATTTGATGAGATTTTAACTACACGGAAGTTAGGAAAGCAGACAAGAAAAAATATCGAACGGGTTTATCGAAGTCTTCAAGTAGCAGGAATCATCAGCGTTAAACTGAATTTTACACAAGATGATGATATTGAAGAAGACTTTTTTGTAGGGGAAGAAGAAAACGACTTTTTTAATACTCCTGATGAAAATAGTGGCGATTATGATGATAGCCATAGAAACGGTGCAGGGCAACAAAATTTTTCGTCTAATCATAAAACCGGAGAATCGAGGAAAATCCGTCAAACCTTTTTAAGATTAGCTGAGATATTTCATCCTGATAAAGTAACAGATAGCGATATCCAGATGCGCCACACAGAAATCATGAAAGAAATTAATAAAGCTTACCAAGAAGGTGACTTGGCTCGATTGCTGGAAATCGAAAAATTACATCAGGTTGAAGAATCGTTTTCAATCAATAGTGAAGACGATTTAACGAGAAAGTGCAATAAACTTGAACAACATAATGATTTTCTAAAAAGTCAATATGAAAATTTGAAAAGTGAATTGAGAATGGCAAAGAATACTAATGAAGGGCAGATGGTTTCGGGTTATCGGAAAGCGGTTAAAGAGGGAATAGATCCGATTTCTCAAACTGTAGAACAAGTAGAATCTGAAATAGAAGTTATTTCTTCAATTTGTAATTTTGTTAAAGATTTTAGAGATAAAAAAATTACAATTAAGGATTTTCTTGCTGGTCCACCAGTTTTACAACAAAGAAACCAAGAGATAATTGACGAACTTTTTGAGGAGATGTTTGGGGAGTTTGAAGAATTTGAAGTTTTTTAGATTATTGATTTTCGTTATCTCACAAGAATATTTAGCAATAAGAAGTAGAGATGTATAATTGCTGCATCTCTATTTTTTTCAGCTATTAATATTAGTTACAGCTATGCTTTGCAAAAACTATCTTTATGTTCTATATCAGGTTGATTATTATTAACCAAATTTTCTATTGCTTGATTAATTAATTTTTCTCCTTCTAAAACCGTTTCTACTTGATTAAATTGCTGTCGTAACTCCGCAGCACCTTCAAAACCCTTAGCATACCAAGCCATGTGTTTGCGTGCTTGATAAATTCCTCTATTTCCTTTGTATTCCCATAAAGCTCTTAAATGTTCTTTCGCGCATTCCAAACGCTGAATAGTTGTTGGGGAAGATAACTTTTCTCCTGTTTTAAGAAAATAATCTATTTCTCCTACTAAAAAAGGATAACCCAGAGTACCACGCGAACACATTACCCCATCAGCACCAGTTATTTCCAAACATTGAATTGCTGATTCAACAGAAAAAATATCTCCATTGGCAATTACCGGGATATCAAGCACTTCTTTAACACGGGCAATCCATTCCCAGCGAGCGTTGCCATTGTATCCTTGAGCGCGAGTACGTCCATGAATAGTAATCATTTGCGCTCCGACATCCTGCATTCTCTTCGCAAAATCAATAATAGTAATTTCCGCATCGTCCCAACCGATACGAGTTTTTACTGTTACGGGAATATCTACTGCGCTAACAACTTCTTTAACTATTGCTTCTGCAACTTCTGGCTGCCTTAATAAAGAAGAACCTCCGCCTTTGCGAGTAACTTTATTGACCGGACAACCCATGTTTATATCAATAGTATCCGCTCCTTCTGCTACCGCTTTTTGAGCAGCTTGTGCAAGAAAATCCGGACGACAATCAAATAATTGAATGCTTATCGGACGTTCGTTGATATCAACATCCATTACTTTGGGTAATTCTTTGACATGAGCTAATCCCGAAGCGTGAACCATTTCGGTATACATCATTGAATCCGGTGCATAGCGACGTACTAATCGTCGAAATACCATGTCAGTCACGCCAGAAAGAGGCGATTGCAAAACTCGGCTATTTACTTCTACCGAGCCAATTTTTAAAGGAGTCGAAAGTTTAGTTTTTAGTTCTGGGGAAAGATAGGAATTATTCATTGGTTCGTAGTTGCGCTTTAGCGCCAAAAATCTTGAGTAAAAATGGATAATTGGTAGTTGGTAGTTGGTAATTGGTAAAAATTATTTTGACGGTTGAAACTGTTAACAAACAAATAAAATCCGCTGTGAAAGCGGACTGAATAAATAGATAAAATAATCATTTTAAGCTGAAAGCTTTATTTTACATATGTTTCAAAGATTTGGTACTGAAAAAAAATTGTATGAACTAAAAATGGTTAAATTCTATCAAAGTCAACAGCCTAGGCTTAATTCCCTCCTTTTTAAGGAGGGTTAGGGAGGATCTAGCCTTAACCGAAAAATATTGGCAGTGATGTTGTTTCACCGAGAGCATCCAGATAAATTCTATTTACCCGTCCGCTTGTAAAAACTCGCTATAATTTGAAAAAATTAATTTATAAAAGAAACCCGGTTGTTTCAAAAAAACCGGGTTTCTGGTTGAATTCAAAATTAATTGATTACGAATTACGTAGTTTGCGTCACCCGTTCACCGTAAGGTGTTCCCGAAGGGTAGGGTGATATTACGAATTAAACGATTACCACCAATAAATGGTTTTAACAGCTAATACTCCAGCTACAGCACTTGCTGCGAGTGATGTCAAAGCTGCACCGAATAACCACCATGCGGCGCTTGCTGCGGCTTCCTTGGCATCTTTGGCTTGTTTTTTAGCTTGTTTTTTGACAGCTTTTAATTTTTTCTTGGTTTCTTTCTGGATGCGCTCCGTTCTTTCTAAAACGCTATCTCTAGCTGATTCTATTTGACTAACTATGCGGTTTGCGTCTTTTTGAGAAATATCATCGCGGGAACTAAGTACAGCTATTAAGCTATCTCGGTCAAATTCTGATAAACGATTGCGTAAGGCTTCTACACCCATCTGTGGGTCGTCAAATAGTTTGGTAAAGTCTTGTTTGATTCCTTCGTAATTTAACTCTGGACGCTCCAAGGAGTTGAGGTAATTACGAATTTTGTTTAAGGTTCCATCTACAGCAGATTGCACCTGCTGCTGCACCTGCTGGTACTGTTGCACGATTGAATCTCTAGTGGATTCGATTTGGTCTGCAATTTTATTAGCTTCTTCTTCAGAGATGTCTTCTCTTTGCGAAAGTACCGATACTAATGTGGAGCGGTCAAATTGAGAAACGCGATCGCCTAATATTTCGATTCCCGAACGTGGGTGTTGCAATAGAATTTTTAAGTCTCGTTTGATTCCTTCGGGGTTGAGTTCTTCTTTTTCGGTATTGCGTAAATATTCTTCGATATCGGCTTGGAAGTTAGCAACCTGTTCTTTGGTACGTTTTGCTAAACGATTTGGTGCTTTTACGATGTCGTTGATTGTAGTTTGTACGTTGTCGATTATCTCGTTAACTTTTTCTTCACTCAAATCGTCCCGTTGAGAAAGCAGTTTAACTAATGTATCTCTATCTGCTTGAGATAAACGTTGCTGTATTGCTGAAGCACCTTGTTTGGGGTCATCGAGCAGTTTCTGTAAATCGCGTTTGATTCCTTCGGGGTTGAGTTCCTCTTTTTCGGTGTTGCGTAAATATTCTGCGATTTGAGTTTGAAAACTTTTAGCTCTTTCACCGGTACGTTTTGCTAAACGACGGGGTGCTTTTACGATGTCGTTGATTGTGGTTTGTACGTTATCGATAATCTCGTTAACTTTTTCTTCGCTCAAATCGTCCCGTTGAGAAAGCAGTTTAACTAATGTATCTCTATCTGCTTGAG
>JAHCMI010000095.1 GCA_019192545.1 Rivularia sp. MS3 | reverse complement strand
AACTAACCACTAACAACTAACCACTAATAACTAACAACTAACCACTAACAACTAATAACTAACAACTAACCACTAACAACTAAATTTACACAAAATCACTTCCAGAAAGAGTACCTTCTCCGATTCCAGTTAATACAGCTAAAGCTTCGTCTTGATAGATAATCGTGGTGTCGTTGTCGCCATTGCCGGAACCATAAATAATGGTAATATCCCCAAAAGTTAAATTATCGGATAGTTGAAGAGAATCTTCACCAACTGCAAAATCGGTAATAGTATCAACTCCTTCTCCCAATCCTAAAACAAAGGTGTCGCTACCACCGCCGCCGGTTAAGGTGTCATCACCAACGCCTCCTTGAATTACATTTGCACCAGCGTTACCTATAAGTACATCATCGTAATTTGAGCCAATGATATTTTCGATGTTGCTGATGGTATCTTGGGAGCTATTTTGAGGAATGTTTTGTTCGAGAATTGCATCATACCAAGTATCGGCAATCTTGCTATAACCTTCTACAGTGGGATGAACTCCATCCTGTAAATCATCTGGTGTTAATTCACTATATACATCAACGAAACTGACATTTTTGCCTTGAGCAGCCTTACTATCAATAATGCCTGGTAAATGTGAATTAAATTTTATAGCCTGCTGTTTTTGCGATTCGGTGCGGCTAATTGGTGGAATGGAAGCGACTAAAAGCTGAGTGTTTGGTAATTGATAGGTAATATCATCTATCAGATTATTCAGACGGCTGGGTGCTTGACTGATATTGTCATCTCGAAGTATGTCGTTAGTACCAATCATTAGCAGCACCATATCCGGTTGAGCATCATTCAACCAACCATCTACAGCACTGTTGATTTCACCAATTTTCCATCCACTGAATCCAGCATTATCTCTATCAAAGCCTGATGAACCTGTTTTATGAGGCCCTACAAAGTCTACCTCATAATTGCTGTTTTCCAACAGTTTCCATAAATCATCGCGGTAAGCACCCAAATCCCAACTTCCCCAACCTTCTGTATTAGAATCACCCAGAGGCATTATTTTAAAAGGTTGCATAGAAGTATTTGTCGGATTATGGATGACTGTACCTTTATTTAAATCTGCAACAATGCCTGAATTAGCTGCATCATAAGTAATAGTATCTATACCGTTACTGCCGTAAAAGGAATTATTACCCGTACCACCATGAATTAAATTACTGCTATTGTTGTTTATTGAAGATACGGGGATTAACTCTAGGTAGTTGATATTGAAAACACTTCCGAGCATATCCAGACGCATTTCATGACTACCTGCATCCAACGAGAAAGTTTTGGTAGACTCGACATTTTGCCAATTCCACCAGCCGCCAGTATTACCTACATCAAAGGTTGTTTGTTGTCCCCCCAGAGTTGCTTTAAAGCTGTGATTTCCACCAACAGCAGAAGCCATACGGGAAACTAAACGATATTCTCCCGATGTCGGAACAGTAAAATCGTAAGTTAACCATTCACCTGAAGCAATCCAACCGAGAGAATAACCATTATCAACATCCCTACTAGACTGAATATCAACATCCTCAAAGCGATATTCTCCACCATTGTTACCAATAGTGCTGTCGATAGCATCCTGATAATTTTCCGCTTCAATACGAATTGAACTCATGCTTTTTCTGCTTATTGTGTCTCTTTCTCTGGTTTTACAGCAAAATCCCGAATAAAAGCTGATTTAAGCATAAAAAATCATCAGAATGGGATTTAATGTAATTCCTTTGCAAAAATTCATGATTTATTAGCAGTATATACAGTAATTGATTTTAGGAATGGCTGCAACTGGCATATTTTTCTTGTAGGGTGCTGTGACACTAAATTCAATTTTTAACCGAATAATTAGGGTTGTAGTGTCACGCACCAATCGAGCATTGTGACAATTACGTAAGTCCTGGATTTATGATATTCGCAAACAAAATTTTGTAAAAATAAGGAAATATCAATTGCATAACATCATAAAATATAACCAAGTTTTTCGGAAACTACTTCCTTGCTGTTAAAATATTTTCTATTAAAAAAATCTCAGAAAGCCTAGAATAAACATGTATAAAAATTAAAATAATTCTTGAATTTATTTTAATAAATTATAAATATTATAAGTTCAAATAACATTCATGCAGAAAAATAAAACTTGTAATTAATTATATTTAAAGGAAAAATATTTAGAATAAATCTCCTACGTAAGATAGAACAATATTCGTAAAATTTCATCTTTAGGAAAGAAGTCAAATAAGCAACCCTTGCATTAAAAGTAATTAACAGTCTATGCGGTATTATTCTGCTTAGACCATTTGCAAACTATATATACAAAGTAAAAATTTATGAACGTACAGCCAGAAATTACTTATCGTGGCGTAGAAAAAACAGGTGCTTTAGATGAATTGGTAAATTCTAAAATAACTAAATTAGAAAAATTTTGCGACCATATCAGCAGTTGTCGCGTAGCAATTGAAAAAGCCCACGACCATCCCAGTAGTGGTTCTCCATATCGAGTACGTTTAGATATCACCGTACCACCTTCTCACGAACTAGCAGTAGATCGCAGCCCTGACGATGGCGTTCAGTACGAACCAGTAGATGCAGTCATCCGTCATGCTTTCGATTCTATGGAGCGTCAATTAAAAGAACTTAATGAAAAGCAAAACAGTAATCGGTGAACAGTTAACAGTGAGCAGTGAACAGTGAACAGTGAACAGTTAAGAGTGGCGAGTAGCGAGTAGTAAGTAGGGAGTAGTGAGTAGTAAGTAGTAAGTAGTAAGTAGCGGAAAGAAAATTATCTGTGCTTTGTTGACTTGTTTGACTATTGAAAGCTCCACCGCTATTCGTTATTAGTTATTAGCTTGCAATTGAATGGGGATTTAGAACCCACAATTGCTTGCGTTGTACAGACGGCGCTCGCATGTTAAACCCGGATAGCTATAAGCTATAAGCTAAAAAGCTCAAAGCTGAATCAAAATATCAAATCTTGATTTCACATTGTTTGAGACTACTTCTTTGTACCGGCTCAAAACTCATTACTCCCTACTTACTACTTACTACTCGCTACTTGCTACTTACTACTTGCTACTTACTACTTCCTACTCGCTACTCCCTACTTACTACTTCCTACTTACTACTTCCAAAATCCCTACCGTGTGTTGCGATTTTTTGATAACATCAATAAACCCGACTCTTAATAAACGGATTGAGGTATGAGCAAAGGCACGTTATTTGATAAAGTTTGGGATTTACATACAGTTGGTACGCTGGCTTCCGGACAAACACAACTGTTTATTGGGCTGCATCTAATTCATGAAGTAACGAGTCCTCAAGCCTTTGCCATGCTTAGGGAACGGGGTTTAAAGGTATTATTTCCAGAACGTACTGTAGCTACAGTTGACCATATCGTACCTACTGATAATCAAGCGCGTCCTTTTGCCGATACCTTGGCAGAAGAGATGATGCAAGCGCTAGAAACAAATTGTCAAGAAAATGGCATAACTTTTTACAATATTGGTACGGGAAATCAAGGTATTGTTCATGTAATTGCGCCAGAGCAAGGACTTACTCAACCGGGAATGACTATTGCTTGTGGTGATAGTCACACTTCAACCCACGGTGCTTTCGGGGCGATCGCCTTCGGTATTGGTACTTCTCAAGTGCGGGATGTATTGGCTTCGCAAACTTTGGCGCTGTCTAAATTAAAAGTCCGCAAAATTGAAGTTAACGGAAATTTGAAACCGGGTGTGTACGCCAAAGATGTAGTTTTACATATAATTCGTACTCTCGGCGTAAAAGGTGGTGTGGGATATGCCTACGAATTTGCGGGTACCACCTTTGAACAAATGAGTATGGAAGAGCGGATGACTGCTTGCAACATGTCCATCGAAGGCGGTGCGAGATGCGGTTACGTTAATCCCGATAAAGTAACTTACGAATACCTCCAAGGTAAGGACTTTGCTCCTAAAGGAGAAGATTGGGATAAAGCCGTTGCTTGGTGGGAATCTATCCGTAGTGATGCGGATGCAACATATGATGATGTAGTAGTTTTTGATGCCGCAGATATTCCACCTACCGTTACATGGGGAATCACTCCCGGACAAGGTATTGGAGTTAATCAAGCCGTACCAAAACCCGAAGAATTACCAGCAGATGACCGCGTTATTGCCCAAGAAGCCTATAGCTACATGGACTTAGCACCAGGTAGTCCCATAGCAGGTACAAAAATAGACGTTTGTTTTATTGGTAGTTGCACCAACGGTAGAATCAGCGACTTACGCGAAGCCGCCAAAATTGCCAAAGGAAACCATGTAGCAGAAGGAATCAAAGCTTTTGTAGTTCCCGGTTCCGAAAGAGTCAAACAACAAGCCGAAGCCGAAGGTTTAGATAAAATCTTTGAAGCAGCCGGATTTGAATGGCGGGAACCCGGATGTTCCATGTGTTTAGCAATGAACCCCGATAAACTACAGGGAAGACAAATTAGTGCTTCTTCCTCCAACCGCAACTTTAAAGGAAGACAAGGTTCCGCATCCGGACGTACTTTACTAATGAGTCCCGCAATGGTTGCAGCAGCAGCAATTAAAGGTACCGTTGCAGATGTGCGAGAGTTTGTCAAGAGTTAGGAGTGAGGAGTAGTGAGTAGCAAGTAGCGAGTAGCGAGTAGCGAGTAAATAATTATTAGTTATTCTCCCCTCTACCCCCTCTCTCCCCCCCTCTACCCCCTCCTCAACTTTAACCTTTGACCTTTAACCTTTAACCTTTAACCTTTTAATCATGAGTGAAGTTAAAACAGTTTCCGGAAACGGTATTCCTTTAATCGGGAATGACATCGATACAGATAGAATTATTCCAGCCAGGTTTTTGCGTTGCGTTACCTTTGATGGTTTGGGAGAACATGCTTTTGAGGATGATAGAAAAGGGCTTGATGGAAAACATCCTTTTGACCAAGAGCAGTATAAAAATGCAAGTATATTAATAGTTAACCGTAATTTTGGTTGTGGCTCTTCTAGAGAACATGCCCCTCAAGCACTTGCTAAATGGGGAATTAAGGCTTTAGTTGGCGAAAGTTTTGCAGAAATATTCTTCGGTAATTGCGTAGCGATGGGAGTTCCTTGCGTCACCGCTGATGCAGATACAGTTAAACAACTGCAAAAGATATTAACAGATAATCCTCAAGCTGAAATCGCGGTAGATTTACAAACTATGAAAGTACAGTGCGGTGATTTTTCTGCACCTGTAAATATGGGTGAAGGTGCGAAAAATATGTTCGTTTCCGGTACTTGGGATGCTTGCGGGCAATTGGTAAGTAATGCTCAGAAAGTTAAGGAGACAGCGGCGAAGTTACCTTATGTGAGTTGGAGTGTTGCTTAAAAACAAGGAAAATAGGACTTACGCAACCGGCATTGCATTGTAGGGTGCTGTGACACTTTGATTGATTTTTAACGTATTAACTAGGTTTGTAGTGTCACGCACCACCGGAAATTGTGACAATTGCGTAAGTCCTGAAATAGTCAAACACAATTAATTACCCAATGTCATTGCGAGGGGAATGGAGTCAAACGCAGTAACCGTAAGTATTAGGATTACTTCGCTTCCCTCGTAATGACGGTAAACATTTTTGTTCACCTAATTAAAAACTAGCCATCGGTAGATAAATTTGTTTGGCTGGGGTTGACGACTTCGACATCTCCGAATGTTTCCCAGGAATTATCAAAGTTGATATTAACTGCTTGGGCTGGGGTGGACAATATTAGGGTTGATTACTCCCCTTCCGCTCTTATATTACCTAAAAATCGTAGGCTGGGTTGAGAGACGAAACCCAGAGCAATGTTGGGTTTCACTCCGTTCAACCCAACCTACCCCTTAGAAAATTATTCTCTATCAAACGGACAGACAATAAATGCCGCTAGGGTTCCACCTGCAATACCACCGACTAACAATCTAGCTAAGGCTCCAAAAGTAGTTACTGTGAAAGCTGTAATAAGGAAAGAGCTAGTGAATGTAAATATACGCTCGAAAGTACCAGATTCTCTTTCCAATATAGCCTCACATGTATTCAAGCTATTTATAGCAACTGCTCCACCTACTATTCCGGCAAGTATTCCAAATTGAATTGCGCTTACTTCTCCAGTTGGATCAATCGCATTTATTGGATTTCCCTCGGTGTAAATATATTTGTTCAATGAAAGTGGACGTTGAGGAATTCCTTCAAATGGATCTCTTGAGATAAACCTTCCAGTAGATGCGTCGTAATACCTTGCTCTCAAGTAGTAACTTTGAAGTTCTGGGTCAAACTGCTCTCCAGTAAACTTGTAGCTATTCCGAATAATCTCTGTTTGCTGATTTATACTTCCATAAGGATTATAAATGTAAGCATTGGCAATATTACCGGCATTATCTGTAATAACCCGCGTACTTCCCAAACCATCGGCATGATAAAACGATGTCTCCCCATTCCTCTGCTGACTAATTAAATCAAGCCCGTGTGTATAGATAACGTCGGTATTACCCGTACCATATTCCTCAATAACCTGAGCAAATTCTTGTTGTGTCGTATCAATCAAGAAATTAGTTGTTTCCCCATCAACCGTAGTCGCAACGCGGATACCGTCGGTATTATATTGAAATTCAATGGTTTGCTCGGTACCGTTTTCGTTCACAACCGCTTTGCTCAGTTCACCTTTACTATTCCAGGTATAGGTAACTTGAGTTTCACCATTTGTGGCAGTGGTAATTAAATTACCTGCATTATCGTAGCTATAGTTGGTAACAATACCATTGTCAGTTTCAGTCAGCAGTCGGTCATTATCATCATAGGTATAGGTGGTTGTACCTTCGGTTGTGCTGGTACGACTTTGGCGATTGCCTACATTATCGTAGACATAGTTTGTAGTTTCGTCGCCGTTTGTTGCATCAGTAACTGTTTCTTGAGTTAACCGATAAAGGTCATCATAGCTGTACTCGACTCTACGTCCCGTATTTTCTTCAAGTACCAATCGGTTGCCAACATTGTCCAAAGTGTACTCGTAGCTAGAGATAATGTTACCGTCGCTGTTGGTATTTTCAATTAAAATTGGGCGATTGAGCAAGTCATACTGACGAGTTTCAACAATACCATTAGCAAACTCGGTTTGAATCAAGTTACCAACTAAGTCATAGCTGTAGGTTGTGAGGTTGTTTTGACGGTCTGTAACTGTTTCCAGGAAACCTAGTTCGTCATAAGTATAATTAACAGTGCCAGTTGGAGTAGTTAAGGTGTTGATGTTGCCGTCAAGGTCATAGGTATAGGCAATCGCAACTCCATCCGGTTCGGTACGTCGGACAAGTTGATCTAGGTCATCATACTCGTACTGAGTAGTACCGCGAGCGTCAGTAATCGTACTAATCTCACCTGTTGCTGTATAGGTGTAAATTTCATCGGGAGCATCCGGTAGACCTACCGTACTCAGCAAGTTGTTCGGGTCGTATTCGTAGGTAATTGTCTCACCGTTGAAGTTGGTAAAGCTTGTTAAGTTGTCAACTACATCGTAAGTGAAAGTTTCTGTTTGTCCCAGAGGTAGTTCCGTTTCAATTAAACGATTGAGCGCATCGTATTCAAACTCAGTGGTACGTCCTAGTGCATCAGTTTGGGTAGTTAGATTGCCACTTGCGTCATAGTCATACTGGGTTTTGTTGCCTAACGCATCCACAACCGAAATCAAGCGAGCTACTCCATCATATTCAAACTCTGTTTCGTTGCCGTTCTGGTCAATTTCTTTAACGACTCTATCTAAGACATCGTAAACCGTTTGACCCACCGTACCATCAGCGTAGCGAATTTCAGTTTGTAAGCCGCGATTGTTGTAAACAAATTCGGTACGACGACCATTCGCATCAATTATGGCAGTGCGATCGCCAGCAGCATTGTACTCAATTTGAGTAATATTTCCTTTCGCATCTGTCACCTTCACCAGTTGACCTTCTACGTCATAGCCAAAGGTGGTAGTATTGCCCAGTGGTGTTGTGACGCTGTTTATATTTCCGATATCGTCATAGGTAAATCGGACAATTGCCCCTATTGCATCTTCAACTTCTGTAAGGCGACCCAAGCGATTATAACGATACTTCGTTTCATTGTTGTTAGCATCTGTAACTGTTTCCAGATTGCCGCTTGCATCATAGCTATACTGAGTAACGTTACCTACTGCATCTTCCCGTTCTACCAAATTACCGCGACTGTCATAACGATTAGTACTTACGTTACCTTTAGCATCAGTGGTAGTTAATACCTGATTCAGGTCGTTGTAGGTAAATGTATTAGTGTTGCCGAGCGCATCTGTTTCAGTTAAAACATTTCCACGGTCATCATAAGTAAAGGTAGTGGTGTTACCGCGTGGGTCAGTAACGCTTGTTAAATTATTTTCCTCATCGTAAGTATTAAGCGTAACTCCACCTTCTGCATCGACTTCTTGAACCACATTACCCCGTTCGTCAAAGACAAAAGTCGTGTCATTCCCAAGTGGGTCTGTAACGGTTTGAGATGAATCGGCGTTATCGAAATTCAAGTCTAAAGCATTACCATCAGCGTCAATAATGCGAACAAGCTGACCTTGCTCGTTATATTCGTTACGAATCCCGCTTCTTCCCAATGGGTCTATAACTTCGGTTAAATAATGAGGAAGTTGTGGCTGCTCGTAAACCAGTTCAGTGGTATTATCAGTCCGGTCAGTTACAGAAATTAAATCGCCGTTGGTATCGTAATCATACTCAATTGATTCACCTGCTGTATCAATTATTTCAGTAATCCGACCTTGTGCATCGCGACGGAATTCTACTGATTCTCCGGTAGAACTGACAATACCTGAGTCGGTGTAGGTTAGAGTATTGCCGTTACGGTCGGTAATATCAATCAAACCATCAAACTGGTCGTAATTATAAGTTGTACCATCTTTGGTTGTGAGACGGTATTCCGAGGGGTTGTACGGTAAGCCAAAGAGGAAAAGTCCCGCAGTCCCATCAGAACGAATACTTAAGGGTATATTATCAACTTCAAGCTTGTCAAATACTCCTGGTTCGGCTACAAATCTAGGAGACCAAATCGGTCCGAGTAAGCTAACTCCGGTGATTTCTGGTTGGAAAGTAAATGTAACTCGTTGTCCTTCCGGATTAGTCAGCGTAACAGTGCTTCCTACTTGAAATGGTGTTGAACTGAAGAGGCTGAAACCATTTCGGTCGGTGACGGGTACTGATTCAGTAATGCGAGCATCTTGTACTCCAAGGTTCCAACCATAACCAAAATCGCCGATTTGGTTTGATTGCAAGCTATCGTAAACTCGTTTTACCTCAATTGGTAGTCCTGCAACTGGAATTGAGAGGTCAACAAATTCTTGAGTGAAGCGTCCTGGTTTGATTTCACCATTAATTGAAACCCCGAGACCTTGAATGTTGATATTACCACTAAAGTCTTGCGTGATAACTCGTAAATAGTAGTTGTCATTGGCAAGAAATCTGGGGTCAACTTGTCCAATAACTCCATTTTCAATATTGGCGTTACCTTCAGCTAAGACGCGATAATTAGAATCATCAGCAACAAGATTATTTAGGTCAATCAAGTTAATTGGAGCAATTTCGAGGCGATAGTATTCTAAATTATCGTCGTTAATAGTACCAATAATATCGGTAGGAGCATCAATTAAGGTGCCGTTTTCTTGGAATTGGGTGAGGTCAATTTCGGTAATTGGTGCGGTAGTGTCGGTGGGGTCAATTACTCGAACTGACAAAGTTTTAGTACCAACATTCCCATCAGCATCGTTGGCGATCGCCGCAATATCAATCAACCCAGCTTGGTCAAAATTAACTACTGCTTGATTAACAACTCCGTTACTAATATCACCAGGATTTAATGTAACTGGTGAACCATCAACTAACAGTTCTAAACTGGTAATTCCTTCATCATCAACTGCTTGAACTTGTAAATTGAGGTCTTCACCAATTTCAATCACATTAGAGTTAAAGCCCAAGGAAACAATAGGAATTTCGCTATCGGTGCCACCCGTACCACCTCCTGTACCACCTCCGGTTCCTCCACCACCAGAATTAGAATTACCAACGTTTAACAAGAAGGATTGTACCGCTCGTTCACCTTCAGCATCATTTGCAAAAACTGTAATTGGGAACTGTCCTTGTTGTTCTGCTGTAGGTGTCCACTGAATTACTCCAGTATCTGGGTCAATAGTCATACCGTCAGGGGCACCATTCCGTAAACTGTAGGTGATAGCCGTTCCTTCGGGGTCGCTAGCATCTACGTCATATTCGTAAAGTTGGTTGGGGTTTCCACCTAAAAACGGATTAGAAGTAAAGACGGGTTTTTGATTTTCGTCAACTGTAAGTACAAAGCTTTGGGTATCCGAACCACCGCGACCATCCACAACCTTTACAGTAATCGTTTGCTCTCCGGTTTGTGCTTCAGTTGGTGTCCAGGATACTAAACCAGTATCGGAAGTGATTGTCACTCCTTCTGGAGCTTCTGCAAGGAAATAGGTAAGCGAGTCGTTTTCAGCATCTGTAGCAGTGACTTGGTATTCAAGATTGCTACCAACTCGTACTGTATCGGGTGCAGTTGACGTAATGCTAGGTGCGGTATTATCTCCCCCAGCAGCAACTACCTCAACTTCAAAACTTTGAGTGGTTTCGGCACCGCGATTATCTGCTACGGCAATTTCAAACTGGTAAATACCTGTAGTTGGAGGTGTCCAATCAATCCGTCCGGTTGTAGAGTTTATGGAAGCTCCAGTGGGTGCGTTGACCAGACTGTAGGTAATTGGGTCGCCATCCGGGTCAACTGCTTGAGCGAGGTAGAGGTAGTTTTGGTTGATTGAAACGGGAATCGAACCCAGAACAAACCCGGTATCTGGTCTGACAAAGAACAGTTCAAAGTCACGAGCTAAACCATCTCCAGTAATTTTGGTATCGAAGCTAGCTGTTTCACCAGGGTCAATACCGAATAGCGGTCCTGTTAAATTTTCAACCGTAACATTGGGGTCAGTTACAAGAATATCAACGGCTAACTGGTCGCTAATTTCTTCGGCTTTAACGTTTACAAATGCTTTAGTAAATGAAACTGCTGTATCCCCACCTTCTCTTAGCTGATTGAGATCCCAACCGGCTCCCGCACTATCAAATGCTAAATCAACGTAATCTGCCTGAATGGAGTTTATAGGATTAAAAGGATCGGGATTATTTCCTTCTCCAACAAATGCGCCACCTGGGCTGGTGCTAAATCCACCTGCACCATCTGCAATATAAGCTACATCATTAGAATCTACACCGAGAGCAGAGCTAGTATTCCCATCAATGAATGAACCGTTGATGACAACATTCAATAAAGCATCTTGAGAATCTAACTTATTAAAAATGCTTTCAAAGGTTAAATCAGGGTTAACAATATCTCGGTCTTCGTCAGTGACTAAGATAATGTTAGCTGCTGCACCGTCACGGAAAGGTAGTCCAAGTGCTGTATCAATACCCAGATAACCATCTTCTGTTCCTCCTTGAGCAATACTCAGAAAGCTAGTAGCATCGGATATTTGAGTAGCAGTACCAAAAATTCCTTGTGCAGGGTTAATAGTAAATTGTTGTCCCTTAATTCCTTCAAACTGGAAGACTTGCGACTCGTTAGCAAGATTAAATGTGCCAGTAATATTATTTGGTAAAGTAAGATTTGGCTTAATTTCTAGAACTTGGAAACTGTAATCACCAGTAACGCTGCCTGGATTACCTCTGCCACTGTTGATAATTAAAGAATACTCACCAGATTCAAATAAAGTGAAGGGAGTATCACTATCTTGATTAAGTTCTACCCGCTCGAATCTTCTGTCACCAGAGGGACTCACTAGTGCTACCTCAATTTCGGAAGCAGCCGATTCCAACCCATCAAACCAGATTTGCTGACCGACAACCCCATTAAATTGGTATATATCTTGTTCACCCGGTTCCGTCAGCGCACCAGACACAACTTCCCTAAAAGTCAATGTCGATACCTGAGTTTGGGGAGTAGCTACCTGAACGCTAAAGTCAAAGGGAGTTTGATTTTCACCATCAAATAGAATTTTATAAATACCATCTGCTGCTAAAGTTGTACTAAAATCACGGGTTAAACTACTCTGACCCAGTAGCAAGTTTTCTGGACTATACAACTGCCAATTCCCCGAACCAGTTGCAGAAATACCATCTAAGAAGAGCCTTTGACCCTTGGTACCAGTAAACTCGTATACATCAATGCCTTGACCTACATTTAAAGTACCGTTAAAGACGCTATCTAAAGGTAATGTTTTTGCATCATCTAGGTTAAGGACTCGGAAACTGTAATCTCCCAAGTCTCCCCTAGTAGTGACTGCGATGGAGTAGGTTCCAGATTCGGGCAAGATTAACTGACCAAAATCACGGTTCAGACGCTGATTTGAGAACAGTACAGTTCCGTCAGGAGCAGTTAATCGTGCGTTGATATCAAATGTTGCCGAAGTTAGTCCATCAAATACGATACGGGTACCAGCAGTTGCATCGAAAGTAAAAATATCTTCTTGGTCTGATGCAGTTAAGGTACCCGTGCGAATCGTATCAAAGCCGCTCGGCGTAATATTAGTAGGTGTAGTAATATCGCTGACGTTAAATGTGTAATTAGTTGGGTTATTACTCTCACCATCTACGACCAAAGTGTAAGTCCCATCAGCCGGTAATACTGCACTAAAATCATCAAGGAAAGCAGTTCGAGCAATAAAGTCATTTGATGCAGCCCCATAAAGCGCCCAGCTACCCCCGAATCTATTATCAACGGCAACCATATCAAATAAAAGCTCTTGACCGGCTGTACCTTCAAAGGTGTAAAGTTCTGTACCCCTACTTGGTTCAATAGTACTATTTGCATCGGTGCCTATCACTAGTGAATTTGCATTGTTTTCATCTAGCACCCGGAAACTATAATCTCCTGTAAAGTCATCGCCATTGACAACTATGCTGTAAGTACCTGTTTCTGGTAGCGTCACCATACCAGAATCACGATTTGCATCCAGGTTATTAATTAGAGTTTGACCTGTCGGACTGGTGATGCGGACATCAATGCTAAAGGAATCTGAGGCTAAACCATCCAACCAAATCCGCTGTCCAGCAGTACCTTCAATTAAGTAAAAATCTTTTTCTCCAGGTTCGTTAAGACTACCAGTTACAACTTCCCCCATTGTCAAAGTTGTTTGTTCAATTTCCGGAGTTACTAATTTGAAGTTGTAATCAACCGCGTTTTCAGTATCACTACGAAGAATCAAAGTGTAAGTTCCATCATTAGGAACAACTGCGCTAAAGTCTCGTAAACTAAAGCTACTACCAAGTAGTTGATTATCAGGTGCGTAAATAGCAGGTCTTATATTTTGACTGACTGCCGAATCAAAGTAAATTTGTTGTCCTTTAGTAGCATCGAATTGAAATACTTTTGTTTCCAGACCTGTAGCAATTGTGCCAGTTATCTCAGTATCAAGGGTAATCTCAGTTGCAACTGAGTTAAATTCCAACAGTTGGAAACTAAAGTCACCGACCGTATTACCACCACTAACGATTAACGAATAAGTGCCAGCTTCTGATAGCAGATATGGACCACTATCTTGATTGAGACGGGCAAAGCTGAAGACGTTATCACCATTGGGGTCTACCAGACGAGCGCGAATATCATTTGATGCGCTCGAACCCAATCCATCAAGTAAAATTTGAGAACCTGCAGGAGCATCAAAGGTAAAGGTTTCTTCCGCTTGGGGTGCAATAGTTCCGGTAAATGGGGTATTGAAGTTAGTTAAAGCGACTGCTGGGATATCGATTACAGTTCCATTCAATTCGTACTCCAACGGTACTGCTGTTCCTGACGCACTAATTACAACTGTATAAGTACCATCCGTTAACACATTAAATACCAATTCTGGCTCGTTAATTACCGATTCAAAACTGCCAGAACCAACTAGCTGATTTCCCGGACTGTAAACTGAAACTTGGGTTTGGGCTGCCAAGTTAAACAACCGAGTTTGGTTTGTATAGCCAATCAAACTGTAGCGATTGTCAGTAATGCCACGGTCTTGTAAAGCAGCATCCAACTCCAGCACCATATTAGTAAGCCATTCATGCTCCCCAGACATCGAACCCGATTCGTCTACTACAAATACAATATCAGCTTGACCTCCGGTAGATGTTCCACCATCCGGCAATGTTATGGATACCGATTCTGTAGCCATTTCCCCATCAGAAAGGCTGAGTGAAATTAATTCGGGATTAACATCTCCAGTAGCTGTATTAGGAACCGCTACTGCAAAATCGGTAACTGGGTCGCTGATGAAAAAAGGTGCTGCATTAGTGGCTATATCCTGAAGCGAAATTGTGAAAGACTGAGTATCAGTTAACCCTTCTTCATCACTCACTTGAATTGTCACCGGGTTATCACCCAACTGCTCAACAGTAGGAGTCCACAACAACAAACCTGTTTCAGCTTCAATACTTAAACCAGGAATACCTTCAATTAAAGAGAAAGTTAATGTATCACCGTCTGGGTCGGTTGCGGTAGGTTGATAGCTGTATTCTGTGCCTAAATTACTTTCGATGATGGGAGTGGAAGTAAAAGTCGGTGGACGGTTATCAGTAACAACGTTAGGAACATCTACCGTAAAAGCTTGAGTATCCGTACCACCTCTACCGTCGCTGACTTCAATATTAAAGTCATAAGAAGGACGCAAATTACCTTCGGGCGTAAAGGTGAGCAAACCATTTGTATCAATCTCAACCCCTTGAAGCCCGTTGAGCAAACTGTAGGTCAGTGTATCGTTATCGGGGTCAACGGCTTCAATTTGGTAAGTATAACTATCCTCCTTATCGGTATCAAATATAGTTTCGGGAGTGCTAATAATTTCAGGGGCACCATTTATCCCAATTCTGGTAAACTGCTTCTGTACTCGTCCTAGATTTCCGGCAATGTCTACGGTTACGAGGCTAAATGGTGCTGTTCCCGCTATTGGCATGGGAACATCTGTCAAACTAAAATTCCCTTGACTATCAGCAGTGACCATTTGTTGGGTTTCTACCAACACCATTTCTAGTCCAGGTTCTGTTTGTCCAACCAAAGTAACAATACGTTCAGTTGTAATCCCATCCCCCAACTCACCCGTATCGCTTTCGGGAGCTAAATCAAAGTTTATTGGTGGTGGGGTTCGATCCAGGGTGAAGTTTACTGTGATTACATCAGATTCCCTGCCAGAACCATTTCCAGCCTTTAATTGCAGAATATAGTCCCCATCTGGTAAGGAACTATTACTTAAAACCTCATATTGCTCTAGAGAGATAGTAAAACTTCCATCTTCATTTAGAGCATCGCTAATATCAACAAAACCATTACCATTCAAATTTCCTTGAAGAGAAGTAGCATCCTCAGCTTGTCCGCTAATAGTAGGATCTAAGGTTATGCCGTCGCGATCGCTAGCTCCTGTATCGTTGGCTAATGAAGCGTTAATAGTAGGCAAATCTGTTGGTTCATCTGAACTGTAGATAACATTAGCACCATTATTGAAAGTAATAAAACCTTTCGCAGCAATGCTACCGTACAAAGTAGAGTTATTGTTAAAAGTAAAATCGCCTACGCTTTCAAAAGAGCCACGGGTATCGGATGCAGCGTTAAATGTAATTCTGCCTTGAGAAACGACTTTAACATTATCATTAGAGTCGGTAGAAGCTGTAGAACCATTGAAGTTAATACTACCGTTATTGCTGAGGGTTGCAAGTAGAGTAGAACCTGCATACTTTGCTTGACTGTTCATGTTAATAGAGCCAGAAGCAAATACAGATAAATCTTTTGCGTTTACTCCAGATAAATTGATATTACCGTTTTCAGCAATCAATACAACATTATCAAAATTATAGTTGCTGCCATTAAAGTTAATATCTCCATTTTCTACGGTAATAACGTAATTACTGATATCAATATTGTCGGGAATATTTAATCCCCCACCCGTGACTTTTACAACTGTGGGATTATCTTCACTACCAGATGATGGAAATTTCTGCGTCCAATCTTGAGAATTATTAAGGGGATTTTGTCGAATATTAAAGTTAACTGTTGAAGTATTATCGGGAATAACCCTATCTAATGTTTGCTGTTTTAAATCTGAATAAGCAGGAATATCAATTATTTGCTCTTCTACTACTTGTGGAGGAACTAAATTAGAATATTGGTTATTTGAAGCATTGATAGTAGTGTAATCCGACGCAACGGTAACGGCATTATCTACTAAAATTAACTTACCAGAATTATCTCGTAGAGGGTTGCCGTTTTCATCCCGTTTTACTGGTAGGGTAATATCCCCATTAATCGTAAATCCGCGAGCAGCATAAATTAATGCATCGTCACTAATATCAAGAGGATTTCCGTCTAAGTCGCCACCATTATTTATCCTAATTTCCTTCTCTGTTCTGATTGCATATAATGGCGGATTTGATGCAGAAAACTCAGAGGCAGAGGTAACATCATTTTCTGCGATTGACGAATTTGATTCTAATGTACCTACTAGAAGGTTATTTGTAGTGTTTCCTGTAAGAGAATCAAAATTGCTTTGAGTAAAATTAGTAGTTAATTGAGGAAAAGATTCGGAAAAATTAGATTGATTATTAGAGAATAATGTAGAAGAATAGCTCGGATTATTTGTATTATCAGTCTCCTCCCATTCTTCTGGTAAAGAATATTCTAATTTTATTAACTCAGAGTTATAGGGTGTAAGATTACTTGGCAAAAATGCAGCATCAATTGTTAAACCATAAGCATCTTCGCTACTTTTACCGTCTAAATAATTTATTATTTCTCCATTATTCTCGAATGCACTGTTACTGTTAAATATTTCTTTATTTGCCATGAGTCTTATCCCTATTTAAGTTTTTGATTTCTGCGATACTTTTATAGCTGAAGCTATAGAAAATTCTAGGCTGCGATTTCTCTATATCTTCTTTTGAGAGAATCAGAAATGCATTTAGTTTTCAGTAAATGCTTGAATGTATAGAAAATATTGCCCATTACTTATTCTTCATAATTAAGCAATAAATAATTAACTAGGTATTATGCACTTGCAACAAAAAATAAAGCCCTGGAATTACCTTAATTTCTTGGTGATGATGTAGATACGTGTTTAATCTGTAATTCCTGATGACAACTTAGATATTTAGATTTAATGATTTATTGAAACTGCGTTAGCTCATTAACAACTAGCACCCAATTAATTTTTGAGCTATACATTATATTTCTCAAAGCTTAAAGCTATTTATAAAGTACGTATAATGCTCGAATGCTATTTTAAGAGATTTATTTACATGAGTAAGGGAAGAAGGCTCTCGTATTTGTTTAACAATAAACCTGTTTTATTCAGGAATGGCCGCAATTGTCACAATGCCGGTTGGTGCGTGACACAGCCTGCATGTTATTACTACGTTCAGAATTAGTCAAAGTGTCACAGCACCCTACGAGAAAAACATGCCAGTTGCGGCCATTCCTATTATTCAATCTGAAGGTTTATTTAGTAAATAACCCCTTTGCATTATCAGTACTAAATACATAAATTACATCAAACCAATAATTACCAACAAAATAAAGTATTCATGTATACAATAAAAATAACTTATTTGAAGAATATCAAAACTTTACTAAAAATCTGGAAAGATAAAGATAATGTAAATACCTATGCCTGCACAATTTACTAAGATTCTATTTATAATGAGATAATAATTTTAGATATTTATGATTAGCCGTCTTTTTTAACCATTGAGTTTATTATTGTAATTTCAAAATCGAAAGTATGTTAAAGATTACAGAACTGTATTAATTTCACTTGATTTTTCAGCATATTTGTTTAGCAATTCAAGTGTCTTCGCTTGGCGCTACTTTCTTTATTACAAATATTAAAATGGACATGACATTACTTAATAATCTCATGCCCAATTATCGATAACCAATTACCGTATAAATATCAACCTAAATTGTAAAAAATAGAAGATAGAAAACAAGCAGCAATTAATCCAGTTGCATCAGCTAATAAAGCGGCAACCAAAGCATGGCGGATGCGAGTAATTCCTACAGCGCCAAAATAAACTGCAAGTACGTAAAAAGTTGTTTCTGTACTTCCCATCATGGTGGAAGCTACAAAAGCACTGTAGGAATCTGGGGCTTTTTCTACAACTTCACTCATGATTCCGAATGCACCTCCACCAGAAAGAGGGCGTATCAAAGCCATTGGCAATACTTCTGCTGGAAGTTTAATTAAACTAGTAATCGGATTTAGAGCCTTAGCAATAACTTCCATTGCTCCCGATGCCCGAAACATCCCAATTGCTACTAAAATTGCAACTAAAAAAGGGATGACGCTAATGGCAATATTAAATCCCTGCTTGGCTCCTTCGGTAACTGCTTCATAAACTTTTACTCCTCTTCCCACACCGTAAGTTACAATTAGTAGGATAAGAGCAGGCATTAGCCAATGGGAAAGGAAATCCTGGTTAAAAAATCCTCCGAGATTACCAGCTTTGATAACTCCGTAAACCCAACTTCCAAGAAATCCCAGAATAAATAACCAAGCAATAATTTTTGAAGTTTTTCCTACGGGATAAAGCAGGTGAGAATAATCTGGCTCTTCAAATCCTTCTGTTTCTGTTTCTGCATTTTCGGATTCTGCAATTGAATCTGATGCTAATGGTGCTTCACCCGATTTTTTACTTCTTTTACCCAACCACAAAGCAACTGAAACACCAACAAATGTAGAGCATAAAGTTGCAATTAAAGTCGGTATCCAAATCGCCGCTGGGTTTTCGCTATTAGCCGCAGCCCTGACACCAATTACATTTAAAGGTAATAGAGTCACGCTAGAGGTGTTAATTGCCAAAAATAAACACATGGCATTAGTGGCAGTACCTTTCAAGGGATTGATTTTATTAAGCTCAACCATTGCTTTAATTCCGAAAGGAGTCGCAGCATTTCCCAAACCCAACATATTTGCAGAAATATTAAGAATTATTGCTCCCATTGCTGGATGAGTTGCTGGCACATCGGGAAACAGTTTTACCATCAAAGGTTTAAGAACTTTTGCAATAGTGTACATTAAACCACCAGCTTCCAAAATACGTACTAAACCCAACCACAGAGCCATAACTCCAATTAAACCAATAGATAAATTAACCGCTGTTTTAGCCAACTCAAAACTAGCTTCGGTAACAGCTTCCATGTTGTTTGTATAAGCTGCAAAAATAACTGCAACTACAATAAAACCAACAAAAACAATATTAATTGCGCTCGGTTTTTGTGATGGTGAGTTTGATTGAGCCATAATAATTTTCGAGATATCCCAAAAATAAAAGAACTAATAACCGCAAAAGCATATCCTTACAATCGCAGTAAATGCAAATGTTTGATGATACCAATTACGAGCAGATTGTTCCAAAACGGGAAAGTTTTATACTTTCGTCGCAACTGGTTTTGATATTAATGGAATAAATTTCCGCAGGCAATGATGCCCGTAGCACCAGAGTTTTAACTAACTTTCGTAAGGATTAATCATTAGAGTTCGTTTTGAATTCTTGAATTAAATTTAATATTTCTGCCTTTGCTTGTGTATCGTCTTCAAGTTTTGCTAAGAAATTAGACATTACCTTTACTAAGATACGGTAAGCCTCAACTTGAGTTATTTGTGGATCTAAAGATTGAGTATAGTTAGCGAAGTTGACTACTTGACGCATCACTTCTTCCAAGGCAACATTCATCTCATCGGAAATATATGTAGTTCCTTTATCGGTAGTAACATACGTACTATCGTCTTCCTTAATTTGCACAAATGCGTTTGATTGCTCGCTCATATTAGTGTTTCCACAAAGTCTTACTCAAAGTATAGGGGGAAGACAACGAAAAGGCAGACAAGCAGAAAAAAATTGTTTTGAGATTGCATAAGTTAGAAAACCTCATCCCTAGATATTTAATGAAACCGCAAGTTGATTCTTAGAGTTGACTGTTAATTAAGTAAAAAGGAGAATTTTATAATGGCACCTCAAACTTTAAGTCGTGGAATGAATGGCTCTGATGTAGAGCGTTTACAATCAGACTTATCTGCAAAAGGGTACGAAGTTAGCGTTAATGGTAATTTTGATGAATACACCGAAAATGCAGTCAAAGCATTTCAAAAAGATAATGGTTTAACTGTAGATGGAGTTGTCGGAGCCGAAACTGGAATGAAATTAGGCGCTCCTGTTTAATTTAAACTGAACTATAGCGGGTTGAATATAGATAAACTTTGAGTTTTACCAAAGAAACCTCACCCCGCCCTACGGGCACCCCTCTCCGATATCTTGGAGAGGGGAAAGGATTCAACTCGTTATAAAATTAGTAAAAATACAATAAGTAAGTCGGCACAAATAAACCCAACTATGTTACAGAATCTAAATTCCGTTCTCTTCGAGAAGCCGCTTGCGCGTTTACAAATCCTTATTACTCCCTATTCCCTATTGCCTATTCCCTTGTCCTAATTACTATTTTCAACGCTGACCTACTTAATATATGTCAATAATCCTTACAAAACAATATGAAGAAATTTATATATCCATTAATTGCTGTTGGTTTATCCAGCATTATTGTAAGTTCAATTACCATTGCTCAACAAAAAAAACCGCGTTTTAAAAACTACGTTGAATTTCTGACTTCGGAAGATACAACATCTTTAAATGTTCCTTTTTCAGAAGCTGTACGTGTCGGAAATATACTTTATCTTTCCGGAAATATCGGTAATATTCCAGGTGAAAAAAAATTAGTAGAAGGTGGAATTAAAGCCGAAACCAAACAAGCGATGGAAAACATTAAACGAGTTCTTGAAAGGAATGGTTCATCCTTAGATAAAGTTTTCAAATGTACGGTAATGTTAGCCGATATTAAAGAATGGGCTGACATGAATCAAGTCTATACAAAATACTTCCCCGAAAATCGCTTCCCCGCTCGCAGCGCTTTTGGTACAAGCGGTTTAGCTCTGGGAGCAAGAACGGAAATTACCTGTATGGCTACTGTTCGTTGAAGATGAGGGAGAGGGGGAATTTTTAGAGTAGCAAGTAGTAAGTAGCAAGTAGCAATGAAAAATTAAGCAGCCTTATGACAATATAAATTACTTGTTACTCCTTACTGTTCACTGATAACTGCTCACTGTTAACTGTTAAATGCTCTCGTTAAATACATGGCAATCCCTTTTTCATAATAAGCAGCTTCGTTGATGAATACGGGATATACTATCTCATCTCCTTGATAAAAAATTTCTTTGCCGTCAAAAGTAATAAACATCGGATTACCAGGATGTAAGGGTTGGTAATCTTTAAACTGTAATTGGGGATGAATCATAGCTGTAATTTCTTCTTGCTCATTTCTGGGAAAATCAACTGTTCCGATTGCGGAATAGTAAGTAAAACTCGAAGGTAGCGATAACAAGTTTTCTTTTTTTTCAGCTTCAATATAGTCCAAAATATTGTAGATTAATTTTTCCGTTTTCTGGAATAATTTAGCGTCTAATATACCGTTTGCAACTGCTCCCACCTCAATAGTGATACCTAATTCTGTTAAACTTCTTAAATGTGATGAATTTTTTTGCAAGGTATATAGCAATATTTTTACTTCTGGATTAACCTTTGTTAAATATGCAGCCAACTGTAGTAAATAAGGATTGCGATCGCACAAAATTATCGTTAATCCCATATTGGCAGTTGTGCTATGTAAATCAATGATTAAATCAATTTTCTCTTGTTCTATTTGTCTAACAATTCTTTTAGCTAATGATTGCTCATAATTGTTTAATTGCGGGTTTTTTAAATCTTCGGGCTTGAAAGTTCTATTTAAATCTGTATCAACATACCTTCTACTCATTGCAACTGCTTTTTCGTTGGCAATCAAAGTAATAGTATCAACACCATCACGCTGAATTGTTTGGGGAGATTGTTGAAATTTTTTAACTAAAAATACTCCCGTAAGCTCCCCACCATGAGTACCACCAACTAAAGCAACTCGTTTCACAGACGCAACCATAAATTATTCCTGTATATTATATCTGTCATATCATGTTCGCTTGATTGCTTACGATTAAATAATATGTTCGTAGTTGCGCTTGGGCGCTGCTTCCATTCAGCGCGAAAGCGCAACTACAAGCTTTATATTATAAGTATTTATCCGAACTTGATATCAGTGTAGAAAAAATTGCATTATTAAGTCTAGTATCTCAAAATAAATCTAGCTGCATAAGTTTAGAAGAGGCAGAGCCTCCAGATATACATTATATTGTTTTCGTTTGTATCGGCATTAATTAAACTTCCTCTCTCCTCTTCCGAGCGCGCTCTTTGTGTTCTTTGTGGTTTTTTTTATTACTGGTTCCCAGTCTCCGATTGAGAATCCACAGCTAAAGACTTTACCTTTAGAAGAGGCAGAGCCTGGTAACAATAAAACCAGAAACCAACGAGAAATTAAATATTAAATGCATAAAGCAAATTCTTATTTCCCTATGAATTAACAACGAAACAAAAAAAGAATTTTCACCAAGGAAATAAGAGCAATGAATACATCATTAAAACCAATTAATTCTCAAGCAGGTAGAGAACAATTTCAACTAAAAGATAACATTTTTAAAGATAAAAATTTATTAATTGTTGTCAGTATAACGATGATATCAATTATGCCTTTGTTTAGCATCAGTCCAGTTCTTTCAACTATCGCTACAGGATTAAATATATCGTCTGCTCAATCGGGATTAATAATGGCAGCGTTTTTAATGCCAGTTGCAATTGGAACTCCAATATTCGGAATTCTAGCAGACCATTTTGGCTTTAAGAAAATTTTGATTCCTTCCTTGCTTGTATTTGCTCTAGGTGGTGTTTTATGTGCTATGAGTCCTAACTTTCGTTCCCTTATTGAGTGGAGAATTCTTCAGGGATTTGGTGGTGCTTCTTTAGAGGCTTTGGTGCTTTCAATGATTGGTAGTTTATATGGTGGAAAAAAATTAACCGCAGCAATGGCTTTTAATGCCGGTGCAATTGGTGTTGGTTCAACTATTTATCCAATCTTAGGAGGAGTTTTAGCTAGTTTGAATTGGAGATATCCTTTTGCACTATCATTATTAGCTATTCCGGTTGCATTATTAGTCGCTCTAAAGCTCAAATTACCCAAAAGACAAAAGAATACTGAAAAGTTTCAACTCGGTAGCTACGTTAAAAATATACTTAAAAGTATTCAAAATCGAAATGTTTTATTGCTGTTTTTCGCGGTAATTACCTTATTCATGGTAGAGTTCGGAGCATTCTATACATTTACTCCAGTCTTCGCAGGGGAAACGTTGGGAGCAACTAGTGCAGTAATTGGAATGGTTTTAACCACAAATGCTTTGTCTCTAACAGTCTTTTCTTTCTTCGTTACTTTATTTGCTCACAAAGTTTCTGAAATCAACTTAATTAAAATATCTTTCATCATCTTTGCTGTTGCTTTGTGCATCATTCCCACAGTTAACTCAATTCCGATGCTGGTAATTCCTTGCGTTTTAATCGGATTAGTTGAAGCTCTAGCTTTTCCTTCTCTACAATCTTCAATCGCTAAACTCGCTCCTCAAGAATACCGCTCCGGTTTCATGTCTCTAAACGTCACAATTCAAGCAATCGGTAGAGCAATCGGTCCCGTTTTTGCGGGAATCCTCTTCGGAATGTCGGGAATCGCAACAGTTTGTTTCATTGGTGCTGCTGTAACTGTAATCTCAATCCTAATCTTCAGCTTATTTATCAATGTCAAATCTCGCAAAGCTTAATGTATGATGGAATCAAAATTGGTAATAGTGTTAAGGCTTATGTTCTATTACCGATTACAAATTTTTTACAATCGGAAACTGCGAACAGTGTAGAGACGGAGTGCAATGCGCTTCGTTTCTTAGTCTTCGACACCGGAATATTTGACTATGGCGCTTCCTTCACTTTAATCATGCTTTTTATTTAATCACTATCGAAACAGGGAACCTGGAACAAGAAACAGCAATCAAATTCATTTGTAGTAAAACCAAACTTTAATTACCTAATATTAATTCTCATATCACAAGTTGCTAAAAAATCTATATTTCAATTGATAGATTAATTCTCATATCTTAAGAAATATTGTTCGCATGTCATAATTAATACTTTTATAATATTTTTCTGATGTTTTAGGCTTTATCAGCAAATAAAGCTATTGAATAAATAATAAATAGTTCTTAATAAAAATAAATACTTGCTTAATATATTTTTAAAGTTATGATTCTCTCACATACTGTTAGTAAAGCTATATTTTATAGTAACAAATACTTTGTTGACGTAAATCTAATTAGATTTACGTTTTAATGAATGCATCTATTTTTAAAATATTTAATACTAAAATTATCAGTGTATGTAAGTAGATAATTTAAACTAAAATTAGTTAGTAAATCTTTAACCAGTATAATCTTTTTGCTGTCATATTTTATATCTATAAGAATTAGATATGGTATTATATATAACTCAACTATCAAACTTAAGTATACTAGTAAAATATTTTTAGCATGGTAAATATTTTGACTAGTAAATTTATGGTAATTAATATTGCTCTTTTCTGCTTCTATCTAAGTATTTAGCCTGTTTGAAATATGTGAGAAATATAAAAAGATAATAAAGGTAGATAAAAGCTTGATTTCTCAAGCACGTTAAGAATTAAAGTAACGTTTGCAAATACTATTGCCCATTAGGTGCGCTCTATTTCCGATTTCTGCAAGTAGTTCAGTGGATAGTAAATAAATATGCAAGATTCTTCATTCATCTTTACTGATACGAGTAGTAGATTCATTCCAGAAAGCGAGAATAGCAGAAAAAAAACGCCGCTTTTATCCCAGTTCAACGTACATCGGGGCTGGTTTCTATTTTTGCTTTACTACTTTAGTTGCTATATTGCATTAGGATTTTTCCTGTATCGCTTTGTAGGGCTTAACTATATCTCCATTGCTTTAAGCTTGTTTGCAACTATTCAGCTTTTACGTTTAATTCCCTCCCAAGGAATTCGCGAATTCGTCAAAAAAATCAACTATACCTGCGTTCTTTGGTTTTACCGTGTAAATTACCTTTGCACTTTATCAATCTCGATTTCTCTTTGTCTTGCTCCTTTTGCTGCTTGTATATATCTTGCAAGTTTGTATGGAACAACAGCATCTTTGTTAACAGGGATTGGGTTAGTATTTGTATTCCTCTATGTCCTTAATAGACGTGAAGTTGAAGATAATAGAGTAGCTGAGGAAGTTACAAACACAGCCGATACCACAGTTAAAAAGACCGTGGCTGTTATCGGTGGTGGTGTAGCTGGTATTGTCGCCGCGAAAGAAGCGAAGGAAGAAGGACACGAGGTTGTTGTCTACGAACAAGCTAGCTGTTTCGGTGGTGTGTGGAATTCTGGAGATTCTCTGAGCAAGCGGACGACGGGACGTACTTTTTCCTCATCGTCTCGATATAATTCGTTCTTCGGTGACTTCCCGATGAACCCCAGTCGAGAAGACAGCCAAATTAGTCGAACCTATCCTTCGCACTATAGCGAGGCTGATTACCGGGAATATCTATTTCAATACACCGAACATTTTGACTTAGTAAAACTGTTCAAATTCAATACTTCTGTTGAATCAACCGAGCGGACAGAAGATGGTAAATGGGAAGTAAAAGTCCGTCATCAAGACGGTACTGTAGAAACCAATATTCATGACTTTGTAATTGTCTCCACTGGATTAAATCATCAGAGTCATGCTTTGAAATTATCCCAAACTTCTAACTCGAACAAGTTAAGTATGGGCCACTCAGCAACATATCGAGATAAAGAAGACTATCGAGATAAAAAGGTAGTAATCGTGGGTATGGGTGAAAGTTCCAGCGATTTAGCGGCTGAAGTTGCCAGCGTTGCCGAAGAAGTACATGTAATTGTTCGCAGTCCGGTACTATTACTTCCTCGGAATACCTTCGGACAGAACTTAGCACCAGACCATAAATTAAGCAGATTAATTTTAAGCTGTCCTCAATATATGCGTACTTGGAAGCTATTGAGTCAAACAGCGATGCACGGGCCGCTTTACTGGTTTGCTAGTAAATTCTTAGGACTCAAAAATGTTTTTGGTGTCAGTTTAGAAGATGGAAAAGCTTACGACGACAACTGGTCTTGGGAATGGTGGAAATTATTTTATAAACTAGGATTTTTCCATCCCAAAGCAAGATGGGGTTTAACCAGAGGACAAGTTACCAAAACTGCTCCGATTGTGGATGCTTACCGCAAAGGTAAACTGCATTTTCATACCCAAGATATTCAAACTCTCAACGACTCGTCGGTATTGCTCGAAGATGGAAGCAAAATCGAAAACGTAGATGCATTAGTAAATGCAACCGGTTATACATCAGTATGGCCATTTCTACCAGCAGGTTTTGAACAGCACGACAATCGCGATCGCTATCGTTTAGTGTTTCATCCAGAGTTACCGAATATGGCATTCGTGGGATTTTGTCGGGGTGCTGTAGGCTCGGTAATGCAAGCAATGGAAATGCAGTCACGCTGGATTGCATTAGCTATTAGCGGCAAGCGTCAGCTACCAGAAAAACCACAAATGCAGGAGAAAATTGCTCAACACAAACAGCGAATGATAGGAAAATGGCCAACTAAAGTGACAATGGTATACGTAAATGCTTTAGCACGTCAGGAAGTAGGATGCGAACCAAAACTATCACAATTGTTTTCAACTGCTCCGAAAATATGGTACTACCTGATAGCTGGCCCATACTGTAATGCGATGTATCGATTCCGAGGTCCTCATGCTAAACCAGAGCTAGCACGGAAAGTATACGAAGAAAAACCGCAGTTAGTATTACCTCTAGAATTTTACTTACAGCAAGTACTCGAATTGCTATTAGGATATCTAACCAAATTCTGGTCTTCCGTACCACCATTGAAATTCTTCAAACAGTCAAACATTGCTTGTCGGATGTTTGTTACACCGTTCCTTGATTTGGAATATTAAATTTTAAAAGGGAGTAGGGAATAGGGAATAGGGAATAGTAAGTATTTGAATTGCTAATAATTGTTGGGTTGCGCTTTGCTTAACCCAACCTACAAGTACTTACTCTTAATTATTCTCCCTCCTTAACTCTTTCCTCTGTGTTCTCAGCGCTCTGTGCGGTTTGTTTTATTCAATAAGCTTGATTTCAGAGGCTAGGAACCAGTTTTAACAGCGCTTGTGGGTGTTTTATACTGTTGGCGAAGACCGCGCAACTACGAACGAACCCTGTAAAATTAGTGTGGTCGAATTTACGTCTAAGTCATTAAATATTAAATACAATGCGATTTTCAACACGCTTAATTCCAATTCCTATAGCTCTGACGGTATGGACAGTTTGGCTGATGGTACTTGGTTTTCGTGAAGCTTTTACCTATATCAGCAATCACTGGGAAATTTCCTTAACTATGCTTTTCGGTTCGATAATTGCGGGAGCAACTAGTTTGGGAGGAGGAGCGGTTGCTTTCCCGGTATTTACTAAACTCTTACAAATAAATCCTCATGATGCCAAAATCTTTTCTTTAGCTATTCAAAGTGTGGGAATGAGTGCGGCTGCCCTAGCAATCTATATAAGTGGTATTAAAATAGAAAAACGAGTGATTTTATGGACGAGCTTGTCGGGAATTATCGGTGTTTGGTTGGGATTAAACTGGATTGCTCCGCTTATTCCTCCCGATGCTATCAAAATCTACTTTACTTTAATTCTTACTAGCCTTGCTATAACTCTATTCGCAATTAATCAAGGCTGGCGGCCATACCATTCATCAATTCCGATTTGGACTATCCGAGAAAAGCTGATTTTACTCATCGTTGGGCTATTCGGAGGAATTGTCAGCGGTTTAGTTGGTAATGGAATTGACATTTTTGTGTTTGCGGTGATGGTACTACTGTTTCGTGTCAGCGAAAAAATTGCCACCCCAACTTCCGTTATCATCATGGCAATTAATGCTCTTGCCGGATTCGCTTATCAAACTTTGGTAATTCAGGATTTCGCCGAGCCGGTATTTTCTTATTGGCTAGCAGCTATTCCAATAGTGGTAGTTGGTGCCCCCATTGGAGCCATAATTTGTTCTCAACTGCATCGTCAGACAATTGCTCGCATTCTGATAGGATTAATCTTGATTGAGCTAATTGCTTCGCTGCTAATTATTCCTTTAAGAATAGTAGTGATTTTTTCCGGTATGGGTATTTTACTTTTGTTCTCCTATCTGAACTATTGGATGTACCGGACTCAAACTTATGCAATTCCTGTAATAGACCAGTTTAATCAAGAAGAATTAATCAAATGACCACAACTCAAAACACTACAGCCACTGGATTCCCAATTCATAATCCTCAAACTGCTCCAGAAGTTTCTCGTCAAGTAATGGAAGGAATGCAGCAAAAAATGGGATTCGTACCGAATTTAATGCGAATTATGGCAGAATCTCCCGCACTGGCTCATTCTTATCTCGGATTATGGGATATCGCCACAAAAAACGGTGGATTATCACCAGAAGAATTGAATTTTGTGGCTTTAGTAATCAGCGAGCATCAGAAATGTAAATATTGTATTGCAGCACATTCCAATGTTGCTGACAAAGTAGCACCCATAGAAAACGAAATTGTCGCAGCTATCCGTGAAGGACGTTCCTTAGAAAACCCGCGTTTTGAAGCTTTACGAATTTTTGCTATCAAACTTTATGAAAATCAAGGTTATGTACCCGAACCGGAAGTCAGCGAATTTATCAAACAAGGATTTTCTCGTAGAGAAGTTCTGGATATAGTCGTAATAATTGCTTGGAAAACCCTAAGTGGATTAACAACCGCTTTGACTGCTGTCGATTTAGATCAAGAATTTGAACCTTACAAAATTTGATTGAATATATTTAGGGAATAGGGAATAGGGAATAGAAAGTAAGAAAAATAAAATCAACATAAACGTCTTTAACCCAACATCAGTAATGTATAACCAAAATTTTGATGTTGGGTTAAAAGTGTAAGTTAAATATTAAGTGGGAGCAGATGTATTATTCGTGCTTTTAACCCAAGCTACTAACTGATATTATGTCCGTTCAATTAACCGTCATTGCGAGCAAAGCAAAGCAATCGCAGTGATTGGCATTGCTTCGCTTCGCTCGCAATGACATATTATAGGTGATTCGCCGGACATAATATGAGGTACGATTTGACCTCACCCCCAGCCCCTCTCCTTATTAAGGATACTGTTGGCGAATAGTAGGTCAGACCCCTCATCCC
>JAHCMI010000094.1 GCA_019192545.1 Rivularia sp. MS3 | reverse complement strand
GGGAGATGGGGAGAGGGGGGAGATGGGGAGATGGGGAGATGGGGAGAAGTTAAGAGTTAGTAATTTAAAGCTCTTTAATATATTACCTTTCACCTTTGACCTTTGACCTTAAACCTATTCCCTATCCCCCATTCCCAATGCCCTATTTTAAACTTTCCGCTGTTCTTCGACGTTCGCGTTCTATTTGTTTTACTACAGTTGCAGGTAGCTGAGATTTTTTCTCTAATGCTTTATCGAAATGGGCAATTGCCTGCTGCGTCATTTGAGAGTCTTTCTGTTTTTTACCTTGTTCGCGAAGAATTTGGGCTTTGAGATAGTACAATTCTGGATTGTCGGATGCACTTTCGAGGGCACGATTTACGTATGCTAAGGCTTGGGAATATTTTTTTAAGTCTCGGTAAGCTATAGCTATACCTCTATCTACTAAATGCTGCGGCCCGGCATTTTGTTCTAGCCTTTGTATTGCCTGTTGCGGATTGGCAAAGGGCAAATTAACTGCCAGCATTAAATCCATGTAGCCCTTGATTAAATTTAGTTCTGGATCTTTTGGAGAAATAGCTTCGGCTTTGTCTAAATGCTTGTAAACTTCTCGCAAACGGCTTAATGCTTTTGGGGCACCGCTAACCGTACCTTCACGAGTTAGGATGACTGCTCCTTTTAAGAAGTGACCGACGGCTGCGTATAAATTACCACGCAACGGGTCGGATGCAATTAATTTTTTTCCCGTATCTAAAGTCTTGGCACTGTAAGATTCTAATTTTTCTACATCCTGCTGGGTATAAGCTAAAGATGCCTGCATGGCATAAGCTAAAGGTTCATTAGGCTCGCTTGAGATTGCCTTTTGTACGTATTTTTGTGCTGCTTGATAGTCCCCTAGTTCAAATACTGCTTTAAATGCGGCTTCTGTATGATCGCCGATGTTACGGGGTTGACTGCGGGGAAAAGGGTCGGCGGCAAGACTTGGATTTGCCCACAGGTTCAGTGCGATTAAAGTTGTAAAAATAGAAGAAGCGAAGCGTAAAATATTGTTAGAGGTAGTGGTAGATGAAGCAGAAAATTGATCGGTCATGTCAAACCTCAGAGTTATTACTGTTGAATAAGTTTAATAATTTACTTACAATTGCGTAAATACTTTGCTTGTTCCCCGTGTAGATTTACGCAACAATTTTATAAATAATTTGACTGGGGAGATTTGAGAGGGTTCCCAGATTTTTTTTAACTAATCTTTATGAGGATAAGTCTGCCACAATAAGTTAAGACTCTAGTTAAATGATGTATCTGTAAATAATATTTGTCTAAGTTGTGATTTGAGGATTTTTCGGAACGAAGGTCTGCTGCTTCGCATGTAGTTAATTAATAACTGGCTTATTTTTAATTCTAAACAATGCTTTATCTCAGAAATTTAAATTATCATCCGACTGCTACCCAGAACGCAATTCTCAAATCAATTAATTTAGAATTAGCTCCCCAAACATTAGGTCTAATTATCGGCCCTAGCGGTTCTGGGAAAAGTACAATGCTGGAAATCTTGTCTGGACTAGCAGAACCAACATCTGGCTCGTTGTTTTGGCGCGAACAAGAATTACTAGCCGAAGAAATGCAGCAATTAGCTGGTTTGGTGTTTCAATTTCCCGAACGTCATTTTTGCGGCGGTACGATTTTAGAAGAATTACGTTTGGGACATCCGGAGTTAGGGATAGAGCGAGTTAGAAACGCATTAAGCGAAGTAGGTTTAGAACATTTATCATTTTCAACTCCACCCCACGCTTTAAGTGGCGGACAGCAAAGACGTTTAGCTTTAGCAGTACAGTTAATTCGTCAGCCACATTTATTATTATTAGACGAACCAACAGCAGGTTTAGACTGGTCAATGCGCCGTCAACTGGTTAACTTATTAGCGAAATTAAAACAACACTGGACTTTATTAGTAGTTACCCATGATGCAGGGGATTTATTACCGATTGCCGATAGTTGCTGGACTCTCAATCATGGAGAATTGGAATCAATAGATCCAGAAAAATTGAAGAAAAAGGTTGAGGAATCCGAAGCAGCGGTTTAGGAGTTAGGAGTTAGGAGTTGGGAGTTAGGAGTTAGGAGTTATTAATTCAAATCTTCTAACTGATTTTTGGGCAAATTATCAGATACGAAATAACATAGAATATGTTGAAATTACCTAAGCAATAGCATCTTCAATGGTTGCAACTTCCGATAGTTTAAGAAAATTTGTCACTTTTTGCCAGCAGCACATCAAAGGTGAGGAGCGTAAAGAAGCACAAACATTTTTAGACAGATTTTTTCGTGCATTTGGACATGAGGGTGCATTGGAAGCGGGTGCTAGTTACGAAGAAGCAATTAAGAAAAGTAGTAAAAAAGGTAAAACTGGGTTTGCGGATTTAGTATGGAAACCTCGCGTTTTGATTGAGATGAAGAAGCGAGGGGAAGATTTGAGCAAGCACTATTCGCAAGCATTTGACTATTGGACGCGGTTGGTTCCCAATCGTCCGAAGTATGTAATTTTATGCAATTTTGATGAGTTTTGGATTTACGATTTTGATACCCAACTCGATACTCCTGTAGATATCGTTGATTTACAAAAATTGCCCGATCGCGCTGGTGCGTTTGGGTTTATGGAGTTGGGAAACCGCAAACCTGTTTTTAATAATAACCAAGTTGAAATCACCGAACGTGCAGCACGACGCATGGGTGAGTTACTTTTGGCATTAGAGAAGCGGGGAATTGTCAAGCTAACTGCACAAAGATTTATTTTGCAGTGCGTGTTAGCAATGTTTGCTGAAGATAGGCAACTTTTACCGCGAGATATTTTTATTTCCTGCGTTCAAGATTGTTTGAGTGGGGAAAATTCTTACGATATTTTGGGTGGGTTGTTTCGGGAAATGAATCAACCAGGAATTACACCTGCGGGACGATATAAGGGTGTAGATTTTTTTAATGGTGGGTTATTTTCGGTAATTCATCCGATTGAATTAACACCCGAAGAATTGAAGTTTTTGGAAGTTGCAGCAAAAGAAGATTGGAGTAAGATTCGTCCGGCTATTTTTGGAAATTTATTTGAAGGAACGGTCGATAAAAAAGAGCGTCACGCGAAGGGAATTCACTATACTTCGGAAGCGGATATTATGAAAATTGTCCGTCCAACTATTAGTAGGTATTGGGAAGAAAGAGTTGAAGCAGCAGGAACAATTGGAGAATTATCAAGTTTGCAAATGGAATTGCAAAGCTATCGAGTTTTAGATCCTGCTTGTGGTAGTGGTAATTTTCTGTATATTGCCTATCAGGAATTGAAGCGCATCGAGCAATTATTGTTAGATAAAATTACTCAGCGACGCAGAAGTAAGAAAGACCAAATTCAAATCAGTTTTGTCACACCACAGCAATTTTATGGAATGGATACAAATCCATTTGCGGTGGAATTAGCAAGGGTGACCTTGATGATAGGTAGAAAGATTGCGATTGATAATTTGAATTTGACGGAACCTGCTTTACCTTTGGATACTTTAGATAATAATATTGTCTGTCAAGATGCGCTTTTTACTGATTGGGTTAAAGCTGATGCTGTTATTGGTAATCCTCCTTTTTTAGGTGGAAAACATATGCGTTTGAATCTAGGTGATGAGTATATCGATAAGGTTTTTAAACGCTTTCCTGATGTGAAGGATTCAGTTGATTTTTGTGCCTATTGGTTTAGACTGGCACATGACAATATTGATGAGAAGGGTAGAGTTGGTTTGGTTGCGACAAATTCAATTAGTCAAGGGAAAAGTAGAGTTGCGGCGTTAGATTATGTGACTCAAAATGGTGGATACATTCATGAGGCTATTTCTACACAAGTTTGGTCAGGTGAAGCAAAGGTTCATGTGAGTTTAGTGAATTGGTGTAAGGAGAAACCCCAGAAGTATTATTTAGATAATAATGACGAACCTAGCAGCAAATTATATAAACTTCATGCTGAATTAGATCAACTCGTCATGCAAGCTTATAATTTTAAAAACAGCGATGATATTTTAGAGAAATTATTAGAATTAAACTTAGAATTAGCAGAAAAAGAAAAACGAGGAGAAGCAATTATTGGTCCTTGGGCACCATAGCCTGACTTCTGACAAAAGTAATTAATAAACATCATCATCAGAACTAAGAAGTTCTATAAACTACGGCAAAATTTGTAAGAGGATGATTTTTGTGCAATCTGCTTTCTTACTTTCATGCCGACAAATGATTCCGAATTGCAAATTCAAGCTCAAACAATCCTGGATGCAATTGCTTTTACGCCCTTCGAGCAGTGCTACCCTTTAAGCCGCGAATTCGCAAGCATTCCTGCTCGTCCTGGTATTTATGCGGTCAGACATAAAACTGATGGTTTGCTTTATATCGGTAAAACTAAGAGCTCGCGAGGTCGTTTTAGTGGTGGACACAAAGCTTTTTTGTGGGCATGGCTTGATAAGTATAGCTCGATAAGTATAGCTCGGAAGATATTCGTATTGCGGTACAGGGAATTTCTTATTGGGAAAACCCTAAGCTACTATTAGAGTTGGAAGCGATTATTCTTAGAGCAACAGAACCTCCTTACAACGTCCAAATTCCACCCGAAAGGTAGAATCTATGGAAGCTAAATTTCAAGAGCAACTTACAAATGCGGATGCTAAAGTCATCTTAGATACTTTACCTAAACGAATTCAGGAAGCTTTAATTGCTCGTGCTAATGAAATTGAATATCCAATCGAAGCAGTAATTGAAATGGCGATCGCTAGTTTTCTCGACACAGAGGCATTGGGTTTTGCAGATTGCAAACCAGGAAGAGGACAGTAATTTTATCTGCATGAATGAATTTGGTTATGGTTGAAGAATGGGTTTATAAACAACCAGATTTTGCTGCACAACTAAACCCGATTCCTCAGCCCAAAACAGGCATTAGTTTACTTCGGCAAGGAATGAAACATGACTTCATGTATCAGGCAGATAAGAGTTGTGCTTGGATGATACATTATGCTTTATTAGATGCACAAAGAAACTTATTGCCCGAGGAACCTTTGTGTGAAGGCGAAGTAAAAGCCTATTTTCGGGTTGTAAATCCGGAATTGCGCTTAAAACATAAACAGCGCATTAAGCCCGGAATCGAATTTTATGTGGTTGCTGGTTCGTATAAAATTGCTAAAGGTGTTGTCACGGAAGTGTTGCACTTGGTAGATGAAAATTAAGATAATTTTTCACTATGTCAACTTCTGCACAAGAAGTTTATATTCAAGTTGTTCGTAACCTTCCACCACAAGAGCGGTTACGACTAGCAACTCTTATTCTTAATGAATTAGTTGAGCAGGATGCATCATCTGTGATAAATCAAAGTGATTGCTGGACAGATCGAGATATAGTTGATGTTAATAATTTTTCGTTGCAATACGCAGCTACATTATTTCCTGAAGATGAGGAAAGCGTTTAGTAATGTTTGATGCTGGTGAGTATAATTTGTAATTAGGTAGCCTCTCGCCTTCACCTTTAATTGTTCACTAATAACTGTTAACTAATAAACCGCGCTTGGCAGCGATAGCGGTAAACTGACTATAAGATAAGATTCGTTGGTTTAAAGCAATGTCAGTAGCCTCTAACTCTTCCCTCCGCGAGCAACAACATCCCCTGATTCGCCAGTTGGCTGATAGCATCGAAAGAATTTGGCATCAGCATTTGGATTTATCGACCTATAATTTACCTGCGGAGTTGGGGTATGTGGAAGGTAAGTTAGAAGGTGAAAAACTAACTATTGAGAATCGCTGTTATCAAACAACCCAGTTCCGCAAGCTACATATGGAACTTGCTAAGGTTGGCTCAATGCTGGATATTTTGCATTGTGTAATGTTTCCTCGCACTGAATACGATTTACCGATGTTTGGTTGCGATTTGGTGGGAGGTAGAGGTCAAATTAGTGCTGCGATCGCCGATTTGTCTCCTCTGAATATGAATGGTACGAAGAGTACTTTACCATCTAGTTACAATACTGCTCTTGGTGAACTACCTCAATTAAATTTCTCTCAACCCCGTGATTTACCGGAATGGGGAGAGATTTTTTCGGAGTTTTGCATTTTTATACGCCCTGGCTCTCCAGAAGAAGAACAAATGTTTTTGTGTCGAGTTGAGAATTTTTTAGAAATTCATTGTCAAAATGCTGTTGCTGCAAAACCCGTACCACCTGAGACAGCAAACAAACTGTTGGAAGGGCAATTAAATTATTGTACTAAACAGCAGCAAAACGATAAAACTCGCCGCGTTTTAGAAAAAGCTTTTGGTTCGGATTGGGCAGAATATTATATGAAAACTGTTTTATTTGATATTCCATCTTGAATATTTATAGTACTTTTTGAAATTTTGAATACCTTGCAATTATTATACAAACCCAGTTTTATAATGGCTGGGTTTTTTTACGCTATAAAAAAATAGGTGGAGATTTTTATATTTCAGGAATGGCCGCAATTGTCACAACGACCTGTTTGGTGCGTGACAATAAAAAGGTTATTACTAGGTTCCCACAATAGTATAGTGTCACAGCACCCTACAATAAAATATGCCAGTTGCAGCCATTATTATAGTTATCAGTCAACAGTTGCATTAAGTAATAATGTATTATTAAGCCTCACTCTAAAATTACTGTAGTGGGCAGTTAACTATTAATTTAAAATCAAGCTAATTTACCCAATAAATACTATTACTCATCTGTAGATTCTGTTACTTTTTAAGACAGTAATTGAATGTAGAATCTATAATAGTGTGAGTGAAATGTAGCTATAGAAGATTAATGAATTTCAGACGCGAGGTTATTAGTTATTTGCGTTAAATATTACTTCGTTGATGATTTTTATTATTAAGCTTTTAGGCATATATAGCGATTTTCATTTGAGTAAAATCTAAAATAAACCTCTTTATAATTGCAGAAGGAAGCGATGGCTAGGATTGAGGTATCCTAAAGTATATTTTACTCATTTGAAAGGGTATATATAACTATCATATTGGATTAGCATTTAATGTGTCAGTTCTTTTCTTGATTCATTAATTTGCTTGTTAACGCGGTGCAAAATTAGGTTGATAACCGGCTATCTCAACATCAATAACCTGAAACTAAAATAAATGATATAAAAGCCTCAGCATATGGTTTAACTAAGGTTTCATAGATATAAATACCGACTTTTGTTTTTCAGATAATTGTCAGTTGAGAACAAAATGTATTGCAGAATATTTTCAATAATATATTGAATTGATCGGCATTTTTAGCTATAAGCTAGCTATGATTATCTTAATTAAAAAGTTAGTTTTTAGTTATAAAAAGACGAGCTATAAACAAGCAGCAGCTATACAGCAAAGTGAAGTTTATTCTCAAAACAAATGTTTATAAAACCTGTTTTAAAAACTTTTTGAGTCGCGATTCTAGCTTGAGATGGAATTACTTATTATTTCGACTCAGCATGATTTAAAAAATGGAGTAACCTATCATGTCAAGAATAAGTGAAAAACCAGTCCCAAGAGAACAGCCGCTTGATAAATCCAGACTATGGTGGGGTATTGCAGCAGCAGTACCTTTAGCCATCACCGCTGGAATATTAACAAAAACAAGAATAGAACAATTAGAAAAATCCGATATACCAGTACCAGTTACCCCCGCAATTAGTAGCGTCAATGCAGTAGGGCGCTTGCAGCCAAAAGGAGAAGTAATTAGACTGTCTGCACCAACAGGAATACAAGGTACATCGCGAGTCGAAGAAATGTTAGTTAAAGAAGGGCAAAAAGTCCGAAAAGGTCAAGTAATTGCTGTTTTAGATGGATTTAGGAGTAGTCAAGCTGCGGTAGAGCAAGCAAAAGCCAAAATTCAGGAAAGCCGTGCCAATTTAGCTGGTGTTAAAGTTGGTTCGCCGCGAGAAATTCAAGCTCAAAAAGCTATCGTTGCTCGACTTGAAGCGCAGTTACGCGGTGAGGAGCAAGCTAGTAACGCCACAATTGCTCGAATTAAAGCACAGTTACGTGGAGAAACTATTTCTCAACAAGCAACAATAAATCGTTTAGCAGCCGAATTGCAAGGGCAACAAGAATCTCTTAGAGCCTCAGTAGCAAGGGTGCAAGCGGAAGCTAGAAATGCTCAAGTTGATGCTCAACGTTATGAAAATTTGTACAGACAAGGTGCTATTTCTCAGCTAGAGCGCAACAGAAGACGACTTGCTGCCCAGACTGCAACTCAACAACTGATAGAAATTCAGGCCAACCGCAGACAAGCTATTGCAAGCTTGCGGCAGCAATTAGCTCAAGCTACAGCAGATAGAGGAAAAACTATCGAAATTTTGCGACAGCAGCTTTTAGAAGCATTAGCCAATCAAGACAAAACTATAGCAACTTTACAAAGACAAGCAGACGAACAAAAAGCTAATTTAAGCAGACTTTCAGAACTTCGCCCTAGTAACACCCGGATGGCACAAGCTCAGGTTAATAGTGCGATCGCCCAATTAAAAAAAGCCGAAGCTGATATGAAATTGAGCTATGTAATCGCACCAATTGCGGGGGAAATTTTAGAGATATATACAAAAGCTGGAGAAACCATGAGTGCCGAAGGTATTGCCGAAATTGGACGTACCGACGAAATGATTGTGGTAGCTGAAGTTCCCGAAGCGAGTATTAGTAGAGTGCGCTTAGGACAGTTAGCTTCCATAGTCAGCGACAACGGAGCGTTTAGCGGCAAGCTGCAAGGAACTGTGTCTGAAATTGGTAGAAAGATAGGTAATAAAAATGTACTTAATACCGATCCTGCTGCTGATGTAGATGCAAGGGTTGTAGAAGTCAAAATTGCTCTATCCGAACAAGATGAAGAGAGAGTTGCAGGGTTAACGAACGCCAAGGTGATAGCTACAATTCAGATTTAAAAAAGTTAAAAAGGTCAAAGGTTAGAGGTTAAAGGTTAAAGGTAATAAATTGTGAACTTATAACTCTTAACTCCTAACTCTTAACTCCTAACTCCTAACTGCTCACTGTTAACTGTTCACTGAAAAGATGGCAAAACTACCTTTAGCATGGTTACAACTCAAGCGTGAAGCATCTCGTTTAGCAGTAGCATTAGCGGGAATTGCTTTTGCGGATGTTCTAATGTTTATGCAACTTGGCTTCCGCGATTCTTTGTATTATAGTAACGTTCGTTTTCATAATAGTTTGCAAGGGGAAATAGTTTTAATTAATCGTCAGACAAGTGCTATATTGTCGATGAAAAGATTTTCTCAAAAAAGGCTTTACCAAGCTTTGGATTTAGAGTCTGTAGAGTCGGTTCATCCAATTTATGTAGACTACACTAGTTGGAAAAATCCCCAAAATGGTATTCCTCGAAATCTTTTAGTTATAGGAATTAATCCCCAACATAATATATTTGCTCTTCCCGGTTTAAAACAAAATTTAAATAAAATTCAATTACCAAATGTCGTTTTATATGACCGTTCTTCTCGACGAGAATACGGCCCAGTTGTAGCGCAATTTGAACAAGGTAATGATGTTAAAGCAGAAGTTAGAAGAAAGTTAGTTAAAGTAGGAGGCTTATTTACTTTAGGTGCTTCATTCGGTTCTGATGGAAATTTAATTACTAGTGATTTGAATTTTCTCAGAATATTTGTCAACCGTCAACCTGGATTAATTGATATAGGTTTAATTAAATTAAAACCTGGTGCCGATGCAAATCTTGTTGCTCAACAGTTAAGAAGTTATTTAAACGATGATGTCAAAGTTTTAACTAAACAAGAATTCGTCGATTTTGAGAAAAACTTCTGGGCAAGTAGTACCGCAATTGGTTTTATTTTCACTTTAGGGACAATCATGGGTTTTATTGTCGGAACCGTGATTGTTTATCAAATACTTTATACCGAAGTTTCAGACCATTTAGTTGAATACGCCACTCTCAAAGCAATCGGCTATTCACATAATTATTTTTTAGTTGTAATTCTTCAAGAAGCTTTTATTTTAGCAGTTTTAGGATATTTACCCGGATTAGCTTTTGCTTTATTTCTATACGAACAAGCAAGAGCAGCTACTCTTTTACCGGTTTTCATGAGCTATAGCAGAGCCGTGATGGTGCTGTTTTTAACTATTTTAATGTGTTTTATTTCCGGAACAATTGCCGTAAGAAAATTAAAATCAGCCGACCCGGCAGACATTTTTTAGTCAGTTAACAGTTAACACCGAACACTAACAACCATGAAAACTCTAATTCCTAATTCTTCACAACTAACGAGTAATATGATGAACAACGAACCTGTAATTTCTATCCAATATCTGAATCATTACTACGGAAAAGGTACCCTAAAGAAACAAATTTTGTATGATATTAATCTGGATATTTATCCAGGTGAAATTGTGATTATGACGGGACCTTCTGGCTCTGGTAAAACAACTCTACTAAGTTTAATCGGTGGCTTACGTTCAGTACAGGAAGGAAGTCTTAAATTTTTAGGAGAAGAACTTTATCGAGCTAATGCTAGAAAATTAGTAAATATTAGACGTAATATTGGCTATATTTTTCAAGCACATAACTTGTTAGAGTTCTTAACTGCCAGACAAAACGTTCAAATTGCCGCAGAACTAAATAAATGTATTTCTCAAAGAGAAGCTGTTGCTCAATCAAAGAGTATTTTACAAGCGGTTGGTTTGGGAAATAGAATAGATTACTTTCCCGATAACCTTTCTGGAGGTCAAAAACAAAGAGTTGCAATTGCTCGTGCTTTAGTCAATAATCCACCTTTAGTGTTAGCTGATGAACCGACAGCTGCATTAGATAAACAGTCAGGTAGAGATGTTGTTGAAATTATGCAGAAGCTAGCTAAAGAACAAGGTACTTCTATTTTGTTAGTAACTCATGATAGCCGTATTTTGGATATTGCCGACCGTATTATAAATATGGAAGATGGGCTTCTAACTAGCGAAGAGCTAACGCTTAGTAACTAAATCAAAAATGTATTTTTTATTGTAAATTGTAGATTTTAGATTTTAGATTTTAGATTGAATATGTGTCAATCTCTTAATATAGGTATTTCTAGATTGATGCTAATGATTAATCTAAAATCATAAATCCTGTTGACTTACATTAACTTGCTGTATTTATTTGTTAACTACTAAGTGCTAACTGTTTGCGATTCATTTTCGAGAACTAGTCTTATTATGTTTTGAAGAGTGATTCATAATGCCGCTGTTACCACTGGCGGGGCGACTGGTACGGAAAGTGACATTAACGCCTTCGTTGGATTGTTCTAATACTAATAAAGGTGTGGGTTTAGCTTTTTGATCCCAATGCATGAAGGCTATTCTACCTTGGATAGTAGGTTGCCAGCTATCATGATCTTCTGCTGGACTTAAATAGGTTTCAACGCAGTCAATTAGCTGGCTGATGGTGGCAGAGCTTGCTTGTGTAGGCAATTTCATTAATCTAATTTGAATGCGAAAAAGTACTCGTTTTCCATTCTCTGTGGCAGCACCGGTTTCATATTCGACATCAAAGGTTTCATCTACTTGCCTTCCAGCGCTACTAGCAATTCCCACTACTCCTTGTTTGGCATGATTCGGGCGCAGCGCTTGAGAAATTTTATCTTTTATTTTTATTTTTATTTGATTAACGATGGCGAAGTGAAAAACTTCTTCTTCCATCCGCATTCGCAAATAGTCGAGGTTGAATTCCCGCGAGTTGATTAAATCGGGGTTTGTTTCCATTTTACGAATCGTTTGGAGAGATAGCTTCAGCTTCTTTTCTAACTCTCGGGTGCGAAATTTTTCAAATCGAAGCCTCTTCTCTAACTTTTTGATTTCTATTTTGCCGTAGATTATTAAGCCAATTACCATTACTGTCAGCCCTCCAGCTACCATCACTGGTAATGGAGGTAATTGATTTTCGGTAGCGGCTGGTATCTGTTGAGATGTCTGTGTAGCTTTTGCTGCGGGAGATTGAGCAACAAATATCAAAGTTGACATAATTGAAACAAGGAAAAAATTGGACTCCTAATTATTAGGATGCCCAAATTTGCAACTCTGTTTTGCGGTAGGATTATATTTTGTTCAAAATATTTTGACTTACAATTTCCGTAAAAAAATGGGGCGGGCTTTTTAACAAGCCCTTGGGTTCTAGCCAAGGGACTCGTCCGTTCTGGGTCGAAGACCCAGAACGGGAAGCCCGCCCCATTTTTTAAGGTTTCATCTCGTGACCTACAATTTCAGATGCCTAAAAGCTACTGACTTTGTACTACATGAATAATACATAAGAACTATATTTATTTTTAATGTCTTGTTTACCGCTTCCTCAACATAAAGAAAATAATTGTTTTAGCAAAATCCGTTTGGTAGCTACGGATATGGATGGGACTTTAACTACAAAAGGCAAATTTACTGATACGCTATTGCAAGCTTTGCAAGATTTGGCAGCAGCGAATATTACAGTAATTATTGTTACCGGGCGTTCCGCTGGTTGGGTTAGTGGTTTGGCATATTATTTACCTGTTTTTGGTGCGATCGCTGAAAATGGCGGTTTGTTTTATCCTTATCAAAGCGAGCAAGCTGTAGCTATTACACCAATACCAGATTTAGATAAACATAGAAAAGATTTGGCGGCTGTTTTTCAAAAATTACAGCTTGATTTTCCTCAAATTAAAGAATCTGCCGATAATCGTTTTCGAGTTACAGATTGGACGTTTGATGTAGCGGGTTTAAGTATCGACTCATTGCAAACCATGCAGCGTCAATGTCAGGATAACGGTTATGGATTTACTTACAGTAACGTTCAGTGCCATATCAAGCCTTTAAAACAAGATAAGGCTGTGGGGTTGTCGCAAGTGCTACAAGAATATTTTCCTGAATATACCTCGGATGAAGTGGTGACTGTGGGGGATAGCCCTAATGACGAAAGTTTGTTTGATGAAAGTTACTTTGGTGTGTCGGTAGGTGTTGCCAACGTGTTGGAATATGTTAATAAATTGCAGCATCAACCAACTTATATAACTCAAGCTAGCGAAGGTAAAGGTTTCTGCGAATTATCTAATTATCTTTTGCAAGCTACAGATAATCGTAGCTGAAAACTATTTATCATGTTTTATGGATTTAATTAGATACATATAAAAACAATATAATATATTAAATTATACTTGAAATTAGATAAACTTCAGTGTAATTATTGTTCAATAGCAGCATAATATTTCAAATTACGGTTCTTAAGTTCCTCCTCACGGCTAGTAATAAACTAAATATAGGCTGCTTGATACAGCAGTAATGGTAAATGAGTTGATTTTTACCTTCTCCTTTAAGTATTGCTGTTGCTTGAAATTACTATATTTATAGCTCTTTTCTTCAGGTGCAGTACAGTTTAAGACTTCACGAATTACGAATTATCTTCACCCCGCCGATATCTTGGAGGGGATAGAGTAAAGTGATGATTTGTATTTTGCTCAACCTAAAACTGCGATAAATTTCTTTTCAATCAATAATTTGATTATTCCTTTTTATGCAAGAATCTGAAAACTCCTCAACCGTTAATGATAGCTGTGCGGCTAACGCATTAGATAATACAATCAAAGACACTTTATTTTTGATTAGCCGTAAAAACAGCGATGAGGAAGTAAAGCTTGCTTTGGAGAAATTGCAAGGTTTGCTGGCATTTTCGCAAACAGATAATCAAAATTTAACTAAAAAGCTGCATAAAGAAATTCGTAACCGAAAATTGCTTGAGGATAAGTTAAGTAGTTCTGAAGCTAAACTGCGGGGCATTATTGAGTCGATTAAAGATATTATTTTAGTCGTCAGCATTCAAGATAAAAAATTATCTAATGTGGAAATTTTACCGACTTGTGCGAGTGATGCCGATGCTACTACTAACAAATTAATTAATCAGACTGCGGAGCTTTTCTTTAAACAAGAAACTGCTCAATTTTTTTTACAACAAGTTGCATGGGCTTTAGAAACACAAAAAAGCTTGCATATTGATTACCAATTACAAGAAGGAGATTATCAAGGCTGGTTTAGCGCTAGCATTTCTCCGATTTCTGACAAAAGCGTTTTATGGGTAGCGCGAGATATTACTCAACGTAAAACGGCTGAGTCAGCTTTAAGAGAAAGCGAAGAGCGTTTTCGTGCTGTTTACGAACAAGCTGCTGTAGGAATTTTCATGGTTTCGCTCTATGGAGAGTTTATTCAGGTAAACCCGCGTTTTTGCGACATAATCGGCTATAAAGAAGAACTTTTAAAGCAGGTAAGTTGGCAAGATATTACCCATCAAGATGATATCGAAGCCGAATTAATGCACGTAAGACAGTTGTTTGCCAACGAGATTTCTAACTACTCTTTACAAAAACGGTTTATTCGTAAATGGAACAAATATTATCAAGAGCAATGGGTTAATGTTAGTGTTTCATTAGTACGCAACAAACAAGGAATGCCCGATTATTTTCTAGGGGTAGTCGAAGATATTTCTCCACGAAAATGGACGGAAGATGCTTTACGCGAAAGCGAACAACGTTTTTGTGCTATTTTCGAGCAAGCTTCAGTGGGAATTTATCAAATCAAATTATCTGGAGAGTTTATTGAGGTAAACCCACGTTTTTGTGAAATGACTGGCTATAGCGAATCGGAATTATTAGATTTAACTTGGCAAGATATTACTGACTTGGATGATTTGGATTTTTGTATGGAATTAATGTCTAATATTCTTAATCATAAAACGAACGTTAATTCAATACATAAACAGCTGATTCACAAAAATGGAGAGTTAATTAAATTGAAGGTTAGCATCTCGGTAGTTGGCAATGGTGATGGTACTCCGCAGTATTTTCTTTGCATCGCCCAAAAGTTATTAAGTTCAAAGGTTAAAGGTTAAAGGTCAAAGGTTAGAATTATTCTTATGCCCAATTACCTAATAATTAACGGCATCAATCTTGGGAGTATAGCGCCATAATTGATACAAGCGTGTTGCAGGCATGGTTAAATACAGCATATCTCCACCGCTCAAACAGACTTCAAGTAATTCCCAACCGTGGATGGTTTGAGAATTAGTTTCTACATATAAAGGCACAAAATCGGCTGACATGGCTGCTTCTTTAACTCTTTGTCCGCAGAACGGATGTGAGGGTGTAATTATTGTTGCAAACGCTACCCATAAACTATCTGCCGTGATGCCATTTCCAAGGATTCTACCGCCCAAGGCTGCCGCTGCAAAAGCAGGAGCAGCAAGTTCTGCCGGACTTAATACCGCCTCGAAATCAAATACTTCCTGTGCCATGCGGGCGAAGTCTGGATCGGCATAATTTACTACTACGGTAATTTTTGGTGATAATCCTTTAGCTTTGAGAGCAATTTCCACATTAGTAGCATCGTTTCCAGTCACAGCAATTAATGAAGCTGCATTATTGACGTTACATGCCTTAAGAGTTTCTGGAAAGCTGGCATCAGCATGAATTGTGGGGATTCCTAAACTACGAGCGGTATTAATATATTTACTGTTACTGTTAGGCTCTACTACTACAACTTCCTGTCCGTTGTTGTAGAGTTGCTGAACGATTTTGATACCTAAACCACCCAATCCACAGACTATATAATGATTGCGTCGAGGTATTCTAGCTGCATCCCAAAATTGTTTGAAACGGGTTCCTAAAACAAAATCATTCAGCAAAGCATACCAAATACCGAATATTGCGGCTCCAACCAGCATCATAATTACGGTAAATATTTTGATGCTATCGGGAGCATGTTCTACCGTTGTTTCGTTGCCACCTGCCCCGGTAATCATGCCTACAGAAAAATATAGGGCATCGATAACAGACATATTCAGTTCGGCAGATACATAAGTAAGGGTTGCTAAGGAAATAATCATCATTAACAGCATTGCTCCAATCAACACCGATTGAGCGTGATGCCTAAACTGACGTAAATTCGTAAAAACTTTGACCAGTTTTGTAATTAATGATTTACGGGTTGTACGAACTTGGGGTTGAGTTCCTACAATCAGGCGATCGCCTTTTTGCAGTTCGTGTCCAGACATGACTGCCGAGACTAAGTCTAAATCGCCTTCTACGGGTAAATAATAAATAAGCATCCGAGAACGATCTTCCCACAATCCAGAAAGTTTGCGACCGTTCCAAGGATGATATTGATGAATATATTCTTCGTGTATTGGCCAAGTTTGTTTAAATAATTTGATTTGTCCGATAGCTTTATTTCCTAAAGCAGCAAAACTAAATACTGGTGCAGCCAAACCGGCAACACTCATACTCAAGTGATCTGGTAAAGTAAAATCTAAACGTTCGCCCAAACTAGTGTTAAAAAAGCGGTTAATTATCCGAATGCGGGGATTAAGCACCCGCGCTTGCATAACAATCCACAAATTTAATGCGTCATCTCCTCCAGCAATAACCAAAGTATTAGCCTGCTGGATTCCCGCCGCTTTGAGAGTACTAGCTGCATGTAAATCGCCAACAATTACATCTCCAGCCCTTTCGCCGGAAATAGCTTGATGGTGAATACCAACAACTAAAGCACCTTGCTGTCTGAGCAAACGAAATATTTTATATCCGGTGCGTCCTAAACTACAAACAATGATTCTGGGTTTCATATAAAAGCAGCAAAATTGATACGAAAAGCTGCATTCCTTAAAAGCGTTTATTCACATTCTTGATCGCATACACCCATAAGAACTGTAGCGGAACACACGATATTATAAAAAAGATTAAAGTTTAGAAGTTCGCAGTTGTAGATGATTAGTTATTTATTAGTTTTAATAAAACGTTATTTAGTCCCTTCCCGGTAGAAGATTTCCTATAAAAACTCCTCTGGAGCGCAGACGAAAGAGCTAAATAGAGATAGGTAATCTTAGCGCGGAATGGGAGTAGTCATTTTATTTGGGTATAACCCCGTTTCTAAACCAAGGTATTTAAACTTTATTCAAAAATCAACTCGACAGCGATTACGTGATTTTGGAAATGGAAATTTGAATCAGCATGATTGTTGGAAGTAATTCAGCTTTATAAAATAGTAGGTAAACTTTTTGTATATCAGTGTGATAAGAATACATAATTATTGTGATTTAAATCACATATGATATTTAAGCTTATTCTTTACAGAAACTTGCATCGATATAAATCTACAAGGCAGGTTTATAACGCAAATCAATCAGCGTATGTTTGTCTACAATGCTTACATTATAGTAGATTTAATCTAAACAGATGTTGATTGAAACTGTGGTATTTTTTAATAGCATAGTATAGATATACATTGTTGATAATTGCGCTATTATACGCATAAAAATTTTCACAGAGTATTACTTTTTACGTATAATCGACATTTTTTCAAGATGAAAGTGAAGATATAACTTACAGCAAGGGGTAGCGCCACAAACATTGTCATCAAGTGTTATTAGCAGATGTGAAGTTGGATAATATTCTAAATAGATGAACACTTGTCGATTTATCACTATTAAGAATACTAAAAATAGGTAAATTTCTATCCGAAATCGAAAAACGCTCTAGCACTTTTGAAAATAAGAACTGTTTTTAAGTATTGATACAGATTTAAATTAAAAGGGCTAGAACTATTTGTAGCTTCCGTCTTTGGATTGCTAGGCATTTTATGATGCAATATTTGAGATTACTCCCACAAAGTAAACATTAGTAAATCAATAATGCACCCATGTTTAATCGTAAATTATTAATTTCTGCAATCATCTTCGGTAGTAGTTTTTTCGGAGTATCTTTTTCAGCCCAAGCAGAAAACCAGGATGTTTTCTTCAATGGTAATTATGCTAGTGGCTGTCAATTCACTAGCAAAACAGACGGTACTGTTACTCCTAATGCTTTATTTGGTGCTAATTCTTTGGGTTCTATTGCAACTTATCCTGACGCTAGTTCTGGGGAAGTTAAGGTTACTTGCAGCAGTTTACTAGGTGCTCAAGTCACAGCTTCCGAACCTGAAGCCGTTACAGCACCATCAAACGCACAATTTTCTACAAAGCTTTCATTTTTAGATGGTGTTGCTGGAACTGTTGGTATACCAATTATTGGTAATACTGAAACTACAATTAAAGTAGACATGAGCGCAAGTAGTGCTTCGCCAATTCCTACGGGAGATTATAAATTTAAAGTAGTTGTCACCGCGACTCCTAATTAATTTGTAAGCTTTATTCAGTCAAATCCTGTCTGATATTTCTAACTAAAACAGGGTGTATTTACCATATCTGTTGAGCAATAATTAAATATCTCTTCAACCATTTATTTAATGCTCTAATTTGAGTTTTCAACGAACAAAATCACCCTGCATATGTTAAATATTCCACGTAATCTAATTCCATTGATTTTTTTAGGAAGCATTACTTTTTCAAGCGTATTTCTATGCCAAAATAATGCTAATGCTCAACTGGGAGCATCGCCTATAGTTATTGAATCGCAAGCAATACGAGGTCGTTCGGAATCGGTAATTAATATTAATAATGCCAGCGATGAAGCAATTAGAGTGCGAATTTTTGCGGCACCTTTCACTTATAAAAGAGAAGGACAGTTTAAAACTTTGTCTTCAAGTGATTGGGACTTGAGTCCTTATTTACAATTTTCTCCCAGAGAACTGACTATTTCACCTAGAAGTTCGCGTAAAATTCGCTTACTAGCTTTGTTAGATCCAAATTTACCTGATGGTGAATATCGTGCCGTTGTTTTTGCTGAAACTCTTGTTCCTAATAGTATTACAAGCGCTAAAAATGTAGGCATGGTTACTAGGGTAGGAACAACGGTATATATTCAAAAGGGTAATCAAGCACCAATATTAGCAGTGAACAATAGTAGCTTTGATGTTCAACAAAACAAGTTGCGTTTACTCGTACAAAACCAAGGCTCTGCTTCTGTACGTCCTCTTGTATCTTGGAAGTTGAAACAGAATGGAAAAGTTATCGATCGAGGTAAGACTCAACCTGCAACAATAATTGCATTTAATCAGAGAAATATTTTGATTAAATCTTTATCCAACAAACCCTCACAACTACCTTCCGGACAGTATGAACTTAGTGGCAAACTAGTCTGGAAGCAGGATGATAAATATCAAAGTTTATCGTTTCAAGTTCCAGTAAATATTAGTCAGTATGTCGGGGAAGCAAAATGACAGATATCGGTACATCAACGTTAGATTATCTTCCCCAATCGCAGCAGTTTCTATCATCCAAAGTTTCTATTGCTACTCGTAAACTGAATACAAATGATAATGGTAGTTTTGATAAGGGTGTGCCCGTACCTCCAGAGTTTGTAGAGATGAAATTAAGTTCGAGTATCATATTTAAGAAAGATGTTAGTGCAAATGAAGTCAAACACAAAATTAAAGATGAAAAAGTCGATATTCAAGATAGTCAAAGCAGCAAATCCAAATTAATAAATAAACTCAAAAACTCAAAACAAATCCAGCCATTTCCAACTTTCGCCAATTCTCAACTTACAGATGAAAATTTATTTGAGCGTGAATCTGATAACTGGAAAATACAGCCATCTGGGGCTAGTATTCCGATTCCGTTAGAAGATAAAGAAAAAACTACATCGGTAATGTTAGATAGACAAGAAAACAATATTGAAAATGCCAATCAAACAAAATTATCCTCCTCATCGCAATTTAGAACCTTTCCTGTAGGAGTTTTTAATGGCAAACGCAATGTTAGAAAGAGTATGTTAGTACGCGGTAACGAAGATGGTTCTCAAGTTATAGAATTTAAAAACTGGTTGCTGCCATACAATGAAGTTCTCAATATTCTGGGCTTTAGTGTTAAAAAATTAGCTGATAGAAGAGTAGAATTGCGATCGCCAACTATCAATACTCGGATAAATCTGGATGAACTAACTTCCGATGATAAATTAGGGCTAGTATTTTCTATTCAAGACTTAGAAAAATACTTTGGGATTAATGCTGAGTTTGATATTAGAGAGTATGCTATCCGTCTTGATATTCCAAAGTTAAATCGTTCTGTTTCTGACAAAATTGATTTGACAGATATCAATTTAGAAGGCTTACCAAATTTACAACCACCAGAATTTTCTCTATCTTCAATGTCTCAACGATTAACTATTCGTGGTGGGGAAAATCAATCCACAAATTGGCAAGGTGATATTAGTGCGATTGGAACAGCTTTCGGTGGTAGCTGGTTTTTACGGACTCAACGCTTACAATTTCAAAATCAACAAAGATGGAACTTAGCCGAAGCTCAATTTTTACGACAAACAGAAGCCGCTGACTATATTTTGGGTTCTCAGAGTCCTTTTTGGTCAAATATGGGACATGATGGTAATTATTGGGGTTTTACTACGATTCAACGTCAGGGCTTTGCACCGTCACAATCTGCGTTTAATATATTACCCGAACAGCGTCTGCGAGCAACTCAGTTAGGAAGAAAAATCACAGGGCAGGCCCCTGTAGGAACATTGGTTCAGTTGGTAGAAAGTTTTACTAATCGCTTAGTTGACGAAGTATTAGTAGATAAAAATGGTACCTACGAATTTGATAATGTTGCTGTCAGAGGTGAAATTCCCTTTACCCAATATCAACTTTACCTTTACCCCCAAGGTAGACTTACTGTTCAACCGCAGATTCGAGAAGTGACTTTAAATAGTCTTCCCGGACAATTACCCAAAAATGCATCTGCCTTAATAATTTCCGGTGGAGTAGAACGTAAATTAACTGAGAGCTTACTAGGTAAATTTACAGATTTTCGCGGCGGAATTGCCCAACGTTGGGGAGTCTCAGAAGATTTAACATTAGGTTTGGGTGCCGTTCACAATGGTTCGGTAAGAGGATTAACCGAAATTTATTGGCAGCCACGAAAATTTCCTTTATCAGTAGCACTTTCGAGCTTGACACCAGGAATTTCAGGTGAAAAAAATCATGATTGGCGTTTTAATAGCAACATCTCTTTTACACCTTCTACAAACTTCCGAGCAATTTTGAGCAGTAGCTTTAATCGCAATCAATTCTATCTCAACTGGCAATTGAAACCATTTCTATCTCTATTTAGCGTTCTTGATAGTCAACAAGCTGCAAAAATTGGTGCCCGATTTATTCGCAGTGGTAAAAATGCTTTCACTTTTGCAAACTTAAGTGTTAATACAGAGAATGAATGGCAATGGAATTTACTCCAAAAACTAGGACAAATAGAAATTTTTTCTAATGGCAATCGAACTGGAACTAAATCAGAATTAGCTTACTACTTTAGTAATAATAAATACATTAATACAGGAAATGCTTTAGTTTTTGGTTATGAGACAAACTTAAATTCGATAGATGACAATGACTTGTTAAGTTTAAATTGGCGATATCGTTCGGAGCAACAAACTTACAATGGTAATCCTGTTTGGGAAGCACAATTAGGTTATGGAGTTGGTTCTAAAGGTTCTGGTTTACTTGCCTCTGCTAGTACTTCGATTTTACCGGGGCTAAAATTGCGAGCAAGATATCAAGGTGCTTCTTTGACTTCCGAAAATTCTGCATTTCGCTTGGAATTTTTACCTAGTATTAACTTGCAAGGTGGATTCAGAGGTAACAAGAGACAGGATAACCGCTTACGAACTCAAGGTGGCATCTTATTTCAAGCTTTTTTTGATAGAAATGCCAACGGTAAACGCGACTCGGGTGAAAAACTATATCGAGATAACTTAAATTTACTGATTTCTCTTAACAATAAATCTTTAAAGTCAGCCAAGCCAGAAAAAACAGGAAATTGGACTTCGGTTAATTTATCTCCGAATAAATATCGTCTGGATTTAGATCCCGCAGGTTTTCCTTTTGACTGGCAAGCTTCAACATCATCTTATGCAGTAGAAGTAGTAGCCGGAAGTTATACGCAGGTTTCAATTCCCCTAGTTCCGGCTTATACTGTTTCAGGAGCAGTTAAAGATAAACAAGGAAATGCTTTAGCTGGTGCAACAGTTGAAGCAATAAATTCTCAAACCGGAAAAAAATATCTCTCAATTACCAATAGTGCTGGAGTTTACTATTTAGAACACTTAATGCAAGGTAATTACTATTTGCAGATTGACGGTAAAGAATTATCCCAAAACAGAATTAAGCTCGATTCTAATTCTCAAAATTGGCAAAAAGTGAATATTAATCTCAAGCAACATACTTCTTCAAACAGCAAAACAGAAAAGTTGTAAAGTATTTGTTGCTTATAAGCAGTTAGATTAGTATTACGCGCCGAATCATTTAGGTTCTTCAGCACTTGGTATGCTATTTAAGTAGTCGTTTTTAGGCAGTCGGCAGTCGGCAGTCGGCAGTAGGGGAAAAAGAGTAAAGTTATCAAAAATTAAGCATATAAAATGTCAAATCCCTACGCAGTAAATATTTCGGTAATTTTTATTCAGAATTGAGCATACTAACAACTGATGAGCCATAATTTACATACTTACTACTTGATTAGATCGACATTTATTATTACCTCCTGACTTTACTCCATCTAAACTCAATAGCTATTTTATACTTCATTTGAATTTATTTTATCTCAATTCCGCTAGAACGATAAGCGGGAAAGAAATTTGACTGAAGCAATTCCTCAACTTTAGTATTCAAAGATTCTGCTCGGATATGAGTTAGGTAACTATATTTCTCCCAATCTGGAATCAATCGCAATGCAAACCAATCATGTCTTTGCTTGGAAAAACCGGCTTTGAAGTGATACAAACTGTCTTTTGTACCTCCAACACCACTTCCTATATGCATCAATTCGTTGCCGCGTTGCTTTGCCCAATATCGGACATAGTCTATTAAATAATTAAATGGAGATTGCTGTAAAAACTTGTTTTTGGTTCCACCCAAATGGGCTTGAACTATTCCACCGCATTCAAAAAATATGCAGGCTGCGGCAATTTCTGATTTTAATTCTACTAAGCATAGGTGGATATTTCCATGTAAATTTTGTAAATCGGAAAAATACTCTTGGCTAAAGTAATAAGATTGCTTGGCTGCAACCCGATTCATAGTTTCCTCGTAAATTACCTGAAAATTATCGACATATTCGACCAAATTCACCATCCTAGCAGTAAATCCAAGTCGCTTACATTTATTGATTGTGCTTTGATGACCTTTTCTTGTATTTGCCCAGATTTGAGACTCTGAAAGCTTTAAATCAACTGAAATTGTTTCGCCAATTTTGTTAACAGTGTCTCCTGAAAAAATAAAGCTAAATTTATTGTTCAATATCGGATGTAGCCGAAAGAATGCCGAACATACTCCTTTACTTTTAAAATAATAATTTAATTCCTTGAGAGCAAAATCGGTAAAAATATCAGAATTTGCAGCGGCTCGACTCAATAAAACACCAGAATAACCGTATGGTGATATTGCATCTTTATACTCTTGTGCTTTTGAACCGAGTATGTCATAACACGAACGAATTAAAAAAGGTAAGAAAAATATTTTCTCGCCGTCAATTATGACAAAAGCTTGCGAATCTGCTTTAGTTCTTTTTGCTTCTAAGCGCGCATATTCTGGTAAATGGTAAACATCATATCGAAGTTTACATAGAGTTTGCAGCCATAAAGGATTCTGGCTATTAATTACTTGAATATTCATGGGTTAGCAGTTTCGGTTTCTGCTTTTTTCTCCACCATTTATGTAACCGGTGCTTGTTAAGAATTCTTCTCTTAATGAACTTAACAATTGCCGTAAAGCCAACTAACGGATGATTAATAATAGTTCGGATTAACTTGTTTATGTATTGTTGCTGCTGCTTAAAATTTCCTTCTTCCCTGTATATAGATAAACAAGTTAAATAACGGTAAATCTCTTCGGACTTGATAATATAATTATATTCAAATTCAAAGTATTCATTCATAAGTTCATAGCATTTTATAGCTTCTTCTAGCTGCTGTATTTTTTTCATACTGCTAAATAAACCGTTGCTATGAACTCGATAAACCCCTAAAGATTGATTAATATAGCCAATTTTTCCACATCTAGCATTCAATACGTGCAGTACCCAATCTCCACAAACGGTATCGCAGTACCATTCTGGGAATTCACTAAATAAACCTCTCCTATACAGCGTCGAACAGGTTGGTATAAAATTAGTTTTTAAAATGTTTTTTAAGTCGGAGAATTCTTGTGGTTCAAAATCGTTGTAACTCCGAGAATTATCGGCTTTATCCTCAAAAATCTTGTTAACATCATGAAAACAAATTGCACATTCAGGATGATTATCTAAAAAATCCACCTGCTGCTGTAGTTTGTTCGGATTTGTCCAATAGTCATCACCATCTAACAAAGCAATATATTCACCAACGCTTGCTTCGAGTGTTTTGACAAAAATCTTTTGCCCGTAGCAACCCAAATTTTCTTCGGGCAATATCAAGCGGATTTTATCTGGGTACTGTTTTTGATAGTCAATAACAATCTCCCGCGTTCTATCGCTAGAAAAATCTTCACCTATGATGATTTCATAACTAAAATCAACTTCTTGCAACAGTACACTTTCTATAGCTTGTGCAATAAATTTTTCATGGTTGAAAGTGACAAGAGATACGCTCACTTTTATTCGATCTTTCTTCTGTTGTGAATCATTAGCAAGCGCAAGCATTTCGGTAGAGCATTTCATTATCTATATTTTCCCCTGAACTAACAAGCCTTAATATCTGACAAATATTACTTATTTCTTGAATTCCTATAGCAGTACCCGTAGGTAATGCTAGTACTCTGGCTGCTAGATGCCTGGTATTAGTTAACATCAAACCCATATCAGGTACGCGGGAACGATAGGGTTCCATTTGATGGCAACCAGGATAAAAGTAGCGCCTTGCTAGAATATTTTCCGCCCACAAAATCTCGTAAATTTTGTCACGACTAATTCCAGTTATTGATTCATCAATTTCAATAATTACGTATTGATAATTACATGCTTCTGCTTCGTCATATTTGACTAAATTAATGCCCCTAATATTAGATAATTCTTGTTGATATTTTTTATAATTTCTACGATTTATATTAATAAAATCATTTATGCTTTCAAGTGATGTCAACCCCATAGCGGCAGATACTTCACTCATTTTGCCGTTGATTCCGATGAAATCAACACAATCATAATTACTAAAACCGAAGTTCTTCATTAAGCGAATTTTATTAGCTAACTCGCTGTCGTTTGTAACAATTGCACCTCCTTCAAAACTATTACAAAATTTGGTAGCATTAAAACTAAATACTTCTACATTGCCAAAATTACCTATCATTTGACCTTGATGAGAACAGCCAAAAGCATGAGCAGAATCAAATAAAAGTTTCAAGTTATAGCGTTTAGCAATTTCTGTAAGTGCTTCGACATCGCATCCTCTTCCCCACAAATGTACTCCAACGATCGCCGTAGTTTTATCTGTTATTAATGATTCTATTTTTTTTGGATCTATGTTATGAGTTGTAGGGTCAATATCGCAAAAAACCGGTTCAATTCCTTGCCATTGCAAAGCATGAGCGGTAGCAACAAAAGTAAATGAAGGAACGATAACTTCACCTTTAAGTTCGCAGGCTTTAATTGCTATTTCTAATCCTATAGTCGCATTACAAGTGGCAATACAGTGTTTTGCTCCTACTAATGAAGCTATCTGCTGCTCGAATTCTTGTACGAAATGTCCGTTATTTGACAACCATTTACTATCTAAAATATCGTTGATACGTTGCAATAGAATTTTCCTAGAGCCAATGTTCGGACGACCTACATGCAACTTTTCTTTAAAGGTTGGTGAACCACCAAAAATAGCAAGTTCGCTTATCGTTTTTTTCATATTATTTTTATTGCCTTTTATATTAGCCAAAATTTACATATTTCTTTGAGGCGTTTATGGAAATATAAATATTTTGATAGATTCCCTTTGGCGCTTTTGTCGAACATCTGTATGAGTTGGCAATTAAAGATAAGGCTTTTAAAGAGAAGTAAAATTATAAACTATACCTTTAAACGCATAAAATACAGTTCTTGCAATGAAACCTCTTTTTTTCTAGCTATGCCAAATATACTGATAACCATGTCGTTAAAATGATTCTAAAACAGTCGAAAAAAAAAACGAAAAATTAGCTTTAGACAACAATGAAAGTCTGTTTTAATACTTTCATGCTGAAAATAATCGATAACTATCTAATGACAAATAAGTCACAAGATTAGATCGTAACTAGCCGATTTCAATGCTTTGATTTAATAGAACACTTGGCGAGAAATCAAAGCTAAATATATTTAATACAATTCTTAGGACTTAGCCTTTATACTAATAGTTCCTTTTTTCTGGACTTCTACAAACAGTTAGCTATAAAACCATAATTAACTGCTTAAATGTTTAGACAGTCATTAAACTGTTAGCAATTTATAAGTCTTAAAACACTTAACTAATAGGTGTAATTTTATATTTTGCTTTTCTTAGTATAAATAGAATCACATAATTATTGCGTAAGGAATATTAAGTTTTGTTAAAGATATAAAATAATTTTACAAAATAATTATGAAGATAAAGTCTATGTCCTCATCAACTTCAGATTTGAAAAGCCTTTTATGACGGTTGTAAATGCTGGGTCATACCCCTCATGACATTATGACTAATGTAATGGTATTAGATTAATCCACCGTTAACTTTAGTATCAAAACTGCGTGCAGTTTTAAGCTTCAGTGTTCGTAGTTGCGTGTCTTTGCGCCAAATATTTGGCATCCGAAGGCTAGTGGTTTGTCCTATTAATAATGACGGGTAAGGGCAGGGAGGGGGAGAGGGGGAGAGTGGGGGAGTGGGGGAAGAAAATATTTTTTATATTTACGATATGCCCATCAAAATTAATGGGACAGACTACTAGTACTGTGCCACATAAGTTATGAGTGGTAAAACCAATTTTACTTAACACAAAGTTAATCCTCTAAATCCTCTTTCTCTGTGCCCTCTGCGTACTCTGCGTTTTTTTAAAAGAGAGTTTAAAACCCCTCAAAATTAATGTGGCGAAGTACTAGTTTAGACAGATACAATAATTCTCCACATACTTACTGCTAAGATTGCAGACGCTAAATGTTGCCATAGCAGACAGCGTAAAGGTTGGCGAGCTATTTTTTGTGTTAAGAATATCGTTAATAAAGTGGAGAAAACTAAAGTAGTACCTTGTAAAAAAGCAATAACTGCGGGATGAGCTACTAAAACGGGTAAAGATGCGCCATTTAATCCTACGGTGGCAAAAGTTACGGGCAATATACGCCCTGCTTCGTTTAAACCCAAGCCTAAATAATGAGCTAGACTTCCACCTAAAATTAATGGTAGATAGCCATATGCAAGTTCTAAAAAAGGTTTTGGTTTGACTAAATTTTTGGTTTGAGGTTTTGTTCGATTTAGATAATAATTGAAGCGGTAAAAAATTTGCATTAAACCGTAAGCAGTTAAAGGGATAGTTACGGGTACGATTAATGCTAGTAAAGAAAATTCTGAATGCTGCCAAAAATTATTTAAATCAAACTGTAGTTTCATCACTTGTTGAATTTCAGGTAAGCGATGCAGGTACACTCCTCCTAAAAGTAAAAACAATAATGCCACTTCATAACTATGGGGTACGTGAGTTGTCCATAATTCAATACCGGGAGGGCGTAAATTAAATTCAACAGAGCGATGAGGACAGGCTTTCAGGCAAGTCATGCACAATACGCAGTCTCTGTTATCTTCCAACTGTGCCGGATGAGAATATAAAGGACAGCCATTTGTTTCCATTCCCTCGCCTTTTTGCGGGCCACCTTTATAACATTGATAGGTAGTACAGCTAGCAGAACAAATGCCTTGCTGCGCTCTTAATTCTGTCATTGACAATTTAGCAAACAAGCCATTCATACCGCCGATGGGACATAGATATCTACACCAAAATCTTCTTTCAAAAATTGCTGAGCAAATCATTGCTCCGGCGGTAATTAATAACAGCAAGCAAGCGCTTAAATAAGCAGTATTTTCTAAATCCCAAAGTTCTTCCCACAGAAAAATTAAAGCAAACATGGCGAATAAAAACCATCCACCCCATTTTTCTGCTTTTTGTCTCGGCCATGATTGAAGTTTTCTCGGAAATAACCACAAAGATAATTTTTGTGTAACTTCACCGTAAATCATAAAAGGACAAAACGCGCACCAGATTCGACCTAAAAACGGAAACAGAAACAGGAAAAAAGGCCACCACCAAGCCCAAAATAGATTTAAACCGAAATTTTTGTCCCTAGTTTGTGGCCCAAAAAATAAAATTCCGACAATAAAAGCAAAAGCTGTTAATGTAAAACCATAATTGATTCTATCGGGATACCAAGAACTGCGAAGGAATTTTCTTAATCCAGAATAAGCATTTAATAAATTGAAGCGAAAGCGTTTTTTCTTAGTATCAGCCGACCAGAATATCTCTTCCGTTAATTCTCCGGCTCCGTCAGCTTGAACAATAGCTCTTTCCACCAAGCTTTTCAACTCTTTCAAATTACCGGGAAAATCATAAGACTGCAATCTCCGTAAAGCTTCCGGCGCAACTTTCGGTTTACGAATTCCTTCTTGACGACAGTAAAGACTAATATAATATTCAACAATAGCTTTGATATCACCTTTCCGTACTCTCACCGGAGGAGCTTTGATAGTTTTATCGACAGCTTTCTTGATTAATGGTTGAGACTTTTCTGAAATAATTAAAATTCTAGCTTTACTATTATAAGATTCGGGTTCTGGTTGTCCCTCGCGAGTCACAGGTTTATAAGTACTAGTTTTGATAAACTCAGCTAACTTTGGTAATAACTCCGGAGGCGTTTCCTGAATATTATTTAGAACCAAAGTACCTTCTTCCAACCAGGCAATTAACCCCGGTTTTCCACCCACACGTCCAAATAAATCCGCACCGCTAGTTTGTAAAATACCGCAGTCTACCTTAATAATTGGCTGTCGGCGAAAATCAGAACCAAAATGAATTAAAGCAGCAATATTATCTTTTTCTAAACCAGGTTCGCCAAATATCAATATAGATTCCCGAGTGTCGGAAGCCTGACGAATTTGTTCTCGCAAACGTACCGCATAACGACTTGTTCCTACAACTCCTCGTTGTGCTTTTGTTACCAAATAAGGGCGTAAAGCAATCGAGCGCTCTTGTTCGTTGGTAAGTGCAGACGCTAACTGAGCAACTTCTTGAGCTAATTCGCGAGAAATTGCCGTTTGTATTTGCGGATATTTAGCGACTAATTCCTGAAATTTTGTTGCAGGTACCACCCAAAAATGGCATTCACTTAAAGTAGTAATCGAACACTTAGTTAACTCACCCAAAGTCAACTCTTGTAAATTAATCGCGGCACCAGGAAGTAAACCGCAATTAAAAGTTGAATTATTTTTATCTTTACTTTTACTTTCAAGCTTCCCTTCCAACAAAATATAAAGCGCTTCTGGCGTTGTTTCTTCTTCAAATAAACGCTCGTTTGCTGGAATAACTTTTTCTTCGATGATTTGGGCGATAGCATCTATTGGTTCGGCTTCTAACATACCCAAAGCGGTACGCTCTTGAAGCCAAATTAGTTTTTCGGAAGTATTCATATTCCCCTCGGTGCTGGGATTTTCAGCAGGTGGTTGGGCTGGATGGAGATTACGTATAAAAAGCTCTTAACATTAAAGTTGTTGGTGTAGTGTAATTTTGCAAAGAGAATTAATATTAATTCCAGCCTGCCGCATACACTTAAATACCGCCGGGGGTTGCAAACCCCCGTCTAATAACAAAAGTCGTCTCAAGACGACTGAGACAGGAATTTCAGTCTACTTCAGTAGACTTACGCTATTAGCCTGGGATTTGCAATCCCAGGTGGAATAAGGGTTTTAACGACTAGCTCTCAAAACCTCTTATAATCATGCTTTAAATGCTTTTTACGCTCCTCCAAACTCAAAGGGAATTGGGTACTGGGTACTGGGGATTGGGAATTGAAAAATAATTATAAACTTCTAATTCTCAAGCTCTAACCTTCAATCCAATAAGTTGATGGTGCGTTACCTCATTTCTTGTACCATTTTCATTAGCTGGAGGCAGAGCCTCCAAACCCTAGTTCCCAGGTTCAACCTGGGAACCAACTACCAGATGGAGAGTAAGACGGCTCTTGTTGAGAATGGTGCGAGATGTAATGGGAATTGGGGATTGGGCATGGGGAATCGGTAATTAGTAGTTGGTAACTCTCAATCTAAAATCAACCAACTCCCAACTCCTAACTCCTAACTCCCAACTCCCAACTCCCAACTCCTAATCCAAAATCTAAAATCCAAAATTGTTTTAATCCGTCACCGCACCCAAACTACTAGAAGAAACCAACTTGGCATACTTCGCCTAACTCCTAACTCCCAACTCCCAACTCCTAATCCAAAATCTAAAATCTAAAATCCAAAATTGTTTTAATCCGTCACCGCACCCAAACTACTAGAAG
>JAHCMI010000093.1 GCA_019192545.1 Rivularia sp. MS3 | reverse complement strand
AGAAGGGGAAGAGGGGGAAGAGGGGGAAGAGGGGGAAGAGAGGATATTTAGTAGGGGTAATTACGAATTATGAATTATATTTTCGGGAAATGAAGGTGTAAGAGTAATTTTGACAAATAAACGCGGTAATTTGGCTATCAAAGCAGGTTTAGAGGCTGTTGTATAAATTTCCTCTTCAAAATCCAAATCAGTTGTTAGTCATGCTTTGGCGTTGAAAAATTCTTATCGAAATAAGCTTTAGTAATTTTTAGTGCATTACCTAAGCTTATTATTTTGCCCATTCAAACATGCAATTAACTGAATTTTATTATTTATACATAAAGCATTTTAAACATTTTATACAAAATCTGTGTTGATTTAAGCAACCTCTTCATCGGTTTTCCAAAATTGTTTCTAATTCACAATAACTTCAGCAATCAAGAAATAAGCCGGTTTTAGTTCATAACTAATTCAAAATTGAGACTATATAATTCAGTATTTATATGGTCGCAAAAAAAACATAATCTCGCCTACCTTGTACTTAGTCAGCTAAAAATCACTTCTAGATTTAGCTCAACACTAAAGCTAAGTTATTAGGGAATAAAATGATGATTTTCAAAATTTGTTTGGCTTGCGAGCAATTTCTTTTCAAGTACTTTGCCTTTGCTCACACGGAATTAAACCAGCTTAAATATTACTTCTGATAGCTGACTGCTGATATTAAGATTTGCCTTCTAGCTAATTTTATCTCTATCTTTGTGCCGGTATTTTTGTAAACAATGACAATAAGTCATGTGTTGTAATTATATGCGGTATGTAAAAACATGGAAATTTTAGAGGAATTTAGGCATGGCTTCCTTTGACTTTAATAGCATCAGAAAAGAAATATGGCAGCCCAACTTAATAGTGCTAGCTATTCCAGAAAAGCAATTAAATACTAAGGATTTTGTAGACATTGGAGTTAGTATTACCAATAATTCACGATTTCCTTTTTACTTTGACCCTGTAGAAGAATTAATTCCACAGATTTTGAAAGAAGACGGGCAAATGTTAAAACCACTTTTGGTTACGAATGAATTAACTAATAGTGTTACAACAACATCTTTGACTGAAAATAATTTCAGATTAATGTTTTCTCGTTTTTTCTCAAAATTAGCGAGCCTTTTTCGAGCAAACAATGATTGGTCAGTACCAGGTAGAGATTCTATAGGATTCTCTATACACACAAGACTATTTTGGCAAAATAATTTGTTGGCTTTAGGTTATTCTGGTGATTGTTTCAATGTATTTAATTATAGGAAATATTGGTTATGTGAATCGCTCAATCCAGGTAACTATCAGCTTCAGTTTGTTTTATCACGCAAGCAAACAAATAGAAGATTTTTAAATAGACAAACCAATTTAGCAACGACTGACTGCAAAAAAATTCGTTTAGTCCAACCTCTTGAAAATAACCCCAATGCAATAGAAATAAATGATATTAAATTTGAAACTTTAGTTCCAGAAAAAGTTTTAAGAATCCCGGAAAAGGGAAGTAAAGCAGAAACTTCTGTCAAAATTGGAATCAAGATTACTAATAATACTCAAAAGTCTTGTCGCTTTGACTTTTATTCCACTTTAATTCCTCAGATTATAGGATTAGATGGTCAGTTATTGCGTACTAGCTTTAGCCATAGACTTTTCTCAGGTACAGAATCTGATTACCCTTTGGTGATGCCAGGAGATTACGTCACCTATTTTCCTACAGCAAAACTGTTTTGGTATAACAATAAATTAGCATTAAAAATCGCGACTGGAGATGGTGGTTTTTATGTTTTTTTTGGTTTTCAATCAAGTGAATATCTAATTAGGTTTGTATATAGCAAAAATAATATTTGTACTACAAGCAATTGTAAGGATAAAACGAGCAAAATAGCTTTGGAATGGATTGAAAAAACAATTGTTTCTACACCATATATAAAGTTTAAGTTTTGTTGAATCTAAATTTATAAAGGAATTATAAAATGCTATCACGCGAGTCTTCGTTAGTTGGGTTAATAACTACATTACTAATTGGATTCACAAATCAATCAGCTATTGCTGTAAATCTTACACCTAGCCGTGCTGCTTGGGATATTTTTAATGTAGGTTCTGGTGCTAGTCAATTTTACAAGCGGGAAGCCAAATATAAATTCTCTGAATTTGAAGGTAAAACCGAGCTTGTTCCAATTTATGTTCAAGAATTACCATTGGGTGGAACATCTGGTTTTTTACAAAAGTTAGAAAGTACTTATGGTTCAAGTCAGGGGTGGAGTTATGAGGTTGGTGAAAATCTAAACGGTATTTTTGATATTGAATACTATTATGCTTGTGGTGTTAAAACTAATTGTGGCGGCGATCTAACAGACCCAATCAATTCTGTAAAATTTGCACCAAGAAGAGGTGGTGTTGGCGCTTCTTTTCAATTACGTTATATTCCTGGGCAAGGCGACCCTAATCCAAATGATAGTACGCTTCATTGGATTCAATGGGTAGTGTCTGATGGTTTTTCTGGTTACGGGGGATATTCAAATATAATCGACACTGGGACACATCTTGGAAGCCCATTCTACGACATTACTGGCGCAGCAAATGAAGAGTATTTTGTAGATAGACCTTATGTAGGAGCTGATAACGGTTATTGGCTTGCTGAAACTTACTTAGTTGAACAAAAAGATCCAGTAAATAACCCTGGAAAAATTACAATTTACAATGGAGTCCAGTGGGGTTGGAAAAACAAAATAACTCGCGATGAAGATCCTCCTGTTTGTCCAGCACCTAAAAGTAATAAAGCCGTTAGCGTTAATAGCGATGATTGCATCTACAGTTTTTCGGACAGCCTGTCTTCCGATTCGGAAGAAGATGAATTCCGAATCTCAGGTTTAACTCCGGGTGCTAACTATTACGCTTACATTGATAACGACATGCCTGGAAACGTATGTAATCCCAACACAGTTATAAATGCATACGATAGTGATTATTATGATTATTCTGACTGGCTAAATCGTGATGACAATAGTAGTCCTATAGGAGATGGTCTTGCTTCTGCGCTGACAGGAATTGTATCCGCTGATGGTAGTATCCACTTAAATGTTGGTGCCATTGTTGGTGTCACTGGTAGTGGTGATTTTCACCGTCGTGGAGAAGAGGGAGGCAAATATAAACTAAATATTAAAGTGTTAGATTCTGAGGATGAGTTAGAGTACGAAGTTGGTGACAGCGGAGGTGGTGGAGTAAGTAGAGAAGTTGCAGGTGTAAATCAAAATAATCCTATTCTTCCTGACGCTAGAGAAGGAAGTTGGCAAGTATTCAACAATGTTCCTGGCTGTCGTTGGTACGACCCTGTAACTACCTATGGTTTTGAATTTCAAGCGCTGGGTAACACGCGATTCACTGAAATTCTGAATTTTCCTGAAGGAGAAGACGATTATTTCACTGTAGAAGTAGGAAATGAAGTAATCGGCGAATATGGAGCGGGAGATAATTTAGACTTTACTTCCTTGTTTGATTCTGGAATCACCAACTTTAGAATTACTGATATTGACTCGCTAATTGGAGATACAGAAGAAACTGCTTTCCCTATTCAGCTTGCATTTAATGACCGTAGGGGTAGTTTTAAGATGCGTCCCATTTCTGCCCCTGGAACAGAGCCTAAGCCTCGGCGCGTACCAGAGTCAGTTTCTATATTTGGTTTTTTAGCTATTAGCGCAAGAATTTTTTACTCTCTTCGGAAACGTTCCTAAAATTACAAAAATAAATAGAGGTTTTAGATAGCTCATTTCTTCTTTATACTCCGCTTGCTGAGAGGGGTATAAAGATTTTCTGTGATATCAAGTTACTACTATATAAATAAAGCTTTGCTAACAAGTTAAACCAAGAATAAACATTAACTTTTTATTACTTTAAAATCTATTATATTTGATGAATAAAGTTTACATATTACTGTTTTCTCTGAGTATTGTTCTTATTAACCCAATTGGAAAGATGCGAGGAGAAATTTGGACTCAACCTAAAGTATTTGTTATCTTACTAATCTGCATACTTAACTTATTAATGCTATGGGAAGAAAAACATAATTTAAAAATCACCCATAATTGGAAAACTAAAAGATTATTATGGGAAACATTTCTCGGAATTGGATTACTTTCAACCTTACAAAGTCCCTTCCCTATACGTTCTTTATTAGGTCAAGAACAGATGGGTGATGGTTTGCTTTACTGGCTACTAATAGCAGTTTTCACCCTTAGCAACAGTTTACTATTAAGATTAAAGCCTGAACTTTTTCGCTCTCAATTACAAGGTTTAATAATTGGCGGTTTTATTCTTGCTCTTAGTGTATTTCCTCAAATAATCAATTGGCGTATTGACTATACAGCGACTTCAGGAAAGTTACTTAAAGTCAATATATTAGCTAGTACTATTTTTCAGAATCATCAACCAATAGGATTCTATTCTCATCGCGGTCATGCATCGTTTGTACTAGCAGCAGTTACAGCTTTAACATTTGTTGCTTGGCAACAGAAACTTATTAATCAGCGAAAAGCAGTCATAGCATTAACTTTGATTATCCCAGCACTCTTGTTAACTCAAACTCGTGCGGGAATAATGGCTTTTATAGCTGGTTTTATTTATTGGGTTTACCAATCAGGTTTTAATAACCGTCATCGTAATAAAATTATCGTATGTGTTTGCTTAGTATCTTTATTATTTGTGGGTACAGCTTCTAACACTCGTAAGCTTGCATTTAGCAATCAATCCAGCTTTGATAAAACCACTTTATTTATCAAATATATTTCATCCGATAGAGAAATGCTTTGGGAACGTGCTATGCGCGGAATTTCTATGCGCCCTTTACTCGGATGGGGTATGAATGGTTTTGGTACAGTTTATCCTCACATTCGTCACGGCAAACCAGTAGATAAAGTTATTCGTTTAGGAGACTTTACTTTTGACTATTTAAATAAAGATGGACAAATAACAACAGCAAAACTACCTACAGTTAAAGCACACAATTTTATTTTTGACATTGCTTTATCTACAGGAATATTAGGTTTAATATCTTACTTAACACTTTTCGCATTTTGTTTTTGGCAAGTTTTTAAATCACCTTACCGTGGCATTGAAGCAGTATTAGTAATTTACCTTGCATTCGCCTTCACTTGGTTTGAATGCGCCCAATTTACTCATATCGCTTGGTGGGTGCTTAGTTTAGAAAAGACTAATTGTAAATATTTTAACTAATACGTTACTACTAACTAACTTTACGCGGTTTTTTCATATTCAGGAATGGCCGCAATTGTCACAATTTCCCGTTGGTGCCGTACACTGATTGCCTTATTATTATGGTGAGAATTAGTCAGTGTACAAGCAACAGCAATAAAGCCCGAAGTTAATCTATACCCTTTTGGTTCAGTAGTTGCTCATGGGGAAAACCCCCAAGACCGCACTAATTAACCGCTTTTTGTCTCCCCTACGAAGAGAATATGCTGCTTGCGTAAGTACTAATTATAACAAATGTATATCTGTAAAATATTGAGGATGAACTAAAAGCGCGTCCCCAAATAATTTTATGTAATGACAATTGAAACAATTATCTCACAATCAATTTAAAATCCTTGAGGATTCACCGAACCCCCAGGAACTACCGGTGTATAAGGTTGTGGTTGCTGTCTTTCCAAATATTGACTTAAAACATAAGCCATATCGCCGCGAGTCATGGGTTTGAGAGGAGAAATCTGGGGCACAGATTTATCAACAAAACCTTCAGCGACAACCGTTGCAACTGCTTTTTTAGCCCATCCCGGAATTGATTCTTTATCTGAATATGTAGAAAGAATTTCGTTTACCGTATCGTCGGAAAACTGAAATACACCGTAAGCTTGAGCAAATATTGCTAAACCTTCGGCTCTAGTCACCCTTTGATTGGGGAAAAATAAGTTTCCTCGATAACCCTTCATAATTCCGGTTTTCAAAACCGTTTGAATATCTTGATAAGCCCAATGGGAAGAAGGAACATCTGACACTTGAACATCTTCTTTGGGAAGATTTCGCTTATCAAGTCCAAAGGTTTTCACCATAATTGCGGCTAACTCAGCCCGACTGATTAATCTATCAGCATAAAAATTGCCATCCGAGTAGTTAGTCATTAATTTAGCTGTAACTACTTTCTTGATAGCCCGAGAAGATTGTGCTGAATTTTGCTGCTGTTTCTTTTCGACATCTACGTCTTCAAAATCAGGTAGTGGCAAATTTTGCTTTTGCTCCCGTTCCATTTTGACCAAATATGGCTGTTTATCACTATTTTTATCAAAGTTTGGTGATTGGGCGTAAGCAGCGAGAGAAAAACCCGGTATCAAAAGAATTAATGAAAGCTGGCTGATAAATTTACCCATGATTTATAGTTGTAATCAAAATTCTACCAATTTTAACTGACAACAAGGGTAACTGAGTAGTTTCTCGATTTAAGTAAATTTGCTCAATAAAAAATATTAGAATAGCTGATGAAAGCTATCAAAATAAGTCTTTTGACAGTTTCCTGTACAAGTTTTTTGAAAGAAAAAACTTTTATGGGTTCCCTTGACCCCTAATATGTACTAATAGGAAAGCATTTTATTATAGGAGTTTCGGGAATGACCGCAACAGCAGACCCCGTAAAGTTGATGAAGCAAGAAGTTGGTAAAGCCGCTGCAAATTTGGTTAAATCCGGTTCTATCGTCGGATTGGGAACCGGTTCCACCACCGCTTTCACCATTCAATTTCTAGGCGATCGCATCAAATCTGGTGAGTTAAAAGATATCGTTGGTATTCCCACGTCTTTTCAATCGGAAGTTTTAGCAAAGCAGTATGGGGTACCTTTGACAACTTTAGATGCTATAGACCATATTGATATAGCTATTGACGGTGCAGACGAAGTAGATCCCTCTAAAAACTTAATTAAAGGTGGTGGTGCCGCACATACCCGCGAAAAAGTTGTAGACTATCTCGCAAATCAATTTATCGTAGTTGTAGACAGCGGAAAATTAGTAAAACGCTTGGGTGAAACTTTTGCGGTTCCCGTCGAAATTATTCCAATGGCAATCACCCCAGCAATGCAAGCAATTACCAAGCTTGGCGGTAAACCAGAAATTCGCATGGGTGTAAAGAAAGCAGGCCCGGTTATTACCGACCAAGGTAACATGGTAGTTGATGTTAGATTTGACAATATCAGCGATCCAGATAACTTAGAAAAAACCTTAAATAACATTCCCGGCGTGTTAGAAAACGGCATCTTTGTTAACTGTGTAGATAAAGTTTTAATTGGCGAAGTTAAGGATAATAAGCCAATTGTTAGAGAAATGTAGAATTAGTAGTTAGTGGTTAGTAGTTAGTGGTTAGTAGATAATTATTAAAATACTGATTAATCACTGATAACCGAAAATCAGAGAAAGTAGGTTGTGTTACGGCTTGCTAATACAGCAGTTTGCAGTTAAATGAGGTACATAACTATATTCTAAAACTCTTGTGGGATAGAGAAAAGTTGCGGTGCAGAGGTTCCTGCAGTACGAGCAAACTAAGCCGCACCTCCGGTGAACGGGGCATCTCTGCCCGTCTGAATGTACCTCACTAAAATCAAATAAGTAGTTAAACAGAATTAATTACACATCGTCATTGCGAGTGGAACGAAGTGAAACGAAGCATTCACCTGTTCCCCGAAGGGGTTCTCGAAGAGTAAGGTGTGGATTATCTCAAGGGCTGGGATTGCTTCACTTCGTATGTCCTTCGGACACGCTTCGCTAACGCAATGACGGTAAATATTTTTGTTCACTTACTTATGCTGTATATCAGTTTTAATTAGTAGATAGAAAATGCCGTAACACATTACCTTCTTTCTTTGTATTGCATTCAACTGCAAATCACTTTCTTTTCAAGCAGATAAGTTTCGCATTTAACAATAGGACTTACGCGAAATTAACGGAAAATATAGTGTTCCAGACATTCTAGATCCCCCCAACCCTCCTTAAAAAGGGTGGCTTACGTAAGTCCCGAACAAAAAAGAATATTTTTAGATAAAGGTTTTCTGCAACACTAGTCATTAGAGGCTACATAAACGAAGCCTACGAAGTTAAACCTTTTACCTTTGACCTCTAACCTTTAACCTCCGCGTAGCGCTATAATATTAAAATTCTTTTCGCGAAAAAACAAAAGTAGCTATAGTTAAAAGCATTGTAATGTAAATTAAACTGTAGCTAGCATCAATTAATAACGTTGTGTGTTGCGGTAAAGCTGACAAACCATATACGGCTTCGTTTTTTAAGTCTAAACGCGATAAATCTGGCAAAAGTAAATATAAACCTTGAGTAATTCTTTCTAAGCCGGGGTTTTCGCTAATACGAGCGAGTTTAAGTAAATCTTGAGTTATATTACCGATTAAATATACTGCGAATGTCAAAGCCGTAGCTAAAATTGAACCTGTAAATACGCTCCATGCAATCGCTATAGCGCTAACCAAGGATAGCTGTAATATCAGAAAAATCGCATTGATAATAATACTACTCAACGAATAACTAATATTATTTATCTGTAAAAATATTAAATATATGGCACTCATTGCCACAACTAATAGTGCTAAAACAATTGATAAACCTAAATATTTGCCGACAATAAATTCATTTCCACTTACAGGTTTAGAAATTAACATCAAAATGGTGCGCTTTTCTATTTCCTTATTGATTAATCCCGTACCTACGAATACAGCAATAATTAAACTCAGCACGCTCATCACTGCTAAACCTAAATCTAAAAACATTTTGTCTTCAGTAGCTGCTGCTAATTGCGGTAGTAATCTAGCGGCAATAGCTAATATAACTGCGTAGAAGCCGATGATAAACAAAATGCGATCGCGCACTACTTCTCGAAAAGAATTATTGGCGATCGCAAAGACTCTGTTGAGATTCATAGCGATTAAGAATTAGTCATCTTCACTTCTCAGTTATGAGTTATCAATTGCCAATTGTCAATTTACAATCAATCTAATCTTGAGGAGGCTGCCCTGCAATATAAGATATTTTAGGCAAACATTCTAATTCTGCGACAGTTATTCTTTCAACTCGAGAACCAACAGTATCAACAGATTCAGCAATAGGTTCAATTTGACATGACCTTTTGAGATAATATCCGTTTCTTGTAGCGGCAGGACCAGTCCAAACACTATATAAATTTAATTTATAGCCAGAATTATAATCATTTGGATCGATATTTTCTACATCCGCTTCAGTTTTCCAAAATTCCTTTTCATCAAATTGAGCTAAATAAATTTCTATAACTTTTTCCCCTAGGTTGCTAACTCTTTGATTGGCATTTTTTAACCATAATTCGACATTAGACCAAGATTTTCCATCTAAAGCCGTTTCTACTGCCGGTTGAAGCTTATTAAGAATTAATACCCCGTTCTCAGGAATTTTATTTTCAGGCTCTACTACCGTTAATAAATCATTACGTTGAGAACTATCTCTATAAACTGGATATTTAGCGCTAGGAAAACCGTTTAACCAACTATCCGTCACCACGTACAAATTTAACCAGCAACTTAATAGCATACAACAGCCAATCAAAACTATAACACTTTCGCGGTCTTCCAATTTTGGTAGCTGAGTTTTAACATCGGTACCGCTTCCTTCAAAGAATTCAGGCACAGCAGTAATTAAAGCCGATATAGTAGGCCAAAATATAATCGTCCTAGCGACAATTTCTTCATTTTGCTGCTGAAAAGCAAAAATGCTGACTATACCTCCTGTTATAACTGCTCCAACGGGCATAATAGTTCCGGGAATATATAGAGGTTTATCTGTGGTATACCAAGAAGTGCCAGCAATTAAAAACATCCACCCAAAAAAAGCAATAATGTCTTGAATACCACCATTAGCTAAAGATGACATTAACCAAGAAAATACACTTAAATAAATTAATGTCTGCCAAGAATAAGCTTTTGGTGGTACAAAAAAGTTTTTAATTCTTTCAATAATATCTTTGAGAAACTCAAACAGAAAAGCTAAACCCAGTAAGTCTGCTGTCTCCTTAAATACGCCCATATTTCCTCCTCAAAATTACTTTTATTCAATAGCTAAATACGAAGATTGTGAATTATCAATTATTGCTAAACACTTTGCGTTCTTGCGAATAAGCGAAATAATACAACCAAAGTAATTGCGCTATAGCTAAGTGAATTAGCAATTAATGTAGTAGTAAACAAGCTTGTACTTTGCCATCCTGTTCTGTGAGCCCGACGAGATTTTCGCTGCAATAAAATAGTATCCTCGGGTTCTGGCTCTGGCTTTTTTTCTCCTGGATTACTTAAAGCTATAATAAATAGCCTCAGCAATAAAAACTTGACCATCAACGTCCCAAAAAAAGTTGTAAAGGCAGCGAATACAATACCGCCATAAACCTCACCGTCCAGGCGATTGTATAGCAAAAAATTAATCAGCTGTGATTTGTAGCGGTCAAAAAAATTATTTGGCTCCAAAATAAAGAAAATCACCCAACCAATAACGTTGGAGAAGACATTCATTGAAATAGCGTAGAAAGAACTAGTTCTTTTATCAAATTTCAATCTTTTATTGAGAATATATGCTTCTACCGGAATCGCTATCAACAAAAATAGAAAGTCGAATAAAATTACACCAGAAGGAAAAACTCGGAAAGATGCGGAAAAATCGAAATTATCGAACATATGCTTAATACCAAACTCGATATAAATTTAAGTACTACCTTTGTAATATAAAGCCCCTAGCAGAAAATAATCTTAAATATAATTAACATCTTTTACCATTTTTTATACCTGAAACAGCATAAAGGCAAACAATTATTACATGCAAGACCGATTATATGCTTTTAGGGCTAAAAGTTACTTCAAAGACAATATCGAGAAAAAAGCCGATTTTTCAGCTTAACAGCTAAATATGGAGTTTTTAAGCCTAGAAAATTTCATAGAAAGCAGTAGTTTGCATTGTTAATTATTATTTACGAATAAATAAAAAACAATACTTATTCCTGATAATGCCTGGATTTCGGTATGATAAAAGACACTCTTGAAAAGTTGTTCAAAGGGAAAACTCGCTGCGGTATGAGCTATGTCTAAACTGCCGAGTGGAATAACCATGTTGCTCGCGACAATGCGGCGACAGTGGTTGTCCAAGAGCAAACTTAACGAAAGCCACATTACAGCTATTTGAGTTTAATGACAAGGAACGGCATTGGTATTCGCACGGCACAACTGCGCCCTACCAGACTTAAAGGTCAAATTCATGTTTATGACGGCGCTGGCAAAGGAAAATCTCAAGCAGCTTTAGGAGTAGTTTTACGTTCTATTGGTTTAGGAATCAATAACTCAAATAATTACAATCGCGTCTTGCTGCTACGGTTTCTCAAAGGACCAGAAAGAGATTATGACGAAGATGGTGCGATCGCAGCTTTGCAAAGAGGTTTTCCTCATTTAATCGATCAAGTACGTACTGGTAGAGCAGAATTCTTTGACAAAAATGAAATTACAGTTTTTGATACTCAAGAAGCTCAAAGAGGTTGGGATGTAGCCAAAGGTGCTATAGCTTCTGGATTATATTCAGTTGTTGTCTTGGATGAAATTAACCCCGTATTAGATTTGGGTTTGCTCAAAGTTGATGAAGTCATCAAAACCTTAAAATCTAAGCCTCAAGATTTAGAAGTTATCGCCACCGGCAGGGGTGCCCCTCCAGAACTATTAGATATTGCCGATTTACATTCAGAAATGAAGCCCCAACACCACTCTACAGCCGAATTACAGGGTTTAGAAGGGATTGAAATTTATACAGGTTCGGGTAAGGGAAAATCAACCAGCGCTTTGGGGAAAGCTTTAAAAGCCATAGGCAGGGGCATTAATCATCCAGGTTCTACTCGGGTATTAATTATGCAGTGGCTCAAAGGTGGTAGTGGATATACTGAAGATGAAGCAATTGCTGCATTACAGCAATCTTATCCTGAAGTAGTAGACCATCAACGCTGCGGTGGAGATGCTATCGTATGGCGCAATTCCCGACAAGAATTGGATTATATCGAAGCCGAAAGAGGTTGGGAAATCGCCAAAACAGCTATAGCTTCGGGATTGTATAAAACAATTATTCTTGACGAACTTAATCCCACAGTCGATTTAGAATTACTTCCAGTAGAGCCAATAGTAGAAGCCTTGCTTCGCAAACCTCGCCATACCGAAGTAATTATTACTGGACGTTGTCAAAATCAACCAGAATATTTTGAATTAGCCAGCGTTCATTCCGAAGTATACTGTCACAAACATTATGCAAATCACGGAGTAGAACTCAAGCGTGGAGTTGACTTTTAGAGGATGGGCGCAAAAGTATAGTTTCGATCGCAATTCTCGGACGATTCCCCTTCCCCCCTTAAAAAGGAGGGGAATCTCAACAGTTTCGAGTATTATTTATAGCGAATCATTACATCTTCTTAGATTGGTTGTAAGAAGTTTGATTTTTTCGGCTTTTGGGCCATGTTTAATGGTCGCCTTATTTACACCGACTTGTACTAGGGGGTTTGTAGTTGCGCGGTGACTCGCTAAATATGTGGCATCCGGAGGCGAGTCATTACGCAACTTAGAACCCAACAAAATTAATGCGGTGAATAGTTCAAATTGATAAATTTTATGCCTGGAAAGTTATGATTCAAAAATAAAGTCATAGTTATGATAAAGAAGTAAGAAGCTCAGATTCATAACTACAAATGTCCTCAACTCTGCTAAAGTTTCCTCGTCTGAATGCCCCGAAGCTACAATACTTACCCAATGGTTTGACGATAGTAGCAGAGCAAATGCCAGTAGAAGCAGTAAACCTTAATTTATGGGTTGATACAGGTTCGACTGCTGAAAGTGATGCGATTAACGGAATGGCTCACTTTTTAGAACATATGATTTTTAAAGGAACTAAGCGACTGGCAAGCGGAGAATTTGAGCGAAGAATTGAAGAACGTGGTGCCGTCACTAATGCCGCTACTAGTCAAGACTATACGCACTACTATGTAACTGCGGCTCCCAAAGATTTTGCTGAACTTGCACCTTTGCAAATAGATATAGTAATGAATGCCTGCATTCCCGATGAGGCTTTTGAAAGAGAACGTTTGGTGGTGCTTGAAGAAATTAGACGCAGTGAAGACAGTCCCCAACGTCGTACTTTTAGCAATGCAATGGAAACTGCTTTTGAGAAGTTACCCTACCGTCGTTCGGTATTGGGGCCAGAAGCAGTTATTTCTCAACTGAAATTAGAGCAAATGCGTTCTTTCCACGCTCAAAATTATCAACCAAAATCAGTTACTGCTGTCGCTGTTGGTAATTTACCTGAAGAAGAGTTAATTGAGATTATTGCTAAAAGTTTTGCTGATATTGAAAAGCGCGATTTAGGTAATACTGAAACTCAAGATATAAGTTTATTACAGCTAGAACCTAAGTTTACAGAAATTATACGTAAAGAGTTTGTTGATGAAAATCTTCAGCAAGCAAGATTAATTATGCTATGGCGAGTTCCTGGGTTGATGCAGCTAAATCAAACCTATGGACTAGACGTACTTTCGGCAATATTAGGGCACGGGCGCACATCAAGGTTATGGCGCGATTTACGAGAAGAACGCGAGTTGGTTAACTATATATCTGTAAGTAATATGACCAACCAATTACAGGGGACTTTTTTGATTGCGGCTCATTGTGAAATAGAAAATTTAGCTGCTGTTGAAGAAGCAATAGTGCAACACATTCGCAAAATTCAAACGGAAATAGCAGAATCCGAAATAAGCAGAGTTCGCAAACGTGTAGCCAATAGGTTTATTTTTGCTAATGAAAGACCGAGCGATCGCGCTAATTTATATGGATATTATCAAACTTTGGTAGGTGATTTGGAACCTGCTTTTGATTTCCCCTATCATATTCAAGCACAAGATAAAGATACTTTGATTCAAGCTGCAAGAACATATCTTTCCCCAGATGCTTATGGAGTGGTGGTGATGAAACCTAAAGAAGCTTAAGAGTTAGGAATGAGGAGTTAGGAGTTAGGAGTTAGTTCCTAATTTTTGATATTACATGATAGTTATTCAATTACAATTGGACGGGCAATGATGCTGCTATCGCAGGACTTTTGATTAAATATTGTGTTTAATTTGGTTGTAAAATACTTTAAATTCCGGCTCTTCTAATTACTAACTTTCAACTCACAACTCATAACTCATAACTCCTAACTTATTCTATGGTGTGGACACAAATCGACGCGCAAATCAGCCAAGCTACTGGCGAAAAATTCCAAACCCAGCAGCGAAAAAGTGTTTCTGGTGGATGCATTAATCAAGGTTATTCTTTAAGCGATGGCAATAAGACGTATTTTGTGAAGTTAAATCAAGCTTCCCAAGTTGCCATGTTTGAAGCGGAAGCTCTTGGTGTAGAACAAATGTATGATACTCATACCATCCGCGTTCCCAAACCGATTTGTTATGGTGTTTCGGAGAATTCCTGCTATATCGTATTGGAATGGCTGGATATGGGGAGGGGTGACAGTAAAGCTTCTGAAGAAATGGGTAGAAAGTTAGCTCAAATGCATCAAAAATCCCTGAGCAAAAAGTTTGGTTGGGATATGAATAATACCATCGGTTCGACTCCACAAATTAATACTTGGACTGATGATTGGGTGGAGTTTTGGACTAAGCATCGTTTAGGATATCAGTTTGAGTTAGGAAAGCGTCGCGGTGGTAGTTTTCCTCAAGCTGATGAATTATTAGATGCGATTCCCGAGTTGTTAGCAGGGCATGAAGTACAGCCTTCTCTAGTACATGGCGATTTGTGGGGAGGCAATGCCGGGTTTACGGTAGATGGGGAACCGATAATTTTCGATCCGGCAACTTATTATGGGGATAGGGAAGTTGATATTGCCATGACGGAAGTTTTTGGTGGTTTTTCTGCTGCTTTTTATCAGGGTTATAACGAGGTGTTTCCGCTCGATGATGGTTACGAGCAACGGAAGACTCTATACAATCTTTATCACATTTTGAATCATTTTAATTTGTTTGGCGGGGGGTATGCTTCCCAAGCGAATGGGATGATTGGAAGGATTTTAAGAAGGTAAAGAAAAATAATTCACCCACCTGGGACTGCAAGTCCCAGGCTAAAAGCATAAGTCCATTAAAATGGACTGGTAGTCTATTCAATAGAACAACAGATTGGATTAATCTTTCTCCTCAATTTCTAAGTCGTATGCTTGGCAGAGGGATTTTAGGTTTTGTTTGAATTGCGATCGCACTGCTTCGGGGGAGATAATTACGCAGTCTTTGCCGTATCTAGTAATTTCTCGGAAAAACCAAAATGTACCTGATATATTTCTCACAACTCTTCTTATTGGTGGTTCTTCTTCTAATTCGCTGACAAATACATCTTCTGTTTTACGTTGATAAGCGAAAGCTAAACCTCTAGATAAATGAAATTCTACTGCTATTCTCTGTAAATCTTTTTCCCAAGGTTGATCGATGGAAACAACAGCAGCTTCTTGGATTCTATCTAAACGTAACGTCCAATTATGACGCAATCCTTCTACATCTTGATTACCTTCGGATTCTTCAGCCCGACACAGTAAATATTGACGTTTTTCTATCGCTACAACTTTAGCGTGTAAAACTGTGTAGCTCCACACCTGCTCTGCTGCATCTTGATAGGATAATCGAAACGGTTGCTGTCGGTGAATCAAGTTATCTACCTGCTGTCTCCAAGCTGGTAAGGGATTATTTAGAAATGTTTCGATTTCTTTTCGGAAAGGAAGAGTTAATTCACTTCTAGATTTCAATAACTCTGCTATTTGCTTCGCTTCATCAGTTTTACCCAAATCTACTAAGGCTTTACGGGCTGTTTCTAAAGCTTTAATACGCTCGTTTGTCCAATCGTTGTTAGGAGCAATGATTAACTGACGACGTGCTATTGATTCTACCAGCTTCGAGATATTCGGACGTTCTCCCCAAGTACATCCAAACTCTAGTGCTAGAGTTTCCAACTCTGCTTTTTCTCTATCTGATACTGAAAGTGTTATCGACTTACCTTTTCTAGTCATTAATTTGTACGGACACTTTTATACGTATTTATCTTGTCAATCTATATTTTGAATGCCATGATGTAAGTAATCAACAACTTACGGACACTGTTTAATAATATGTCCAGTTACAGTATTCAACTCAAATCTATATATTCTTGTCCTGGTGAAGAGATACCCAAGGATATTAATTTACCACAAGGATGGACGCTTGCATGGCATCAATTAGAAACGCTTAAAGCATTACGCAATCCTGAAATAGACGTTGTAATTAATACCGCTATGACGGGTGATGGTAAGAGTTTAGCTGCTTATTTAGAAGTGCTTCAGGGGAATAGTTACGCTATCGGATTATATCCTACCAACGAACTAGCTCGCGACCAAGAAATCCAAACGAAAAGATATATTGATATATTTCAGCCAAGAAACGAACCTCGGGTTACAAGGTTGAGCGGTGCTGATTTAGAAATTTATGCAGAAAATGAAGGTTTAAAGAAAAGCACTGCAATTTCAACTCGTACCCATCAATCGGAAGTTGTTTTGACAAATCCAGATATTTTTCATTATTTACATCGTGGTGCTTATTTAACTGCTGATGATAGTCCAGATAAATTATGGGGACGAATTGATAAGGATTTTGATTTATTTATATTAGATGAATTTCACGTTTTTGCAGCACCTCAAATTGCTAGCGTTATCAATACGATGTTGTTGATAAGGTTTACTAACCGTCGGAAGAAGTTTCTGTTTCTTTCTGCTACACCGGATGAAAATTTAATTGGCAAGTTGCAAAAAGCAGGTTTTCGCTGTCAGGTTATTAATCCGTTGGATGAAAATAAATATAGATTTCCAGATAGTTTGGAGGAATCAAAAGAATTAGAAACTCAAAAATGGAGACAGGTTTCTCGTCCAATATCTTTAAATTTTATATCTTTAGAACCAAGCTTTAAAGATTCTGAAAACTGGTTAAAAGAAAATAGTAGTTTGATTTTAGAATATTTTCAGAATCATCTCGGTAGCAAAGGTGCAATTATTCTGAATTCAATTGCAGCAGTTAAAAGATTAGTACCGTTTTTTGAAGAATTATTTCAAGAGCATAATTTAAACGTTGGTGAAAATACAGGTTTATCAGGAAGAACTCAAAAAGAACTTTCTTTAGCAGCAGATTTAGTTTTAGGTACTAGTACTATTGATGTTGGTGTCGATTTTAAAATTAATTTTTTGATATTTGAGTCAGCCGATGCAGGTAATTTTATTCAGCGTTTGGGAAGATTGGGAAGACATAATGGTTATGAGAAGGATGGTAAAGATATCAAGTTTGATAATTATACAGCTTATGCGTTGATTCCTAACTTTTTAGTAGAGCGTTTATTTCAAGGAGATTCACCACCGCTTCAAGAGAATGGTATTTATAATCGTCCTTTCTTCCACAATCAAATAATTGAAAAATATCGTCAAATTAATGATTTTAGCGGTTATTATCGTCGTTGGGCTGGGGTACAGTCAATTTATATTTCAAAGAAACTTAACCATAAAACAATTAAACAGCAATATGTTGATAGCGTAAAAGAATTTAGTAAAACTTGTGAATCAGTTTTTGATACTAAATTGAATTCTGTAGCTAAATGTATTAAAGCATGGAACGAACTTTCTGATAAAAAAGGCAATTCTATTGCAAAAGATGCTGCAAGTTTTCGAGGTTCAAGTAGTTTGCTTTATGGAATATATGATTTAACAGAACAAAACGAAGCTGATAGATTCAAAACCTACGATTTACCAGGAATTGTGGCTAATTTAGATATTGAAATGTGGACGGAAGCTGGATTTATTAGAACTTTGAAAGATACCGCTTCTCGAATTAAACAACCAATTCCTAAAGGTAGATTTAGCTATTGCTTGGGATTTATGAAATTGCATAGCTACCGTGAAGAAAGATTGAACTGGAAATTTATTTATCCCGAAGATTTAAAATCGGTAGCTGATAGTTGGAAAGTAAAGGTATTAAAAGGTATTGAAATTTGGCAACCCGATAATCCTTGGATTGGTGAAATTAATAAAAGATTGAAAAAACAGGGTTTGGTTTGTTACGTGTTGAGAAATCCGGTTACTGAAATACGGATGCGATTACGATTACCGATGCATTTTCAGATATACCCGATTTGCGATAAGTACAGTATTAATGATGCAACCGCACCTTACTCGATAGCTTTTAGTCAATCGGCGCTGTTGCTGGATACTTTGGCTTATACCTTTAAGGGTAAGGGGGATGAGGCTTGGATTTGTTAGGTTGGTAGTCTCGCTTGGGCGCAGCTAATTGGGAGCTTTTAGTTTAAGATTGCTTCTGTTGCTCTTCAAGTAATAGCTGCTCGTATTCTTGTGCCGATTGCAATTTTTTCAAAAGCTTTGCTTTATGAGTACGAACTTTCTCAAGCTGGCTAGCAACAAAATCAGTATGCAAGAATTCTTTGACAAGTTGAGCTTGTTCTTCTTCAGGTGGCAATAATCCTGCAATAGCTCCTGATTCAAGCTCATCAATTTCTTTCCACCTTGCTAATTGCTCTGGTGTTGGTTGATATTTGGACTCTTCCGTATTTGGTAATTGTTGTGACATAAGCTTAAACTTTCTTTCAATCAAAAGCTGCGGAATTTCGTTTCTGCTCAAGGTCTAAAAGAAGCATTGATGCTGCTATTGAATCAAGTATCATCTCGCCAGAGCCGTTAGTCTCATTAAATCCTATTTTCTGATAAAATTCCTTCGCTGATGGAATTGCAATCAACTTAAATATATTGCTCAATCCACTTTCTTGGCTTTCTTTGATTATACTTTCGATTAAAGATGTAGCTGCACCTCTCCTTTTTTCCGGTAGTGGATAATCTATCGTATTCCAGGGACTATTTGTAAGACTTTCAATTTCGATACAATCTGTTAATTGCTCATCAATCAAAATTGAAGTTTCTTGGATTATACAAACGGAGGCTAATAAACCTTGGTCGTCAATTACGCTTCTAAAACCTTCTTCCTTCTCTAGTAGACTGTCTACAATTTGTCTGGATTTCAAAATACTCTGGTAAAACTTAGTTCCTTTGGCGTTTTCTTCATCTCCTTGATAATAAGTATCAGTATATTGCTTAGCTTTCCTAGCCCACAAAATCAAACCCCGTCGCACTTCCCCTGTTACCCCAACAACATATTTAAACTTGTTCATCCATTTTTTTGTTAATTACTTAGATTTGTTCGCAAGTTTCAATCCCTAATAGGGATTTTAGTTAATTAAAACATCTTGATAGATGTTGCAGGGATGAAGCTTACGCAAATAAGCACAGACTTATTCGTTTCAATCCCTAAATAGGGATTAGAACCCTGCAATACCAAATTCTCATATGGGGTTGAATAAGTCAAAGCTTATAAAAATGTTGAATACGTCTGAGCTAAATACAACTCTTGACACGAGCTTTAGAGGTCATCGTCTTGCGGTTGAACACGTTTTGGGAATGTTAGCTGCTGGTGATACCTATGAAATTTTACTAAAGGGTTATCCGTGGTTGAAACGGGAAGATATACAAGCTTGTTTGATTTACGCATCTATTAATAGCTAAGTAAATAATTCCGTATGAATACACACCCGACTGGGGTTGCAAACCCGAGCGGGTGTAGAAAATAAGCCGCAATTCAAAATATACGGACACTTTATCCGGGTTTTCCTTGCCAATTTAAATTTTCAATGCCATGATGTAGCTAATAAACAGTTACGGACATTATTTACAGAGATGTCCTAATACAGTAATAGAGATTAAACAAAATTAAATATAGCAACTATTTAGTGGGTGTATGAGAGATAGAAATAATGGTTAACAAAACAAAAGATTCAACAGAAAACAAACAATTATCACTATTTGACATCGAAGATAATTCTGATTCAGAAGATTCAGATTATGATTGGTTAGAGGATGAAGATGTAGATTTCGGTTTTGAAACTTCAGACAGAACTATTGAAAGTGCCCAAGAATTACTTACATACAAGCTGTTACAAGAAGCGATTGAAGCACAAAATCCCGATGATAAAGTAATGGCTGATTTTTCAAAGTATGTATTGCCGAATCTTTTACAGGTTGCGATTGGTGTGACTGCTAAAGGTGGTAAATATTTTGATAAATTAGACCGAGAAAAACAAGCGGAAGGAAAAGCTAAGGTTAGAAGGGATAATGCTGCGGATCAATCTTTAAATACTCATCTACTCAATGGTTTATTTCCTGCTAATTTAATTGAAAGACGATTGGTACAACTTAATACTACTGCTAAACGAGTAGTAGGAGAAGTTGAACGTCGTTTGGTGGTTGCTGGGTTTATTCTCCACGACTTTGAAAAATTCCCAGATGTACCGGATGACTGCCGCAAGTTGGCTATAGACGAACACCATCAAATTATTGATAAAAAAGTACGTCAGTTGGGTTTGGATAAGTTTATCAATCCGAATCAACCGGAAGCCTATCAAGAGTATCTTGATGACTTGCTGTGTATGGCTTACAATGCCCAACGACGCTGGGACACCAACTGGAATTTTTCGGAGTTTGGCTTAAATCCACAGTTGCGCGATCGCACTCTCCGTTGTTTGTCAGAATTAACCTGTCTGGCTGATTCTTTGGCTTCTATTATCAAGCATCCTCAAGATGCACAAAGTTATAAATTTAAGGAGTTGCTTTCAACTTTGAGCGATGGAGAGTTGCAGTTTACTTATCATAGTATTGCTGAAAATAGAGGCGTGTTAACAAATGTTGTAAATAATGCCTTAATTGCTGCTCATACCAGTTTAAATACTGAAAATAAAAATTTTTATGAGCCGTTGCTGTATTTACCCACTGGGGTAATTTATTTAGCTTCGCGGGATGCTCCTACTATTTCTCAAGAAGATTTACCAGATAGAGTGATTAATACTATTAAATCGCTTTGCGCTAATCAATTACAATCGCGACAAACTGGTTTTGGTAGAGATGGTAAGGGGATGAAGTATGCCGACTATTACAACTTGTTTTTTGATGATATTGGTTTAATGCAGGTTGGTTTGGATGCTACTTTAAGAATTTTACATCCCAAGAAAGATTCTGTTGCTAAAAGTCGTAGCGATAATTTAGTCAAGTTTCAAGAGAAGGGTGTTTTACCGCTAGATTTCGATTTAAAATTTAGTGACGATATTAGAATTGATCGAATAGCGGAATTTGGCGATTTAATCAGTAGAAAAATTTGGGGTGAGAAGGTTAAGCTAATTGAAGCTTTACGGAAGAAAGATAAGAAATTACCGGAATTACCCAAGTTTGATTTAATTCACAAAGTAGCAGAATTTTGGAATTTAACTGAATATTTGCCGCAAATTAGAGCAATTCAAAGAATTAATGAAAGTCTCAAGGAAAATAAATTAAAAGGTAATACCGGAGGTGTTCCTTATGAATGGTATTATCTCGCTGCCAGGTATTTAGAATCTCATCCGGGAATTGAAGATGTTAGGGAAGTTTGTCAACCAGTTATTAGTTTTGTACAAAGTTTGATTGAACCGATTGTTTCTCAATATCAAATTGCTGACGGTTGGGATGATTTACGGTTGTGGGTTAAACGGGTAGTGATGTTACCGGGTAGCAATCGAAAAATTGATTTAGAAAATCAAGTTGAAACCTTTCTGAATGAACTTAGTAACTACAATACAGCGAAAAAATCCGGTAGAGGAAAGCAGTTGATTTGCTCGATTTCTCATTCTGCTTATACGGTAACAGAGCAAATGGAGTCAGCAGTTTTATTCACACCTCAAGTTTATACAAATAAACAAATGCTAGGGGGTTCAAACGCTAAACGTAATATTTCCAGTATTGCGGGTGTAGAGATGATGTTACGACAAATTTTGATGAATCAAACCCAAGCTGTTGGTAAACGGTTTGAAGATGGTAAATATCGATATCTCTATTTTTATCCGACTTATTACTTTACACCGGAAACGAATAAGTTTTTACAGATAGCTTATAGCGGTATTGCTCAAACTCGTTTTAATACTAGCATTCGCAATCATTTTATTACTAAAGATTTGCAAGCTAATTTGGGTAAAGATAAATATCAAAGTGTTGATGCTTTCTTGATTGATGAAGACTTACAGCATCAGAAAAACTTACCAGAAGATGACCCAAATTACAAAAAAGACCGTACCTTTAAACTTTCTTATCCGGAAGATCAACCATTAACATTTTACTTCATGGCGTTACCACCGGGAAGAGATTCTAGCGATACCGAATCGTGGATAATGCCAAGCTGGTTAGCATTTGCTTTCCCGATGATTTTAGATGTTAAAACAGTAGTTTCAGAATCGCCAATTCCACCTTTTAACGATGGTGCTGAATTTGAAGAAAGCGTATTTTTAGATAGCGCTCCCCATGCATTCCGGGCTTTAGTTAAACAGGATAAGTTTCGCTTAGATTATATTTTGGAAGGTTGGAAGGATAATAATAAAAATTATTCGGCTCCTTTGAATATTTTAACCGCAGCTTATGCAATTCATCTTGACGTTAATGCCAAACAAGGTAAATCCGGTTACGATGCAAACTGGGGTAAGTTTACAGAGCTAGCAAAAGACTTTGAAACTAGTTCTTTGTATGTATTTTATTATCTGAATCGATGGGTAAGAAAACAGGGAATTGAAACAGCAAGAATTGAAAAAATAAAACTTTATGCTTATGACTTTTATCCGTGTTTTGATGCTTATGCTAAATATGATAAAAATCAGGAGAAATTAATTGTGGAATCAGAATCAAGTTTGAATCATCCTCAGAAATTAACTGAATTATATCGGAGGTTTTATAGAGCAAATAAAAAATATAATCCTAAATCTAACGCAGTGCTAAAACCAGTTGATATTGCAGCCGAAACCATTCTCAAGGCTGAGTTAAGCGTATTTAAAGGAGAAAGTTTAGTATTAGCGGTAGCAGCAGAAGTTTTTAAACTAATGGATAGAGTTCACGCTTCCACTGCTGAAGGGAGATGGGTATTTAATAATAAGGAGCGAGAAGAAGAAAGACAAGCCGTACTCGAATTTGCTCGCTACTTTGTTGTAGATATCTTTGAAAAATCATTCAAAGGCGATCGCGCTCGTTTAGCAGGTAGACAAATCAACTTAATTCGAGATACCTGTGAGTTCCTTTATCGTCTGGAAAATGACAAAGAAAATCAAATTGAAAGTAATAAATCCAGCGAAGAAGATGATTCTGAAATACTTACTTAAATTATCATTCATTTAAAACCTCACCCTGTCCTTGCGGACATCCCTCTCCTTATTAAGGAGAGGGAACGAGGGTGATGTAATCAGGTAGATTATAAAAAGAACAAACAACTCACCAATTTAGAGGACAAAAAAATGGCTTTCCTAAAATCTATCGACTCCAAATTATTCCATACCGAAATTCCCTACAAACCGATGGGAAAATACGTTCACTTTCTGACAATTCGCGTTACCGAATCTTATCCCTTATTCCAAACAGATGGAGAATTAAATAAATCAAGAGTAAGAGCCGGAGTAAAGGATAAAAATACAATTAGTCGTCTTTCCATGTTCAAACGCAAACAATCAACACCGGAACGTTTAGTCGGTCGCGAATTAATGCGTAATTATGGTTTAGTAAAAAATGAAGAATGCGAATATAACGTCAAATTTGCAATGGATAATGCTGACTGTATTATCTATGGTTTTGCAATTGGTGATTCTGGTTCTGAAAAATCAAAAGTTGTTGTAGATACGGCTTTTTCAATTACACCTTTTGATGAATCACATGAAACTTTTACGTTAAATGCTCCTTTTGAAAATGGCACAATGACATCAAAGGGTGAAAATGGTTCTAAACCTGGTGAAGTTACTAGCAGAATTAATCAACAAGACCATATTAGACCACAAGTATTCTTTCCTAGCATTGTGACATTAAAAGACCCCACCGAAGCCAGCTTTCTTTACGTTTTTAATAATATATTGCGTACCCGTCATTATGGAGCGCAAACAACTCGTACCGGAAGAGTAAGAAATGAATTAATAGGGGTAATTTTAGCTGACGGTGAAATTACCAGTAACTTACGTTGGACTCAAGCAATTTACGATGAAATGAAGGCAAATAATACTATTAATTCTCCCGAACCTTTGGATGAAGATGATGTAATTGCTGCTGCTAAAACGGCAATAGAATCACAAATGGCTGAGGAATTTATTGTTCACGAAGATTATCTTAACGATAAATTTGCAGCACTACTGAAGGAAGTAAAAGCTATTACAGCCAACGAAGATGAATTAAAAAAGCTGCTAAAAAAGGCTGATGATGAAGCTAAACAATATGCCAAAGTTCATATTAAGGTAAAAGGCAAGAAAGAAACAGCAGCAGCGAAGTAATAGCCATGACTATGATTTACTGCTGTCAGATAGAGTTACACGACAGCGTTTATTTCGCAACCCGCGAAATCGGCAGACTCTACGAAACCGAACCCGTAATTCACAACTACGCATTGTGTTACGCATTAGGTTTAGTAGACAGCGAAATTTACGCTACCACCGTCCCCGAAGAACATTCTTACCGCTACTTTTGTTCCGAACAAGTTCCCAAATACGAAGAACATTTAACACCGTTAAATCAACAGGGAATTTACGTTACACCAGCCCATTCAATTCAACATACATCTGTTCTCAACACCTGGAAATATGCCAACAATAATTACCATGTTGAGATGCAGAAAACCCAAAAGAATATTCCCAGTTTTGGTAGAGCAAAGGAAATTGCACCAGAAAGTCAATTTGAGTTTTTTATCATTTCTCAAAAGGATATTGAGTTAAAAGGTAAATTACCAAAATGGATTCGTTTGGGTAAATGGATGAGTAAAGCTGAAGTTGAAATTAAAGCAATAGCTAAATTAGAATCGAAAACCGGTGATTTTACTTTTCCTCATCCTTTGAATCCCTTGGATGTGATGTTTACCCATCAAGTTATCAGCTACGACGTTGTAAATATGCCTCCTGTAAGCTTGATTCAAAATGTCACAATTAGAGAAGGGCAATTTTACCAATTTGAAAATCCCTTCACTTCCCGAAAATTAAAACTTCCTGCAAAAATGGAATATCGATTTAAAGGTTAATAAAATAGCTTGAATTTTAGATCCACCTAAATACCCCTTGTAAAGGTGGAACTTGAGGATACAGATGCTGCGTGACGCTAATAACTAATCTATTACTACGTTCAAATTTGTTTATAGCGTCACAGCACTCTACACTCTGTGAATAAATATGGTGCGTTGCGCTCTGTGCGACAACACACCCTACAATTTAAGCTTTCAGGATAAATGCGGTGCGTGACGCTAATAACTAATCTATTACTACGTTCAAATTTATTCATAGCGTCACAGCACCCTACAACCTGATAACTGCTAACTGCTCACTGCTCACTGTAAAATGCCTCACAGTTTAATTCTCAACCTCACCCCCAAATCCCCCATCTACCCCCAATTCCTCAGTGGAAGACACTTACACGCTTTATTCCTGACTCTTGTAAGTTCTGTTGACAAAGAATTAGGAACATATTTACACGATTCCAAAGCTGATAAAGCATTTACTTTATCCCCTCTACAAATAACCAAAAATTCTCCCATCCCCAAAGGTAATAGAGGAAGCGTATTAAAATCCCATCATCAAGAAGCGATTTCTACAGGTACTCCCTGTTGGTGGAGGATTTCGCTGCTCGATGATGCTTTATTCAGTAAGCTAACCCAACTGTGGCTAAATCTCAATCCAGAACAACCTTGGCATTTAGGCTCTGCTGACTTGTATATTACCAGCATTCAAGGTACTCCCCAATCTACTCAACCCTGGGCTAATGCTTGTAGCTACACGCAACTTTACGAACAAGCAAGCGACTCGGAGCGGATTATTTCTATCAATTTTGCAACTCCTACCGCTTGGAGACAAGGTAAATACGATAGCACTTTACCGACGAGGGAATCTCTATTCAAATCTTTGCTTTCTCGCTGGAATAAATATAGCAAAATTGAATTTTCAGAATTAAACTTTGATGCAATTTTTCCCAGCTTTATTAACATCCATACCGAAATTGTTCCCGATTCCCGCAGTAAATTTATCGGTATTGTTGGTGAAGTAACCTATCGAATCATGGGTGATATTGAAGCAACTCAAATTAAACAAATCAACACTTTAAGTAACTTTGCTTTGTATTCCGGAATTGGCAGAAAAACCACGATGGGAATGGGGATGGGGAGGAGAGTGAGGAATTAGGAGTTAGTAATTAAATAATTTTGGATTAGCTTGCTTTTACGGCTTAAATTATCTATCTCTTTTTTATTCTTTCCTCTGCGCTCTCTGTGTCTCTGCGGTTTCTTTTAATCGACAATTTTCAATATAAATTGCAGTTAAAGGATAAAGGTCAAAATAATTTCGTAGGTTAGATTTAGTTCCTCAACTCAAAAAGAAGATTTAGAATTTTTTATTTAGTCTATAAAAATATACCCCTCTCCTTAATAAGGAGAGGGCAAGGGGTGAGGTTTACCAAATTTTCTACATTCACAAAAAAATGAACAACACAGATTACATTACCATCGCTTCTTTAAATCAATTTTCATACTGTCCCCATCGCTGCTGGAGAATGTTTTGTTTGGGAGAATTCACAGATAATCAATACACCGTTGAAGGAACAACTCTACACGAACGAGTTCACACACTCAGCGACAACAATCAAGAAGAAACCTATCAGGTTCGCGCTATTTGGCTGAAGTCGGAAAAATATAAGTTAATTGGTAAATCAGATTTGATTGAATTAGAAAAAGATGAATGGTATCCCGTCGAATATAAACGAGGAAAAAAAGGTGAATGGGATAACGATGAATTACAGGTTTGCGCTCAGGCTCTTTGTTTGGAAGAAATGACGGGAAAAGATATTACTACCGGCTATGTTTACTACGCTCAAACTCATCAGCGTCAATTAATAGAAATAAACGACGATTTGAGAAAACAAACTATTACTACTATTAATGATGTTGCTAAGTTGCTAGAAACAGGAAAAATGCCACCTGCAATTTATAGCAAACGCTGTAAAGGATGCAGTCTTTATTCTCAATGTTTACCCAAAGCTGTTGATAAGGTGAAGCGATATGAGGAAGTAAGTTAGACAACCAATGGATTTGACAACGAATGTAGTTAATAACGGATGGTTTTAAATTTAATCTTTTTTGTTATTCATTGCTCACTGTTCACTGTTCACTGTTCACTGATTTATCATGAGTACTGTTTACGTTACACAAGATGATGCTTTTATCGGTAAAGTTGACGAGCGTCTTACTGTTAAGTTTGAGAAAAAGAATATTTTAGATGTTCCTTTAATTAAAGTTAAAGGTTTAGTAATTATGGGACGTGCGAGTATTTCTCCCGCAGCCATTAGCGAACTTTTACAAAATAAGATTTCTCTCTCTTTCTTAACTACATACGGTAAATATATCGCTTGTTTAGAACCAGAAATGGGAAAAAATATATATCTTAGAAATGCTCAATGGAAAGTTGCAGGAGAATCACCCCAAGCAATCCATTTAACTAAAGCCTTTGTCAGAGGTAAACTCAAAAACTATCGCTACAGCTTACTCAAATCTCAACGAATGCGTTCCGAAATTGATTTTACTAACGGTCTTAATCAACTACAAACCACAATCACATCATTAGAAAAAGCTACCACAATTGACTCTATCCGAGGTTACGAAGGTGCTGGCAGCGCTGCATATTTTGGTTGTTTTAACGAACTCATTCGGAACGAAAATTTCAGCTTTGAAATTCGCAATCGTCGTCCACCACTCGACCCCATTAACTCTCTCTTAAGTTTGGGATATTCCTTATTAAGACACGATATCCAAAGCGCTATTAACATAGTTGGATTTGACCCTTATTTAGGATACTTACATACACAACGCTACGGAAGACCATCCCTAGCACTAGACTTAATGGAAGAATTCCGACCTTTAATAGTTGATTCAATAGTTTTAAAAGCAGTAAATAACCGCATTTTTACTCAACAAGACTTTATTACTGAATCCGTTAGTAACGCTGTTTCCCTAACAAAAGAAGCACTACATAAATTCTTACGAATGTATCAAGAAAAGAAATTATCTAAAATCACCCACCCGGTAATGAAAAAGAAATATACATATCAAGAAATCTTTGAAATTCAAGCTCGTTTATTAGCTAAATATCTCACCGAGCAAATTGATAAATACCCACCATTAGTAATGAAATAAGGTCAAAGGTCAAAGGTCAAAGGTTAAAGGTTAGGAGTGAGGAGTTAAGAGTTAGGAGTAGAAAATATCAAGTAGCAAGTAAATTATTTTTCTTCCCAATTACCAATTACCAATCTCCAATCTCCAATCCCCAATCCCCTATTCCCTATTCCCTATTCCCAATTCCCATCATATTATGTTCGTTGTCATCTCTTACGATATCCCTGAAGATAAACGTCGCACTAAAATCCATAAAGTTCTCAAATCCTACGGACAGTGGATGCAATATTCTGTGTTCGAATGCGAACTTACCAAAACTCAGTACGCAAAATTGCGATCGCGATTATCCAAGCTAATCAAACCCGACAAAGACAGCATTCGTTTCTACTTCCTTTGCGGTTGCTGTCAGGGTAAAATTGAACGCATTGGTGGTGAAATGCCGATTGATACTACAGTGTTTTTTGCTTGATGCGGTGCAAGGGGTAGGGTGTTTGAAAACAGTTGATAATTTTTGAGGCTGTAATCCCCACCCCGCTTGCCTTTGAGCCATTTAACCGCACTAAGAGGTTTGCACCATCGCTGCAATCCCTTCTATGACTATGTTTCAGCCATTTTTATCTTCACTCTCTTGACATTCCGATCGCTGAAACAGTATTTTATATAGAGGCTTGCACTTCCGTACCTTGAAAACTAAATATAGTAAGGCTTCTGATACGAGCAGTTGAAATCAACTTAAATCCCTATCAGGGATTGAAACCAAATAATTTTAACGAAGTTGATTAAAGTAAAGACGTTGAAATCAACTTAAATCCCTATCAGGGATTGAAACAGTATTCCACCTTTGTAATGCGGAATAGTAATTGGTTGAAATCAACTTAAATCCCTATCAGGGATTGAAACTCTCTCTACGTGCTGGTACCCAATCTTTTATTGTAGGTTGAAATCAACTTAAATCCCTATCAGGGATTGAAACAGTTCCAAGCCAGGGCGATCGGCTACAACCCAAGCGGTTGAAATCAACTTAAATCCCTATCAGGGATTGAAACTCCGCCGCCTTGAATAGGAATTACCTGCGATAGGTTGGTTGAAATCAACTTAAATCCCTATCAGGGATTGAAACCGATTATTACAACATCTTTAAGCGGATGGATTTGTTGAAATCAACTTAAATCCCTATCAGGGATTGAAACTCGGGATTCAATCCCGCTCTTTCGCAAAAGAATACGTTGAAATCAACTTAAATCCCTATCAGGGATTGAAACGCCTAATGTACTCTCAAAGTAAAAATCTCATGAATTGTTGAAATCAACTTAAATCCCTATCAGGGATTGAAACACTTCGTACTTCACTTATCAAGTAACTATTTGGGTTGAAATCAACTTAAATCCCTATCAGGGATTGAAACACTAGTTTATATTGCGGTTCCAATTGATTTTTAAGTTGAAATCAACTTAAATCCCTATCAGGGATTGAAACGTGGAATAATACCGATTTCCCACTTCTCAGAATAAGTTGAAATCAACTTAAATCCCTATCAGGGATTGAAACTTACAAAAAATTATTCCAGAATCTACAGCTTATAGGTTGAAATCAACTTAAATCCCTATCAGGGATTGAAACATTTTAACAATAACAAATGGTATCGATGCGGTTGTTGAAATCAACTTAAATCCCTATCAGGGATTGAAACTGTAAATATATTCCCTCAATCTTCTAAGTTTATTTGTTGAAATCAACTTAAATCCCTATCAGGGATTGAAACTAATAAGCCAAGCAAATTATGTATTTCATCGCCAGTTGAAATCAACTTAAATCCCTATCAGGGATTGAAACGAGGATTTTTTAAAGCACTTGCAAAATTTCCACGAAGGTTGAAATCAACTTAAATCCCTATCAGGGATTGAAACTGGGAATTCAATTAATCAGTAAACTGAAATCAAAGTGTTGAAATCAACTTAAATCCCTATCAGGGATTGAAACCTAATTGCTCCGAGCAACATGGAAGAGAAGTAACCGTTGAAATCAACTTAAATCCCTATCAGGGATTGAAACAGGATGAGAATATTTCTAATCGAGTGAAAGCTAACGTTGAAATCAACTTAAATCCCTATCAGGGATTGAAACTTATCAGGTACTTGGCAAGAAACTTTCGAGTCAGTTGAAATCAACTTAAATCCCTATCAGGGATTGAAACTGGGTTTTGGTCGTCCTTTACCATTGCTAAAAAAGGTTGAAATCAACTTAAATCCCTATCAGGGATTGAAACTTCAATGAATTTCAATCTTGGTTAAAAAATGATTTATCGTTGAAATCAACTTAAATCCCTATCAGGGATTGAAACAGATAATGAGAAATTCTTAGAGGAAAAAACAACGTTGAAATCAACTTAAATCCCTATCAGGGATTGAAACCCGCTTGCATAGCTGCTAATTCTCTCCAATAATCGTTGAAATCAACTTAAATCCCTATCAGGGATTGAAACAGATAATGAGAAATT
>JAHCMI010000092.1 GCA_019192545.1 Rivularia sp. MS3 | reverse complement strand
AAATATTTCGGTAATTTTTATTCAGAATTTAGCATACTAACAACTGATGAGCCATTTTTATATATAATCAATAACCGAAACAAGAAATCACTGCTCACTGCTCACTGCTCACTGTTTACTGTTGAGTGTTAACTGTTAATTGGAAGCTCAAGGACAAATTCAGTTCCTTCCCCAACTACAGAATTACAAATTAATTTACCGTGGTGAGTTTCTTCGACGATTTGTTTGGCAATAGCAAGCCCTAAACCAGTACCTTTTCCGACTCCTTTGGTAGTAAATAGATTATCAAAAATACGCTCTCTAACTGATTCAAGCATTCCCGAACCATTATCTTTAACGCTAACTAATACCGCATCTTTTTCGTTAATAAATTCAGTTTTAATCGCGATTTGATGAGGATTAGCTTGTATTTCAGCAAATGTTTTATCTTCGCAGACTGTATCTAAAACATCGATAGCATTAGCAATAATATTCATAAATACTTGATTTAACTGCCCCAAAAAACATCTTACTTGCGGTAATTCACCGTAATCTTTAATAATTTCAATTGTCGGACGTTTATCGTTTGCTTTGAGACGATATTTTAAAATTAATATGGTGCTATCAATACCTTCATGAATATTGCAAGCGACTTTTTGAGATGTATCTGCTCTGGAAAAGGTGCGGAGACTATTGCTAATATCGGTAATGCGCCCTGTTGCGAATTTCATCGAATCTAACAATTTTGGTAAATCTTCGCTGATATATTCTAAATCGATATCTTCAGCATTTTCTATCACTTCTTCTGCCGGGTTAGGATAAGTTTCTTGATAGCATTCTATGTGAGCAAATAAATCTTGAAAATATTCTTCGGCATTACTAATGCTACCCTCTAGGAATCCAATCGGGTTGTTAACTTCGTGTGCTACCCCAGCAACTAAATTACCTAAAGTTGCCATTTTTTCATTTTGTACCATTTGTAATTGAGCTTGTTTTAATTCTTGTAGAGCATTTTCTAACTCTTGCGATTTCTCAATTACTGCTGCTTCTGCTTTTATTCTATCGGTAATATTTCTAGTAATACCAATCATCCCTACAGTAATTCCTTGCGAATCTTTCAAGGGTGTTTTAACGGTTAAATAAGTGCAGTCTTCTCCATTAGTTGGTACAACTTCTTCAAAAGTATCGGTAATACCCTGAGTCATGATTTTTCTATCTTTAGCCATTATCGATTCAGCAATTTCACGAGGAAACAATTCCGCATCGGTTTTACCAATAATTTCTACAATAGATTTACCAAAAAACTCAGCTAAGTTAGAATTGACTAAAATATGTCTTCCCTGTAAATCTTTAGCAAAAAAGAAATCCGGTATTGTCTGCAAAAGTGAATTTAGTAACGTATTAGTTTCCTGCTGCGATTTATATAAACGAGCATTTTCTAAAGAAATAGCAGCTTGCGTACATAAAAGATTAATTACCTGTAGCCTTTCTTGAGTAAAGACTCCAGATATCTGTTGGTTTTCTAAATATAAAATACCCAAATTATGCCCTTGGTTAATAATTGGTAAGCACAATACACTTTTAGGTTGATTGTGAAGCATATATTCACCAATTAAACTAGGAATATCTGTCTGACAATTATTGATAAAAACAGTTTCGTGGGTGTTTTTGACATAGTTGATAATTTGTAGAGGAATATTTTCACAAGTATCTATGGGTTGCGAGTCAAAAATAGTTTTAATTTGGCTCGGAGAATGCTTATGATGCTCGATGAAGGTTATTGCTTCTACTTTCCAAGTATCGTCTTGAGGAAGAATTAATATCGTTTTTTTTGCACCAGAATTTTCTAAAATAATTTTTGTCAGATTAGTAATTAATTGATTTAATTCGATACTGCTAGAAATAGTTTGAGCGGCTTTGAGAATAGAGGTAAAATCTAAAACATCAGAAATAGTAGAGCTACCGATGCTAGAGGTGCGAGTGAATGAAGAAGATACCGTAAAGCTAGGGTTGGTAATAGTGTCTAAAGAATTAAAGTTGAACTGTGGCTGTTGCACAATAGGTTGGAGTAATTGGGGATAGCGTTTTTCTAAATCCGAGGTTTTGGCTTTCGCACCCCAACGAGCGTAGCAGTAGTAAGCTTCCTGCATATAAATTTGAGCTATTTTCTCTTTACCCCAATCCAGATAAAATTTAGCTGCAAGTTCGTTTGCTAATGCTTCTTCTTGAATGTATTCATTAGCTTTAGCCCCAGAAATCGCTTTATCATATAGTTCAATTGCTTCTATTTTGTGTTTCAAGAAGCGATATTTTTCAGCTGCAACTAAATTATATTTATGCTGAAAATTCCTAGGGGCATATTCTGCTAATTTTTCTAACTTAATTTGGTTTTCTTCAACTTTTTCTAAAAAATTAACTTTTTCAGTTTCTTGATATTCCTGATTTAAACTTAATAAAATTAATGAATCATAAAAATAGAATATATGTTCGTATAAACATCCAGCAATGATATCTAGATAAATTTCCGCTTGTTGAGAATACTGTACTGCTTGAGGATATTTTTCAAAAAGATAGCAGAGAATAAGTTTATGTAGATAAAATAAGTGGAGTCCAATTCTGTCATTTGCTGCAATTTTCAGCGGTAATATTTGTTCTTCATTATAAACTTGTCCAACTATATTGTCAGGCTGTTCATAATTGTCAGTTAAATTTAGAATTACTTGCTGAACGATTGTATATTGATTTAAAATAGTTGTCTGCTTGAACCTAATTAAACTACTTTTAATATTTGCAGCTTCTCTTTCGATAGAAATTAATTCTTCACCTGCAAAATATTGATGGTGGAACAAGTTCATTGCTGCATGGGAAGCATATTCTAAATCTCCATATTCTATTCCACTTTGATACGCTTCTTTAAAAAGTGGTAAAAACATTTTGATATGTTCCTTTCCATGCTTTGTAGCTAAAGCAACCATAAAAAATGTTTTAGTTTTCATTTCCGGAGTATTTAGCTTTTCTACCAAATCTAAAGCTAATTTTCCGAATTGATAACTTGATTGTCCATCCCCAAAAAAACCTTGTAAAATTAATCCATAAGCTGCATATGCAAAAGTAGAAAAAGCTGAATTTCCATATTTTATTGACAAATTTACTTGAGTTAATATCGTCAGTGGAAATAATTCGGAAACATAAGCACCGGAAGGAAATAGAATTATTGAAAGTATTTTCATTCCCGCTAATTTCTCTACATCACTCATCAGGGGTAAATCAATTAAATCTGATATATTTTTTCCCTGTAAATAAGCTGTTACCGTTTGCATTGCTTCCCGAATATCTGAAGCCGTAGGAAATTCCGGTAGCTCGATACCTAATAATTTCAACACTTCTAATCCTAGCTTCACAGCTTCGGGAAGTTTGACTTGAGCAATCCGAGTTAAAATAATTATTTCGTAAGCTTTAATTTTGTCTAATATTGTCTTCCCTTGCCGTAAAATCAGGTTAGCCCAATTATTTGCTGCAACAAAATTGCCCTTTAAATAAGCAACTTCTGCCGCATTTTCAGATAAAGATAAACTTAAATCATATTGATATTTCCAGCTATCTACTAATAATAAATTAATACCTATTTCCAGATATTTTTCAGCAGTAGTATAAGCTATAGAAAATTTTGCTTTTTTTGCAGCAGCTAAATTAAGTTTAGCTAACTCTTCTTGCTCTGAAGGATGAGTTATTAAATCTATTCCAGCATTAAAATGATTGACAATATCGAACATTCTTTCTTCTTGTTCTGCGGCAGGAATATTCTGCAAAAAAAGCTTACCAATTTGCAAATGAATTGTTTGTTTTTGTTCTTGCGTAATTAAAGAATAAGCTGCTTGTTGAACTCTATCGTGCGAGAACTTATAGTGAAGGTTTTGCGAACTTTCTAATTTATTATTAGTTTCAGATTCAAGATAAAACTTGTAAACTTGACTTTGAGGTAAAATCAAACCCGATTGCAACGCCTTCCATAAATAATTAGCTGTTTCTGCTTCTGATTTTTGATAAACCATTGCCAAAGTAGCTAAATCGAATTGATTACCAATACAAGCCGCTAATTCTAAAACATTTTGCGTTTCATATGGCAATTTTTGCAACTGCAATGCCATAAATTCAACAACATCATCAGTTAAAGATAACGCCTTAACTTCAGAAATATCGCATACCCACGAACTATTATCAAAATCAAACTTGATTAACGAGCTATCGTACAATTCTTTTAAAAATTGGCTGCTAAAAAATGGATTCCCCTTAGTTTTTTGATATATAAGTTGTGTTAAAGGTTGTGATGCTTCCAAAGAACAATTAAGAGTATCAGCAACTAATTGATTTAAGCTTAATTCATTTAATGGTGATAAATTAATTGTATTAATTCTTGCCGATGACCTACTTATCTCTTTTAAAGTTAACATCAAAGGATGAGCCGGAAACACTTCATTATTCCGGTAAGCACCAATCAATAATAAACAGTTATTTGCTGACTCAACCATTAGTAGCTGCATTAACTCTAAACTAGCACCATCAGCCCATTGCAAATCATCTAGGAAAATTACCAAAGGATGTTCTTTAGTTGTAAAAACTTGAATAAACTTTTGGAATAATAAATTAAATCTATTTTGAGCAGCAGTAACCGACAATTCTACTACCGCTGGTTGTTTGCCAATAATTTTTTCTAATTCCGGAATAACTTCGATTATTATCTGGGCATTATCTCCTAAAGCTTGTAGTAATTTATTTCTCCAATTTGAAAGTTGAGCATCCGTTTCGCTGAATAATTGCGCTATTAAATTTTGCAAAGCTTGAACAAAAGCCGATAAAGGAATATTACGATTAAACTGGTCGAATTTACCTTTAATAAAATAACCGCGCCGTTTAACTATAGGTTTATGAATTTCATTAACTACCGCTGTTTTCCCAATTCCAGAAAAACCAGTGACAAGTATTAATTCGTTATTTCCCTTCGATACTCGTTCAAATGCTGCGAATAATTCTTTAACTTCATTGTCTCTACCATAAAGTTTTTCAGGAATAATAAATCTGTCACAAATATCCCGTTGAGCAATTTCAAAATATTCAATATTACCAGTTTCTTGAAGCTGTTTGAAACAAATTTCTAAATCGTACTTTAATCCTAAAGCACTTTGATATCTATCCTCGGCATTTTTTGCCATTAATTTCATCACAATATCCGATAAAACTTGAGGAATCTCCCGTCCCCTCTCCTTGTTAAGGAGAAGGTTAGGTTTTTTAATTTCTGGAGGAGTTTTAGCAATATGACAATGCACCAACTCCATTGCATCATCAGATTTAAAAGGTAATTCCCCAGTTAATAACTCATAAAAAGTTACACCCAAAGCATAAAAATCACTGCGGTAATCTATTCCTCGATTCATCCTTCCAGTTTGCTCTGGCGATAAATATGCCAACGTACCTTCTAAACTATTGGGATTTTTGATTTCTTGAATTTCTTTAGGTAGTAGTGAAGCGATACTAAAATCAATTAATTTAACTTGCTTCGTTTCTGGATTAATTAAAATATTCGCTGGCTTAATATCTTTATGAATAACGCGATTTTGGTGTAAATTATGCAGAATATCCGTAACTTGCAACGCAATCGATAATATATTCTCGACAGAAGCAGTATTTCCTCCTTTTATATATTCATATAGCGAAACCCCACCAAAATCTTCCATTACCAAAGCATAACTATTTTGGTGTGCCCTTATATTGTAAGGACGAACAATACCAGGAATATCTAAGCTTTTCCCTATAGTGTACTGATTGCGAAATTGCAGTAATTCATTGAAGTTAGGATAAGTATTCTTCAGCAGTTTAATAACAACAGGTTTTTGGTCTTTTTCTCTAATAGCTCGGCAAACCAGCGTTCTCGAACCGTTGTATAGTTCTTCCTTGATTTGATATCCAAGAATATTAACCGGTGTCCCGAACATAATACTTTCACCCTGTGACTTCTGGATGTAGTATTCCCAAACCCCATGAGAAAAAATCACAATTTACTTATAAATTCGTTATATTCTTGGCATCAAATATGGTATTTAAATTATTTTAGGAATGACCGTAACTGGCATATTTTTCTTGTAGGGTGCTGTGACTGTTGGTATCAGGATTATATATTTTTTAACGCAGAGTCGCGCTGAGGTAAACGCAAAGGAACGCAGAGTTTTTTGAGTTATTTTTTTATAATTTTGATGTATCCCGAAAGGATATTATATGATGTCCGCCAAATCACCCATAATATGTCGTTGCGAGTATAACGGAGTGAAACGAAGCAACCGCAAGGCTTTGAGATTGTTTCCCTACGGTCGCAATGAAAGTTGTTTAAACGTACTTGATATTACAGGCTTATCCAACACTCAATTCTAAAAAAAGCCCCACTTCATAAAAAGAAGCAGGGCTAATTTAACTATTCAACAGACAAAATTTTCGTCATCAAACAACTTATAAAGCTGTAGGCGGCATATCTCCTTGAGTTGTAACTCCTGGTCTTCCTAATTCACCATATCCAATGGTGTCAGCTTCCTTAGCAAAACCACTGTAAGCTTCCATTCCGTGTTCGCCAATATCCAAACCTTCCAATTCTTCTTCCTTGGTAACGCGGATACCCAAGGTAGCTTTCAGTGCATACCAGAAAATGGTGCTGAGCAATACAGTCATACCGCCAACAGCCAAAGCACCCATTAATTGAGTGAATAAAGGCGCAATTCCACCACCGAACAGTAAACCTGCCTCGGGTCCTCCGGTATAAATACCGTTAGGGTCGTTTCCAGCAGCAAACAAACCTACTGCCAAAGTACCCCAGAAACCACAAACCAAGTGAACCGATATCGCACCTACTGGATCGTCGATTCTGATTTTATCGAATAAGGTAACGGAGAATACTACCAAAGCTCCGGCGATCGCACCGATGATTACCGCGCTAGGCAAGTTTACCCAAGCACAAGGCGCTGTGATTCCTACTAAACCAGCCAAAATACCGTTGATAATCATCGATAAATCTGGCTTACCTAAATAACCCCAAGCAACGAAGCAAGCAGTTACTCCACCAGCAGCAGCAGCCAAGTTAGTAGTTAAAGCAATGTGAGCGATTGCAGTTGCATCAGCAGCCATTGTAGAACCAGGGTTGAAACCAAACCAGCCCAACCATAGAATCAAACAGCCCAAGGTAGCAATGCTTAAGTTGTGAGGAGGAATCGCATTGGTTCTACCGTCAGCATACTTACCAATACGTGGCCCAAGAATTGCCGCACCCATCAAAGCTGCCCATCCACCAACAGAGTGTACAACTGTGGAACCAGCAAAATCCCAGAAACCAGCATCAGCTAACCAGCCACCGCCCCAAATCCAGTGTCCGGTAATAGGGTAAGCGATACCAACTAGCAATAAGCTGAAAATCAAGAAGTCAATAAACTTGATTCTTTCTGCAACTGCTCCAGATACGATTGTTGCAGCAGTACCAGCAAATGCTAGTTGGAACAAGAATTTAGCAGACAAGGGAACTCCAGCCCAATTCAGAGAACCAAAAACACCTTGATAAGCATCTCCTGTTACAGGGCTGTTATCAGCACCACTGAGTAAGAAACCATTCAAACCAAAAAATGGTGTTCCATCGCCGAACATGATACCAAAACCGATTACCCAAAATGCCAAGGTAGCCAAAGCAAACACAATCAAGTTCTTAGAAAGAATATTGACAGCATTCTTTTGGCGGCACATTCCGGTTTCCAACATCCCGAAACCAGCGTTCATGAAGATTACCAAAAACGCAGCAACCGCAACCCAAAGAGTATCTAATGCAACCTTAAGTTCCGCTGTAGTTGGCCCTTCCCCAGCAGGAGTTTGAGCAACTGCGGCATAACTCCAAGCCAATACAATAAAACCCGAAATTGGCAGACAAGCACGCAGGCTAGGATTTAAACCTTTTATTCCTTGCCCTACTTGCTTGATAAATGAGCTATTACGTGTAGCGCTAGTAGAGCGTTCTGAATTACTCCGCCTACCGTTTCTATTATTTCTTTTTCGCGTCAGTTTTTGCATTTTCACTCCGAAACTTCCTTAACTGGAAAAACACCGCTGTCTTCGCATAAAACCGTCTTTAGCCGGAACGAAAGACTGATTTGTCAACTTTTTGAATAGGTTTAAATTTCAAAAACAGAATTTTTCCCAACAGTTGTGGTTTACTGTTCGGCAATTCATGTTTGATTCTTGTACCTATGAAAGTCCTTGTTCAAAAAGCCTATAAAAAACTAGGTAACCAAAGAATCTAGCTATCAGTCAACAAAGCAATGATACATATGTTGCTGCCACTAGTTTTTCTTAAAAGATTATTATTATGTATTTTTGGAAACCTCTCAAGTAGACTCATCAATTCTTTAAAGTTTTCTATTTTTGCTTAAAAGCCCTTCAAGTTAATCAATTGGCGCATTTAAAAGTTTACAACGGTTAGAAGATAATCATTACAGCACGTTATTTCTAAATTCTGTAGCTGTTGCTACTATTATTTGGTATTTAGATTTATTTTTAGCTATATGTAAACCTGTAAAAACCTGCTGAAACAAATGTTTTGTTAATGTTCCATAACTTTACGTTTACAAAATAAACTATTAATTGTTAATTTTTTATACAAAAAATAGCAGCTACTACTTAAGTAGAAAAATATTAACTTTCTTAAAAAAATGTAAATAAGTATTATTTAGATAATTTATTTCATGAGAAAGTTTTGAATTAGTAGATAGTAAAAATACTCGGTAGCGAAGTTAGTTTCCATGCATTTCAAATTAAGGGCAGCAGATGTAAACTTTTGAGAAAACTTACATGTTATTTAAATAATCTTGATAGCCCAACTTCTCTAATTTTTCTTGCTTGGATATCACGGAATCGCGAAGATTTTGACGATATATAACAACTTTTTCTAATAAATCTGGTTGATGGGTAGCGAGTATTTGTACGGCCAAAAGTCCGGCATTTTTCGCATTACCAATAGCTACAGTTGCTACAGGTATACCTCCAGGCATTTGTACGATTGAATGTAAAGAATCCACACCTTTTAGATGACGGCTGGCAACGGGAACGCCAATTACCGGCAGCGGAGTCAAAGAAGCAACCATTCCGGGAAGATGAGCCGCACCACCAGCACCAGCAATAATAACTTTAATACCCTTATCTAAAGCCTGAGTCGCGTATTCAACCATCCTTTGTGGGGTACGATGGGCACTAACAATTGCAACTTCTGTAGAAACTCCGAATTCTTCACAGATTTTAATTGCGTCTTGCATTGTGGGTAAATCGGAGTCGCTACCCATAATAATTCCAACAGTCATAAGCAACTTTAGAGTTTAAATTTGAGGTTTTACTTTTCTGCATTAATAATCTCACTTTTAGAGCAGTTTGCGAAAACGCTAAGATTTTTTCTACAGCCAAAGCTCTCTTACATGTATCAACCATTAGAATAATCGCTAAAAATACGTTTTTATTCTTGATTAATAGTCCTAGTTTCTATCAAAATCGAATCAGATATAGCTAAAATCTCGTAACTGTTATGACTCAAAAGATACTAAGCAATTTTGCTACGCCATTAAACATTATTAATGCTCTTGTTCCTGGTTATAAAGATAGACAAATGTTGTTTGTTAACCGCGAGGGTATTGTTGAGCAAATTGTGCCTATGGGTAATATCATCAAACGAGTTCCGTTAACCGATTTACAAATATTGGATCTCGAAGGCGATCGCATTTCTTTGGGTGGTGTTGATTTACAGATAAATGGCGGGCTAGGAACTGCTTTTCCAGATTTAAATACAGAAAATATTGATAGCTTGCAAAAAATTTCTAATTATCTTTGGGATTGTGGTGTTGATGCATTTTTGCCAACCGTAGTCACAACTTCAGTCGAAAATATCCACAGAACACTATCAGTAGTTGCTTTCTTTATGCAAAATCAAACTTCGGGAGCGAAAGTATTAGGAGTGCATTTAGAAGGGCCATTTTTGAATCCTGAAAAACGTGGGGCACACCCAAAAGAGTATCTTTTACCGCTATCCCTTAATGAAGTGAAGCGAGTATTAGGGGATTTTACAGAAGTTGTTAAGATTATTACCTTAGCTCCAGAATTAGACTCGTACAACGAAGTTATTCCTTATCTACGTCAGCAGGGAATCATCGTTAGCTTAGGACATTCTCAAGCTACAGCAGAGCAAGCAGAAACCGCCTTTAATATGGGTGCGACTATGGTGACTCATGCTTTTAATGCCATGCCATCTTTACATCACCGTCAGCCCGGTTTATTAGCTGCGGCTATTACCAATGAAAATGTCATGTGTGGGTTTATTGCTGACGGCAAACACGTCTCACCGATGATGATTGATTTACTGCTGCGAGCTAGCAATTACACTCAAGGACTTTTCCTTGTCAGCGATGCTTTAGCTCCTTTAGGATTACCAGATGGCACTTATCCTTGGGATAGCCGGGAAATTAAAGTGACTGAAGGTACTGCAAGGCTAGCGGATGGAACTTTGTCGGGAACCACTTTATCTTTACTTGCAGGAGTGCAGAATTTAATTAAATGGAATATATGCGACTTTGAAACGGCAATTGCATTAGCAACCACCGCACCGCGTAAAGCAATTGGTTTGTCAGGAATAGAAGGCGCTCATGCTAGCAATTTATTACGTTGGCATCATGATGAAACAACCAAACAGTTAACCCCAAAGCGGTTATTAGCTTAAATTGTCGTCAAAAAGTTTTTTGCATACAGCTAAATATATTTCTCAATAAACCACAAATACACGGTCTTCGCTTTGTGGTTTTCTACTTTTTTTATTAGGTTTTGTCCTCATCAATTGATATCCTACCGATAATAAACAGTTTTCTCGATTTAGTACGGTTAATTATTAAGTTTTATGAACGTAGTAGACGATAAATCCATTGTTAAGGATTATTTCAATTCCACAGGCTTCGACCGTTGGAAAAGAATCTATGGCAATGGTGAAGTAAATACAGTGCAGCTTGATATCCGTAAAGGGCATCAAAAGACGGTAGACACCGTTCTTAGCTGGTTGAAAGCTGATGAAAACCTGTCAGAAATATCAATCTGCGACGCTGGATGTGGTGTAGGAAGTCTCAGCATACCCTTAGCTCAAGCAGGAGCTAAAGTTTACGCCAGCGATATTTCCGAAAAAATGGTTCAAGAAGGCAAAGAAAGAGCCGAACAAACTTTAGGGAACGGTGATAATCCAACTTTTACCGTTCAAGATTTAGAAAGTTTGAGCGGTAGCTATCATACGGTTGTTTGTTTAGACGTGCTGATTCATTATCCTCAAGAAAAAGCCGCTGAGATGATTTCTCATTTATGCAGCAGAGCCGAATCGCGAATTATTGTCAGTTTCGCGCCTAAAACCTTTGCCCTGACTATATTAAAGAAAATCGGAAGTTTCTTCCCAGGGCCAAGTAAAACCACTCGTGCTTATCAGCACCGTGAAGCCGATATCGTTGATTTTCTGCAAAAAAACGGCTTTAGCATTCAACGTCAAGCAATGACACGCACGCGCTTTTACTTTTCCCGGATACTGGAAGCTACACGTAAGTGAGGTTAAGATCGCGGCAAGATATCACATCTTGTCGTGTTTCTATGAAGTTTCTCACAAAAGTTTCGGCTGGCTTGCTACTCTCATTCGGTTCTATTTTTCTTATGCATGTGACTGTGGAGGCATTATCAACCAAAAATCATAAAGCGACTCAAGAGCAACAACAAGCAGTGGCAGATAAACTAAACGCTGGTTTGGCTTTAGGCTTGTCTGGTGTAGGCTTAGGCTCATTGCTGATACTAAGCTTGAAAAAGCAAAATCAAAGACAGCTAACGAGTCATCTTCAGTCTACTTTTTACCGCCTTGTAGAAGAACAAAGAGGACAAATTTCCTTATTACGCTTTGCTAAAGAAGCAGAAATTACCGGAGAAGAAGCTAAATTATTCTTAGATTCAAAGGCTCAGGAATTTAACGCTACTTTTGACCATAGTTATAACGGTGGTATTTACTATCACTTTCATCTTTAATTTGGTGCATTATTTTTAATACTGTTTTTTTTAATTAAATTGTAGAAACGTCTTTAATAGGGGCGTTTCTACACTAAGAAATAAACTTTTTATATATTTTGTGATTTTTTATTCAAACACCACCAAGAGTTCCGTAGGTTGGGTGAAGCGGAGCGCAACCCAACATCCGTGTTGGGTTACACTATTTAAACAGTATAATTACGCATACATACCAAAGTAGAATAGAAAAATACCCCATTGATATACTTCTAAACCTTATCAATAGTGATAATTTGATGATTAATGACTGGAAGCTTTACTAAAAGTGAGGTTAGAATCAATCTTAAAGTTAAAACTTTAAAAAGATTATGAAAACTGCTGAGAAGCTAGCTGCGGGTTGGTTAATTACATTAGGGTTTATGCTGACGACACTATCAGCCCATGCCATGATGAATAAATATTTATTGTATAAGGATATACGTAGTGACAATGACTTTATCAATAACTATGCAGTAGCCGAGCTAGACACTACAGCAGTAAACGGCCTTATTTTTGGATTGCCTAGCCTAGCTCTTGGTGGATGGTTAGCTTTAGGAATGCGTCGCCAAGGCAAAAAAGAAAAAAATGCCATTACCGAACAAATGGATTTGCACTTGCAGTCAATGTTTTATCGGATGGTATCCGAAAACAAAGGACGCATAACCGTTTTAGGCTTCGCCATGCAATCCCAGCTACCGGCAGCCACCGCCAGAGAATTTTTAGATAATCAAGCCAAGCAGTTTAATGCCAACTTCAAAGTAAGTGAAGACGGTGCAGTGTCTTATCAGTTTGATATTTAAAATAGGAATTGGGGATTGGGCATAGGGCATTGGTAATTGCATTTCTCTCCATCTCCCTCACCCCTTGTCCCCCCATTTCCACATCATAGAATCAGTAACATGACAACAATATTCATGAGTCTAGCAGCAGTATTCGGTGGTTTATCTGTAGCTGCTGGGGCTTTCGCTTCTCACGCTTTAAAAGAAAAGCTTAGCGATCGCGCTTTAGAAATTTTTGAAGTTGGCGCTCGCTACCAGATGTATCACGCTTTAGCGTTGTTATTAGTTGCCATTTTACTCAGTCAAAGCCAATCACCACCAACAAGCTTAATTGCCAGTGGCTGGCTATTTATCATTGGTATATTTATTTTTTCTGGAAGCTTATATGCTCTTAGTTTGAGCGACATTAAAATTCTAGGAGCAATCACACCATTCGGAGGCGCAGCATTTATAGCCGCTTGGGGTGCATTGGCGATCGCTGCATTTAGTTATCAGTGAACAGTTAACAGTGAACAGTAATCAGTGAACAGTTATCAGTTATCAGTTAGCAGTTAGCAGTTAATAATTTATCTCTCCCCTCTCCCCTCCTCTTCCCCCTGTAATTCAAGAGGTAATCTTCTACCAAGAAAGAAGTAACTCCTAACTCCCTCCAATATTTTGTTATCTTAAATCGGTACTGAAAGATAAGCATAATATAACTAAACTAGACATTTTGTACTATTTTCGCTAGAAGTAACTAATTGCTGTAAACAAGTAATTAATTTTTAACTGGTAACTGTTCACTGCTCGCTGTTCACTGTTCACTGATTACTGTTCACTGATTTTATGTGCCGATTACTTGCTTATCTTGGTTCGTCTATTTCTTTGGAAAAGTTACTATACAAGCACGAACATTCACTGATAGTCCAAAGCTACCAACCCCAGGAAATGGCATCGGCAACCGTGAATGCTGATGGCTTTGGTGTCGGTTGGTATCATCCTCAAAAGGATACTGAACCTTATACTTATAAAAGTTCGTTACCTATTTGGAATGATATAAATTTACCATCACTTAGCCGTTACATAGAATCCGATTGCGTAGTTTCTTACGTTCGTAGCGCGACTTTTGGGCAAGCTCTCGATCTCAGCAATTGTCAACCATTCCAAAAAGAACGTTTACTATTTATCCATAATGGTAAGATTGACAAGTTTCGTCAGAGCCTATATAGACCTATACGCAACCAATTAAGCGATGAAATTTATCAGTGGATAAACGGTACTACAGATTCAGAACATATCTTTGCTCTGTTGCTTAACGAATTGCAAAATAACCCTGGTAAAAGTTTAGAGCAAGCTTTACACGTAACTTTACTTAAATTAAAAGAATTAACACAGACTCACAATACTCATACTTTAGCTAATGTAGTAATAAGTGACGGAAATCGTCTTGTAGCTTCTCGTTTTAGTGTAAAAGCTCAACCCCCATCTCTCTATTGGCTACAGAATGATTCCACTTTTTCAAACTCCGTAATTATTGCTTCTGAACCGCTGTTTAAAGGTAATTGGAATTCGTTTCCAGAAAATAGCATTCTCAGTGTTGGAAAAGATTGTGATATCAGAATTAACCAAATCTAATTTAAAACAAACCAGCCTGAAACAAAGCCTAATTGACGCTTTTGTTGAATGTCGGGCTAAAACCCTGCTTTTATTTCAAAATATGGATGAAGCGACTTTTTGCAGTCAAGCTCATCCAGATTTTAGCCCGGTAGGCTGGCATTTGGGGCATATTGCTTATACTGAATCTCTATGGATATTAGAACGAACGGCAGCTTTACCTTGCTCGTTTCCACAATATCGTAAACTCTATGCAGCAGATGGCTTACCAAAAAATCAGCGAGTAAAACTACCTTCTTTAGAAGAAACTTGTCATTTCCTCGATACAGTTCGCGATCGCGTTATTTGTCATATGGAAAAGACAGATTTGAAACAACAAGAACGTTTATATAGTTTTTTACTACAGCATGAAAGCCAGCATAGTGAAACTATTAGTTTTGTGTTGGAGTTAATCAAAAATCAGCAATCGAAGAACTTGAAAGAAAATTCTTGGCATCTTTCTTGTTCTTCTTCTCCCCTACTTCCTAACCCTCTCAACGAGATGATTCAAATTCCGGAGGGAGAATTTGAAATGGGTAGCAATTCTTTGGATGCTCTTGATAATGAACGTTCAAGGCACAAAGTTTATTTGGATACATATTCTATAGATCGATACCCCGTAACTTGCAAGCAATATCGCATATTTATGGAAGCTGAGGGTTACAAAAATCGTCAGTGGTGGTCAAAAGCTGGTTGGGAATGGTTGCAAGCAGAACAAGCTACAAAGCCGCTTTATTGGGAAGACAATCCAGCTTGGTATAATAATCCGGTTTGGGGTGTTAGTTGGTATGAAGCAGAAGCTTACGCCAAGTTTGTAGGCAAGCGCTTGCCCACAGAAGCTGAATGGGAGAAAGCTGCAAGTTGGGATGAAAAATTGCAATGTCGTCGCATTTATCCTTGGGGAAATAAACCACCCACACCTAAAAATTGTAACTACAATAATATTTACAGCCAAACAACACCAGTAAACGCATATCCATCGGGACAAAGCCCTTACGGCTTATACGATACTTTAGGAAACGTATGGGAATGGACTAATAGCTGGTTTGCGGGCTATGAAGGCTTTCAATATTATCCATACAAAGGCTATTCCCAAGTTTATTTCGATAACAAACATCGAGTTCTCAAAGGTGGAAGTTGGGCAACTCGCCCCTGGGCTTTACGCAGTAGTTTTCGTAACTGGTATCATCCGGGAGTGCGTCAGATGTTCGCCGGATTTCGCTGCGCTATGTGAAGCATATGGGAAGGTGGAGTAGAGGGGGTAGAAAAAAATTATTTTTTATCACCTATCAAAACTAACGGTTTGTCCCATAAATATTGATGGGTAAAAATCGCTTCTCAATTCTCCTCTTTTTTTCTTTTCTCTGTTTACTCTGCGCCCTCTGCGGTTATATTAATTAAACCTTTCATACTAATAGTTCATTTCATTTATTTTGATGGGTTTTAAACTCTCTTTTAAAAAACCCTTCTAGAGCGCAGAGGGCACAGAGGAAGAGGGTTGAGAGGATTAACCTTGTGTTAAGTAAAATTTGGTTTTACCTGTCATAACTTTTGTGGTGGAGCACTAATACTTCATTTTATTAAAAATGATGGGTGAATCATAAATATCAATAGTCTTTTCTGCTTCCTCTCCCCCCTCTACCCCCTCTCAGTCTTCACCCGTCAATTTTTATAGGGCAGACTACTGTTTCCAAATCATAATTCCTACCTAAAAAATGTTCGCTGGTAACTATTCACTGGTAATCTAGTTTGGTTTGAGGTTTGCAATAATTGCAACCTCTCAAGCCAAAATACCGAGATTTTTTATGACATTTTCTCCAGCTACCAGCAGCGAAGTAGGTTACTCTCAAAGCGTTGAAAGTCGCTTAAAAGTTCAACACTTACAACAACGAACCAAAGAAGTTTCCTCTCTTGATGGAAGCGATGTAGTTGAAGGATTGACTAATGAATCTAAATTCCTTCCTGCGCGTTACTTATACGACGATCGCGGCTCTGAGTTGTTTGAAGAAATTTGCGAACTACCGGAATATTATGTTACCAGAACCGAGACTTCGATTTTACAAAACTGTGCTGAAGAAATCGCCGAGATAACTGGTGCTTGTGAATTTATTGAACTCGGTAGCGGTAGTTCAACAAAAACTCGCATTTTGTTAGATGCTTACCAAAAGCTTGGTTATCCTCTACACTATTTTCCTGTAGATGTCAGTGCAGGTATTTTAGAAACAAGTGCCAGACAGCTTTTAGTTGATTATCCTTGGTTGAAGGTTCATGCATTAGCGGGAACTTACGAACAAGCTTTAGGAGAATTACAGCGAAGCGAATTACCCAATCGCATGATTGGCTTTATTGGCAGTACTTTAGGTAATTTAAATCCCCAACAATGCGATGAATTTCTATCTCAGATTACTGCTGGCTTGCAGTTAGGAGAATATTTTTTGCTGGGGGTAGATTTGCATAAGTCCAAAGATATTTTAGAACCAGCTTACAACGATGCTGCGGGAGTTACTGCTGCTTTTAATTTGAACGTATTGAATCATTTAAATCGCCGCTTTGACGGTAATTTTGACCGGACAAAGTTTGAACATTGGACATTCTACAATGAAACAAAACATCAAATAGAAACCTATTTACGTTCTTTAGAAGCTCAAACAGCAGAATTACGCGCCCTAAACCTCAAAATTAACTTTGAAAAAGGCGAAACAATTCATACCGAAATATCTCGCAAATTTGAGATTGATAGTATTGAGCAGTTGCTTAAAAGCAAGGGTTTAGTTACACAAAAAATTTGGACAGACAAGAATGAATGGTTTGCCTTAATACTTTCTAAACTTACTTAAATAATTGGGTGGGCATTCTTTTGTGTCCGCCTTATTTTTTTGTAGTTTCAATTGTAGGGTATGTTACGGCACGTAGACTTATGAAGGTAAATTAGTATGTATTTCTTGCCGTAACACACCATTATAAATACACTGCTTCACAGCATTAATTAAGCAAGAATTATCAACAATATTAGGACTTACGCAAACGACATATCTTGTTGTAGGGTGCTGTGACACTTTAACTAATTTTCAACGTAGTAATAATGTTTTTAGTGTCACGCACCACCTGAGTGTTGTGACAATTGTGTAAGTCCTGAATATAATAAAGCACGCAAAGAATAAAAATTAAAAGCATCCTAGTAAATCATAATGTGAATGTAGACCTAATGAATATAAATCATCAGTATTAGCAATTTTTTCTTGCCTAAAAATATCAATTTCTTGAACTATCTGACTATTTCTAGAAATAAATAAAGAAAGATTATGCTCATCGGATATATAAAAATCTCGTCTAAACGTATATAACCATTCAGTAGCATCAAGAAAATTTTGAAGATAAATTAAGTCAGAATAGCTTGATTCTTTATTCTCGGTATGAATTAATAAATTCATAAGTTTTTTGAAATCAGTATTTTGAGATATCCAGAAAGCTCTGTCACTTGATGAATACATTCCTAATTTAGAAATTAATTCACTAGATATTAATTCAAAAAATAATTTCGCCTCGGTTTGTATTTCATATACATTCCAAGAAGAGCAATCTTGATGAATATCCAGTTTTTCAATTAATTTATGTTTTCCTAAATATTGATTCAATATTATATCTTGCTTTGAATCGATGTTTGTAAGAAAGTATGGAGGGGAAATATCGCAGTTACAAACTTCCCAAATTTCACCTACTGTATTAATATTTTCTTCAAATAAGATAGCTTTAACAATATTGCTAAATTTATCAGATACGTTATATGAGTTTATTAGTAAATCGCATAAACTATCTTTTAGCGGAATTATCCATTTATTGGAAGAACATTCTATAAAACTATCTCGGAGTTTTATGTTGTTAGAAATGAAAAGAAAGCTTTGAAAACGTGGTGTATTAGTCCAAGGTAAAATAGACCAATCATAATTATTTGCAAACCAATCAAAGATGCTATCTATTTTTTCTATAGATATTTGACTAAATTGACCACCTATTGTTACTAATAATCCAGGAAAATTATAAATATTTATTTCATTTAAACATCTACCATGAATATACCAATTTTGCTTATGATGAGTATAGTAAGGTTCGCCATAATATTCACCACAAGGCTTTAATAAATTATTAATGGATATAGCATGATGTTTTTTATCATCAATTGAAATACAAGCGTATGTTTTATGATTATAAAACCAAGACTTAAGTTTTTCTTGGAATAAAGGATGATAATCGACAAAAAAAGCTAAATAATACACTAAAGCCAATTAAAAAATATTAATTTAAAACTTCTACTTCGTGAGTAATACTTTTAGGTTCAGGTATTACCAATCCATCTTCTTGCATTCCTTCTAAATGAAATTCAATAGCTGACTCAATTAGCGTTTTAACTTCTTCTACAGTTTCAGCAACTGCAACACATCCAGGTAAATCGGGAACGTAAGCACCATAGCTAGTTTCTGCTTTTTCAATAACCACAACATAACGCATTACTCTTCCTCCAATTGTGCCTGTTTCCATATACTTTTAAGTGTACCGATAGGCACTTCGATACTTAACTTACCAGCTACTGTGACGGTACCGGGTTTATCAATATGTTTAAACTGTCTATGACTACCTTTAGTTCTAGCAAGATACCAGCCATCATTTTCCAATCGTTTGATAACTTCACTTACTTTCATGATGCAGTTCTATTATATGGGTAAGATTACTCTTACAAATAGAATCGCTATTTAAGAGTTCCAAAGTCAAGTGACAATTACATAATATTATAGGTTAATTGTACATTACACATATTTTGAATAATATGTACATGATTTACTATGGTACATTACAAGATTAATTAACGTTTAACCAAAAAAAACAACATATCCCAATGCCCAAAATATACTTTTAAAACGAATTAATTTAAAGCTGCCACTGAAAGAAATCAACTACATTCCCTAATATCCTATGCTTAATTAAAGAACGTTTTTTCCAGTCATCATAAGTAATCTGCTTGCTTTGTGCAAAGCCTTTTTCAAAAGTATCTCTAACCCCTTCCACTAATTCTGGCTGGGCGCTACAAATATCTAACTCTTCGTTATGAACCAAACTGCGAGGGTCAAAATTCGCACTTCCAGTGGTTGCCCAGATATCATCAATTAATAATAGTTTTGCATGAGTCATACTAGGTTGAAATTCATAAATTTCGACACCGCCTTTGAGCAATTTACCGTAATGCTCGTAAGAAGCATAATAAACCGGTTTTTTATCGCTACGCTTGCTAGTAGTAAGAATGCGAACATCTACCCCTTGTTTTTTTGCATCTACTAATAAGTTGATGGAATGATCGTCGGGTAAAAAATAAGGGCTAGCAAGCCAAATCCTTTTTCTCGCACAAATAAAACTATTGTATTTAAAATTCTGAATCGCTGAAAAACGAATTTTCGGATTTGCTCCCGGTACTACTATCATTAAATGCTGGTTATCTTTATCATCAGCAGGCTGAAATTTTTCTTTAGCGAAATTTGCCGTACAATCTTCAAAAGTCCAGTGTTGCGAAAATACCCCTGCCAAAATTCGGATTATTTCTCCTTCTAAACGCATCTCTACATCTAACCACGGCTGCGTATCATCATCTTTTTGCGTACCATCCCAAAGATCGGAAATGCCAGCACCACCGACTAAACCGAACTTACTATCAATTAATAATAGCTTGCGGTGAGTACGACCGGCATAATCTAAAGGAGCTTTCCAGTTAAAGGCATTAAAAAAAGATACTTTTACCCCCGTTGCTCGCAAACGCTGCCAATACTGCTTAGATATATCTTTTGTACCGTAACTATCCACAATTAACCTGACTTCAACACCTGCTCCGGCTCTTTCGGCAAGCGCAATTGCAAAATCATCTGCTCTCTTGCCAGGAGTCATGAAAAACGTTTCAAAGTCAATTGTATATTGTGCTTTACTGATAGCATCTAAACGAGCCTGTTGAATATCATCAGGTTTATTCCAAAAATGAGTAATTATACCGTTACTAATAAAAGAATTCGTCGTGCTAGCTAAAACAAACGGAAACTCTGGATCGTTTGGTTGCAGCGCATTTTTCACTTTATATTTAATGCGATCGCGAAAGGCTCCTCGGAAATAAAAACCGATGAGAAGAATTAAGCTGAGTATCAATAATGCAATAAACAGCCGCGACAAAATTGATACAATCATTGTTTATATAAAAAAAATACCAAATTAAGTATTCAGAATTAATTTCATACTGAAATAGTCCGAAAACATAATTGATACCATTTAATTTCATTTTTAACGATGATTACATCTAGCTACAGAAAGAAAGTTTTTAACCAAAAAGCATAAATTACTGGTTGTTTTATCACCTTGATTTATATAAACTTTATGCTTCTATTAAATTTACAAAAAGATAATGACGAATTTCTTATATCATATTTTTGAAAAGTTTTTGAATGTTCCCTCTCCTGGTGGAAGGAGAGGGATGTCCGTCAGGAAAGGGTGAGGTTAAAAGTGATGAACTAAAATGAAATTAGCTATATAAAATTAAAAAATTAAACCATTCTCAGCCAATAGGCTGTTTGCCGGGATTAACAGCATGAATAAATTCGCTACCGGCAGCGGGAAAACCCCTTTTATAACAAGCTTCTTCAGGCTTTCCCCATCCCAACTGCAAAATGATTTCTAAAAAGTTAGAATTTTCCCATTTCCATAAACTAGCCCACTGAGTTCTAGATTCTATTCTTTGAATATCTTCTATACTAATAGGTTGATACTGTTTGCCATTACTAACACTTAAATAAAAGTCCATGTCAATAGTGACTCTATACCAAAATTCTAAAATTGAATTTGTGGCAGACTTTAATATTTTCAAATCATTTTGTAGCGCGATTAACTGTCCATCAACTTCGGGATAACGTAAATTATCGCCTTTGACATTTACCTCTCGCCATACAATACCAGAAACCTGATGCTCTCTTTGATATTCATGAATGGCAGCTTTAAAGTCTTGATAAGCAGTAAACTTTTGCAAACCTTCTGTTTTGATAAACTGGTCAATTACAGGATTACCAGATACCTTTACATCTAACTTCAAACGTTTTCCTGTCAGACAAGCTTGGCGCTCCTCTGTCAAAATTTGAATTAATTCCTCTGTAGTGTAAACTTGCGACATCAGAATACACTTGTTAAATTATTATATTTACCAATTATCAGTTAGCAGCAATTTGTAAATACTTCCGAACTGACCTTTAGATATTAACCGTTGATTTTAGAGATTGCAGTATTAGATATCACTAAAAAGTAAGTGCCGAACAAATTTTTCGGCACTATAAGTTATTCAGATAACTCACTACTGAACTCATTAAAGGAACGGCGCTTTAATTCTACAGATTCAGTACGTGGTAGTAAATCAAACACTTCTCTGAGCTTGTCATCTATTTCTTCAAAAGGTACTTGTCCTTTTTTATTTAAAATTACATCTCCCTCTTGATTAAATAGTACTACTTGAGGCACCCCACCGTCATAGTAATAATTTGGTTGTGTAGGAGAATCATTTGCTGCGAGTTGAATTCTATCTACGTCCACAGGAATAATTTCTGCCGCTTTACCGTAATATGACTGTATGCGGGAAATGACAATAGCGTATTCTTTGCAATCACTACTGTCATCCACGTAGAAAGCCAGCATTGCAGGTTTATGATTTGCTAAAGCTTCGGCTAAAGTCGCATGTGCGGGAACCAGCGAACCGTTGCCAGCATAAACCATAAAAATATTGCCTTCATAACTATCGTCGTTGATAGCTGCTAATGCAGGATACACAGTAGTTGTCAGTAGAATACAACTTACTAACATCAATAAAGACAAACAGGGCTGCCAATACCCAGAAAACATATGTAAAAGATACGACTTTAATTTATTCATCCAAAACAACCTTTTAAGGTAGATATTGTTCTTACTTTGTGCTGAAATTAGTTTCAACATATGGATATATAAATATTCTGAACGCATAACGAGTCAAAGGTCAAAGGAAAAGTTAGGAGTTAGGAATTTTAGATGTTGGATTTTGCGGAAAGTTAGGGGTGGAGATGTTCTTCCCCCCAAACTTTCCAAGACGGATTTTAGATTGATAATTTGGAGTTTGGAGTTAATAAATACGAATTAGAGATTTTCTATCAACTCTACTATCTAATGCCTCTGCCTCTTTCCCCATCTCGTGAAATTGTTAAGGTTAAGTCTAGATTTTTCTCCGGGGATTCGCTAAACTCACGCTTATTAAATTTAAAACTTATATCTTTATAGGGTACGTTTGTGGCAAAAGTTCAATTTATAGATAAACTCAGGCTTGGTTTGGCTGTGTCTGTGGCAAAAAGCGTGACTTTTGGAGTCCGTAGTTTACGTTTGGGTGCAGCTTCTGTTTTACCTGGTTCAATTGCACGACGTATTGAACCCAAACTTTTGCAATCTTTAAGCGAGCAAGTCAAACATGGGATTATTTTAATTGCCGGTACTAATGGTAAAACGACTACGTCTTTACTGTTACGCACGATATTAGATGAACTTGGTTTCCGAGTTGCTCATAATTCTACTGGGGCTAATCTAGAAAATGGTTTGGTAACTGCTTTGATGGAAAGTACCAATTTGATTGGTAATTTGAATGTAGATTACGCCATTTTAGAAGTTGATGAAAATATCGTTGCTAAAGTATTGCAGCCTATTCAACCAAAGATAATTCTTTGTTTAAATTTATTTCGCGATCAACTTGATAGATATGGTGAAGTAGATTCCATTAGCAAACGCTGGACAAAAGCAATTTCTAGTTTGGCACCCGATACGGTAGTTATTCCCAACGCTGACGATCCAACTTTATCTTACTTAGGGCAACAGCTATCCCAAAAAGTAGTATTTTTTGGTTTAAGCGAACCGGAAAAGTATCTCGAAGCAATTCCCCATGCAGTTGATTCAATTTACTGTCCGAATTGCGGGCATTCTTTAGATTACGAAGGTGTATATCTATCCCATTTAGGAGATTACACTTGCCCAAGCTGCGGCTTTGCTAAAAGCGAACCCGATTTAAAAAGTCGCGAATGGGAACAGGTTTTAGTAGGACTTTATAACAAATACAATACCTTAGCCGCCGCCACTGCCGCGAAAGAATTAGGAATCGAAGAAGCTAGCATTCGTAAAGCAATTCCCAAATTTCAGCCAGCTTTTGGACGTGCGGAAGAATTAACTGTAGATGGCAAGCAAGTACGTATTTTGCTATCCAAAAATCCCGTAGGTACCAACGAAACCATTCGTGTAGTTACCGAAAGTCATAATAAAACAACTTTGCTGGTTTTAAACGATAGAGTCCAGGATGGGGAAGACGTATCCTGGATTTGGGATGTTGATACCGAGAAATTGGTACAGCGGGGAGGCACCTTAATTGTCAGTGGCGATCGCGTTTATGATATGGCTTTACGCCTGCGCTACAGCGAAAATTCTGCCGATAGTAATTTAAATTTGATTGTCGAAGAAGATTTACGAAAAGCAATTACAACCGCTTTAGAAAATACTCCCGAAAATGAAACTTTGCATATCTTACCTACATATACAGCCATGTTAGACGTGCGAGAAGCATTGACGGGTAAGAAAATTCGATGATGGGAATTGGGCATAGGGCGTGGGGCGTTGGTAATTGCTAATTGGTAATTGGGAATTGGTAATGAAAAACTTTAACTCATAACTCCTAACTCTTCCCTTGTCTCCCTCTCCTCTCCCCGATATTTCTTTAAACACAACAAATTATTATGACTAACAGTAACCAAAAATTTGAACTAAACATAGGCTGGCTGTATCCGCAGTTGATGAGTACTTACGGAGACAGGGGTAATGTTATCGTTATCCAACGTCGCGCTCAATGGCGAGGATATGACGTTAAAGTAGTACCCTTAGACCAAAATTCTACTGCTGATGATATTAAATCTGTAGATGTCATAGTTGGTGGTGGGGCACAGGATAGACAGCAAGAAATCGTCATGCGCGATTTGCAGGGCGAGAAAGCCGATGCGATGCGCGAGCAGCTTGAGAATGGTACGCCAGGAGTTTTTACCTGCGGTTCCCCACAACTATTAGGGCATTACTACGAACCGGGTTTAGGGCAAAGAATTGAAGGTTTGGGAATCTTGGATTTAGTTTCCGTGCATCCAGGAGAAAACACTCGTCGCTGCATCGGTAATTTAGTTATAGAAGTTACCGCCGCTAAATTAGCCAAAGAATTAAAACAAATGTTGGGTGGAGCTACACCTTATTTAGTCGGTTTTGAAAATCACGGCGGACGTACTAGATTAGGAAAAACCGAAGCTTTAGGTAAGGTAGTTTACGGCTTAGGAAATAACGGTGAAGATGGAACCGAAGGGGCTTTTTACCAAAACGCGATCGCGACTTATTCCCACGGGCCATTATTACCGAAAAATCCGGTTGTAGCCGATTGGTTAATTCAAACTGCCTTACGACAAAAATATCAAGAAGCTATTTCCTTGACTCCTTTAGATGACACTTTAGCAATGCAGGGAAGAGAAGCAATGTTTAAACGGTTGAATGTTGATGTTGCTAAAAGTGAGATAGCTAAGGTTTAAATTAAAAGCAATACTCTGGTTACAAGGTTCTACCTTGTAATCCATATTAAGAAGGCTCTGTCTTCTGTTTTCGTCGTTTTCGCATAAACCCTAGAAATATCAGCCGAAACACCAACATCCATCTTACGTCTGCTAAAACAGAATAGTCCTCACAACACACAATATAAATGCTACCTAAATGGTTATTGCAGCACTGGCGATTATTATCTGGAGTGCTGCTTTTAAGTGCTGTTATAACTCCTTTGGCACTTCATTTTTACGTAAAAACAGTAACTAGCAGTCGCCGTCACAATAATCCCAATCAAATTCCTTCACAGCGAGTTGCTATCGTTTTAGGTGCGGGAATTTATAATAATCGCCCTTCTCCGATGTTGGCAGATAGAATATCTGCTGCTGCAAAACTTTATAAACTGGGAAAAGTGCAAAAGCTGTTGATGAGTGGCGACAATAGCAGCGAAGATTACGATGAAGTAACCGTAATGAAACGTTATGCAATGGAATTAGGTATTCCTCAAAAGGATATTACTTTAGATTATGCCGGTTTTAAAACTTATCAAAGCTGCTATCGTGCAAATGCTATTTTCGGAGTCAATCAAGCTGTTGTAGTTACCCAAAATTTCCATTTACCCCGCGCAGTTTATCTTTGCCAACAACTAGGTGTAGATGCCGTAGGATTGGGTACTCCCGATTGGGAAAATTATCGTCGAGAAACTATAATGCGCTATACCTTCAGAGAATATATTTCTACCATTAAAGCATTATGGCAAGTTCATATTACTCGTCCCAAACCAACTTATTTAGGACCGTTTGAAGGAATTAAATAATGTTTAAGCTTCATTGGTTGCAAAGAGGTTTAATCTTTAACCTCTAACCTTTAACCTTTAACCTTTAACCCTTTATACAATTTTTATCTTGCTTATAATGCAATGCTAATTGTCTTTTCAAAAAATTTGCATTTATTAAGCTTTTTCCGAAATATCCTTATTTAACAGTGATTTGTGGAATAAATCTATAAATTTCGGAATTAAACTAAATGAAACTATTAAAAGCACTAACAACATCTATTATTAGCATTGGATACATGCTTGCAACTTCTCCAGTTAATGCAAGAGAATGGTCGCCACAAGCAGTTATAAATGGAGTGTACGAAGGAATTCAACACATTCACGGTTATAGAGCGACTCCAAGACTAGTTTGGAATGTTCGCTTAGGAAATCGCTCTGCTTGCGGACGTGTTTATGGCAGTCACTATTGCAAGTTAAATCATACGGTTTATATTACCAATAGAGATATTCGCATGGCTTACCAACATGGAGATGCAGCCTTAGCTTATATTGTTGCCCATGAATACGCTCATGCAATGCAAACTATTCACGGGTTTACACCTAAAGCCACTCCAATTACGGAATTACAAGCAGATTGTTTAGCTGGAGTATATTTAGGGTTAATTCCAAATATTACTCTTGATAATCGAGATATTCATGAAATTGCTACCTTCGCTTATCGAATTGGCGATTATGCTTGGGGTCACGAACATCATCATGGAACTCCAAAACAACGAGTTCAATCCGTGATAATTGGGATGAAAGGCTCTATTAATGGTAAAAACATTGAGGCCTGTCGTATTTAGAATCACGAAGAGATAAATTATTTAACCTGCAACACAATAGGGCGAAATAAAATATAGATCCCATAAATAACATCCACCTCTTCTTCCACTAAATTCTACTTGCCAAATACCCATATCAGTTCTAAAATCTATCAAAGCTTGACCGGCTTTTTTCTGTTTGCGTAAATAATCACCAATAGCATATTTTGTCTCAGATTCCTCTAGAAACGGAGCTAGTCTTTCAGCAGTTTCTCTTGTTAAGCATCCCGAATCTATTTGCACGCGACAACGAAAAACAAAAGGTTTACTTTGCTGTTGGGATGTGTTATTTTTTCTAGGCATACGTTTAATAGTTAATAGTTTTCAACCCAGCATAAAGTTTTACCTTATAGTCAAATTTTGGCTATAGATAATAGTTAGTAGTTGAATTGTATTCACAAATTATGAACTTTGGCAGCAACAAAGTTATTTTTGCTAGTTATTCATCACTAATTTTGAAGTCAGTCAACCGTTAATTAATACTGCTTCAGTAAGTATTCAGTCTATTATCGATGCTATTTATTAGAAATATCCAGTACAAGATAAGACAATTACGGTAAAGTTAATTATTTTATAATTAATAGCTACATTTTAAGACGTATAGTTTGTAATTTAGCTTGCTTTACTAAATAGAGATAAAAATATTTGGACTAAGCACAAAGACATATTTTTTATTGCTGTTGTTTGGCACTTGGTGCTGTACTACTTCGATAGATTCTAAACATAGTAATAAGCCTCATCCGTATTACGTACTACCAGAGTTTTATGACGTTTGCGTAAGTCTTAATTTAATTTAATAGAGTTTTAGATTTACGGACAGAATTTCATTTGCAGCAAGTACCTAAAATTTTTCCCGGCTGCTTAAAGAAACCGGGAAAACATAAACTGTGCTTTTCATGCCTTAATCTATTAATTCAGATGATTCAATATCCGAATTAAAGTGAATAAATTTATTATTCTACGCAATATGTGGATTTTAAAATCAGAACAGACAAGTTAAAAGTAAAGCTAAAAAAATCTAAAATAAGAATTTAGCGGTTTTCTTGGTTCGGAACTTTTCACTTCAACTTATTTATTCAAGTCTAAGCAAAGATTGCCAATCTTGAACCGCTTGTTTAGTCCACAACCAATTTTGAGCTAAACTTTTTCTCTGAAAACTTCCCGAATTATCTCTCATCACCATACGGCTATATTTGATTGCTTCTCTTAAGTATTTCAGCCTTTTTTCAGAAGGCTGATCCTGAGAAGTTTGATACAAACTTAAAGCCAAGCCAGCATAAGCCGTTAAAGCCTCTTTATCAACTACTTGATCCTCAACTGCTTGAGTAACAGGCATTAAGGTATTTGAATTCGATACATTTTGCGCGGGATTCTGTTTAAAAGATAAATCTAAAGCTCTAAACCAAGAATCGTTAGCACGGTTAAGCTTGCCTTCTGCATAATAAGCAAAGCCTAAAGCATTTCTATACAAAAATGAATTTGGGTCTTTTTGTGTAGCTACTTCCCAGTAACGGCGAGCATCATCAATACTGTATTTGGTATCACCTTGTTGAATAAATTGCCACGCCAAACGCCCTTTGATAAAGTTGACGTGAGAATTATTAACTTGTTGTTCGTTATCAATATTTTCTAATGCAGTTTCAGCATTGCTCAAAGCACCGCGATCGAGCAATTCTTCTACAGCTTTGAGTCCTTGTTTAATTTCGCCTTGTCTTAGTTGTTCGCCAGCATATGTAGTAACTGCTTTCGTTGGAGCAGATTCTAAATCAAATTGCTGCGACGATATCTGAGCAATAGTGTCTTTATCGGTTTGGGGTTGGTACTGTGTTCTTAAATAATTTATACCTCCAATAAACACAACTGCCATTACCCCCAAAGCACCTAAAAGCGTTAAACGCTGTTTTCGTTTTTGCTTTTTAGCAGCGGCTCTTGCGGATGCGGTAGTTTCTTCACTTGTTTGCGCCCATTGGGCTGCCGAATTACCTGGATTGGAAGTTTGGTCAATAACTGCACTTTGCTGGGAACTAACTGATGATGGGAACCCACTGTCGTCCCATATCAAAGTATCTTCAGATTGATAATCTATATCTGGAGATAATTGTCTTTGTTCGTAATCATCTTCGTTTTGAACTAACTCAGCATTCATAGGAGGCTCAGTTAAAGATTTTTCGTCATCTATCTGACGAAATAAATCCGAAACAATTGCTGAATCTTCTGAATAGCTTGGGTCGTCGTATTCGATCTCATCAACAAGGTCTCCCCACATATCTTCGCCTAGTAAATCTAGATCCTTGTAGTCTTCGACTTCATAAGAATTGACCGTTCCTTCCACCGGAACCATATCGGAACTTGATGTGGGATTAGCAGCGTAAAGTGTGGGCATCGTGCTGCTGTTGGGGTCATACTCGTTAAATAATTCTCCACTTTGAGGCAAATAAACTTCTGGGTCTAAATAACCGTCAAATTCTGGTTGAAGATATAAGATTGGTAACGCCCAATACAATTGATGCGAACTATAAGCAGAAATTAATCCCTGACGCATCCGGCTTACGCACAAATCTACCGCGTACCCCTGGGATAAATTGCGGTAAAACAATTGCGTTAACGTTAATGCGACTTCATCAGGAATGCGTTCTGACATCGCCAAAACGCTTTTTATACCTCGCTTGACTAAAGTCTCGGTTAGATTGCGCTGTCCGGTATCTAAATTACTATCTGAGGTAGCGGCATAAGTTCCCAAACACGAATTAAATACCGCCATTTGGATATTATTATTAACCAGCAAGCCAGCTAAATCATCCCCGTACAGAGTTTCGGTCAAACCAGTTCTACCGCTGACCAAATAAATTTCGCCACCGTTCGCACCAAAATTACTATGACCGGAGTAGTGGAGGACGTGATAATTTCCTTGTTCTAAGGCTTGGGTTAATTCTTCCCTTCCAGGTTGCTCTAGTACCGAAAGTTCAATTTCAGGAAGATGATCCCCACCTTGATTTTTACGCTCAAGTTCCGCTTGCAGCCTGATGGCTTCCTGTTTTAACAGGTTAAGACGTACTTGATCGGCAGGAGAAGCAATCACCATCAAGACTCTAATTCCACCATTAGTTGATAATTGGGGAATATTTCTTGATGGCAGGCGAGACGTTCCGCTCATTCCGCTTTGATAGCGAGAAAAAGCAATATAGGGACCGGTTGCAATTGGGCGATCTGCTTGATGCATTACTTCCCAAGGAAGACGAGCTAATTTCGTATCCTTTAAGCCCAAACGTAAGCGCAATACCTGTTGGTGGTTTTGGGCAATACCCTGCGCCGTAATCCAACTGTCCCTAAGAGTGCCTTGAAACAGCGCATTATAAAGTTGCTGACCCAGTGCCACCAAATTAACTGAGTTTCTTGCATTTGTCTCTTCTAGACAGGCGCTTAACGCCATCGCATCACCCTGCAATACTGACTGCAATGGGTCGTTCATTAAACTCCCAGCAGCGGCTAACCAATCAGCCACCGGCCACCTTACCAGTTCTTCTGCTAAGGGTACCCCAGGGGCGACTTGTTCCGTCCGCACCAAGTAGTCGTTTTGCCCTACTGGGGTTACGGAAATGTGAAATTCCTGGGTCACAACTTCTCCTGTTTACCTAACTTATCTGGTTGGAAACGCTTTTGTTTCAAGTTTATGTTTCGCTCTTCCTGATACATTAGATGCATCTACCTGCTTTCATGTTTCTGATTCTAAAGTGGTTTTTTGGTTTATCTACCTTTACAACTTTATCCGGATTAAACTAAATATGCCTAGAACTAACTTAGTTATATATGCGCTTGGCAGTTTAATTCCTCAGTAAAAATAATATTTTTATTTATTTTGACTGTTAACAAACATCCCAATAGCTAAATACATTAAAATTCATCGCAAAAAGAATAACGACGGTTTTTTGTAATAACTAAGGTTTAAGAAATATTTGATAATGTGCCGACATATACAAAATAAGTTAATAAAAGTTGCTTGTTATACAACTTTTATCAGCATTTGGACAATTTTATCCGGAAGATACCGGTTAACTTTAGAACATTTAACTGGTAGATGCACCCTGATAACTAACTCCCCTGGTTGACTGCCTTCCACTGGGGGTTTTTTTATTTCTAATTATTTGTGTTCAAAAAAAATATACAGTTCTATTCAATATAAAGAATCAATACAAAAATTTACTACGCATACTACATGTAGTAAGTAAACGCAAATAAATAATCTTCTTGGCATTATCTATAATCGATGTAATTTATTTGCATCTAAATTATAATTCACTTGAATAAGTAATTGTTAAATGCAGAACACAGAATTGGTAGATTCAAATTGATAACTGTCTTCCCCGATAAATTCAAAATTTCTAGGGATTTTCAATTTAATTATATATTTAATTTTAATTTGATCCGGAAGTTACCAGTTAAATACAGTACATAGAATTGGTAGATGCACC
>JAHCMI010000091.1 GCA_019192545.1 Rivularia sp. MS3 | reverse complement strand
AAGAGGGGGAAGAGGGGGAAGAGGGGGGAGAGGGGGAAGAGGGGGAAGAGGGGGAAGAGGGGGAGAAATAAATTATTAACTGCTCACTGCTCACTGCTCGCTGCTCACTGTTCGCTGTTCACTGTTCGCTGTTAGCTGTAATCTGGAAACAAGAACGATATTTTAGCTGACATCTAAAATTTTAAATCCTTAAATCTCAAATCCAAATGGCTCCTTTACCAGAATACCGTCCCAAACAACTTTCTCTCGGTCCGTTGGAAACAGAAATTCTAAATATTGTTTGGCAGTTAGGCAAAGCTACTGTAAAAAATGTACACGACCGCATTTTAGCCGATCCCAACCGCGAATTAGCTTATACTTCAGTTACTACCGTGCTGCGAAGATTAACAGATAAAGGTTGGTTAGAATGCAATAAAAGAGGAAAAGCTTTTTATTGGCAGCCACTTTTGACAAAGCAGCAAGCGGAAGTGATTAAAGCTCACGAGCAGTTACAGCAATTTTTAAAAGTGGGGAATCCCGATGTAATTGCTGCTTTTGCAGATAGTTTAGATGAAGCAGATTCTGCGAAAATACAAGCAATAGCAAAACGAATTCAAGCTGCTCGAAAAGCAAGGGAGGAAGAATAAAAATGCATTTACTGATAATTTTTTTAGCTTTAATGGTTGCTGGCATCACTAGATGTCAATGGAATCGAAGCTCGGCTAAATGGAATGAGCGCTGGCACAAAGCACTATTTTTCTTTCTATTTCCTCCCTTGTTAATTTTCATGACAACGTTTGCTTTGTTGTTTATGGGGCCTCAAGGTACTATGGGGGGATTGCAAACTGGTTGTTACGGTTATGTAATCGCATTAATTTGTATGGGGTTTTTTGCCATCGTTTGCATAAAACAGGCATGGCTGGGATGGGTATCTGTGAAATCTACTCGCAATTGTCCGAAAGTTGATGTAGCAGGAACAGAAGTTCGCTTGCTGGATACGAAAGCATTATTCGCCGGACAAATTGGCTTTTTAAAACCCGAGTTAGTGTTAAGCTCTGGATTACTAAAAACTCTTTCAAGCAATCATATAGAAACTGTCTTAGCCCACGAGCAAGGACATTATTATTACCAGGATACGTTCTGGTTTTTTTGGCTGGGCTGGATGCGAGAATGTACTTCTTGGTTGCCTAATACTGAAGCTTTATGGCAAGAATTAATTACTTTACGAGAATTACGAGCCGACGCTCATGCAGTTTCACATGTAGATCCTTTATTGTTAGCCGAATCTTTGCTGATGGTTGTTAACAGTTCACCCATATCTTCAGAAGTCCTTTGTGCAGCACTAGGCTCCCCCGGTGCCAACCGTTTAGAAGAAAGAGTCGAAGCCCTTCTATCTCAACCACAACCAACTCCAGAAGTTAAATTCACTTCTTTAAAATGGCTTGTATGGACTTTTATTCCCTTAGTTAGCATTGTTTTTCATAGTTAAAAATTGGGCATTGGGGATTGAGAATAGTTAGGAGTTATGAGTTAGGAGTCGTAAGTCATTATTTATCCTTGTCCCCCTCATCTCTCCCTATTCACCTAAAATTTGAACTTTTAGGGTTTGTAGTTGCGCTTACAGCGCCAAAAATCTTCGGCGAGCCACCGCGCAACTAAAAAAGTAGCGAGTAGCTAATAAGGGTTTAAGGAGAATTTATCTGCATGTTACATCGCGATACTTTATTCGTGCCGACTTACTTGTGATGACAACTGTTGTCATTCCTGACTAAATTAAACTTTAAATTAAAATTTAGGTTGTAGCGGTTTTCTGTTGAATCTAATATACTCAAAACCTCATCACCTTCCTCTCTCTTTGCTAAAGGCGGAATGAGGTTAAATGAGAAGCGTTAAAGTTGAGCGATCGCCATTTTTCAAGTAAAACTTTTAACGTAGAAAATATTTGATTTTAGATAAACCCAATCAGCAAAAAATGAATTCAAAAATAAGCTCAGAGAATATCGAAAAATTCAAAAAATCCTTAGCCGAATATTCCGATGACACTAATATAATGAACGCCTTAGCAATCGAATATTTGAATAATCCCAGCTTTGTGAAAGATAAAGAGGATTTGAGGTTAATGGAAAAAGCATATGCCACAAAAAAGACAATCAAATCGACTCATAACCTAGCTTGGTTTTATTATATAGAATGTTGGGGAAGTTTAGAAAAAGCTCTTGCAATACAACAAGAATGTATTTCAATGCAACCGCAAAGCTTTTATCCATACTTTCTTTATGGCTATATGCTTTTAGCAAACAATCAATCACATGAAGCTATCAAAAATTTAGAAATTGCCTACTCAAAAAGTAAAAGTAGAGAGATAACCCATAATTTAGGTACAGCATATGCAAAGTCAGAAAATTTTGATATTGCCAAAAACTATTTAGTTGCAGCAACTAACGAAAAAGATATTGAAAATAGAAGTAAGTACAATTTAGCAATAGTTAAAATTAAGCTTGGGAAAAAAGAAGATGCTCGGGAGATAGTAAAAGAATTAGAACAAGAGATTAATAAATGTGATGAAATTGATAGTTTTGAAGTAGCTTATCTATATTATCTCTTGAATAATTACGAACGCGCATATGCTTGTTGTAAAAACTGCGACTGGAATCATTATCATTTATTCAGTTGGCAGCATATTCCTTATTTAATATATATAAACGATATAGATACATTCCATAAATTAGTTGCTAACGAAATTGATAAGCAAGAAAATTGGATAAAAGAAATTAAAGAAAATCATCAAAACTGGGATGATTATAGTCAAGAAGAAAAACAAGAAGAATTAGTAGAATTAAAGTCCGAAGTCTTGCGATTGACTAATTTAGAGAAAAAATTTGCATTAGATAAGCCGAATATAAATATAAACGACTATTACTTATTGGAAAGCTGCGGATGCTTGTTATTTGGCTGTGATGAACACGGAAATTTACAAGACGATAAATAAATAGAATTATGGCGTTAAATTGATAACCATTAACCTAAACACAAATTTAGGTTACACAAACTTTCCTTAAAAATCTTAATATTCGTAAAGTACTCTTAACAAAAACGATAGTAAGTATTCAACATGTGAGAGCATAATTACAATCAACGTTGATATTTAGATTTATAGAGTTTTAAGAATATGGCACAAGATACGAAATCAACGGTTGTCATCACGGGTGCTTCTTCTGGAGTAGGCTTGTACGCTGCGAAAGCTCTTGCCCAGAAAGGATGGCATGTAGTAATGGCTTGTCGCAACTTGGAAAAAACTCAAAAAGTTGCGGATGAAGTGGGAATGTCATCCGATAGCTACACCATCATGCATTTGGATTTGGCTTCTTTAAATAGCGTGCGTCAATTTGTTAACACCTTTCGAGAAAGCGGTAAATCTCTTGATGCTTTGGTGTGTAATGCTGCGGTATATTTACCGTTAGCTAAGGAGCCACAAAGAAGTGAAGACGGTTATGAATTAAGCGTTGCTACCAATCACTTGGGGCATTTCCTGTTGTGTAACTTGATGTTGGAAGACTTGCAAAAATCGTCAACTGATGAACCAAGATTGGTGATTTTGGGAACCGTAACAGCTAATCCCAAAGAATTAGGAGGAAAAATCCCTATTCCTGCACCTCCAGATTTAGGAGATTTAAAAGGTTTTGAAGAAGGCTTCAAAGCACCAATCTCGATGATTAACGGTAAGAAATTTAAAGCAGGTAAAGCTTATAAAGACAGCAAGCTTTGCAACGTTTTAACCATGCGAGAATTACACAGACGCTATCACGATTCTACGGGAATTGTATTTAGCTCGCTGTATCCCGGATGCGTTGCTGAAACTGGTTTATTCCGCAATCACTATTCCTTATTCCAGAAAATATTTCCTTTATTTCAAAAGAATATCACCGGCGGATATGTATCGGAAGAATTAGCTGGTGAAAGAGTTGCAGATGTAGTTGCAGAGCCGGAATATAATAAATCCGGTTCATATTATAGTTGGGGAAATCGTCAGAAAGAAGGTAGAAAATCTTTCGAGCAGGAAGTTTCTAACGAAGCGTTGGATGATGATAAAGCACAGCGTTTGTGGGAATTAAGCGCGAAGTTAGTAGGAATTGCAGACGAGCAAGCAGTTGGTGCTGCTGCTGGTAACGTGTGAAGATTGATGTAATAATTCCCAGGCTTTGGCTTGGGAATGTAAATATAATTCGTAATTCGTAACTGAAATTAAAGTAATTCAATTAATTTACGATTAATAATATTTGAGCGATAAAAAATAATTACCAACGTGTTTGATTAAGTTCTTTAAATTCAATACCTTTAGCACCGCTATTTAATACTTTTTGACAAAGGTCTTCTCTGACTGCAATTATATTAAAACCAACTTCAGCGACTCTAACTATTTGTTTATCTTTGATAATATCTTCCAATAGAACCAACTTACGTATTGCTCTCATAGATTTTTTACCATTATTAATAGTTTGAGTTCTGTATACTGATTTTTCCCAGTCAAAACAATCTGTTTTTTCTTTAATGTACATAATGAAAAAACTATCTTTCCTCATTTCTTTACCGTGATGAAATACTTGAATAGGGAAAAATTCGACATATTCAGAAACTTCTGTAAGTAAAACATTTTTAACTCTTTCAGAAACTACTGGTATACTATTAGCTTCAAAATAATCACCAACAAAAATATCTGCTTCGATTCTTACTGACAATTCTTTTAACTGATGTGGTTGTGATTTATCTCTTAGTAGATGTTGCCTCCATTCAAAACCAAGGTATCTATCTATTACCCAAGCATCGGCATAAAGTTCATCTTCGGATAAATCTACTTCCCATATTTTTCCATGACTATAGCCTTTCTCGAATAACTGAGGTACATCTAAATTTTTCCCTGTTCCCTAAAACCAGAAATTATGCATCTCACCAAATTGAGAACCGCTATAATACTGCTACAAAAATTATGATGGGGACTTACATATATAACTCTGATGGTGCGTGACACTAACAAGTCTTATTACTACGTTAAAAAATATTAAAAGTGTCACAGCACCCTACAAAAAAATACGTCAGTTACGTAATTCATAGTTATATGAATAGGCGATCGCGCTCTAATTTAATACGTTAGTAAATTTAGAATCCTTATAAATATTATGACAGATTCTAACATCGCAGTTTTTTGTCCTGTTTATTATCAAATTATTCAGCGTAGAGGTAATGGTTGGGCTTTTAAACATGGAGAACCGTTTATTAATTTATTTAATGCTCCGAATTTGTCACCAGAAGAAAAGTTTAAAGCTTTTGGTACTTCAATGAAAAAAGTAGCAATAGAACTCTTTCGCATCAACGGTGGTAAACAAGGTTATTATATTGCCAATATTTTAGATAAGAAATATTATTATTGCGGTAGTGAATGGAAGGATGTGAAAAATAAACTGAAAGAATTAGGGATTGGTAGAGATAATCAAATCAAATCTTAGTGATAAAGCGCAGCCTCATAGAGAATTGGTATTATAGCGAATTTCAGTTGAGTCCACTACATTTTTTACCTCACCCCGCCCTCCGGGCACCCCTCTCCAAAGTAGCGGAGAGGGGAAGTACACCCAAATGAAAACTGCTATATTCAACGACTCCCCCGCTTCTGTAAGCTTCGTTTATATAGCGCTTAGTGGCACGATTCGGACATATTGAAAAAAGTAAAGGTTAAACCCGAATGTTTACTTGCTCAAGCCTAATTATTCACTTTCATTCCACTTAAAAATTGACTATTTCTCTTTACCTTTTTGTGTTATCTGCGTCTGTGCGGTTTTCACAGAGAATCTTCTACGGGGCAAGGAGTAAGTTTCAAATTAGATTTAATCAAAGATAATCTTCCCATCTATCAAAAACCCGTAAGATTATCCAAGTAACAAATCCTCCTAACAAACCTAACAGCCACAAACCACAACCAACTGCAATACCCAGAGCAGCCGATACCCAGATTGTCGCAGCAGAAGTTAAACCTTTGACCTCTGAGTGACGTAAAATAGTCCCTCCACCGATAAAACCAACACCGCTAATAACTCCGGAAATAGCTCTTCCTAAAATATCTAAATTCTGCTGGGCTGCTCCAATTTCAATTGGAATGAGTACAAACATGGCAGAAGCAAAACAGACTAACATATTAGTTCTAAGTCCTGCTGGCTTCTTTTGGGTTTCCCTTTCTAAACCAATAATTGTACCGATAATCAAGGCTATAGCTAAACGAAAAGTTAGTCCCTGCCAGCCTATAGGAGCAAATGTAGATATTTGTGTCAAGGTAAATTGGTTTTTATTGAGGATTTACGCTGAAATAATAGGAATGACCGCAACCGGCAGATTTTGTTGTAGGGTGCTTGTAAGGCACCACCCGAATTTTATGACATTTGCGGCAATTGCTGTATAAGAGCAGTGTTTTTTTGCAGTTAACTTGCAAGCTGATTGGTATACAAATTAAATGCGTAGCAGCTTATCCGCTGCGTTTAATTTAATTGCTGGCTCTCCTGTTGCCATATTTGCCAATAAGCTTCGATACGATTAACAAAAATTTCTGGTGACTCGACATAAATTCGTTTTCCCAAAGATTTTGCTGCTAACTGTAACTGCTTTCTACGGCGATTAATTAATGAATTAAATACTTCTAATTCTGCTTGGTTTTTCAAAACTTCCTGCTGATTATTAATAAACTCATGCAGCACTGCTAAATCGTGGTCGTCTCCTAAATACTCACCTAATTGTTTGGTTTGATTTGTCCATTCATTAATTAAATCCGACCAAATAGGACGTATAATTCGCAGGTGATACCAAAGATATTTAACCCGTTTGCGCCAATCATGCAGCATTTCCGCTGTCGGTTGTTCTTCTTCTAATACACTTTGACAATCTTGATAACCATGTTTATAAACTCTGTGCAAGCCATTACTTAATATTGATGCGCCGCTGCTTGATTCTAAAGACCAGTAAGAAATTCGCTCTCGTGCATTCTTTATCTCTGCAAGAGTTTCTACAACTGAATTATCTTCTTTTAACACCTGCTTGCAAGTGCTTTGTTGATGCTCGACTAAAATTTGTTCTAAATCCGTAAATCCTTGTGGATTAATAAAATCTGCGAAATGTTTTTCTAACTTATTAAAAGTCTCTAATAAAACTTGAGCATCTCGTATTTCAGACAAATTACGACCAGCATCTCGAAAGCAATGGTTTTCTTGCTGATAAACTTCTTTTCCTAAATCGTCTCTAACTAACCTGATAACTGCTCGTATTTTCTTAATTCGTTTACGCACATCGTGAATTGCTTCCATCCGCTCCACCATGCCAGCAGCATCTAAAGAACAATCAATATTGCGATCGTCGCTGCTCATTCTAATTTCTTCAGTTAAATTTTTGATTGCTTCATCGGTTTGTTCGCAAGCAATCCGCTTAATTCCTGTAGAAATAGATTCTTTGTTTTTAATTCGATATGCCATAAAACAAGTATGTTATTTATTCACAAAATATCTAAAGTTTTCTCCAGTCCAAATAACTGAAGAAAACATAAATTAAATAAGTAAATCAGCTTACGTTTGTATGATTACAAAGCTTGGTTTTCTAAACCAATATCAAAAGTGATTTCATGAACGCCCGGAATTTCTTTAATCTCCTCTACAACATGTTGAGCAATTTCTTTATCTTTAACTCTGCCGGAAAGCTTAACCGCACCATTAGTAACGCTGACAACCAGATTATCATTAGTGTAGGAATCTAAAGTTTCCTTAATAGTTTCATCGCTTACAGGACGTTGTTCGGTAGTGGTTCTTCGTGCATATTCAATACCGCTATAATGACCGCCTCCTGGGGTCAACTTTAAGTCTTCTTCAAGTGACTGCTGCTGTTCGGTAATAGCATTATCTCTAGCTCCTAAAGCTGCTAAATTAGGAGTTGCTTGTGCTGGTAAACTATTGAAAACAGCAGTAAAAATGAGAAAAATTAAAAATGCGGTAGTTGACACAAATTTAGATTTGCGATTAATTAAAATTAAACTTACTATGATGCTAGTTATCAAAGATATTGTCATAAATAAGTTAGGTAAATCCATACTGATATCCATAGAGACTTAGTTAAGAATAAGTTAATGTAACTCAAGCATAAAAATTAAACTTAACTAATTCTTCGTTCATTAGTTATAATATTGTCTGTATTCTGTATACCGAAAGACAGAGTTGAATTATAATTGAAATACATGTTTTAACAGACTTTAACTCTTAAAACATTGTCTTAGGGATATTAGTAAATGCACTCAGACAAAATTATACTTTTTGTTGATTAAATTTTCTCTTTGGCTGAAGGAATTCCTAACTTATCTAAAGTAGAATCAATCTGTTCTAAAACCTGAAAATCGGCTTGCGGCAAAGTACTGCCACTGTGTTTTTCTAAAAATGAAAATGCCTGTCTAAATTGATTTGGTGTTGCTTCGATTGGTGCATCAAAGTGACAGGGAATAATTCGCTTAAAATCCCATCTTGCAACTTTTTGGGCCCATGCAATAGTTTCTTCGGGTGCCCGATTCAAAATCAAGGTTTGTAAAATTGGTGCTACGAATAATCTACCGTCACCCCGCAAAGCTTCAAAACAACGTCGCCAATTTTCCTTCCATTTGAAAGGGTACAAGCCGAAATAATTTTTTTTAGAACGTTTCGGAGCTTTGAGGGCATCGCGAAATACTTGACTCCATTGAGGTACATCTAAAACGCTGGGACGAAAATATAAAGCAAATAAGGCAATTCGCTGCCATCCTTTTCGACGATTTTCCCGATTGTCTGCAACGATGTCAGTTGCTTTATCTCTGGCATGGAAAAGCAGGGGATAAGAATCTAACTGAATTATGGCAGGAGGTTGTTCGGGAACTGAAACGATTGAATCGGTGACTAAAAGTGTTTGGGACGATTTATGAAATAATGCGACTTCAGCGAATCTACCAGCGCCAAGTTCGATGGGACCAAGAATTTCGTAGTCAAACTGATTGCCAAAAGGTGTTTGGCTGCTATCTTTTGGAATCACTTGAGTACGTTTAGCAGGTATACCCAACCAACTCAAGGGAAGATTTACAGGAAAGCTCCATTGTTTGGGTGCTACAAATACTTGAGAATCGGGGAAGCGTCTGGCAAATGGGCCAACAAATATTTTATGCTCCAAACCAGAAATGGTAGGTAAAATAATGTATTTGATTCTGCCATGCTCTGCTACTAACTCTTCAACCAAACGCACGCATTCAGGAGTCGGTGCAACTGGTGCATAAACTAATAACCCTCCTTCTTCTAACTTAACTACCGTCATACGAATCGGAACAACAACGTAGAAAATACCTTGAAGCTGATCGAAAGTCCAAATAGTATCTTTAACTACTTCCTTACGAATTGTTTGCCGTTTACCGAATGGATAAATTGGCAAAGTAAACCAAAATTTCCATGAATAGTCTTGGGATTTTTTTTGTTGTTTGGAGGTTTCAAGCATTTTCAGGAGTTAGGAGTTAGGAGTTAGAAGTTAGAAGTTAGAGGATGTTTGAAAAGTATTATGTTTTACTTCAAAATTTAAAAAACCTAACCCTAGCCCGCTTTTCTACAAGGGAATGGGTTTCAAAGCCTCTCTACGGATGCGGAGAGAGGTACTCTACGAGAAAACGCTCCGCGTTCATGGAGAGAGGTTTGCAAGTAATTTTTTTGACTTTTCAAACATCCTCTTAGGAGTTGAGAGTTGGGAGGCGCGGAGTTAGGAGTTACATTTACTATTCACTATTAATTGTTAGCCGTTAACTGTTGACTGTTCGCTGAATAATTTTTCACTGTTATTCAAGAAACTTTATTATCTCACAAAGATTTATTGACTTTAATATAGGATTAAGGCAATTGTCACAACATAGAATTGATCGGCGACACTACAAGCCTGATGATTACGTTTAAGATAGCTCAAAGTGTCACACATCCCATACTAAAAAATGTACTGTCTGCCTAATTCCTTAAAGTCTTAAGGCTATCTATAGTTGAAATATGAGCAAGCAACCAACAGTACAATTTTTCTAATTAGACTATGGCTGGCAATCTCTTTCATCACAAGGGTATGCAATAAATTCAATTCTCAAGTTGCTACAGCCTATATCTAGTTTTGAATATTTAAAATTACTATAAATAGTTCAAACAATTGATAATTTTAGATATATTTTATTTTTTAGTAATGGCATCTTTTTAGATACAATGTATAGATAAATTCAGTATTGAAAGTAAAATCATATGATTCTAGGACAATCTATTCGCCAGAAAGTATTTGACGCAAACATTGAGAATTATCACGTTTTATTGACACCACAAGAAGTTAAATCAAAATTACCTTTAACACCTTCAGCAGAAGCAAATGTTGTAAAGTACAGACAAGAGTTAAAGGATATATTAGATTTTCAAGATACAAGAAAATTTATTGTAATTGGTCCTTGTTCAATTCATAATACAGAATTAGCTTTAGAATATTCCCGAAGATTAAAGCAGCTTCAAGACAAAGTTGAAGATAAATTACTGTTAATTATGAGGGTTTATTTTGAAAAACCTCGAACAACAGTAGGCTGGAAAGGTTTAATTAACGATCCAGATATGGATGATTCTTTTCGTATCGAGAAAGGTATATTAACTGCGCGGGAATTGCTGATAAAAATCAATGAATTAGGATTGCCCGCAGGTACGGAAGCTCTAGATCCAATTATACCTCAGTACATCAGCGAATTGATTTCTTGGTCTGCAATTGGGGCACGTACCACCGAGTCACAAACTCACCGGGAAATGTCGAGCGGGCTTTCCATGCCTGTAGGTTTTAAAAATGGTACGGATGGTAATATTCAAGTTGCTTTGAATGCTTTAGAGTCAGCTAAAAATAGCCATCATTTTCTAGGGTTAAATCGACAAGGGCAAGTAAGTATTGTTCAAACCAAAGGAAATGATTACGGGCACATAATTTTACGTGGTGGTGGTGGCAAACCTAATTGCGATCGCGAGAATGTAAAATCCACCGAAGAACTACTCAAAAAAGCAGATTTACCAGCAAGAATTGTGATTGATTGCAGTCATGGTAATTCAAATAAAGACTATAAATTGCAAGCGAGTGTTTTAGAAGATGTAATTAACCAGATAGTTGAAGGCAATACATCTATCGTGGGCATGATGTTGGAATCTAATTTAAATGAAGGCAATCAAAAGATTCCTAGCAATTTAGAAGAATTAAAGCACGGTGTTTCCGTGACGGATGGTTGTATCGGTTGGGAAGAAACAGAAAGAATTATTTTAGCCGCTCATAAAAAGTTGTAATTAATAAGCGGTAACTTGATGGTAATTCTAGAAGTTGCAACCTCTTTCCTTGTTATAGGAGAGAGGTTTTGTATTTGTGAGTAAGATTATTCAGGAAAATGACTTTGTATGCTTTAATTTTTCCAAGGAAATAACCCTCCAACTTCGTTACGATAGCGTTGATATTCTTCCCCATAAATACGAATCAAATCGCGTTCTTCTAAAGCTATTCCAATTAAGATATAAAATGTAAATGTTATTGATAAAATCAGATGCTCAAGTTTCATATATGGAGTTGTCCATAAACCTATCAGTAAACCAGTTTGGATTGGATGACGGTTGAATTTATACATCCACCGTTTCATAAACGGAAATTCTTGATAGGTTTCCCCTTTCCAATAAAAATATACTTGACGCAAACCGAATAAATCTAGATGGTTGATAGCAAAAGTTGCAAGAACAAAATAAATCCAACCGCAGCCAAATAATCCCCAAATTAAATATTGTAATTTTATATTATTAACCGACCAAATTGTTATTTGTATCGGCTGCCAGAAGTATAATAGTGTAGCTAAAGCGATAGCAGAAGATAGCACATAAGTACTTCGCTCCGCAGCAACGGGTATTTTTTGCGTCCACCATTGTTTAAAAAACGGACGTGCCATAATGCTATGTTGCAGCCCAAATAAAAACACTAAAAGTAGATTAATACATAGTGCTAAGAATATAGAGCCTTGAGTTAAAGATATTGAAGCTAACGGATGTTTACCTGCGCTGTAAAAAATTAAATATATTATAGTCAGCATTGCGATCGCATAAGCAGCAATTCCGTAGAAAAGTACGGCGAATCGCTTCCCCCGCGAGATTTGGGTTAAATGTTGCTTTTTTGTAAACGTCATTATATCGGCTCTGCTCTACACAACCTATTAGCACGCAAGGCTTAGGTTGAGAGGTTTATAGCGAGCGATTTATTTTGCAGAAAGGTTCGGAATACTCTATTATCCAATTCTCAAATCATTTCTTGAATAAACCCAGGTAAAGCAAAAGCTGCTTTATGAATGTCTGTGTTGTAATATCGTAAATTATGTTCTTTGACAAACTGCGTTGCCTTGCTACTATCTAAGTTTTCTATTGGATGAACACCTTGTTTAGAACAATAAGTTAAACTCCACATTCCAGTGGGATACATGGGAATAAATACTAAGTAGCAATGTACCGAATCGTAACCAAAAACTTGTTTGAGACATTGATTTAAATCTACAAAAGCCTTGCGGTGAAAAATTGGCGATTCACTTTGTACCGTTACCACTCCACCTACACGAAGGCAGCGATAGACATCTTGATAAAAAGATTTTGTAAATAAACCTTCTGATGGCCCCACGGGATCGGAAGAATCAATTATTACTAAGTCATAGGAATTATCGGCAGCATTTTTAACGAATTTAATGCCGTCATCTATAAGCAAATTTAACTTTGGATGCTCTAAAGCCGATGAAATAGTCGGTAAAAATTCCTTGGAAGCACGTACCACCACTTCATCGATTTCTACCATTGTAATTCGCTCAATTCCTTGATGCCGTACTAATTCGCGAATAGTACCACCATCACCGGCACCAATTACCAAAACATCTTTTACATTAGGATGAGTCAACATCGGTACGTGAGCAATCATCTCATGATAAGCCGCTTCATCCGCTTCGGTACACATTACCATGCGGTCTATAGTCAGCATTTTTCCTCTATCATGAGTATCAAATACTTCTACTGTTTGAAAAGGCGATACTTCATGAAAAAGCCTTTCTCCTTTCAAACGAATGGATATAGCAAAATTTCCATTGCTATCTGTTACCCATTCGGTAGTATTGATTTTACTGGGTTGCTCGGAAATGGTCATTTTTATTAGATGCGCGGCTTTGTTGGGAATGTAACAGCCTCTAAGTATAGAATTTTAGGGCATTTGATTCAAGCCGGAAACTGTAGCAATTTTGATTTAAAAACAAAATTTATCAACGAAAAAAACGTAGGGTGTGTTATCGCTGAGCGTAACGCACCATCTACAAAGGAAGACATTACATAATAGACATCGCAGGAAAAGATTTACTACAGTTACCAACCTAACCCCCCTACTCCCCTTCCCAAGAGAGGGAAGTGGGGTTTAAAGCCTCTCTCCGCATCCGGAGAGAGGTACTCTACGAGAAAACGCTCCGCGTTCATGGAGAGAGGTTTCTTTTATTTCCGGAGATGTCTAATTATGGCTAAGACGCGGGGTGAGGTTCCCCAAGTGATGTAAACTCAACTAAAAATTATCTATTTTTAAAACCTTGGTTTGAATATATTTTTGGCTCTTGAGTTGTTACTATGCTAAATTATCAGTAAAAAATGCTAAAAACCTTACGCAGCAATAATTTTATATTAGATATGTTTATGTTTTAGTAATTTTACTTTATTTCCTTGCTACTGCCGACTGCCCAAAGACGACTATTTTGATAGCATACCAAGTACTGAAAAACCATATTTTTTTAAGTAACAACTTTTGCATTAATTGACATAAAAAAGTATCAAAGAACCGAATTTGTAACCCTATATGCTTTATAAAAGCTTGCCCTGATGATATGTTTGTAATAACAGATAAGTGTACCGCTACTACACTTGTATTGATGTAAATTAGCTTCGGTTCTGATGTTTTGATGCAGCTTGAGATTATGCTTGCGGCTGGCAGCTTAATATATAATTTTTGCAAGAAAAACTAAAAATTAACTAGAATTTCTGTCCTGCAAAAATTGAACGAACTTCTCCATTGCGGCGGATAATAGCTTCTCCGTTGGCAACATCTACTAATGTCCAACCGCTAGCGCCAATGGTTTCGCCTTTTTGAACGCGACGACTTACACCATTAACTTTAAATAGTGCCGCAGATTGTTCTCCTAGTTCTAACAATCCTTCCAATACGTGGGAAGAAGTTGGAACTGATGCCACTTTTTGCTCTTTGCTTTCAACTGGCTTTGCTGCTGCTGCTTTTTGTGGAGTTGATGGTGCAATTGCCGCAGTCTGCTTCATTTTGGGTATTTCAGGAGCTTGTTTGACATTAACGGGTTTGTTTTTCACCGCTAATGGCTTAATTTCTCGAATCGAAGCAAAAGCTTGAATATTTTTTGGTGCTTTATCTTTAGCAACTTTTACCGGTGCTGGTTTTTTAGCTTTGGTATCGGATGCTTTCGGCGCAACTCCTTTGGCAGCAGTGTTAACTGGAGGTAATGGTGTTGGTGCTTGGGCAATTTCTGGAGGTGCGTAACGCATCGGTTGCGGCGCTTGATATACGGGTATGTAAATTCTTTCTACAACCCTGGTATTACGACTTGGTAATGGTTTAGCGTTGTTAGCAATTTTTGGTGGTGGAAGATTTACCGGTGGTTGATTGGCATAAGCTAAAGTTGCTTGATTCGCGGGTACGGGAGTAGCGCGAGCAATGTTGTTAGCCTCGGCTCTATCCCGTCTATCTTTTTGATTATCAATAACTTCTAAAGCACTTAACATGTAATCAACTAATTCCGACTTCATTTCGGCTTGAGTCGGTGCCGATTGGGCTTCGATTACTTTCTGCTTCATAGCTGGCTCTTGTAAAGCAAATTGCAGCGATTGAGAAGTAAGACGATTCAACAATCCGTTACTAATTGCCCAGTTGATTGCAGCGATCGCTAATCCTAAACCGGCTCCAACCTTAAGTATTTGTCCGAGATTGCGCCAAATTTTTCGACGCGATTTTTGGACTGTTTTAGCAGTTTTGGGAGAATTACCTCTGACAACGCGATCGAATTCGGCTTCGATGCTTTGCTGTTCGGTTTCGTTGAAGGGACTGATAATAGTGGGAGGCGCAACTACCTGCGGTGGTGTTCCCGGATGAAGAATTAACTGTTGCTGTGGTTGGACAATTTGCTTGCTCAGATGAGCTTTGCCATCGAGAATACAGTCAATATCGGAAAATAATTCATCCATCAAGCCATCAGCGTAAGTGTCCATCGTCCAAGGTTCGCTGACGATTAGTTCTTCAGAGGGTTCTGGAATTACAAGATGTTTGCTAGCTGTTTGAGACATAATAATTTTCAGTATTAATTCCTGCGGTGAAGGCAATTTATGAAATCTTTATCTTGAAAAATTTACAAAGGTAAATTTGAATAAAAACAACTGTTTCCTCACTGAGATAGTTACGGAAGAGTTCATTAAGTTTAAGTATCTATTTCGACATATGCTAGGGAGTTATCAATGATTTTTGCCTTTTTAGTATGTCATTAATCATACCAGCATTACTCAAGACACCATACTACTATACTCTTGCTTCATGAAGATTGTTTTGATGTTAAAGCTGTAAATTGGCTCTGTTCATGGTTTTTACGCAATTCTAAATATATGAGTAAAGCATTTACGTCGGCGGGATTGACTCCACCAATACGTGCGGCTTGTCCGATAGTAAGCGGTTTTACTTTGTTTAATTTTTCGCGTGCTTCTTTGGAAAGAGTATCGATAGAGTTATAGTCTAGTTCCCCTGGCAGCGAACGATTTGCTTGACGAGCAATTTGATCGATTTGATTTTGCTGTCTGGCTAAATAGCCGGAATATTTGATATCAATTTCTGCACCTTCTTTCTCGGCACGCTGCAAATCAACATTTCCCAATCCATACTTAATTAAATCGGCATAATGAAATTTCGGACGGCGCAATAAATCGGCAAGGGTAATCGAACCTTTAATTACTTGCTTGGTATCTGCAACTATTGCTTTACCAACATCATCATTTTCCTTAATCCGCGTAGCATAGAGCCGTTCTTTCTCGGCAGTTATATTAGCCTGCTTTTGAGTAAATAATTCCCAGCGTCGATTGCCAATTAAGCCAACTTCTCTTCCCACAGGAGTAAGTCTTTGGTCCGCATTATCGGAGCGCAACAGCAAACGGTATTCGGATCTACTTGTTAAAACGCGGTAAGGTTCGCGCAAATCTTTGGTACATAAATCATCGATTAAAGTCCCGATATAGCTTTGCTCGCGGGGAAAAACAATCATCTCTTGAGAGCGAACAAATCTAGCAGCATTAATTCCAGCCACAATTCCTTGGGCTGCGGCTTCTTCGTAACCAGTTGTACCGTTGACTTGCCCCGCGCAGAACAAACCGGCGATTTTTTTAGTCATCAATGTAGGAAAACACTGAGTTGCGGGTAAGTAATCATACTCAACAGCATAAGCGGGACGTAACATTACGCAGTTTTCCATACCCGGAAGAGTACGTAACATACGTAGTTGCAAATTTTCAGGTAAACCTGTAGAAAACCCTTGAATATAAAGTTCGGGAATGTCTCTTCCTTCCGGTTCAATAAAAATTTGATGACTTTCTTTATCGGCAAAACGAACAATTTTATCTTCAATGCTGGGACAATAACGAGGTCCTTTAGCATCTACCCAGCCACCGTACACCGGGGAAAGATTGAGGTTATCGCGAATTAATTGATGAGTTTCGGCAGTCGTGCGAGTCATATAGCAGGGTAGCTGTTCTTTTTCCACCCATACTTCCGGATCGAAGCTAAACCACCGCACCTCATCGTCACCGGGTTGGGGGGTCATTTTGCTGTAATCAACCGTGCGCTTATCGACTCGTGCGGGGGTTCCAGTTTTGAGGCGACCAGTTTCAAATCCTAAGTTTTGCAGAGTTTGCGTCAAACCTTCAGCGGCAAATTCTCCAGCCCTTCCGGCTGCCATTGACTTGTTACCAACCCAAATTCTGCCTCCTAAAAAAGTACCGGTGGTAAGGACAACGGCTTTGCATCCGAAAGCCACATCAAAATAAGTTTGAACGCCAATTACATCATCATTTGCACCTAAAACTAAATCCGTGACCATCGCTTCACGAATGCTTAAGTTCTCTTGATTTTCTACAATGACCTTCATAATGGCAGCATATTCGCGTTTATCAGTTTGAGCGCGTAATGCCCATACAGCAGGACCCCTCGAAGAATTGAGAATCCTTTTCTGCACGTAGGTACGGTCTGCCATTTTACCGATTTCCCCACCAAGGGCATCGACTTCGTGGGTTAACTGAGATTTAGCTGGGCCACCAACAGCGGGGTTACACGGTTGCCAAGCAATTTTATCCAAGTTAAGAGTTAACAGCAGGGTACGACAGCCCAGGCGTGCAGTAGCTAAAGCCGCTTCACAACCAGAGTGACCTGCACCGACAACTATGACATCAAAAGAGTCTTGGAACTCAACACAATTGTGCATGGTCTTACCTAGAGTTCAGCATTATTTGGAATTAATCTAATTTTAACCGATACAGTCAATTAATGATTGTACAGTGTGGATAAAATACTCAGCAAAATCACCGTTATTTTTTTACAAAAAGAAAATTATTGTTGTGATTGATAGCTTGGATGTAAGATATTTTCTTGGGACAATTCATTCTTTTTTAATTTATTTTTATGCTATTTATTGAAATTTTTAATTGACTAATTTGCGGTTTTAGTATCATTTTTCACTATTAAAATAAATGAAAACAATCTTCCAGAAAATAGCTTTTTTGCTAGTTGCTACATGTCTACTAATAACTGTAGTTGCTAGCAATCAGATTGCTCGTAGCAACACCGGTGACAACATTAGCAATATAGAAAAGTGCTTGATAAATAGACTGCTGAATAAGAAATGTACCGAGCCGGAAAAACCCAAAATTAGTCCTGTACCGGTTGTTTCACCGACACCAGCCCTGGTTTTAACAGACAAACAAAGGTTTATTGCAGCATTAATGAATCAATTTCCCGAGATTCCCCAACCAGATAGTTATGAGTATATTTTGTTGCGTGCTTATGGTGCGCCATTTGTAAATTTAGAACCAACAATTAAGCTACCCAAGAAAGTAGTATTTAGTAACGATGAAGAAACTCAATTATTTCAAGCTACCCTGACAAAAGGCAAAGTAGTCGGTACGAGAAACTGTTATTTACAAAAGTCAGCCGCCGATGCTTTGAATAAAGCGCGCGAGCAAGCAAGATTTAGGCTGAAATCGGGATATGGTAAGAGCGACTGCATTCGTAATTTCGCTACAACAGCAAAATTTTGGAGAAAATATACCAATTCAAAAACATTAGATTTGGTTAAAAAAGGTGAAGAAACTAGAATTTTAGGTACGGTTGCACCACCGGGAACTTCACAACATTTATGGGGCTTAGCAATTGATTTAGGAGTTAACAATCAAAAGCAAATAAAGGCTTTAAATAAAAACGGTTGGTATCGCACTGTAGAGTATGACATACCACATTGGAGCTATGTCGGTTATCCACCAGAGACATTACTTAGACTTGGTTTCAGAAAAAAAGTTACTGGAAAAACTACTTATTGGGTAACGCCGCTGTAATTTTGGATTGGTAATTGCTAATTGTGACGAAAACTTGGGAAAACTAAGTTTATCGTTGCATTATCGGGATTACAGCAATGCATCAAGATTTAATATTTCAATTTTTAAAAGCAATTAGTCAAAATCAAGATATTTCTTCGCTGCTTGTAAAGCATTTAGATAAATTTGACAATACGTTTGCATCTGAATTACGAGAATTTGCCAACCAAAAATTTGTAAGTCAGCCAAGTAAAGCTGTTGCTATAGCTAAAATTATTGTTGAGCTTAGTAAAAGGATTCAGCAATTTATATCAGGAAATACTGCTAGTAATTTAGAAATTGCGATCGCAGGTTACGAATCAGCGCTGAAAATCCTTACCTATGAAGCTTTTCCGCGAGATTGGGCTGGTATTCAGCAACATTTGATTAATGCCTATCAGCAGCGTCAAGACATTTTATCTCAGACTATTATCGAATTAAAAGAAAATACCTTTCAAAATCAAATTCAAATAAACGATTTAACCGAAAAATTTCATCAGGAAAAACAGCAGTCTTCCGAGCTTAAAGTACAACTCCTGCAAGCTATAGAATCTCAAACAAAAGCTGTTCCGGCAATTGATTTACAACCAATAGTCTCGGCAATTCAAGCAACAAAATCGCCATTGCCAAATTTTAATACAGTAATTCTCTACGATATCGAAAATTTAACATTAGGCAGTAACAATCCTCAGTTTCCCTTTTCATTAAAAGAGATTACAGAAAACATCAAGAGATATAATTTAGTTGATAAAATAGCCGGACAATATGCTTATGCTGACTGGAGCAACAGCAGATTACATAGAATTAGAAAAAATATTCAAGAGCTTGGTATTGAGCCAATGCAGATTTTTGGCTTTAGCAATCATAAAAATGCAGCAGATATTCAATTAGTAATTGATGCAGTTGAATTAATTCACAGCAAACCTTCGTTAGAAGTTTTTGCCATTGTATCTGGTGATGGTGGATTTTCTTGTTTAGCTAAAAAGCTGCATGAATATGGAAAAATAGTTATTGGATGTGCTTATAATAATCATACTAATAAGTTGCTTCCTGCTGTGTGCGACTATTTTGTTCGATTGCCAGATCCAGTAAATTATAGAAACGAAGTAAATCATCCGTCATCAACAGTTGAACCACCGCAGTTAAGAAATCGATATCAAGAAGTTTTAAATTATTTAAGAAATAATCAGCCTTATAGAAGTGATTTAAGGCAAGATGGTGTTGATTTATCAGTTGTTCGTAAACTCTGTAAAGAGCAGATTTCAGATTTTGACTACCAAGAATTAAATTTTAAAAAATTCAAATCGTTTTTAAAGTCAATTATTCAAGATACGGAGTTTGAAATAGTTCATTCAGGTAGTAATAATTCAATTGCTAAATTAAAGTTGAATTAGATTTATATAATGGTTCGTAGTCGCGCCGTCTTCGCCTCTTATCGGAAGCGCTGAAGCGCAACTACGAACTAAACATTTTGCCGTGTAATGTTAAATCATCAAATATCAGTTTGCACTCTTTATTCTCGCAGAAGTTCGCATTTACAGAATTTAGTCCAAGGGTTGATTAAATCAAAAATGCATCCTTGGGAACTTGTAGTTATCTGCATGAATGATTCTCTACCGGAATTACCATCAACACCTTTCAAAATTAACTCTTTTACAATCAATTCTTCTCATAATTTACCTTTAGCCGAAGCACGCTCGAAAGCTGCTGCAATTGCTAAAGGTGATTTTTTAATATTTTTAGATGTTGACTGTATTCCTCATCCTAATTTAGTTGAAACCTTTGCTTATCATCTGGAAAATGAAGATGCACTTTATCAAGGTTCAATTCGCTATTTAAATTTTGGGTGGTGTAAAAATTGGACTTTTAATACGCTGCAAAATGATTCTACACCAAATCGACTCCAGGGTGAAGAATTAACAGGAAATCAACGAGTTATGCATAAATACGAGTTTTTTTGGTCGCTTTGTTTCGGAATTAGAAAATCAACTTTTACTCAAATTGGCGGATTTGATACTCGTTTTACTGGTTACGGTGGAGAAGATACAGATTTTTCGTTTACCGCACGCTTACACAAAATTTCTTTCTATAAAATAAGTGCTTTAGCCTACCATCAATTTCATGCTTCTTATTCTCCACCGTTAAATCATTTAAAGGATATTGTCGAAAACGCCAAAGTTTTTTATGATAAATGGAATTTTTTACCGATGGATAAATGGTTAAAGCAGTTTGCAGAATTGGGATACATTAGATTAGCAGATAATCAGATTGAAATAATTAAATTACCTTCTGAAGCAGAAATTGAAGTTTTTAGAAAAGATAGTTAATTTATAATATTAAAAATATTGTTGGTAGTTGCGCTTTAGCGCCAAATATTTGGCGCTAAAGCGCAACTACAAACCTTGCTTCTGATTCAATAGCATTCGCAGCTTTTTCTGCTCCATCTGCTGAAACGATATTTTGCCATTTACTCGTATCTATTTTTAATAACTTCTCTAACAAATTCCTCGCATCATTACTTTGAGGAAAACAATCTTTGTTAATGCACAAACCCATTTTTTCTAATAGTTTAGCTTTAACTTTCTGTTCGTTAAAAGGTCTTTCTTCGGGAATGCATAAAAAAGGAATTTGTGCTTGTGCTATCTCCATAGTGGTATTATGCCCAGCAGAAGCGATCGCCACATCGGCTGCTTTTAAGTAAACAAAAGTGTCTTGCTGCCATCCTTCTATTGATATATTTTTTGGTAGTTCGTGACTGTTAGTTTGTATTGGTCCTACTATATACCACAGCCATTCTGGAGTTGTTTTTGCAGCTTCGGAAATACTTGCTAAACAATGCTTGTCTCCTCCTTTGCCTTTTAGTACCAAAACTACCTTTTGAGAAGCACTAATCCCTAATTTTTTTCTGGCTTGCCATTTACTTAAAATCCTTCCCGAATAGCGAGAAAATCCGGGAACGTAAATCGTCTTTTCCCTTACCCAAACAGGTTTCGATGCAGATTCTAAAACCTTGGGATAAGGAGCAAGTAACTTATAAGCAGCATCATAACCGCTTCTGTGCGCCGAATCATTGCGATCGCCATGTTGCAGCATTGAAATTACCGGTATTCCCAAAAGCCGAAAATATTGAGTAATTTCAGCAGAAACATCTACCACAACCATAGTCGGTTGAGTATTATCTACCCACTCTGCTAACTTCAACATTCGCTGCTGATAGTTTTTTGCTCCATAAGGTGCGTAATGAAAAGAAAGAGTTTCACAGTTTTGATTTATTGCAATATCGGGAACGCATTCAACTTTATCAACGGGTAAATCTAAAATATTAAATTTATTAGCCGCATCCGAATTTAAAAGATTGCTGCCTAAAAAAGTTACGTCCGATTTAAAGTGTTTTGCAATTTCTTGCGCCCTTTGTAAGTGCCCTTTGCCGTGAGAGTGGATATAGTAGCCGATGTGCATGATTTTTGTTTGTTTATACGACTATCCGCGATAAGTTCAAAAGACTGTAAATAATTTGACAGCATGGCATCAACACTAAAATAAGTCAGCGCCCTTTCTCTACAGGCATATCGAGACATATAGTTAGCCTGTTTGATCGAGTATGCCATAGCGTCTGTATCGTCGGGATTAACTAATATACCGGTGTTTTCATCAATAATTTCGGTGATAGCTCCACGGTCAAAAGCAACTACAGGAGTACCGCAAGATAAACTTTCAATCACAACCAAACCAAAAGGTTCCGACCAAATAGGCGTACATAATGTTACGGATGCTTGCTGTATTAGAGATATCAGCTTATCTTTACCCAAATGTCCGACATACTGTATTCCCTCATTTAAATGAGGTTCTACCTGCTGCTCAAAATAAGAGCGATCGCAAATAGGACCGGCGATGACTAAATTGATACCAGCTTTCTTTGCAGCTTCTATTGCTAAATGAGTACCTTTGCACTCAATAATTCTTCCCGTCCATACAGCATAATCTTGTACATTCTTATCATTAAAAGCAAAAATATCCGTATCAACACCGTTGTAAATTACTTGCGATAATCCATTATTCAAACCCCAAGATGCAGCGTTAAATTGAGATATAGAAATATAGTTATGCGACCTTTTGCGGTGTTTTACAGCAGTATAAAGCAGCGGAAAAGGTGGAGTATGAAGCGTAGTCACCAACGGAGTATTAATAGTATTGGATAAAACTATAGGAAAGTAATTTAAAGAATTGTTATGTACGATATCAAAATCGCCATAGTCCAAATAGTCCATGATGCTCAAAAAGGATTCATGAGACTTTTCTTCGGAAGTAGTACAAAAAGAAGTATCTATAAAATCTGGAGCCGCAACATTAAGACTTGCATCCGAATCGTCATGTGCAAACAAAGTAACATCGCACCCTTTTCGCTGTAAACCTTTTACTAAGGTATAAATGAAACGCTCCAAACCTCCAGCAAAAGGTTCAACAATCGGAAAAGTTCTATGCCCTAAAACTGCTATCTTCATTCTTATTTATAACCAAATACATAAATAAAAGTAATTCAAACATACTCTGACATTACTATTGCTCTGGCGAGTATAAATTAGCTTACTGCCATCAGTAAGTACATACATATTAAATTGTTTTGATAACCTGTTTATCCAACTAAGGTATGAGTAATTGCTATTACTCAAGATGGAACCGTGAACAGAAGAAGTAAGAAATTAGAGGTAAAGCATACTTTCGCATTACCGATAATAATCATTACAATTAACCTAATCAAGATACGGTTTGGAGCTAAGAAAAAGTGGGCTTATTTGACGATTTGAGTAAATTTTTGGAAAGTCGTTTAGAAGAATTTCTGCGGAATAACCCGCATTTGGAATTAGATGCGCTACTCGAACAGTTGCGAGAGCAAGAAGAAGATACACTAAAGTTAATTGCAGATTTGCAGTTGCAGGAAAAGCGCAAGCAAGACGAAATATTATCCACCGCCCAAGAAATTCAAAGATGGCATATCCGAGTACAGAAAGCCAAAAATGCTGGCAGAGAAGACTTAGCAGTCAAAGCTGAAGAAAGAGAAGCAGCCTTGTTAAGGCAGGGAAATCAACTTTGGGGGCAAATGCAGGGTATGAAAGAACGCATTAGCCAAGGTAAAGAATTATTAAAACAGGTTAGACAGCGACGACAGGAAGTACAAGCTAAAGCAGCACAAGCTCAAGCAGCACGTACAAAAGCTCAAGCGCAACAGCGCATGGAAACAGACACAGGTTGGTGGAGTGCAAGCAGCAGCTATCCTAGTTCCAACAAATACGATGATTTAGAAGAAAAATTTCTGCGGTGGGAGACAGAAGCCGAATTAGAAGAAATGAAACGCAGAATGAATCAGTAGAATATAAAAATTTTATTTTGAATACTGTAGTGCGGGCATCTTGCCCGCTGATACAAATCAACAACTTGATATCAAGTACGGATAATTGCTTTCAATAAAAATTTTATTCAAACCAGATTTTTATAGTTTTAAAATTAAGTACAATTCAAACAGCTTGTCTTATTGCTTCACTGATATTATCGTCACACCATTTATTAAATGTTCCGCATAAAACTTTGAAGCATGGAACGAAGTATTTTTTTTAATCTGTTATCGAGTTTACAATTATTATTAGTCGGTTATATTTCTGCTGCGGTTTTAGGAATTGTAGCAGGATATTTAATTGGTATAAATAAAATTGTTTATCAAATATGTAAATGGATTCTGCAAGTTCCAAATACGATTGTTTCTATAGCTTTACTACCGATTGCATTAATAATTTTTCAAGAGGCTGAAACTGCCGCAATTGTAATTGTTTTTTTCAGTGCTATTTGGTCAATTATTATCAATACCGCTAAGGGAATACGCTACGGACGCAAACAAGGAAGAAACTTTAGAATAGTCATTAAGCATATATTTGAGGGTTTAAGGTTTGCTGTTTGGATTGCTTGGTTTAGTACAATTGCCATAGAGATGTTAACTCTAAATCAAGGTCTTGGTTTTATTATTTGGAATGCTTATAAAGAAAGTCAAGTTAGTCAAATTATTGAAGGAATCATCTGTATTGCGGCTATTGGATTATTGTTAGATCAACTGTTAGATTTGACAGGGACTATTCTTTCTGAGTTGGTTTCTGATGGAGAAAAATCGAAAGTAAGTTAAATAGAAAACAACACAATTAAATTGGGAGCATCCCAAATGTATAAAAATGTTTTTTGTCATTGCGAGCGTAATGAAATGAAGCAAAGCAATCGCAACGGTTACATTTTGCGATTGCTTCATTACGCTTCGCTCCATTCGCAATGACAAGCAAAATTTTGACCAATTTGCAAAATTGGGATGCTTCCATTAAATTTATGGTTATTAGTTATTTAATTGTGTTCTTTAAATTCTGAAATTCAACACCTTTAAGACTAATTAGGGTTTGCTGAACCAAATTATTAGCCTTACTAGGTAATAATTTCAGGCTTTTTTTTAATTTCAAATGCAAGCTTATGGTATCTAATGGCTTTAAATCCTTGACTTTTAATCAATTTGAATGGAAATATAATCTTTTTTTTCCCCTGTTCCCTACCTTTGTCAAAGAAAACTTTCTCAGCAAACCCTAACTATATCTAAAGAAAATTACTTGTTAATGAAGCTGATTATGCAGCAAAGCTAGAATAAAAAATCGGCGATCGCCAAGTTGACTATATTTATTTTAGGTAATAAAAATTTGTTGCCAAGTAGACAATTCTATAAATAATTATCAATTTTTCAGATAAAAACCGTTTCATTTTAATAGAAACTAGTTTTTTCTTAATAAATTTAAGTATAACTGCTAAATTAGCTTTTTCATCTACATTAGTATCAGAATAAAAATAGGTAAAATAAGGCTAAATGTTTTGAAAATATCTTGCAAATACAAGTTTATTCACGTAAAAATTAGCTAGCGTTAATAGTCAAACTAAATGCTAGAACAATCCATTTTTGTGGAATTTTTAAGTACTCTTGTGCCATTGTTTGCTATTACTAACCCTATTGGCGCAGTACCAGTTTTTCTAAGTTTGCTACAGCCTCCAGTAGAGCCAGCTAAACCAGATAAACCATTAGATCCCGAAGAACCCAGTCAACCACAAGACGAAAGTGAAGACGAACATTATCAGCGAGAGATAGAAGAATTTCGTGTCAAACTAAAAGAGCATAATAAGGAAACAGAAAGCTACTACCATCAATTAGAAGCTTACCATGTAGAGTATAGAAAATATCGTGAAGAATATAAAGAATACAAACACCATAGTCGTCAACAAGCGAAACAGACAGCTATTTCTGTATTCATAGTTTTGGTAACTTTTCTATTTGCTGGTAAAGCGATTTTAGGACATTTTGGTATTTCTTTAGGAGTGTTACGAATTGCAGGAGGTATTATTGTCGCAAAAATTGGGTGGAACTTGGTAGTTATAGATAAAACTTTAACTACAGACGAGGAAATAGCCGCGCAGAAAAAAGATAATATTTCTTTCACACCAATGGCGATTCCTTTAATTAGTGGCCCAGGAGCTATTAGTGTAGTAATTAGCTTAACAGAAGAGCTTAAGGAATGGACTGCTGTTTTAGGTTCTTTTATCGCAATTGCAGTGCTTGCTTTATTAGTTTGGTTGTTTTTAAGATCGAGTGAATTCGTAAATAAAGCAATTGGGGAAGACGGCATGGGTGCTTTAAAACGAGTTTTCGGCTTTTTTGTTTTGGCAATCGCCGTACAATTAATTGCTAATGGTATACTCGGAGTCCTTCTCAACTATATGCCAAAACTGATGTTAGTCTTCAACTAAGCCGAAGTTATACTTTCAGTAACAATAATATGTGTAATTATACATAGAGCGGGAATTTCCCCTCTTTTTTTAATTTTTATTATTTAAACAGTAAAAAAATCAATTTAATTATGTAAGTAATGATTATTGCAGTAACTACTGCTTTAATAGCAGGATTTATTCAGACGTAATTCCAACTAAATAAATCCTTTTTTTATGTTAAATTTAATTTTTTCCCTACTCGATCATTTCCGATTCTTCAATTTGTTTCACAGATTCATAAGCATCAAAAGAAGCAGATATTTCAGGTTGAGAAGCAGCATCTAATTGTTGCTGTTGAGGATAGCTTTCACCTGAATATTCTCCTAGATAACTGCCAAAAAGTTTTTCATAATTGGAAGCAACTGCTAAAAATGCTCCACCCAAAATATAAATCGGCAAAGGCAAAGAAAAATCTTTTACCCAGTCGAATAGCTGCGATAACGCAAATAGAGCTACAAAGCAAATAAACCAGACTTTTATATTCTTATCCATAAAGCTAAAGATGATTAAGTCACAATAGTTATTTGTTGCATGATACTTTATGGATGGCAAATACAACAATGGCAGGCAATACGATGAATCAAATCATTTGTGGGCTATGGTAATAATGCCTAGATATCGAATGCAAACTAGATTCAGAAGAAGTTAAAACGGCTAAAAGCAGCCCTTTACACATAAATATTCCAAGTTAATGACAATTATTAACCGCATTTTGGGAATCATGTATTTAGCTGCAAATTCCATATCTTGGTGCAAAAGCTGTCAGACGAATGACTTATCCTTCTTCAGAGCATCCTATCTCCCAAGCTGATACCCATAAGCATAAAAAAGCTTCTTGGGTTTTGTCAGTGCGAAACCGTTTTAATCCCGTATCTTGGATAGAAAATCGTCTTACCCTGCAAAAAAATATTTGCATCGGATACATTATTGCTTTGGGCATTACTGTTGCTGGTAGCGGCTTTGGCTTGAGCGTAGGTAATATTTGGGTTTACCAAGCAAATCAAGAGAGACAAGATATATATCGAGAATCAAAACTGTTAAACAAATTACTAAATGCAACCTTAACTTTACAGCCAATTAGCGACATTTATCCTTACCTACAAGAGCCTCAAGAGCTTCAACAAGCTATTAATAACGTCAATAATTTTCAAAAAATACTTACAGAAACACGAGTAAATAGTTCGACAAAATTTCAGCCTATATTCAATAAGTATAAAACTAGCTTGGAAAAATTTGGGGAAGATTCTAAAAGTACTTTAAAACAAATTGACTCAATTGAGTTGAAGTCACAAGAAAATCAAAAAAAAGAATTAGTAGGTGTGTTAGTCGCAGATAATTCTCGTATCCAGACGCTGAAGTTTATAGATGAACTAAAATATTTTCTCGAATCCATAGAGATAGAGGAAGAAAATGCAGACAAAAATCTAAGTCGAGCGCAGGTGCTGAGATTGGTAGTTGCACTCATAAGTCTTATTTTGTCTTTAGCTATAGCTACTTTAGTGGTAATTTACAGCAGCAGAATGATTGCTAAACCGATTACAACAGTTTCTAGCTTCACAGAAAAAGCCTTAGTAGAAGCAAACTACGACTTACAAATTCCCATAATCGGAAATTCAGAAACTAGAAAACTGGCAGCTTCAGTCAACCAACTTTTTGACAAAATAAAAATTCATATAGAAAAACAGGAAGAATCCCAAATATCTGCCGATGCTGCAAATTATGCCAAAAGCGAATTTATGGCAAATATGAGTCACGAACTTCGTACCCCATTGAATGGTATTTTAGGCTATACCCAAATTCTGCAAAATTCTGCTAACTTGTCTAAAAAAGAACAAAGGGGCGTAGAAATAATTCATCGCTGCGGCAAGCATTTATTAACATTAATCAACGATATTCTTGATTTTTCTAAAATCGAAGCACATCAAATCAAGCTTCATGATAGTGATTTTCATTTACCTTCGTTTTTACAAGGAATTGTAGAAATATGTCGAATTAAAACAGAACAAAAAGGTTTGAGCTTTATTTACTTAACTCCAGATAATTTGCCTTCCGGTATAAATATTGATAAAAGACGATTGCGACAAGTATTAATCAATTTGCTCAGTAATGCAATTAAATTTACCGAAAAAGGCTGCGTTACTTTACAGGTAGAGGTATTAGAAATTAAAAAAGAAAACTTTTCAGAAAAAGTAAGATTGCTTTTTCATATAGAAGATACTGGTATCGGCATGAAACCCGATGTTTTAGAGAAAATATTTTTACCTTTTGAACAATTAGGTACTACAAAAAATAAATCAGATGGCACGGGGCTGGGATTAGCTTTAAGTCAAAAAATAGTCCAAATGATGAATAGTACGATTCAAGTCAAAAGTGAATTAGATATGGGAAGTGTATTTCAATTTGAAATTGAATGCCCGGTTGCTGAAGATTGGACGGAATCAAACAGCATGACTAAAACAGGTAAAATTGTTGGTTACACGGGCGAGAGAAAACGAGTTCTGATAGTAGATGATAGATGGGAAAATCGTTCTTTACTTATCAATTTGCTGTCATCTATAGGATTTGAGTTAATAGAGGCAGAAAATGGTCAAGAAGGTTTGGAACAAGCAATCAAATACGAGCCAGATTTAATTATTTCTGATATCAAAATGCCTGTAATGAATGGATGGAAAATGCTTGATGAAATACATAAAGTTGATAAATTAGCAAATACCTTATTCTTTTTTTGCTCTGTAAATTCATCGGATAATTTGAGCCAAAAAGCAATTAGTTCGGGGGCTAATCACTTTTTAAATAAACCGGTGAAGTCAAAAGAACTGTATCGAGCATTAGCAAAACATTTTAAATTAAATTGGTTGTATCAAAATGAAGAAATAGTCAAGCCAGCTATCAAAAAATCATTGGCTAGGAATCAGATAGTCACTCCCCCAATCTCTGAATTAAGTATGCTATTAGAATTTGCTAAAAAAGGTAAAATTAAAGGTATTCAAAAAGAATTAGATCGGATTGCCTTAATAGATGATAAATATCAAGATTTTGTGAACGAGCTTGATTCATTTGCGAAATCGTTTAATATTAACAAGATTCGCACTTATTTACAAAAAAACGTCAAATAATAATATTCTAAAAATAGTTTAATTTTAAGAGATTGAGATGAACAATAACCATTCAGATGATATGAACCTATCCGACGAGCAAGAAATAGAATGTCATAAGAATATAGAAACTATTTTGGTCATTGACGATAGTCCCACCAATCTAGAAATTCTGCATGATGTTTTAGGAAATGCTGGCTATGAAGTATTAGTTGAAATGGATGGAGTTAGTGGAATTGAGCAAGTAGAAACAAATCCTCCTGATTTGATATTATTAGACGTAATGATGCCGAAAATGGACGGATTTGAAACTTGTCGTAGATTGCAGGCTAATGCCTCTACGAAAGATATTCCGATTATTTTTATTACAGCACTTACGGAAGCAGAAGAAAAAGTTAAAGGTTTAAAGTTAGGGGCTGTAGATTACATCACAAAACCATTTGAGCAACAAGAAGTTATAGCTAGAATTAGCCTGCATTTAAAACTACGAAAATTAAACTTAGAATTAGATAGGCAAAAACAAGAGTTAGAAATACGAGTTAAGGAACGGACTTTAGAACTATCTCAAACTCTAGAGGAATTAAAAAATACTCAGCTACAGTTAGTTCAGACAGAAAAAATATCTTCTTTAGGGCAGTTAGTTGCTGGTGTCGCTCATGAAGTTAACAATCCTATAGGCTTTATTTCTACGAATTTACATTATGCCAATCAGTATATTGAAGACTTGCTGATATTAATACGGCTTTTTCAAAAGAATTGCTCTAATCCCGGTAGCGAAGTTGAAGCACAAATAGAAACTATGGATTTTGGACATATTGAAAAAGATTTACCTAAATTAATGTCTTCTATGAAATTAGGTACGGATACTATCAAGGGAATTATGCAATCTCTACGGAGCTTTTCCCGTACCGATGGAGAAAATAAAAAATTAGTTGATATTCATCAAGGCATAGAAGCCACATTAATGATTTTACAGCATCGTCTGAAAGCTTATTCCAAACGTCCTGCTATTCAAGTAATTAAAGACTATAGCATTCTACCTAAAATCGAATGTTATCCGGGACAACTCAATCAAGTGTTTATGAATTTATTAGCAAATGCTATTGATGTTTTAGAAGAATCAATTAACGATAGTGGCTGTATGAATGGTGAAGATTATGTCGCAGTTAATCCTCAAATCCGCATTTCAACTACCATAGATAAACATCAGGTTACTGTCAAAATCGCTGATAATGGCAAGGGAATGCCTGAATCGGTTAAAAATGATATTTTTCAACCTTTCTTTACTACTAAACCTGAAGGTAAGGGCACTGGTTTGGGACTTTCAATTAGTTACCAAATTGTCACCGAAAATCATGGAGGAAGTTTAAAATGTATTTCTTCCCCTGGAGAAGGTACGGAGTTTTTGATTCACATTCCTTTTTAATTTATATACAGTAAAAAAATATCAAAAATATCATTAATGATATCGTAAATGATATCGTATTCTTCAATCTTATATATAAAATTTATTTTGATAATTTAAAAAAATATGTGTAACACACTCGTAAGTAAAACCAATTAAAACTAAATTTTTGTGGTTGAGTACTAGTGGTTTGTCCTATTAAAATTGACGGGTAAGGGCAGGGAGGGGGAGAGGGGGAGAGTGGGGGAGTGG
>JAHCMI010000010.1 GCA_019192545.1 Rivularia sp. MS3 | reverse complement strand
ACGATAAATCATAAATCATAACGAAAAATGTTAACATTGCCGTCACGCACCATTTCCAGCAAGATTTCTCAACCAATAGCGAGCAAATGACTATACACCAATCAAATAATCCCTTGACTCCAGAAAAAATATCCCAATCCCGATAAACCTATCACAGATAAGATTATCAAAACTAACTTTATATCTAAAGCTTTTTTAGGTAACTTATCTACCACTTTGATTGTCTTGAGAGGGAATTTATTTAACAATTCCGAAGCTTTGACTGATTCTTTGATAACTAAATTCAAACCAGACCAAATATATTCATGATTATAAGCATTTGCTTGATGCTTCACACCACCAAATTTTTTAAATAAAGCATCGCTAAAATAACTAGTATCGGTAACAGCTTGATTGTGAAATGCAAATAATTTATCTTGTTTATCCGACAGTGAGAAATATATTTTCTTATCGGCAGAGGCTATATAATCAAAGTTGGATTTCTTGCTAAACAATCCAGCTTTATCCCAAGCTGCGGGCTTAACTAATTTATCGTTATCTCCGTGCAAAACTGCTACAGGAACATCGATATCAAGTCCAGTTTTTTTAATATCAATTGCTCCTCTAATTAAACGAGAATTCAATAGTTGTAAAACAAAAATAACTGTTTTAGGAATACCAGAAATTGTATTTGGTGCTGGGTCGGCAACAATTATTTGTTGTGGATAAAACTTTTTGTTTAATTGATTTTTTTCTTGTTTAATATAATAAATCCAGCTTAATGCTAGTAAACCTCCTAGAGAATGACCAAAAACATAAAAATCTGTGTTTGTTTCGGCTAATTGTGAGTTATTTCGGCATAGCATTTGCCATGCATCATCTGTAGTTGTAATTGCATTATTAATCCATGTTAATGGAGTTTGGAATAGACTATATCTGACAGTGCGAATTAGCTTAATTAAATGCTTTCCATATCTACGATCGACAAAGTAATAAGTTACCGATATCAACCCTATTATTAAAGAAATTGCCAGGAATAACCTGATTTTGACTGCTGCAACAATAATTCTTCTTAAAACCGTTCTTACTCTTCCTTTAGAAAGATGCTTAAATGTATCTCGAATAAATTCAATAATTTCTGACCAATTTACTAACTTTGTTTGCTTCTTATCCGATATATTTTCATTGCTGTCTGGGTTATCTGGGTAGTCACTTTTTTGAAATCCAGGAAACAATACATAATAACCTTTTTCTACGAGTTCTTCTAAATGCTGTTCGTAGAATTTTGGCATACATAAAGCAAAACCATGCATATAAATTACAGCTTTGGTTTTTCCTTTTTCGTCACGATATGGACGATTGGGAACGTATACCTGAATAAAATTACTATTGATATGGCTACCCGATTGATATACTTTATAACTTGGCTTTTCTTCGCATTTCCATTCTCTATCTTTTAGCAAATAATTATGTGAGGGAATATCTATTTTTGGAGGTATAGATTTAACCATTATTTTATTCTCCTTTTAAATGCAATTATGTAATTTACTGAAACAAGATATTTTGATGCGATATGAGTTGATATATCTAGAATGCTGTTTCAGAGGATGTTTGAAAAGTATAGTTTTTATCACAATTCCGGATGATCCCCCCTTCCCCCCTTAAAAAGGGGGGTTAAAGTCCCCCTTTTTTAAGGGGGATTTAAGGGAACTCAACAGTTTCGAGTATCATTTATAGCTTTCAAAATATACTCTCAATTAATCGTTACTTTTTGAAGTTAAATCATGGCTATCTAATACCACCACAGTAGAAATGCTTGAAATCATTATTATGAGATTATTTAAGTAATAGTACTGAACTCCCTAATAAATAGCTTGATTTAAACTTGATATAAGATAAATACGAAGGAATTTAACACCTTTGACCTTTGACCTTCCTAATATACTCACATGGAAAAACCCTTTAGGCTTACCATGTCAGATGGACTCACAAAACCTGCGATTCGAGTCGAGTCTTTAAAAGACTTATCCAACGCTATGGACGAACTAGGTTTTAATAATCCGCGTTCCGTCCTTGTAATTTTGGGTGGTGCCGGTAAAATGAGCGAAACCGATTTAAGCCGTTTGCGATCGCTATTTGTCAATGTGCTGGCTCCGGTAGTAGAAAAACTAGGTGCGTCTGTTGTCGATGGTGGTACAGATTTTGGGGTAATGCAAATGATAGGCCAAGCTCGCGCCCAGATACAGGGAACATTTGACTTAATCGGTATAACTCCAGTAGGAAAAGTAGCCCTCCCAAACCAACCCACTCCAGAAGAAGTAACAGCATTAGAACCAAATCACAGTCATTTTGTGTTAATTCCCGGCTCTGATTGGGGTGATGAATCACCTTGGTTGGCTAATGTAGCGACTGTAATAGCCAAGGGTAAACCATCTGTAGCAATATTAGTTAACGGTGGGGAAATTTCCAAGAAAGATGTATCGGAAAGCCACAAAGCCAATCGAACCGTGCTGGCTGTAGATGGAAGCGGACGTTTAGCTGATACACTCAGTGCTGCTTTACACGGGGAAAATATTGATGAAGGCGCGAAAGAATTAGTTGCTTCTGGCTTGGTGCAAATACTTGACTTTAAAGAAAGTTTTGATAGTCTGACTCAGTTGGTTAAGTCGTATTTAATTAGGGAATAGGGAATAGGGAATGGGGAATGGGGCATCGGGGATTAGGCATCGTGAATTTTTCTTGTTCTCAGGTTCTCTTCTCTTGTCCCCAGGTTCTACCTGGGAATATAGTTAGCTCGGCTCTGCCTCTATTCCAAAGCAATCCAACCCATAGCTGCACATAAACGTACAAAGCCACAATCATAAATATTCTACCCTATTCCCTATTCCCTATTCCCCATTCCCTTTTTACAAAAACAATCTAGAAAACCAAAAGGAATTTAATATGTCTATCTACAATAAAGCAAACAAGAAAAACCCACCATACAAACTTTTAGCTCTTGATGGTGGTGGTATTCGGGGAATGATTACTCTTCAGGTATTGGCTGAAATTGAAGCGACTCTGCGCTCAAGTTTGGGAAAGGAAAACGAGAAGTTTGTTCTAGCCGATTATTTTGATTATGTTGCGGGTACGAGTACGGGTGCAATTATTGCCACTTGTATTTCCTGGGGTATGTCTGTAAAAGAGATTCAAAAGTTTTATCGAGAAAGTGGTGAGAAGATGTTTGATAAAGCATTTATTCTCAATATAACCAGAGAAATGCGCTACAAGTATGGGGATAAAAATCTCGCAGCCGAACTTAAAAAGGTATTTGGAGAAGATACTACTTTCGGTAGCGAGCGTTTGAAAACTCTGCTGATGCTGGTAATGCGTAATGCTACTACAGATTCACCTTGGCCTGTTTCTAATAATCCCTATGCTAAGTTTAATAATCTACAACAGCCTGGCTCTAACTTAAATCTTCCCCTTTGGCAATTAGTTAGAGCTAGTACAGCCGCTCCTACCTTCTTTCCACCAGAACAAGTTCAGTTGGGTGATAAAAAGTTTATTTTCGTTGATGGTGGTGTAACTCCCTATAATAATCCTGCTTTTCAACTGTTTCTGATGGCTACTCTTGAACCTTATAATCTCAAGTGGCAAACAGGTGAAGACAAAATGTTGTTAGTATCGATTGGCACTGGTACCACTCCTAATATTAATCTGGAATTAAAAGCCTCTCAAATGAACACTTTATATAGTGCCCAGACTATTCCCGGCGCTTTAATGCTTGCTAGTCAACACGAACAGGATTTTCTGTGTCGTGTTTTTGGTAAGTGTTTGTTAGGGGATGAAGTAAATGGGGAAGTTGGTGATTTGATAGGAAGCAAGGGACCTCTTGAATCAAAGCTATTTACTTACTTGCGCTACGATGTTGAATTGACTCGTAAGGGATTGGATAAATTAGGTGGATTGGAAGATATAGATGTAAAGGATGTCCAACAAATGGATTCAGTCCAGCATATGGATGAATTAGAACGGATTGGAAAGGCGATCGCCAAAAAAGTGAAGCCGCAGCACTTTGATAATTTTGTAGATTCCGGGGCTTTAACTACAGCTATTTAATTTTTAAACAAGTATTTTTACATAGAATGGGACTAGCTGTTGATGACAAAATTTTTCGATGCTTTCATCTCCTACGGAAGAGCTGACAGTAAAGAGTTTGCCTTAAAACTTCAAACTAGTTTAAATAAACATGGCTTTCAAGTTTGGTTTGATTTCAACGATATTCCCCTGGGTGTTGATTTTCAGAATCAAATTGATGATGGTATCGAAAAAGCTCACAACTTCTTATTTATTATTAGTCCTCATTCTATCAATTCCCCTTATTGTCTTAAGGAAATAGAGTTAGCGATAAAGTGTAATAAACGGATTATTCCTTTATTACACGTTATGCAAATTAGTCACGAAACTTGGCTTTCTCGAAATCCGAATGGTACTGCTGAGGATTGGGAGAATTATAAAGCAAAGGGACTACACGATAGCTGTCAAAATATGCACCCGACAATAGGTAAAATTAACTGGGTGTATTTTCAAGAGGATAAAGACAATTTTGACAAATCCATAGCAGATTTAGTTAATTTACTTGGTTTGCATGGCGATTATGTAGAACAGCATACCAGGTTTTTAAGTAAAGCCTTGGAATGGGATAGAAATCAAAAGCAAACAAGTTATTTGTTGGTAGGGGAAGAAAAACAACTTGCTCAAAATTGGTTGAAAATCCGCTTCAAAGACTCTCAACCACCTTGTCTTCCCAGCGATTTACATTGCGAATACATCACCGAAAGCATCAAAAATGGTAATAACTTGATGACTCAGGTGTTTGTCTCCTATGCTGACGAAGATAGAGCGACGATGGAGAAAATTCGCGCCCTATTAAGACGAGAAGGTATTACAGTTTGGACAAATACCACAGATATTCAGACAGGGAAAGATTTTGTAGATTCAATTAAACGGGGAATTGAGAAAGCCGATAATCTAGTTTATCTCCTTTCTCCAAATTCAATCAAATCTACTTACACTCAGCAAGAATTGGATTTAGCTGTTTCCTTTAATAAACGGATTATTCCGCTGTTAGTGCAAAAAACCGAGAACTTAGAATTACCTTTTTCTTTACAGGATTTACAGTATATCGACTTTACGGACAACTTTACCGAAGAAGATTATCAAGTTGATGAAAGCCAACTATTAAAGATTTTATATGAAGACGCAGCTTACTACAACGAGCATAAAATCCTGTTAACTAAAGCTTTGAAATGGAAACGACAAAAGCACAACCCTAGCATTCTACTCCGGGGTTATAACCTTAATCGCGCTCAAATTTGGTTAGAAGTTGCACAGAAAAGAACGCAAAATCCACCCACCCAATTACAATCAGAATTTATTACCGCGAGTCAGCAACAACCTCCATTAGAATCGCTGGATGTGTTTATTTCCTACTCCCGTGCTGACTCAGACTTAGCGAGAAAGTTGAACGATGCTTTACAGCTACAGGGAAAAACGACTTGGTTCGATCAAGAAAGTATTGCATCGGGAAGTGATTTCCAAGAAGAGATTTATCGAGGAATCAAAGCATCCGATAATTTTCTATTTATTCTCTCACCGCGCTCAGTAAATTCACCTTACTGTAATTCGGAGGTGGAGTATGCTGCTAAATTAAGTAAACGCTTTGTAACGGTGCTGTATCGGAAAGTAAATACCAGCGATTTACATCCAGAGTTAGCGAAAGTACAATGGATTGATTTTAATGCCAATCAAAAAGATTTTAATGCTAATTTTAACCAATTGTTGAGAACCCTTGAAACTGACAGAGAATACCTTCGCAGTCATAGTAAGTGGTTGCAAAGGGCTTTGGAGTGGGAGCAGAAAAACAGAAATGATGACTTGTTATTGCGGGGTAGTAACTTGATAGTTGCTCAAAACTGGCTGGAAGAAACCGAAGAGAAAAAGAAAAAACCTGCCCCAACCGATTTGCATTATGAGTTTATTGAGACGAGTAACCACGCAATTAAAGCCGCAGAAGAAGAAGAAAAACGCCGACAAGCAATAGTGCTGGATTTAAAGGAACAGAAGATAGCAGAACAGAAGAAAAGTGCTAAAAAACAAAAGGCTTTTCTTGTTACTATCAGCATGGCATTAGTGGCTGCTGTAGGCTTGAGTGTATTCGCTTTATTTGCTCAGAGAGCGGCTGTCAGTGAAAGGAAAAAAGCTGAAAAAGCTCAGCTAGCTCAACTTAATTCTGTAAGTGGATTTTCCTTGAACCTATCTCAGCAAAATTTCAAGTTTGATGCCCTACTTAAAGCCATTAGCGGAGGGAAACAAATAAAAAAATTGGATGCAGAGCAAAAAGAACAAAAAACTCGAAGTAAAATTCTAACAGCTTTACAGAACGCAGTTTATGGAAATGACTTTAGAGAGCAAAATCGCTTAATAGGACATAAAGGTACAGTCTTTGATGTAGCTTGGAGTCCCAACGGTGACAAAATTGCCACAGCCAGTGGAGATGGTACAATTAAACTTTGGAAATTTAATGGTGAGAACATTCAAACTATAAAAGTAGGCGATAGTAGTGAACTCTATAGCGTCAACTTTAGTCCTGATGGGAAAACTATTACTTGTACCTACGATCGAACTGATAGAGTTTGGAACACCCCCCACGGAACTATCCGATGCCAAAAAATCACTGGCGATAAAAAACGGGTAACGATGGTAAACAGCTCAGATAGTAAGAAATTTGCCACTGCTATCAATGGTAATACTGTTAGACTCTGGAACAAGCAGGAAAAAACCCTCCAAATCCTTAAAGGGCATAAAGGTTTAATCAAAAGCATCAAATTCAGCCCTGACGAAAACACAATTGCTACTGCTAGCGAGGATAATACTGTTAAACTTTGGAGAAAGTCAGATAAGAAACTTAAAAAGCTTAAGGGGGATGGTAAAGCTGAATTTTGGAGCGTTGCTTGGAACCCACAAGGAAATACCATTGCTTCTGGCAGGGCAGATAATACCGTCAAAATCTGGACGAAGAAGGATGGGGAATGGAAATTCATTCCAACTCAAATTAAACATGACGGTGCAGTAAAGGGCGTTAGTTTTAGTCCTGATGGTAAGACGATTGTTTCTGCTAGTAAAGACAATACAATCAAACTTTGGAACAACCAAGGCAAATTTCTACAACAACTCGGAGAAAATGAAAAACCAGTGTGGAGTGTAGCTTGGAGTCCCGATGGAAATACCATTGCTTCTGGTAGTGGAGATAATACCATCAAACTCTGGAACAAAGACGGTAAAGAACTCCAAACTTTCTCACATAAGGCTAAAGTTTGGAGTGTAGCTTGGAGTCCCGACGGAAATTACATTGCCTCTGGTGGTGGAGATAATACCATCAAACTTTGGGACAAAGACGACGATCAAGAAATCCAAACTCTCAAAGGACATACAGCTTCAGTTGCGAGTGTAGCTTGGAGTCCCGATGGAAATATGATTGCTTCGGCGAGTAATGATAATAAGATCAAACTCTGGAGTAAAAAAGGGGACAAATTCGACGACAAAGAACCCAAAACCCTCGAAGGGCATAATAATGATGTTTTAAGCGTCACTTTTAGCCCCGACGGAAAGACTATTGCTTCTGCAAGTAAAGACGATACCGTAAAACTTTGGAACCTTGATGGTGAAGAAATCCAAACCCTCTACGGACACAATCAGCGGGTGACTAGCGTTAGTTTTAGTCCCGACGGTAAGACTCTTGTCTCATCTAGCGATGACAAAACTCTAATCCTGTGGAATTTGGAAGACTTGAAATTAGACAAATTAATGAAGGCTGCTTGCCAACAAGTAAAAGATTATCTCGAATATAATGCTACAGACAGCGAGAAAGAACTCTGTAAGTAAATTCCTAAAAATCATGAATCAAACAACTTCTATTCTTAACCAAAAACTAACTATCTCAGAAAATACTCTCTCCCAAGAGCTTACCGGCGAGATAGTAATATTGAATATGGAGTCGGAATCCTACTACAGCTTAAATCCTGTGGGAAGTAAGGTTTGGCAGGGAGCAACGCGATTTTGTGAACTTTAAACTAAATACCGCGATCGCCAACAAAAAAATCAGTATGTTTTAATAAAATAAGACACAAGAGTAAATATAAATACAGTCATATTAAATAGAGGTGTGCCGCTTCGCGGCACACCTCTATTAGTTATAGGCATAAAGGCAGCAAAAAATACCCTAAGTAAGGGTGATGTTTACTACATTAATTAAATTCAAAAAGAAAATTTGGTATAATTTATGCAATCTGCACGGGTTTAATGAGTGCAGTTAAGATGGAATCACAGAATTTATTCCAGCAGCCAGCAATCCACTGACAACGAACGTGTAAGATTATTTCAGCATTCTCTTTTAACCAAAATTTGCTGTTTCCTTTCATGCGTAAATTAACAGCTTGCCGAATTAAACTTTCCACTGCACCCTTCGGGTTCGGCAGTTGCTACAACGGGGGGAACCCCCGCAACGCACTGCCTCACCGCTACCAATAGGTAACTTAAGAGATGAAATTTTATGGTAATTAAAGCGTCCTTCTTTATTACCTTTAATAAAATAATTTATTTCTCTATTTAAATTTTTACAGCGCTCACCAGCAAACTCTAAACTAATTTCATTCATATGCTGAATAATGGAATTTATCTTACCTTTTTTTAATGCAGAACGAGTTTGTTTAAACCACTGTTTTCGTTCTGTTTCTTTAGAAAAAGCATTATCTGCAAATACTTGCAAATGTTCTGTAGCATGATAAAAATCTAATAATTGATAAGTTTCTAATGGACAATTTAATTTTTCAAGAAGCGGAGGAATATGTTTCCATATCCATTCGGCTCCATCCGCAATTAATAGTACTTGTTTAGCTTGATTTATTCCCAAACTAACAAGATACATTTCTAGTATTTTTAGAAATCCTTGATAATCTTCATAAGTTCCATCATTTATAATTGGAATTTCGCCATTTTTAATTTTTTTACCATTTTTATCAACTGTGTAAATAGTCAATAACTTTGGCTCAATCCACTCTCCAGTAAAACAATGCCTGTTTGTTTTAGAATTTTTACGACCTTTTTTATCAATACGAATTCTAGTTCTTCCACCATCAGCAGCTATAACTACCCGTTGACCTTTTAATATATTACCTGGTTGTAAATTGCCAATATTAAGATGAAATATTTTTGATTCGCGCAGACTCAATCCTATTTTACCAAAACAATAAGTTAATCTTTCTATACGTTTTAAATTAATATTAATCCCCCAATCTATTAATGTTTTACGTGCAGCTTCAAATGATGAACTAATTGCGCCATACTTTGCAATATTTGACCATACCAATGGGGTAACTCCTTCTTCCATACCCAGCCATCTTAGAAAGGGACAAAATCCCTGATTTAAGGTCTTATTTTTTTGATTATTTTTATTATTGCGTTCCACAACATAAGGCAATATAAGATTCAATTCTACATTTCCTATAGTTAGTATTTGACGTTTTTTATACCCATAATTTTTTGTTTTTGTACGCCACCATGCTTGTGTTTTCTTATATGATGTATTGATAGCGGTTGTATTATGAGAAAGATTATATAACAGAATTGCTATGCATTGCCCTGCTAAAATTAGAGCAATATTCCTTATTTTTTCTTCTTTCTTTTTGATTTCTACTCCATCCCAATTTTCAACATCGGTCAATTCTAAAATTTTCGTAACATTGTCTTTGAATTCCTCCAAAGATTTGCTTAAATCTAGAGTTGCATATATTTTATACCTAAAAGGTAAGCACCCCATTAGTAGAGAGTTTTGAGCCATAAAACCCTTTATCATAGGGAATCTTACCTTTTTTTGTTATCAAATAATAAGGAGTTGCAGCGAAACTGCAACTCCTTATTATTCTCGCTTATGTATTTATACTATATATTATGTTATTTTTTTGATTTGTTTCTAAGTGTAAATTTGGTGATCGCACTGGTTTTCACAAAATCGCGTTGCTCCCATCTCGCCGGTAAGCTCTTGCGCGATAATATTTTCTGGAATGGATAATTTTTGGTTGAGAATAGATGTTGTTTGATTCATGATGTTAGGGAATTGTGCTTTATTCCATTAATGTTGATGAATTTGTCCCCAGTCCTATTTATAGGACTTCTGCTATGAGACGGGGGTTTGCAACCCCCGACGGGTTTTATTCACCCACCATATTGCATCAACCCACCCCACAAAGAACCCTATCAACTTTATCAACACCATCAAACCGGGTATCTTCTTGCAAACTCTGCAACCAATAAGCAACCGTTAAACTTTTCTCTAACCCCATCAATTTCTGGGTATCAATTTCCTCAGACTCCAAACAATCCAACAATTCATCAATATTTACATAATCTGACAAACCAGGAGTATTCCTCAACAAATCACCAGCCCATAACCCGACACTTTCACGCATTCCCCGAACATACTCTTCCGGTGCTTTAAAGACAATTTTCGGACGTGTACGAATAGCTTCTGGTAATTTACCTTTCATCGAATAGCGCAAAATATTTTTATTAACCAACCAAGGAATCGGGGGAATTGACACCATAAAGTTAACCAAGCGCAAATCGAAGAAGGGATAATAATGTTTGATAGGAATTCCCGTAGAACCGGGGTCAGCTTGTTCAAAGATGTTTGACCAGAATGGAGTATTAGCCATTCCGTAGCGAGCAACATAATCTATGCATTCAGCGTTAATTTGCTCGTATCGTTGCTGTAAATCCAATTGCTTGACGAAATCATCATTAAACCAAGTCGGAAATTTAACTTTTTGCTTAGTAATTTTTCGCCAATAAGCTCTACCTTGTCGTAAGTATAATTTCGCAGAGCGATTGGTTCGTAAATGATGTGCCAACACCTGGAATATCTCCCGACGTAAACCGTGTTTCCACCACACAAAGAAGTCGAATTCGCCAAATCGCAAACCGGGGTCGCCACCAAATCCGGTTAATACCACCCGTGCATGGTCTGCACAGCGTCTAGTTAATTCATCACCCGCATTGCGTCCGGGAATACCATTAGGTTCAGGTAATGGGGTTTGAAGTTTTACTGTTGGTGCGTTGCAAAATTTACCTTCAGCGTTGATTTCATTTAAGGGAATACCAATATAATGAGCTACCATGCTGGCAAAGGAATCTTCCTCTGGCATCATTAGGCGATCGCGTCCGGTAAATGCCTGAAAATCGTAGGTTTCCCCTCTTTCTGAGAGTACCTTATTTGCCATTGCCGCAATACTGGTAGAATCCATCCCTCCGCTGATATGGGTAGCAATGCGATTTGTCCGCAATCTATCGCTCACTGCTTGCTCGAACAGTTCCGAAAAATGCTCTACATATTCCTGGGGTTTCTTATAGAAGATTAAAGGTTGAGTGCGGGGTAATTGCCAGTATTTCTGTATAGTTAATTCTTGTGGGTTTGATTGTCGGGCTTGCCAAGTCAAAGTATGGGCTGGGGGAAGCCTTTTTATATCTTTAAAGATAGTCGTATCCCATTCCATATTCATTCCCCTCGTGAGGAAATCCCCTACCGCTTGCCGATCTAAATTTGTCGATACTTGAGGATGCAGGCGAATACAGTTGAGAGTATTGCTGCAAATCAAAGTATTGTTTACCTGGGCATAGTAAAACGGTAAAATCCCAAAATGGTCGCGTCCGCAAAATAGTTTTTGCTGTCTTTCATCCCAGATAATAAAAACAAAATCTCCCTGCAAATGCTCCACACAAGCGTTATCCCAGACGTGATAAGCGTGTAAAAGTAACTCCACATCAGGTCTATCTTCATCGATAACCCTACCCCTTGCTTGTAAAGCCACAACTAACTCTTTGCGTCCATCTAACCGGACATCGGCAGCAATCCATACTCGCTCGTCGAGGGTAAAAGGTTGTCTTTCTGCCTCCTGCTCTGTGGTTGTCCGCAACAAAGTAAGTCCAAATCCGATGTTATCTTTATGCCATGTTTGACGAGCATCGGAACCGCGAAATTCCATATAGTTGGTCATTCCACGGAGGAGAGATTGGTTAACGGGTTGGCTGTTGAGATTAATAAGACTGATAATACCGCTCATAGAATCTTTTTTTAGAAGGGAATAGCGGAAAGTGCGGTCTTGGGGGTCTCCCCCAAGAACAACTTTCCAAGAGAGGGAATAGGTAGAAAATATCTATATTATGATTTTTACGCAACAAGTTAAATCGATATAAATCAAATTAGTTTTGTCGTCGCAATTGTTATATATGCGCTTTCTGTTATAACTGTTTTTACTGAAGTTGGCGAATTATTGATTAAGCTTTTAATTAAACAGAAGCGAATACTACAGCAGTTTTCCCCAGAAAAAAGCCTTTAACCGGAAAAACTCATAAATTGAAAGTATTATACCCCTCTCTTTAATAAGGAGAGGGGAAGGGGTGAGGTTATTTCCTATCAAAATAAGTAGAGGAGAAGAGGTGAGGTTAATTCCCATTCCCTAGATAAAAGTTGATATTTCTGGATATCCAAGCCATAACTGTATAAGTTTAATCATATCTCATACTAAGAGATATAAAATCGTACCTTCCGCCTTTATAAGTAAGATACAGTGATTCCTATAAATCAGCTAAATTATTTTTTACAATATCGAAAATTCTTGTTTATTCCAACTGTTGCATTTGCTGTTACAGCAGTTGCTCAAATTAATCCAGTTCAGGCTACGGAATTTAAAGAAAATATTGATACTTTAGAAACTCTAAAGTTAAACACTGATGTTTTATCTCAAAATAAAAAGTCTCTGAGAAAAGAGTTATCAGACAATAATAATCTGATGAATAATTCTGATTTTGAGGGATTATCCAAAAATCATCAAAATACTAGTCTTATTCAACGACTGAAAGCTGCTAAGCGTTACAATCAACTATTATCTGTTTTGAATTCAAAACAAAATACGTTACGGGTTGTGAATAAACTAGTTGTAAAATCTAACAAAAGCTATCCTTCTAATTCTGAAAATCAAAATATCTCAGAACCGGAATTTTTAGCAACGAATAATCTTACAGATATCAACCGAGAAAACATTGAAATAAAATCAACGGGTAATCCGTTAATTCAAGCACAAAGTGCATCCCCACAAGATGTAGAAAATATCATTAACCAGCTAGATGCAGTAAAAGATATTGAAATTCCCTCATTCTTTTACTCACCGGGTTTCAGCATTTATGTTCCCACAGGTTTCGGTGGCGATCGCAATACTGGTTTTGTCAGCGCTAGCTATCAAGAAAGAGGTCGTTTTTCTGACATTGATGATTTCGGATTGGGTTTCGGTGTTGGTTTGGGAGATTCTCGAAAATCCGTAGGTGTGGAACTTTCTTACACCTTAGCTAGTTTCGGACGCAACCGAGATTTTGGTAGCGGTGGTTTTAACGTCAAAGTACATCGTCAGTTACCGGGTGATTGGGGTGTAGCAGTTGGTTGGAATGGTTTTCTCAATATTGGAGACGAAAACAACTTTGAACAATCGCTATATGGAGTTGCTACCAAAATTATCCGCACTCAGGAAAAACTCGACTCACCCTTTAGCCGAGTTGCTGTGACTCTTGGTGTCGGTGGGGGACAATTTCGGACTGAAGAAGCGGTATTTGACGGTGATGATGAAATAAGCGTATTTGGTAGTGTTGCAGTTCGAGCGGTTAAATCAGCCAGCATCATAGCCGAATGGACTGGACAAGATTTAGGTGTAGGAGTCAGCGTGGCACCATTCCCCGATATTCCTTTAGTTATTACCCCAGCTTTACGGGATATAACTGGTGCTGGTGATGGTACGAGATTTGTTGTGGGTACTGGCTTTTCGTTTAAATTTTAAGGAAAATATGGAATAGGGAATAGGGAATGGGGAATGAGGAATATTAAATTAACTGTTAACTGCTCGGTGATACTGAGTGCATAACTCTATACTCATTAAGCGATATAATAGGATTTCGGAGCAGATTTTGGACAGCGTAGCATATTCGCAGGATATAAAAGTTATTTTACTATACTCTCTATTCCCTATTCCCTATTCCCTTTGCATTAACACCACTTAAAAGGATAAGAACTTGATGAAAAAGAATATACTATTTAATTTAATTGCAGGTACATTTGTAGCTGCAAGTGGATTAATTTCTATTCCCGCTCATGCTCAAAATAATCAATCAGATGTGACGGGAAATAATGTATTTAATAATCCCGTTCCCGTAAATAATCAATCAGATGTTTCGGGAAATAATGTTTTTAATAATCCCGTTGCTAGTTTTAAAAGAAATGGAATTAGTCAAGAAACTGTAGCGCAAGCTGAAGAACTTTCACAGCAATTAAGAGATGCTTATCGCAGTTGTAACGCTGGTGAAGGTTGTGTAGAGTTTAATAATTTGCTGCAACAATCTAATACATTTTTGAGCAATCTTAACCAACAAGTAGAAGCTGTTGGAAATAGTCAAAGTAATCGGGCTTGGTAAACTTCGCAGGAGGTTGCAAACCCCCCGTTAATAGCGAAAGTCTACTAAAGTAGACTGAAAAAATTACACAGTCGTCTTAAGATGACTTTCGCTTTCAGCCTCTTAATTGCATTCCCTGGTTATTTCAATAATTACGGATTCAAAAACTTTAAACCCAAACGTATTGGTCTAACTAAATAATATAAAATATATAAGAATCCAGGAAGCGAAACATATTTTAAATCATTTGAATTTGGTTTGAATATATAACTAATTAAATGCCCAAATAAATATCTATTATGCTTCCCTATCAACTTATAATTATCCAGCAACATTAAAGCCCTTAAAATAAATCCATATAATCCCTGTATTAATCCTTGCTGAAATATTCCAAATACATTCTTTTGCTTATTGTTCTGGTTAAATAAATGCTTTACTACCTGATTTAAATATAATTTAACTATCAAATCATTTTCTATCTTCTGCTGTAATTCTTGCGGTATTTCTACTTGCAACAACCTGTTTGCTATACCTAAACCAAATAACAATAATCTTTCACTACCTAAATCTCTAGCTCGTTGAATTACAGTTTCCCAATCTAATTTTTGATTGTTAATCAGTTGAGCTATATCGTAAACTTGCTTGAGCTTTTCTTGTCGATGATGAGCATCTTTAACGATTTGTAGACAGAGAATTAATAACGTATCTTCCCTACTAAGATTAGTTACTTGTTGATTTAAGATTGATACGGTTTCGCAACGCTGCCAAAGTTGTTCAAAATCAACTTGATAGGGAAAACACGAAGGAGCTAATTGCCAGTGAATATCAATATGAATGCTATCATTTTTATTAGTAAAATCTTGTCCCCAAGGTTGTTTTTGATTCCGAGCTTGATAACCTTGAGAAGTTAATATATCTTGAACTCTGGAAAAGTCTTCTTGCTTAATAATTAAATCAATATCGCAGAATTCTTTTAGTGTTAAATCCTGGTAAGCAGAAGCAGCGAGTACAGCACCTTTGAAGGGAATTACTTTGATGTTATTGTTCTCGAATAGTTGAAGAATTTGACAAAGTTTTTGACTCAGAAAAAGATTGCGAGCGGTTTTAATTTTACAATATGCTTGTAGCTGAGGTTGGATATTTTTGGGAATGGATTCGGGGTAGTATTTAACTAGATTTTGATATAGCAGAAGAAAAACTCCGTGCTGAAAAGCTTGTTTTAATAGATAACTCCAATCAATATCTTTTTGCAGTAATCTTTCTAAACGTTTAGATTTAGCTGTGTCAGTGTGAATATTAGTACAGCAGAGCAATATTTCTATTTCTGGCTGATATGTAGGAAGTTGGCTGCTCAGATTAGAAGGTAGTGAGAAATTGAGATTCTCGAAGCTTGTGAAATATTGCTTTACTCCTGAAGGTTCACCTACAGCATACCCTTGATATTCTATCCAAGCATGAGCTTGAAACTCTTCTTTCTCAAACCTCGTACCGATTTGCAATTCGGTTACTATCCCCTGACGACGTAGTAAAAACCATAGCGCTAGGGATTTTCTCAAGCAGGTAGCCCATTTGTAATATTTAGCCGCTGTTTTCACCATCGAAACAGTAGTGAGAATTTGCGAAGAAATCAAATTTTCCCCATTCCCTATATTCCCTGTATTCCCCAAAATAGAATAAGTACGTTTGAATCCCCAAAAATTCAAAGATAAATGAATCAAGGGAAGTAATATCAAAGCTTGAAGAAAAAGGTAGCGTTGATAAAGTGAAAATTTTCTCCAGGTGCGGGTTTTCTGAATTATTGAAGTTATAGTGGTCATTATCGTAAAGGAAAACACTCGTAAGATGTGCGTAAAGCATAACCCAATAAACACAAAATTTGGTGTTGTTAGGTTATGTCCTAATAGCCCTTCGGGCATAGCCTTCGGCAACGGACATGCTCCGCTAACACTAACGTTCAACCCAACCTACTAATTATTCTCTATTCCCCATTCCCTATTCCCTATTCCCTCCCTAAAATTACATCACAAATCTTTCCCAACTCAGCCAAATTATCCCCTCGGTGCAAATGTCGCATTGGTACAGTTTCCCCCAAACGTCCCAATATAGCTAATTCATCAACAAGCATATTCCGCTCTAACTTCAAAGATTGGGGGTATCTATTAATAATTAACTGCATTACACCCATTTCGGAAATAATTGTTTCTATACTAGGTGCTGCTAAAGACTGTTGACGCTCTCCCAAAACATAAATTGCAGCCAGAGGTAAAGGTTGATTGTGAAAACCCCAAGCCGATATTTTATCTTGATTTATCTGGTTTTGATTTAATTGAACAAAATGCTTATCAGTCTGACTAAATACCCGCGATAATCCTTTTTCATCACCGTAAAGTTGATTTATCGCAGATTTCCACAACCGCAGACGGGGATAACCAGGGTGAACTAAGAAGGAGTTACCACAGTCGGTAAGTACAGCAATATCATCGGCCAAAATCGGATAGCCTTGTTTTGCAAGTGCTGCTGCGGTAGTTGACTTACCCGCACCCTTTGCACCGATAATGGCAATTGCACACTTATCAACTTTAATAACGCTGCTGTGAAGACAGATTTTTCCTTGTAACCGTAAAGCTGTACCGATAACGCAACCGATTAAAATTGCGGTAACTTCAGCGATTGGTAAATTTACCCAGTTTATCCAGATTTGCTTACCATCCGGAGCAATTTCTACTTCTAATTTTTCTTTAATACCACCGAGAAATAAACAATAATGAATTCCATCAACTTTGGATTTTTGATACCAACCTTCCGGATGTATTTTGTTGTCTGAATTTGATAAATTACCTTCTGTGAGATGAACTTTTATATCTGCTGTAGTAGCTGTGGAAGCGGGAGTTAAGATTGGTAGGGGTTGGTTGCTGCTTACGGTGATACCGTAGATTTGGTATTGGGATGTTTTGGTTAGTAACTGCATGAAAGGTAATAAAGTTTCAAATTCTGGAACTTGCTGCGTGAGAACTCCGATAAACGCACCCACAATACTAACTCAACACAATTTATAAAGCTCGTCAGAGTATAAAAATATAGCAAATATAAATTATAGTAAGTAAAAACACTTAAATACTTTTGACGAAAGCCATTTTATCGTACAAAATATAAATTGCCTGGGTTCCTCCAATGCCCAATGCCCTATTCCCCATTCCCTATTCCCCATATTTATGAATCAAACAACATCTATTCTTAACCAAAAACTATCTATCTCAGAAAACGCTCTCTCTACACAAGTTAACGGGGAAATAGTTATATTACATTACGAGTCGGAGTCTTACTACACTTTAGAAGCTGTGGGAACTAAGTTTTGGCAGTTGTTTACTGAATCGGAAAATATGGAGACGGTAATACAGCAGTTAGTTGAAATTTATTTAGTAGATGAAACGACTTTGCGTCATGATGTAACTAAGTTTGTTGAAGAATTAGTAGAAGAAGAATTGTTGATTAATTGCGATTGAAAAAAATCTCTAAAAAATAAAATTCTAATTCATTTGTTATAGGAGTCAATTAATCAATGGCTGTAAAACGATTACTTTGTATTGATGGTGGTGGTATTCGTGGCGTAATTGCTGCCGAAATATTGTTGAAAATGGAAGAGGCTCTAAGAAAGTATAATCCTAAATGCCAGCGACTGAGCGATTATTTTGATTTTATCTGCGGTACAAGCACGGGATCGATCTTGGCAACGGGGTTAGCTGTTGGGATGTCTGCCAATGAACTACTAGAAATTTACAAGCAAAAAGGTAAACTGATTTTTACCAAAGAGCAGCATACTTGGAATCAGTTGTTGCAAAGCTTAGATTCTGTAACGGGTTGGAAGCGTAAGCTTGTTTCATGCGGTCGTTGTCTTCCAGAAATTTTGAAGAAACCGCTTCTTGAAGCAATGCTTAATAAATATACCGGACGAGAACTGGAAAATCAATTAAAGCAGACTTTTGCTGATGCTCAAGGCAATCCATTGACTCTTGGATCTTCCGAGCTAAAAACTAACTTGATGGTTGTAACCAAAAATGCGACTACTGGGAAACCTTGTTTTTTTGTAAATAACACCAAGAGAGAGAGTTGTAGGACAAACACAAATTTACACACAGATGCAATAAATCCATTCTTGCAAATTGAAACAGACCCTAATATTCCATTGTGGGATATTGTACGTGCTAGTAGTGCCGCTCCTACGTATTTTCCTCCCCATCGCTTCGATGTTAACGGTAAACCATCAGAATTCATTGATGGAGGCGTTAGTTCTTACAATAACGCTTCTTTTCAACTGTTTCTTACCTCAATTCTTCCTGAATTTGGCACGGGTTGGGAATACGGTAGCGATAAAATCTTTTTAGTGTCTATAGGTACGGGATTTAACGTTCCAGAAATTGAGTTAGATAAGGCAAGTACATACAATAATCTTGATTGGGCAAAGTATGCGATCAATGACTTAATGGAGGATGCGAACCTACAGCAAAATTTGCTTCTAAAGTTGATGAGCGAACAAAGAAAACGGGGACAGCAAAAGCTAGAAAATAATCCCTTTCAAGATAAAAAACTTCTTAGCTATTGCCGATTTACGACTTCATTTACTAAAGAGCGCTTTCAACAACTTGGTTTACCTGACATAAATCCAAAAGATGTCGAGGGGATGGATTGCGTGGATAAAATCGACGAATTAAGTCTAATTGGTAAAGCGGTTGCAAAGGAACAATTCGATCTTGATTTATTTGAGGGGTTTCTTGATGATATCGGAGCCGAGAAGAATCTAATGTTGACTTAATATAGTCGTTTTCTGTCTTGATAAGAACCCCAACTTCTCGCGAGAAGTTGGGGTTTTTATTTTATGAATAGCATTACCCAGATCGTTGACAAAATGTATCAAGCAAATGTTGACAATTTACAAACCTTATAATTATTTAAGTAATTACACTGATGATATAAATATAAAATATCAGCCACCATAGTATTTGTTTACCTGTGCAGCTAGCGACAGAAAAAAAGTCTATATATTTGCTTGTGGGCAGGGAAGAGATGCAATCCTTCTGTGGTACAGAGGTTCATCAAGTTTTAATACAGCCAATGTCTGGTGTCCATGTAAAACTGCAATGATAAGAGGGGCTATTGATGTAAATGACATACGTGCAAAAATGACATTACCTGGATAAATTTAATTTGAGGTTGATACAATTTCCAAGTTTAAGAGTGAAAGATAACCCTCAAATTACGATTAAATTTAACCTTTAGCTACAGGTTTAGTAAGATCGCTTCCTCTTCCAAACATAAGGAAGCTCGCCCTCAGCAGAATTTAACCATAACAGTGCGATTAGCTCCGCCAATAGTGCTACCCCGCTCATCGTCCTTTCTTTCCTATTAATCCAACTAGTGCGTAAAAAACCAGCACGATTATCTAAAAAATTCAGAAATTGCTTTCTGAAATCGTCTTAAAGGTGGAGAGACGAAACAAAAAAATAAATCCAATTTCGTCTCCCCACCAGCAATCAATCTCAACAACTGAGGAATTAGCTATCGCTGAAGAACCAAAAGAACAGAGTGAATCTCAACAAGAGAATGAATCAGAAAAGGTGGATAATCGCCTGCCTTATCAACCACCTAAGTTAAGGAAGCACGGTAAGGTAAATGATACTACTTTTACTGTGCTACAAGCTCCACCTCAATTTGATAGTATTTTTGGTCCTATTTGGGCAGATTTGAGTTAGATAAAAATACTCCAACTCAAAAAATTCAGGAATTGACGATTGGAATCGTCTTATAAATGTAAACAACAAGGAGACAATTTATGTCTAGTTATCAACTTACAATTCAATTAGCAACTAAAGACGCACACTCAATTAATGCTTCCCAGCAAAAGGTGACAATTATTAAAGAAGTTGCTGGTTCAAGTGGGATGAAGGTTGCTTGGGTAGCATTTACTCCCTTTGAAAATAATGTAATTGAATGGAAAGAAGAATACGGTGTTTACGCTTCTACTAATGAAGCCCAAGCTGGAGCAGAGATAATCAAAACTTCTGCTGTAAATCCGGCTACATCAGGTGTGTTCTATCCTTTTGAAACTGGTGCATTCGATTCACCCGAAGGTAATGCTAAACCAAATAACTACGGGATTGAAAATAAATACAGCCAGCAGTTTACTTTTGGTATCGCACAGTCGGTAACAGCGAACGGTAATAAGTTCAATGCCAATCCTCTGAATGCAGTACCAGTTATGAGTAAGGAAAAAGCGACATTCACACCTATAGAAAAAGTTACAGTATTCTTACAGGGACAGTTTAATAACGGTGCAGTCATATCTGATATTACCAGTGATGCTCTAGTAGTGGATATGACCTCTAATCCCTCAGTCACAATCCATTATGATTCCACTCAAGGTAAATTTATAAACGGTGCGTTACCAGCAGCAGTTTAATCGCTTAATCTTACCGAACAGCACCATTCTCAACAACCGCCTTGGAATAAATTCCCAGGAACCCACTACAAAGTCAGAGAAATCAGATTAGTTAAGATTTTGAGGTGATGTTAGTGCGTTTTAACGTGCTTTGTATATTTAGGCTTGAAATTGATTACAAGGCGGGTATTTAGGCTTAACGATAATGGTGCAAGAAGTCAATTATATCTAAATTTTACTTTATTTTGTTGTGGGTTCATTTGCATTAAGCACTGAACCCTTTTACCTTGCTTTTTAAATTAATCGAATGCAGCAATACTATTGTAAATATGATTTATATCATGTCCTATACTTTACTCCGCTTTCACCTTCAAAGTGTGGCTCGTCTTAGGGTTCATAATCACGATCGTTCAACCGGATTTGATATTATATATAGCAGCCATGATGCATATCTCAAAAGGATAAAAATATGACAGAGTATACTCTCGAAGTCATATTCAATCGGGCTGACTTAAAGCTAATTTATCAAGCTGGTCAAAAAGTTGTGCTAATTAAAGAAGTAGATGGAGGAGGAAATAAAGTTGTTTGGGTAATATTTGAACCCTTCCAAGAGAATAAAATAACGTGGGGGAGCAACTATTTTTTATATGCTTCCCCTACCCAAGCGATGGAAGGCTTGCAGATTATTGGATGGACAATGCAGGAAGCACAGGCTCAGAGTGAATATATTTTTAATGATGATAAAATATTTTCTGCTCCCGAGCCTAACTCTAAATTAAAGCCTTATCAATATATGGTCTTGAATAATACCTCTTTTGATAGGGAAAAAATGCTGACATTTGGTATGGCTCAAACTTGTATAATTAATGGTCAAAAAAAATCACCACATCTTCTTAATGCCACCCTAGTACCTGCAAAACAATTTGCTAAATTCATCCCCACAAATAAGGTTTTGATATTTTTAGCAGCTAATATTAATGATTTTAGCGTCCATAATGATGTCAGATTAGATATTAATATAGGCAAAATTACATCTAAAAACTCAGTTGCTGGCAGTTCGGGAAGTATTGCTACTGAATTAGACTTCAGCCTTAGTAAGGAAATCTCTGTCAAATACTCTGCAAGCTTAGGTAAATTTCTTCAACAGTAATATCATGCGATTAGTTAGTAGTTAGTAGTTTGGGTTGAGCCTTACTAACTTTGCTTTGTTATTGATAATATCCGCCAAAGCTCAACCCAACAAACTCTTTGGTAAAACTAATATGTATCAAAGCGCAAAACGTATTTTTGTAGAGTCCCCTCTATAGGAACTACAGCAATGGGAATAAGCTACCATTATGATACCCATATTCTTTTATGGTTGCTATGAAGACGACCCAAAACTCGGTACTAACAGCCGAGAAATAATTCGCAACCAAGATAATTGCATCATTGTCAGTAGTGCTTCCGCTTGCAATCGCTAAGAATTTTGTAATCAAACGAAATAAGCTTCATACCATCGATAGGCAACGCCTATATTATGATGTAATAGTAGACTAATTTATTTTAAATTGAGTCAATATGCATTACTTTCGATATATCACAAGCTACAAATTCTCCTGAAACTTTGTTTCAAACGGTGCTTGATGGTGACGAAGTTGTGATTACTCAGGACAATCAGCCAATTTTAAAAATAGTTCGTGTAAATCAACCAAAAAAGCGACGGCAATCGGGAAGTGCTAAAGGACAGATTTGGATGTCTGATGATTTTGATGCACCTTTAGAAGAATTTCGTGATTATAGTAATAATTAATTGTTTATAGTACTAACTTCTTGCACCATTGTCGTTAAGCCCCCGGCTTACAAGGCTAATAGACAAAGTACGTTAAAACGTACTAAAAGCCATACCCAGTCTGATTTATCAGATTTTGAATTTGAGCCTGGGAATTTATTCCAAGGCGGTTGTTGATAATGGTGCAAGATGTAAGTAGTAAGAACTTTAGTCCTCAAAGAACAGCGATAAATCGCTTACTACAAACCTTTTTTATTTATCTTCAATTTCCACACTTTCTTCTTTACTACTAACAGTAGCAATCAATTCATAACGCTCGCTATCATTTTTACCTTTATTATAGTAATGGCCGTAATAACCCGAATAACTCGGTTTATAACCTTTAACACCGTTAGCAACAATTCCTAATAAATTAATATGGGAAGTTTCCAAATCATTTAAAACTTGTCTGACTGCTGGCTTTTCTGTTTTATCCAAACCCACCACCATCATTAACCCATCAGTTTGAGAAGCCAAATATTTAGCATCAGCAAAACCATGTAGTGGCGGAGTGTCAATAATTACTAAATCGTATTTAGTTTGAAAATCTAAAAGTAAATCTTTCATCTTACCAGAAGCAAGCAACCGCGCTGGATTGGGAGGAGTTTGTCCCGCTGTGAGTACGGATAAATTTTCTTCTTCAGGTAAAGTCTGAATTAAATCGTGAGCTTCTGCTGCTCCGGAAATTACATTTGATAAACCCCACGTATTTGTCAGACTTTCAACATAGCGATGAATGGTAGGATTTCGCATATCCGCATCTACGAGCAAAACTCGCTTACCCATCGCTGCTGCTACTTTAGCTAAATATAGAGAGATAGTAGATTTACCTTCTCCCGGTAAAGTGGAACTGATAACTAAAGATTTTAAAATTTTATCGGGTTCGAGAAAATCTAAATTCGTTTGTAATGATATGTAAGCTTCCCAATAAGCAGAATTAGCCAAAGTACCGTTGCGGGATAACTGAGTTATGGCTGTCTTTAGCTCTTTGTGATAGGGTATTGTCCCCAAAAAGGTTTGTCCGATATCGTTTTGTAATTTTTCAGGAGAATGATATTTATTGTCCAGCTTTCCTGCAATAATTGCGGCTCCGACTCCAGCTAACACACCAGCGATTCCACCCAAAGCTAAATCTCGGGAAAGATTGGGTGATATTGGTTGTTTCGGTGCTTCGATTTGAGAAATTACTTGCCAGGGTGAAACTTTTCTGGCTGTCTCTATCTGGAGATTTTCTCTAGCTGAGAGAAATCGACCTAGACTTTCGTTGGCAATTTCTAAATTTCGATTCAAGTCTGTATATTGACGAATAACTGCTGCAAACTGCTGTAAATCTTTACGAGCTTGATTTTCTATTTCCTCTAGATATTTAATTCTGGTTTGCAATCCTTGTATTTGAGTTGCTGTTTCAATTAACTTTTGGGTAAGCTGCAAGCGACCGGATTTTTGAGCAGAAATTGCTGGAAGTTGATTGAGTTCTTTAATATTAAGTTCTCTAAGAGTGTTAATTCCTAAAACCGCTACAGCTTCTTGTCTAATCAAAGATAATATTCGCTGTCTTTTTTCTAATAAATCGGCGATCGCCGGATGTCCGGTTGTATATTTAGTTGTGTCAGTAGCAAGTTGAGTCTCAATTTGCTGTAATTGTTCTTGTAAAGCTAAATAGCGTGGTGCTTCGCTTAAAGTAGAAATAACCTTTGCTTGTTTAACATTTACTCCTAATTCATCTTGTAAACTGTTGAAGCTAGATCGAGTCTCCCCCAGCAAAGTTAAAGCTTCTTGTTTTTGCTCCAAAGCATTAGCCAAACGTTCGCTCAAAACTTGACTTTGCTGCTCGGGACTTACCAGATTATATTTACGTCGAAAAATCTGTAGCTCTCCTTGGAGTTTATCTACACGCTTTCTTAAATCTGGTAATTGAGTCTCGACAAGTTTTTCAGCTTGAACGGTACTACTTTTTAATTTATTTAAGGAATAATCAGTATAAGCTTGTTTAAGCTTATTTAAAATAAATTCAATTTTTTCAGGATCGGTATCTTGATAAGCAACTTCGATAATTGCCGTACCTTCTAAATGCTTCAGCTTTAACCTTTTAACAAGCTTGTCATAATTCAAGTCTGAATAGCGATTTTGAATTTCCGGTAATAAAGGAGAGATAACCTGATAACTCGTCAACACCTCTATTTCCGTTTTAAAATCTCGAAACTGCGGCGGTACAAATGATGGTCGTCTCTGTTCGGAGAGGGGATTAATACTAGTGTCTGCCGTGGGATCGAGAAACAATTGGAATTTTTCACTGTATATCGGTTTTTGCAACCATCCTCTATACACGACCCCAGCGGTTATGACTAAAGCAATAGGGATAATCAAAAACAAACGACGACGAAGCACCGAAGCTAGCTGACGAAGCTCCCAAGGGTCAACATTCGATTCTTTTGCAGGAATTTTTTCTAAATATTCACTCATGCGCAAGCACTTTTAAAATTAAATGTAAAGAGGGAATAGGGAACGGGGAATGGGGAATAGAAAATTAGATAAAGTCATAAATAGTCGGTATTAGTCTAAATAAAATGATTGCTTGAAGGGTTCAGTGTTTACACTTAAAAAGCAATGCACTTTTTGAAAATTTAACGTAAGAATACATAAGAAGGGAATAGCCATTCCTTATTCCCCATTCCCTATTCCCTCTACAACATCTTTCAAAGCTAAAACCCGAGTTTTCCTACTAAACACGTTAGCTTGATAAACCTTCCTATTTGTCATATCCAAACCAGTCAACCAACCGCTTCTGCTATCGTAAGCACCCGTATCAATATCCAGCCAACCTTTTCCCTGCACCAACTTCCCTGGAACAACACCACTAAATTTAAAAGTTGGTGTATGACCTACAATAATTAATTTATCGGAAAAATATGGTTTGCTGCTGCTGTAGAAAGGCTGACGAATCCAACAAAATTCTTTTTGGGTTTGTTTATTTAATGGAAGCTGGGGATTAACACCTGCATGAACCGCCCAAATATCCCCCAAATCTATATATGGTGGTAACTTGTAAAACCATTCTAAATGAACACTTAGCAAAGATATATCGAATTGAAGATAGCTACTAATAGTTTCTTTATAGGTAAAAGCAGCCTTTTCAATAACTTGTTTAGTAATTCTTTTGCTTTGAAAGTAGTCTAAAAACATCTGTTCGTGATTGCCCAATACGCAATCATACGGACTTTGACGGACAAATTCTACTACTTGAGCGCTTTTGGCACCCCTATTAATCAAATCTCCTAAAAAGTAAACTTTGTCCTCGTTGAACGGTGATATCGCATTCAACAAAAGCATTAAACCGTCGTAGTTACCGTGAACATCACCGATAAAAATTCGCCGTACACTTGTAGTCATTTAAAAAGAAATTTTTGCTTATAGCCGTACAAAGTATGCTAAGTATATGAACTAAATAGTTTAAATCCTTACTAAGCCCTCACTAAATTAGCTCTACCAGTTGATTTTAATTATAAATATTATTTTTCCCTATTCCCTATTCCCTATTCCCTTTCTTTAAAGAAAAATATTTTAGCAAAAATGCCTTGATTACAATTACCAGTTTCTCAAAAAAAGTGTTACAAAAAAAGAGATTTCTATGTAATATAAACTACAGTAATCCAGATATTTATGTTAACTTAGACAAGTTTTAGCTTCAATTAAATTTTTGTGCAAAAGTGAAGGTATCTATAATTACAGTTGTTCGTAACAACGAGGCTACTATTGCCCATGCTATTAATTCGGTATTGAGTCAAGATTATCCAGATATTGAATATATTGTGATTGATGGTGGCTCTAATGATTCTACAGTCGATATTATTAAATCCTACGGCAATAAAATAAACAAATTTATCTCTGAATCTGACGAAGGTATGTATGACGGGATGAATAAAGGGTTAAAATTAGCCACGGGAAACATTATTGGGTTGCTCAACTCGGATGATTTCTACGAACATAACTGGGTAATTTCCGAAGTTGTGGAACAGTTCATCCGCAAAAAGGTTGATTTGATTTTTGGAGATATAGTATTTGTTAATCCTCAAAATCTCCACCAGGTAATCAGGTACTATAGTTCAGCAAAGTTTCATCCCGAATTATTAAGTTGGGGTTGGATACCCGCTCATACAAGCTGCTTTCTCAAACGAGAAGTATATGAGAAATATGGTTATTTTAAGACAGAGTATCAACTCGCTGCCGATTATGAGCTACTTTTGAGATTTATTAAAATTCATCAAATATCTTACAGTTATCTTCCCAAAATTTTAGTCAGAATGCGACCTGGAGGAGCAAGCAATAAGAATTTACTATGTAGATGGATTTCTAATCAAGAGATTATTAAAGCTTGTGGGGAACATGATATTAAAACCAATTTTTTTAAGCTGTTAGCTAGGTATCCTGCAAAAATCTGGGAAAATATCTATAGGAACGACACAACGGTATCTCCTCAACTACTAGCTAATACAATTCCCAAATTTTATAACCCTTATTTAACCTCGAATCAATTAACACAAACATCTAAAATTAACCGCTAATTTACATGATTAACTCAATTCGCAACCGTTTAGACATCAATGACGCAGTAGAAAGAATTATTCCAGAAGACGAAATAGATGGAATATTATCAATCCATCTTAAGCGATATCAATTTGCTACTAGTTTCAGCCAGGGGAAAAAGGTACTTGATGCTGCTACCGGAGTTGGCTATGGTGCTGCTTATTTAAGTCAAGTTGCGAAGCAAGTTACTGGTATTGATATTGACAGCGTTGCTATAGACTACGGGCAGAGAAAATATAAAAACCATAATCTACAACTTCAAGTTGCAGATGTTGCATCTACTAATTTTATAGAGTCCGAATTTGATGTGATTTGTTCTTTTGAGACTATCGAGCATTTACCTGAAATTCCGGCTTATTTAAAGGAAATGGTGCGTTTGCTGACTACCGACGGAGTTTATATCGTTTCTACACCTCAAGTACCCCAAACTAACCATAATCCTGAAAACCCTTACCATACAGTAGAATTCAGCCGTTATGATTTTGAAACTTTACTCAAACAGTATTTTGGAGAAGTCGAAATATACGCTCAACGTCGTCGTCAGTCAGAATTACACTACTGGTTGACAAAAATTGAAGATTTTATAGGTATTAGGAAACACTTAGCGAAATTAAGTAAACTGCGGCAGTCTACTAATAAAATACTGCAAACTACTACCTTCGAGAATATGTCCCTTGATGACATTTTAATTACCAAAGACAATATAGAGCGTGGTAGTGAAATCGTAGCTGTATGTAGATATCCATTGAAGTAGAAAAGTAAATTCAATGAATCAAAAAATATTGGGTAGAAAAATCATTTTTTTTGAATTAAACGAAGTTCCTTTACGGATAATCGATTACTATATTCAAAAATATCCAAATTCCGTTTTAGCTCAAAAGCTACCCCAATGCTACCAATACGAAACTCATGCAGTCGATTCAGTATTGTCTCCCTGGATAACTTGGGCTACATTACATCGAGGTGTTGCAGCGACTCATCATGGAATTTACCATTTCAATCAGAATTTAACTACTGTTAATCGTAAGTTTCCCCCCATTTGGCAAATACTATCGAGCAAGGGTGTTAAAACAGGGGTTTTTGGTTCTCTGCACAGTTTCCCTATACCAAATAATTTAGATAAATATAGCTTTTACGTACCGGATAGTTTTGCTACTAGCAGCCAATGCTTTCCGGAAAATCTTTCTATTTTTCAGGATTTGAACCTGTTAATGGCGAGAAATTCATCTCGTAACGTCTCTAGCAAAATTCCTATAGAAGCCACCATTAGACTTTTTGCTCATCTTCCCAAACTTGGTTTAAGAATACCTACATTAATCGACACAGCAAAACAGTTATTAACAGAACAGTTAAAACCCTACAGAAAAAATCGCAGACGTACTTATCAAGCTGTTCTTACTTTTGACTTATTCCTCAAACAACTCAAAACCACTCAACCAGATTTCGCTACCTTTTTTACTAACCATGTAGCTTCATCAATGCATCGTTATTGGGCTGCATTATTTCCTCAAGATTACCAAAACTTCGGCTATAACAGTGGGTGGGTTTCTAGATATAATGGCGAGATTGATTTTGCAATGAGTAAATTCGAGCAGTTTTTTGCTCAATTAGTGCGTTTCGTCGATAATCATCCCGAATATACTTTATGGATAGCATCGAGCATGGGACAGAGTGCAACTACCGCATGGATGGTAAAAACCCAATTAAACTTAACCCATCCCAAAAAATTCATGTCTGCTTTGGGTATTCCCGATAATGCTTGGTATCAAACTCCTGCCATGTTCCCAGAATTCGGGATTGTTGTCAAAGAGCAATGGGTTGAAGAATTTCGGAATCAATTGAGTCAATTATCTATCAAAGGTAAACTGATAAAATTTGCTCAAAAAGAAGACGGTTTATTTTCTGTAATTTTTGGTCAGGTTAATTTAGCTCAGAAAAAAATTGCAAATGCATCATTAAAAGGACATTCAATACCTTTAGATAAACTTGGTTTAGAAAATATTTCAATTGAAGATGAAACGAATACAAATGCTTATCATGTGAAAGAAGGTTCTTTATTAATTTACGACCCTCAAGACACTAGTTATAAACAAATCAGAAGAAAGATTTCTTGTTTAGAAATAGCACCGATAATTTTACATAATTTCTCAGTTAAAATTCCTGAATATATGAGTCAAATAGCAATAAATAGTAATTCAGATAAGTATGTGAATATAACATAACTTGATAGTGAGAAGAGAGTAGTAGTTAAAAGCAAAATCCTCATAAATACCAATCCAAAATCTAAAATCTAAAATCCGGTGACTCAAACCTATCAACCACAAATAAATAATTCAATACAAACCAAAAAATGGTTACACTGGCTGCCTACATTTGGGTGGCTTCCTTTCGCTTTAGCAATTAATAGCTTTGTTATTCCTCCTGGAACAGCGGTAGCTTATTGGGGAAGATGGATAGGATTAATCGTTTTATTAATTTACGGTTTCAATAAAATATTTATTTCTGGGAAATGGGAACGTAATAATTTTGACCGCTTCGCGTTTTTAGTATTTACAGTAATTATTATCAGTACAGCTTATGCCGATTTAAATGGTGTACTGTATGCAGCAGACTTTTATCAAACAGGTATTTTCAAAGCAGTTTCTTTTCTATTAGCTTACTTATCCTTAACTTGGGGAGTACAAAGCGTACTTAATTCTTTTAACGATGCTACAGCAATTATTAAAAATTTAGTTTACAGTGCTACTGTTATTTATACTATTGGATTAATTGGCAATGCACTTAGAATAATTCCTGTTTTAATGGGCGCTCCCAGCGGTATATTTTTTAATCCAAATGCTACCGCCGCTCTAGGAATTGTTATTTTACCTTTATCTATCTGGTTTTCATCCAGACAGAAACACTGGGGAATATTAAGGTTTATTCCAACAATAATTATATTTACTGCAATTATTATCAGTAGTGCAAGAACTCCCTTAGTTGCTTTAAGTATCTTATTACTTTACTACCTGATATGTTGGTCGAGATATAAAGGTATAGAAATGTTAATGATATATGGCATTGCTACAATAGCTATTAGTGCTTTGTTAATAGTAAGTGTAGATTTTTTTCAATCATCTTTCTTTGAAAAATTATACGAAAACTTAACTACTTCTAAAGGTGCGGGTATTACAAGCTATCGCACTAATTTACTTTGGCCTTTGTTTATTGAAAAGATTTTATCTTCACCAATTTCGATATTAATTGGTCATGGCTGGGGGAGTGAAGAAGCTTTATTATTACATAAATCTGCTCAAAGCATTTTCTTTGAAAGATTGTGGGTTGGAACTGCTCATAATGCTTATATTGGTTTGACATACCAAATTGGTTTAATTGGTAGCTTATTAACATTTGTTCCTTTATGGTCGATTGTTATTAATCAAATTCAACAGAGTGCAAATTATATAAACAAAGAGCATTTTGAATTGAAATTAGCACTATGTAGCGCTCTTTTAGCCGAATTATGTCTTTGTTTTTTTGAATCCGGATTTTATAACATTGGTTCCGCTCATTCTTTACCCGGTTGGTTAGTTGCTTATATAGCAGTTAAATTGCCATTTTTACAAGCTGATTTTAATAATTAATTTTCTCATCTACCCCAACTCTATTTGATGAAAATACTCCATGTAATTCCCTCAATTAGCCCATCATTGGGTGGTCCGACTACTGTAGTTTTGAATTTAGTTAAAGCTTTACTAGACAATGGAATTGAAACAGAAATAGTTACAACCAACCATAACGGTTCAAAACCACTTGATGTTCCTTTATACCAAAAAATCGAATACCAAGGGGTTCCTGTTTGGTTTTTACCTTACTTTTCGCCACCCATGAAAGAGTTTATCTTTTCTCCTGCTATGACTAAATGGCTGTGGCAAAATATCAACAACTATGACATTCTCGATAACCACTATCTTTTCTCTTATGCTCCGAGTACAGCTGCGGCGATCGCCAAGTGGCACAATATTCCCTATACGATTCGTACACAAGGGCAGTTAACATCTTGGGCTTTAACTCAAAGTAAGTTAAAAAAACAAATATATTCGATGCTGGTTGAGCGTCGTAATCTCAACAATGCAGCAGCTATACATTGTACAACGGAAGCTGAAGCCATTGATGTACGTAAATATGGTATTAAAGCTCCTATTATCAAATTACCTTTGGGTGTAGAACAAATTGCTGTCAATCCCCAAGCAAAATTACGACTTCATTCTCTATACAACATTTCTCCAACTACTCTGATAATACTATTCCTTTCTCGGCTGCGTCATAACAAATCTCCAGATATGTTAATCAAAGCACTCAGTCTTATAAATACCAACTGTCTCGACTTTCATCTTTTAATAGCTGGGGATGGAGAACTCGATTATATCGACTATTTAAAACAACTTATAAAATCTTTGAATTTAAATAATCGCGTTACATTTACAGGTTTTGTGCAAAACGAACAAAAGAATTTATTACTGCAAGGTGCAGATATGTTCGTTTTACCCTCTGTTTCTGAAAACTTTAGTATAGCCACAGCAGAAGCAATGGCAGCGGGTTTACCAGTAATTGTGACTCCTGGGGTACAGCTTGCTCCAGAAATCATTGCAGCTAATGCGGGGTTAGTCGCAAAGGAAGATGTCAATGCTCTTAAGTTAGCTATTTCTCATTTACTTACTTACCCAAAATTAAGACAAGAATTAGGACAAAACGGCTCTATTTGGGCAAATAATCATTACTGTTGGAATCAAATTGCAAGCAATCTGGAGAAGGTATACAGTGCCATTATTAATAAAAGTGATTTCTGTGAATCTGAAGTTCTACAGGCTCAAGAATACGAAAGTATTAATAATAATTATAAAATTGCAATACCAAGATATTAATTTGCTGCTGTCTCATTTCAATATTAGTTTAGAATCAATTCTTAGCAAGCTAAAATAAAAGTTATCATAACCGATTCCGCTATTTTTAATTTATTTATATTTATTAGAATGATACAACTGCTGGTATCTATTATCAGCAGTTATCGTTTTACGGCTCACGCCGATGAAGTTGTGAAGTTCGTAAAAGGATTTTGAAAAAATGAAAACTTCACAAGAAATAGCCAACGAGCTAAAGCAATTTCATGGTTCAGCCACTCTCTACAAACACTTGCTGGGCTTGAGATATACGGAGGGTATTCAATCAGGGCAAACGCATCTAAAATTAAGCTAGGTGCGGCTATGCCGCACCAGCGCGATTGTGCGATCGCCAAAAAATGGTTTGGATCTGATAATACAATCTTTATCGGTAACTAAAGTATAAAAAAGTATCTAATATTATAGCTTCAAATAGCAAATATCAGTAGAAATCAATATTTAGTAAATATAAAGGATTGGTGATTTTTATTGTTGAACTTAAATACTTAAATTTAAAATCCGAGTTAGATAGCTATCATCTATAGCAGCTAAAAATTGTTTATTTTTAATTCCAAGCTTTTTACTTTTTTCTTGACCTAACAAATTAACTGCAATGTGACGAAGGACAGCAAAATGGAGGTGGAGCATTATCTTTTCTAATTCTACAATCATCTTCATTTAGTGCTACATCTAATATCCAATGTAAGGAATTTTCAATACCCCAGTGACTACGAACTGAGTCTCCAAACTTTTTTGCGTCTAAATTTAAACTGCTAATATAGGGCTTGCTGAGTAAATAGAAAAAGGTGATGCAGCATACATTATCAACCCCAAGGAATATATTCAGGTGCAGGAAAAAGGTCTAAAATGACTCAGAACTCTTGCATCACCGTGAGTAACACGCTGTGCGTGTTTAGTATATATGTACCGTTTTGAGGAGCAATCTCACGTATCATCAGAAAATTTTGAACTTCCTTTCGAGGGGAAGTTGTCTGAAGATAATCGTTGGGTGATTATGGCTTCATTGATACCTTGGTCAGAATTTGAAGAAGAATATGCTTCAATTTTTGACGAGGAAATGGGGGCACCTGCCAAATCTTTTAGGATGGCGTTAGGCGCTTTAATAATTAAAGAAAAATTAGGAATAAGTGATAGAGAGACTGTAGAACAAATTAAGGAGAACCCTTATCTACAATATTTTATAGGGATATCATCTTATAGTAATGAGACACCGTTTGATGCTTCTATGCTAGTAGTCCGCCAAGCGAACTTTGCGGGGTTAAATAGTTGGATAAAATCGTTCAAATTTATGTCTAGCGTCTGTAGTTTTAAAGCGCCAGTTTACAGTTGCACGTTCTTGATTGCGTTGTAACTCCCAAGCATCAATTTCAGATTTTAATATTTGTACTTCTGGAATTCTCCGCTCTAAGCATTGACGAGACAACACTGATAGTTCAATTTCTACTTGATTTAACCAAGAAGCATGTTTTGGTGTGTAATGAAACTCCAATTTTTGTATTATTCGGCGTGCCTCAGTAGGTTCAAAAACTTCATATAATGCGGCTGGATTATGTATGTTTAAATTATCAACCACCAAACGAATTACTTCAGCTTCTGGACAATGAATATCAACTAAATTTTTCATTTGCTTCGCAAAATCGACCTTCGTGCGCCGTTCTGTAACTTCGATATGTCGCCAGCCTGCTAATGGTTGAAAGTACGCAAATAAATTAACACTGCCGTTCCGTTTATACTCAAAGTCATAACGTTCCGGTTGGTCTGGTTCTGAAGGTAACGGTGTTCTAACTTCTTCTATCAGTTGATATGGAGTCTCGTCAAAGCAAATTACTGGGCACTTGGGGTCTAATGGCTCATTATATAAATCCAATACATCTTCCATTCTTAAGATGTATTCCGAGTTGACTTCAGAAATACACCACTGTTCCCTTAACCAAGGTTTTACCTCGTTTTTTTTAGGGTTTGACGTACTGTTTCGTGAGAAACTGAGTCTACCATACCAAGACTTACCATTTTGTCTGCTAAAAGCCTCATTGTCCAACGATTACGTCCTCCTGGAGGAGTCGAACAAGCAGTAGCTATCAAAAATGCTTCTGGTTTGCCATCAAGTTTACAAGACCTTCGTGGATGTGGACGGTCTTTTATTGCATATTCTAATCCCCCAAGCATAAATTTTTCACGGGTTCGTTCAACAGTCGAAATATTTACTCTTAGATTTGAGGCGATCGCTTTATCCAGATGTCCTTCATTCGCCATTATAAGAATCTTTGCACGAGTAATAGTTCGTGCTTTATGTTTGAACCTATCCCACTAATAAGATTCTTTGAATCCAGATATGGATAGTAGCGATATTAATAAATGCGTCAAAGCATCCTTTTATACGTTGCCAACGAACAACTAACCGACGGTATTTACGTTGAAACCAAGCAAAGCAACGCTCTTGCTGATACCGAGGAACAGACATTTTAATTGGTCTACCTCTATTTTTCTTGGTTTTCCATGTCCGTTTTGGTATTTGAGGTCGAATACCCCTTTTACGCAAAGCAGCACGTTTTTCTTTTGAGTCATAACCCTTGTCAGTAGCCAATACTTTTACTCTCTTACGGGGTCTACCAGGCTTCAATGTTTTAAGCTTTACTTTATCTAGTAGAGGTATTATCTGCTCTCTTTCACTACCGTTAGCTGGGGTTGTAGAATTAGCTAAGGGCATACCATTACCTTCGGTTAATGTATGAATTAGAATTCCCTTTCCTTTACCACCATAGGCAACTTCTTCACCTCCTCCTTTCCCAGGGGGAAAAAGAGCCATCAATGGCTCCGTAGTCCCAATTTATAAGTCCCCTCTCGTTGGCGATCGCCAATATACGTGCTTGTAGATGTTCAAAGGTTCCATCTGAGTACCATCGCTTCAACCATCTATGTGAGGCGCTTTTTGATGCCCATATACCTCCTCGCGGTAAATCACACCATCGACACCCGGTAACTAAAATATATAAAAGGCTATTTAATACATGACGATACGGAGCATGAGGCATTCCCTTACCACGTTTTTCTGGTTCTGGGGGAAATATATCTTCAAACAACTTCCACTCTAAGTCACTTAATCCTTCAAAACGTCCAGCCATAAAGTGATACACCCTTTCAGTTAAGAAATAGATTATCACGTTTCGTGATTAGTGGGATAGATTCAAGTAAAGCCAAACCAACCTGAAGGGTATGGATACCAAAACCCGGAAGGGATGAAAAGCGACCTTTGGGAATTGCCACAATCGATGAAAGGGCAAAGCAAGCGCTAGTCAAACTAGCTCTTGAACCGGAATGGGAAGCCCGATTCGAGGAAAATTCCTATGGGTTTAGAGCAGGAAGAAGTGCCCATGATGCAATTGAAGCAGTATTTAATGCAATTAGGTTCAAACCTAAATATGTTTTGGATGCCGATATTGCTTCTTGTTTTCTCCCAAAGGGAGACGCTTCGCTAACGACAAAATAAATCATTTTGCATTGTTGACAAAACTGAACACATTCCCCACCATTAGCCGACAAATTCGAGCGTGGTTAAAAGCGGGAGTAATTGATTTCAAGAATTATGCAACAAGGCAAAAATCATATAGCGCAACTGAACAAGGAGTTCCACAGGGTGGAGTAAGTGCGCCATTACTCGCGAATATTGCTCTTCACGGAATGGAATATCGAATAAAACAGGCTTTTCCTCGGAAAAACGTTTACAAGAATGGCAAGTATGCAGGTTATATCCCAAATGCTATTTTGATTCGATACGCGGATGACTTTTTAATTATGCATGAAGACTTGAATGTCATTCAGAAATGTCAGCAAATAATTGTGGAATGGTTAAGTTGTTTAGGCTTGGAATTGAAACCAAGTAAAACCAGAATATCTCATACTTTAAACAAGTACTCAGAAAATGTTGGTTTTGACTTTTTGGGATTTACCATTCGACAATTTCCAGTAGGAAAATGTCATACAGGTAAGAATACACAAGGTCAATTACTTGGGTTTAAAACAATTATCAAGCCAAGCAAAGAAAAGCTAAAAGCACACATTCAGAGAGTAGGAAAGGTAATAAAAAGGCACAATTGTGATAAACAATTAGCCTTAATCAAGCACCTAAACCCAATTATTAGGGGATGGTCAAACTATTACTCTACTGTCTGCTCTACTAGCATTTTTAGTGCATTAGAACATATTGTTTACAGGCAACTAAAAAGTTGGTCGAAACATCGTCATCCCCACAAACCATTTAAATGGATACGCCGGAAATATTGGCAATCTAATGGTGGAGATAATTGGGTTTTTCAACCATTAAACGATGACCGTAAGTTACGAAAACACACAGATACAAAGATTATTAATCATGTCAAAGTGCAAAGTAACCGCAGCGTCTATGATGGTGATTGGATTTACTGGAGTATAAGAAGAGGACAGCATCCTGAAGCTCCAAAAGATGTATCAAAATTATTGAAGCTTCAAAAAGGAAAATGCGCTCATTGTGGACTGTACTTTTATGATGGAAATTTGTTGGAAGTTGACCACATTATTCCACTTTCCAAAGGTGGATTAAATAATCTTTACAACAAGCAATTACTCCATCGACATTGCCACGATGTAAAAACTGCAAACGACAAATAATGAATGTTTGCTTGCTTACAAATGGATAAGGAATATCTTGTTGGATATCTTTATTTATGTGAGAAAACGGTATGTATGACAAACACCTACGTTACCGAGGAGCCGTGTGAGGTAAAAGTCTCAAGCACGGTTTTGAAGACGAGTCGGAGAGGCGACTCTCCGGCTTAGTTTAACTTTTTGGCTGAAGAATATCCAACAGACTTTGTGCGTTGGTTGCTGGGAATGGAAACAGAAGATATTAACGTACTTAAAACGGAGCTTTTTTTAGAACCAATTCGTGCTCCCAACCGTTACCTTCCTACAAACAAAAAATCGGATTTTACATATAGAATTTCAGACCGAACCTACTTCAAAACCTCCGATTCCCTTTAGGATGGGGGACTATTCCTTCAGGTTAAAACGGACATACAAATGTCCTGTTACACAAGTAGTAATATTTTTGCAGGAAACTACCAACGAAATTGCATTTACTGAAGAATATCGCGACGAAACAACAATCCACCGTTATCGTATAATTCGTCTATGGGAGCAGGATTCGGCATTATTTCTCAATAACCGTGGACTTTTACCCCTAGCACCTTTAACAAAAACTGATTCACCCACAGCATTACTAAACCAAGTAGCTCAAACAGTAGCTACAATTTCAGATATAAGAGAACAGCAAAACATAACTGGGTGTTTAGGGATTTTAGCTGGTTTACGATTTGACCTCTGATTTAATTCGCCAATTTTTACCGGAGGATATTATGAGACAATCTGTAATTTATCAAGATATTGTACAAAAAGAAGCATTGAAATGGGTAAGGCTTATTATTAATAGTCGTTTTGGCGAAATTGATGCTTCATTAATGAAAAGGATTGAAAATTTGTCACCAGAACAATTAGAAGCTTTAGGTGAAGTGTTCTTCAGTTTTTCTAATATCAATGATTTACAAGCATACTTAGCTAGAGAAAACCCATAACAATTTACTAAAAACTCGCTTTCCTGATTTGAGAATGGCTTAGTTCGGCTCGGAACATGGAAAGCACACCTCTATCTTATGTATAAAAGAAATGATACAAATTCAAGAAACACATAGCACCGCAATGGATTTGGCGGAAGCAGCTTTTACTGCTAAACGGAACAGGTAACTTAGAACAAGCCTCGCAACTGATTCGAGAAGCATTTGAAAACGAGCAAGCAGCCGCAGAATTAATTGCTCATCAATTAGATGCAGAACCAAGCCGTTCAATTTTACATCGCAGCGCAGCAACTCGCTTCGGTAGATTGTGGAGAATTCAAAGCAGCAGAACGTTTAATAGCAACAGCTCTATCAGGAAATCCTCCTGAAGAAATTGCGCTCAGAATTAAAAGATTTATTTATTCAAATTAATTTACGTCCATACTTAGAACGTAATGGTATAAATATTGATAATGAAAAAATTAATGCTTTAATTTTGAAGAGTAAATAATTGATAAAAATAAATATTTATGATGGTGGATGCCAATTGCTCTCAATCCAGGGCGGCTCTTGCTTCGGTTAAATAATCATTATTAAGTCGTAAAGCAATTACAGTTGCTCTACCTGTAGGTGTTATACCAGCAATGTGAGTTCCACCATTCACCCAATTAAAATTTTCTTGCCAAGATTGTTTTCTGGGGTTAAATAATGCAACTAACTGGCTTGTCTTTGAGTCAATTGCATGAGTTTTTGCGCCTTTAAATTCGTTACATCTATAACAAGATGCTGCTAAATTTTCAGATTCATCTCCACCACCAGCAGTTTTAGGAAAAATATGCTCCATAACTAATGGCATTCCAATTAATCGAGAATTAGTTTGACAATATTCACACCTATAATTAGCCCGAATTATAACTTCAGAACGAATTTTGTCAGAAATAGCCATGAACTAGAGGGGCATTTCATTTAAATTTGGTATTTTGTGTCCTCGCCAACGGAGAACTGACCAAGCATAAGCTTTTTGTAACATTAAACGGTCAGAAGCAGTTCTTAACTCACTAAGTTCTTAACGTTCAATCTTATTTAGCTCCTCGCTTGTGCTATTTTTCTCTAATAATTCTATGTGGCGTTTTTGCTGTTCGGATGTAATTTGACTATTGGCGTTAAGCGAAGCTCTACCGAAGGTAATCGCCAATAATTCCTCGTCATCCCAGGTTTGCATTTGTAGAAGTTCTTCTTGGATTTCTAATGGTGCATTGTCGGGTGTAGGGGGTAAGTTGCTGACGATGCTTTGAGCTACCAAAGTTTCCAAAGGCTGCTGAGTTGCTTGAGCAATACGAGCCAATTGCTGAAAAATAGCTTGTGGGAGTTCAACCGTGACTTCTTGCGTTGCCATTGGTTGTTAGATATCGCTTGTTTTTATACTTTTAATACTAACATTGTGAAAATCATCTTATTCAAAGTCAATTACAGAAGAATAATTTAACGTAATCCGTTTTGACGGCGGATTAACTTTAGATAGCACTCTATGTAAAAGCTAAAGCTATAATTAGCAATATTAAGATAAGCTGACAGGACGAAACCCCAGGCAATGGCAGAATTAACAATTCAAGTTTCCGATGAACTAGCTCAGCGTCTAGAACCTTTGCAAAATCGTTTACCCGAATTGCTATGGCAATTATTAGATGTTGCAAATTTACCGACAAGCATAAGTAAGACAGATCAAACTGAGCCTACAGACATCCCCTTAGTTTATCAAGAAGTTCTTGACTTTTTAATTAAGCGCCCAACACCAGAAGAAATAATTGCTTTTAAAGTTTCACCTCAAGCTCAGTCGAGATTAGAAGAATTATTGGAAAGGAACCGCTCTGCTACACTTAATTCAATGGAATTAGCTGAATTAGATGTTTATGAACAGTTAGAACATATGATGATTTTATTAAAAGCAAGAGCTTTCAAACGCAACGAGTAAACATGACTTCTGATTATATTTCTACGAAATTACGTAAACTTGTTCAAGAAAGAGCTAACAAACGTGCTTGTATATTGTTTACTTCTTCAAGATTTTTCTATTTATACACATGAGGTAGATCATATTATTGCAATCAAGCATGGCGGTGAAAGCAGTCTAGATAATTTGGCACTTTCATGTTTATCCTGTAATCGCCATAAAGGCTCTGACTTCGCTACATTAGATCAAACGACTAAAGAAATTGTTCCCTTGTTTAATCCACGTCGTCAGATATGGGATGAACATTTTTATATTAAAAATGCGAATATTGAAGGTAAAACTCAAATTGGTCAAGCAACTGCAAGACTACTTCAGTTTAATGCTCCTAATCGCGTACTTCAACGACAAGTATTGATTAATCAAGGACAGTATCCATAAATATCAAAATAAAATAATTTATTATCAATAATTCTACTTCTTCAAAAGTCCTGCTTTCTTTAACCGCGATATTAACCCAGGACGTTTACTGTAATCTTTCTGTATTTGATTAATGCTAGCTTAAAACTCTTCTAACTTTCCTTGGTACTGTGCCAAGTCCCGTAAATCAATCAAATTAGCAACAGCTTGGTCTAATGGTTTGGCTTGTTTAAGTGCAATTGCTTCAAATACTTGCTGCCAAACTTTATCTTTTTTCTTTGCTAATACTTCTAATTTTTGTATCCTGGCTTGACGTTCTAATTCTCTCTCTTTTTTAAGTCGTTGATTTGTTTCTTCTTCTGCCAATCCTAACAATTGACATAAATTACGTCTGTTTGTATTACTATCAATATTTATTGATTTTTTACCAGATAATTCCCGCAGCCTATGAGTTAATTGTATTCCAAGATGAGTTTCGCCTTTTAAGAGTCGAATTAAAAAATCATTGCTTTCTTGTTCGCTCAATTGTGGTATCAAATCTTCTAACTTTCTTGAAAATCACTCGCTGAAGCTGCGACTGAAATCAAGTCTTCGTCAATTTCAAAAAAATCAATAAAAGACGAAAGCGAAGCTGATAAATTATCCAAGTTGGGAGTTACGGGGGGTTCGAGTAAATCTTCTTCCTCAAAGCCAAAATAAATTGTTGCAGCTTTTAGCCAAGCAAGATATAAACACCGATAATCACCTTGCAATATTTTATCCCTTAGCGATACCATCCCAGAGAAATAACCTTCACCAGAATAATCCAACCACCACCATCTTCTTCACTAATATTTATGCCTAAAATTACAGAATCGTGATTTGTTGAAACTGTTTTAATTTAATTTTAAAGGTTAGATGTATTCCGAGATAGGAAAATAATGAAAGATATTTTAATACTTTAACACTGTAATAAAATTAACCATTGGAGATAGATTTTATGTCCGGTACAGCACCAAGTAAAAATCGAGAAGAGCGCATCGATATGGAAGTAGTTGTCGATGCTTACAACGAAGATGAAAGAGCAATGGGATGGTACTATTACTTGCAAGACAAGTTACAATTTCCTTTTAAGGCTAAGTGGGTAAACCGTCAGCGTCCTCAAGGAAAGGAAATTGAAGTAGTAGAAATGTCACCGGAAGATGAATGTATACGCTCTATGTTTGTTGAAGTACGTTATCGGTAAGGGGAAGTTGATGATATATTTTCTGCACGTCTTGAGGATATTCATCCGATTGAAGTTGATGAAGAAACTGCCGAAGCTATTGCTGATTGGTATTAATGGATAGATATGGGGTATGAATTTTAGCTCTACTTACATTAATCCCACCAATAAGAAACAACAACCGCATCCCGCTGTTCCTTATTCTCATTTCCCCATAACGCTTCTTCAAATCTATATCTCAGCATACGCTTGAGTCGATAAGTGTATTGTGTATCTGTTCCATCAGTTACTTCTACGCAATCTGCTTTCCACTTTTTACCGAAATCTACAAGTTGGGATACTTTGGAGTCTTGATTTTCACTCAGAATATATAAGGTATCTGCGGGATAGGCAACGAAATGAATCATACTAGTTTCTGGCATTGGACGATAATTAGCCATTGCAGCAAGAGTATCAATCACACCACCAAAACTCAAACCATTTTCGTCTGGGGCAAAAATCGGTTTGGTAAATACAAAGCTTTCCCATAAATTATTATGTTCTAATAAGTCAGTAATAACTTGTTCCCCGTCAAAGTTATTGAATTGACGCTGCCAAACTAACGCAGCAAATAGTTCTTGAGGAGAATACAATTCGGCTATCGTTTGGATTTTAGTTAATTCCAGCATAGATGAATGATAAAGGCTTCACCTTGTTAATCTTACAATACAAATATACTAATAATCAAAATAGGTTGAGTATTTTAATGGGCTTCTGGGGCGATAGAATATGTTAATTAATAGGGTAAATATCTTTCCTAAAATTCCGCTTTCTACAAGAGTCCAAGATGGTACAGACACCCACAACTCCAGAAAACCAAATTCTACCGCTTAACTTGCCATTGTCGATTGGATTGTACGTAACTCAAGAACAGTTTGCAATCCTAGCAGTCGCAAACCGAGATTTAAAACTGGAAAGAAACGCACGGGGAGAATTGATTGTGAATCCACCTACTGGCTGGGAAACAGGACAACGCAATCTCAGCATTAGCGGACAACTATATCGCTGGTATGAAGAAAATGAGAATTTGGGTAAAGCTTTCAATTCTTCCACTGGCTTTATTTTACCAAATGGTGCTACTCGCTCCCCCGATGCTTCATGGGTTTCTCAAGAACGATGGGATGCATTAAATGCAGAACAAAAAGGAACCTTTGCTAATATTTGTCCCGCAGAACGTAGTTGAATTACGGTCTAGCTCAGATAAGCTTGAATCGTTACAAGCAAAGACGAAAGAGTATATTGATAATGGTGCAAAGTTGGGCTGGTTGCTAGATCCACTACCGCAACGTGTGGAAATTTATCGACCAGATTCTGCTGTGGAAGTATTAGAAAATCCCGATTCGTTATCTGGTGGTAAAGTATTACCAGCTTTCGTTTTGAATTTGCGTCGGGTGTGGGGTTGAGGATGAATTTGCAATTATTTTAATCGCTAACTTCGACAGGAATTGCATAAACCATTGTCGAGATTGGTTGTAATAGAAAGACAACAGTAGCAAAGGTTAAGATAATCCGTATGACCTTCTAGAATTTCTCCAGAGTTGCAATCATATTCTCTAGATGCAATTTTAACCATTTGGGTAATCACTTGCTGAGACTTTTGCAGTCCGATAGTATTTAACACTTCTTCGTCATTCAACATTTGAATAATATCCGCCGAGCATATAACTGCCACTATGGTTCGACATAAAACCTCCTGCTGTCTCAATGCTTGGCATGGAAATTGAATAGATTAACTGAATAATATCACAATATAGTACATAAAAACTACTAATAAATTCAGTTTCAATTCTCTTCCACAGCACCTAATGCTTTTAGCGTACTTTTTTCAACTTCTGTTAAGCCTGTAACACCAGTGATATTCATGTTTTCATAAGGGCGATCGCGTTTTAATGTTTTTAGACATTTGCCAGTTTTGATGTCCCAGTATTTGATTGTCATATCCTGACCGCAACTTATAATATTTTTACCATCTGAATGAAATATGACTGAATATATTGCATTTGTATGACCATACAAAGTGTGAATACATTCTCCAGTAATTGTGTTCCATAATCTTATGGTTCGGTCGTCACTACCACTAACGAGCATCTTATCATCTGAACTCAAAGCGATTGCTCTGACTCCTCTGGTATGACCTTCTAAAGAATAAAGACATTTTTTAGTGATATTACTCCATATTTTCAACGTTTTGTCATCACTACTAGTAGCAAGAATTTTATCTGAAGAACTGAAAGCAACTGACAGTATGAAATGAGTATGGTTCTTCAAAGAATGAATACATTTTCTGGTAGCAACATCCCATAACCTTAATATTGCATCATTGCCGCAAGTTGCAAGGGTTTTGTTATCTGAACTAAAGGCTAATGATTGTACAGAGAATTTTTTTTGTAAAGTATGAAGGCATTCTCCAGTGGAAATATTCCACAATTTTACATTTCTGTCGTTGCTTGCAGTGGCAAGCATCTTACAGTCTGTACTGAAGGCTATTGAATTAATTGAATTAGTATGTCCCTCAAAAGTATGAAGGCATTCTCCAGTCGTGATATCCCATAACTTAACTGTTTTGTCAGAACTACCACTGGCAATCAATTTGCTGTCAGGGCTAAATGCCACCGATCCGACCAAATTAGTATGTCCCTCAAAAATATACAAACATTCCCCAGTCATAACATTCCATAGCTTTACAGTTTGGTCATCACTGCCACTAACAAGTAACTTTTTATCGTGACTAAATGCCGTCGCATATACCAAAATACTATGCCTTTGCAAAGCCTGAAGACACTCTTTATTCGCAATATCCCATAACTTTATAGTTTGATTTCTACCACCACTAACTAGCTTTTTTCCATCAGCACTGAATACGACTGAATTTACTGTATTGCTATATTCTTCAAAAGTATCAAGGCATTCTCCAGTCGTAATATCCCATAACTTAACTGTTTGGTCATTACTACCACTAGCTAAAATATCACCTTTAGGACTGAAAGAAATGGAGTTTATCCCATTCGTATGCCCTTGCAAAATACAAAAACATTTTTTGGTACTAATACTCCATAATTTTATAGTTTTGTCTAAACCACTACTAGCAATTATTTCCCCATCTGGACTGAATGCCACTGATACTGCCCCATCACTATGCCCATTGAAAGTATAAAGACATTTTCCAGTGGCTATATCCCATAGCTTTACAGTTTTGTCTCCACTTCCACTAATAAGTAGCTCACCATTCGGACTAAAATCTACGGTATACAACCATTGGGTATGACCTTGAAAAGTTTTGAGGCATTCTCCAGTATTTATATTCCATAGTTTCACTGTTTCATCGCCGCTAGCACTAGCAAGAGTTTTACCATCGGGGCTGAAAGAAAGAGAGTTTATCCAATTACTATGAGCTTGAAATATTTTGAGACATTTTCCAGTTTTAGTATTCCAAACCCTTATAGTTTCGTCAGCACCACAAGAGGCAACAGTATTACCATCTGGACTAAATACCACTGATATTACCCAACGAGTATGTCCTTTACAAATTAAAACTTCCCTTCCACTTGCAGTTTCCCACAAGCGAACCATGCAACTGGAATCACCTATAGCTAATAATTTATCATCTGGGCTTAATGCAATTTGACCAATATCACCTAAATTTTTCGCGAAAACACTCTCACTCAAATTCGCTCCCGCAAAGTCAACCCTACTCAAACTCGCATCACTAAAATCCGCTCCCTTCACCACAGCAGATGATAAATCCTTCCCTTCCAAACCGGCTTTATCAAGCTTCACAGCCAAAGTAGCCGCATTTCCCCCAACATAACTAACCTCGGCTTCACTTTTTCCTCGCGTTTCCTCAATCACTTTAATCAGTGACTCATTATCACCCACCATCCTTAACATCAAATCTACGACTGCTTTTGTTAATGGCGATCGCCCAAAAGTATCCTTCAATTTCTCCAAAGTTTCGCTAGTAAATCTACTTAGCGGAGCTATAGCCAAACTACACCCATTCTCATCCAACTGACGCTCAAAATAACCAGACCAACTATATTCAACAGGTACAGCATTCCCATCCAAACAAGATTGTGCTTTCACCAACTCAGTAAAATCATCCGCTAAAACTCCCAATTCCGCCGCAAATTTATACGCGACAAAAAATTCCAACAGCGAACGATGGGCTGGAGTATAATCACCGTCGGCATTACGAATCAGCATTGTCTGCCCTATCATGTCGGGCCGGCCAGTGGTCTAAATCTTTTTCTTTCTGCACTACGGAACCAAATAACCGGCGAATTCTATCGGGAAATAAGCGATAATTCAAACTCATCTGCTCGGTTGAAAGCATTTCCCAAGCTAATTCACACAGGAAATACATCTTATCTGCTAAGGAAGTAAAAGTCCGTTCGGCTTTGATATCCCGTTCCATTTTCCGCTGCACAGCATACAAATAAACCCTCGACATATCTACAGGTTTACCCGCTGCAATATCTGGTAATGCTTCCAAAATTAATTCGGTTAAAACTGGACGACGGGCTAAATCCAGCAATTGGGAATTACCCATGACAAGCTCAACTGTTGCAGGTTCTGTTTGTAACGAAAGCACCTGACGGATTTGATTATCGTCAAACTTCTCCAGTTCCAACACTTCAAACTGCGGTGTTTCTCCCGTTAAATTAGCAATCGAAGCCTGTAATTCCGCATTTAATAAAGCCCTTTCTTCCTGGGCTTCGGGAAAATGTTCGGTGCGACAAGTTAAAATCACCTTGGCACCAGGAACAACAACCTTCGCTAATTCCCAAAAATTATTAATCATTTCCTGACGGTTTATCCGAGCAGCCATCTCGTCAAAACCATCGAATATCAGCAACAGTTTTCCCATACGGTTGAGTTGTTCAAAAGCTGAATATCCGGGTATGGGAATTTCATATTGACGAAAGAAAAATTCGGAAAATAGCGACTCAACACTTACCGCTTTGGCATAATCTCGTAAAGGAATCACTAAAGGTAAGCGAGGAAGTTGCACACCCCTGTTCTGTGCGTCTTTGTATCGTTGCAATGCTACCCAAGCATAATGCAAAGCAAACCAAGTTTTACCCATACCAAACTCACCTAAAATTGAAATATGTTCCTTAGCTGGTGGGTCATCCAACCAACGGTCAATATAGCCTTCAATCCAACCATCTTCTCCTGTATAACGACTAACTCCAATCGGACGTTTGCTAACTGAGTCTAATTCTTCCTTGGTACAAGCCAAAGCTACGTAATTTTTATCAATACCTTTTCGTTTAACTTCTGTTTCTAACCAATCGAGATAACCGCTAAAATCTGCATCAATTGCTACAAGCTCATCAAAAGTAAAGCACTCCAATCGAAGAAGGTCAAGAATTGGAGTCTTTGAAAGGTGAAAAGCCCACACGTCCTGTTAGTGTCTCAACTAACAAAATTGCTAAGTTATTCTATGAAGAAGACACAATGAAAAATCGACCAAAACTCCTTAGTCTTATTGCTCCTCCTCCTGTCCGTATTGCACGCCGAGCCTTGAAAAAACCAAAGAAAGTTTCTATTATTTCAGTCGTATTTCCAATAATAAAAAACACCACCCAAAAGCGACCACAACCAGCTCCAGCTATTTTAACCCTAGTTACCAAACGGAAAGCAGGTAGCAGCGTGAGGTCTCAGCTAGAGAATACCACAGGACTTCCGTCAGAGGCTCCTCCTGCTGAACGTTAATACTTTCTAGTACCCTTTTATTTTTACAAAATTGGGATGCTCCAGATTGAATATCATTTTACCAGATTTTATTCATATCCCGGAGATGTCTATTGTGTACCTGCGGCTCATGCCATAAGCATTAATTCCAAACCTAATTCTATAGGGGTATATCCACATGAATGGCGTAGAAAAATCTTTGTTTCTAAAACATTTTCTAGAGCATAGTTGTTTGATAAATTTTTTTTTCAAATTGAGCATATTATTTTATGAATAGACAAAATACTTAATCTGATGGGGAGTGAACAATGAATCAGGACACTAACGATAAACCTTCTCCACCGCAGCAAAGCAAAGAAGATACCAATCTGGATATTGAAAAACAAGAATACGAAACTGAATTAGTTAACGGTGACGCTGAGGCAAATACTTCTCCCAAACAGAAAAGACCAATGTGGATGTATCTAATTTTGGGAGTTGGTATTTTTGCATTAGTTAGTGTATTATTTCGGCAATTACGGAATAGTCCGCAGGAAGCGCCAACTCAAGCTGCCGAACCTGCACGCTTAAACGTCAGAGCCACAGAAGTTAAAATTAAGCCTCTACAAAAATTTGTATTTGGCGACGGTTATGTTTCAGCAGTACGAGGAAAACACTTAACTTTTGAAATTTCCGGAACGATTACTTACATCAAAAAAGTCAAAGGTCGGAATTTGCGAGAAGGGGATTTTGTTAAAGCAGGTGAATTACTAGCAAAAGTTGACGATCGCAAACTCAGAGCAGAATTAGTCCAAGCACAAGCCAAAACAGCTGAAGCCGAAACCCAAAGAGTTGCAGCACAAGCTAGCGTATCCCAGGCTAATGCATCAGTAGAGCAAGCCAAAGCAGATGTAATTAGAGCCGAAGCTGATTTAGAAGCTGCTCAAGATGCTTACAGATTAGCTTTAGCGGAATTAACACGACGAGAGAAACTATTTTCTCAAGGAGCGATTTCTATATCAGATGTTGATGTTTACAGAAACAAAGCCAAAGACGCTTCAGCAAAAGTCAAAGCATCTCAAGCTCAAATAACTGCTGCTCAAAGTCAAGTAAAATCTGCTAACGGACAACTTGCATCTGCTAAATCTCAGATGGAATCAACAAAAGCAACTATCGCTTCAGCACGTGCTGGACAAAACCGTTCCAACGTCAACTTAGAAGATACAGTAATTCAAGCACCTTTTAATGGAATTGTCGCTCACATGAATATCCGTGAAGGTGATTACTGGACACCTCAAAGGGTACAAGTCTCTGGGGATTATCAAAATGCAGTTGATTCGGTACCAATAATTTTGATAGATCCCAAAGCATACGAAGTCAGATTGAGATTACCAGCTTTTGATGGAGCTTTGGTGCAACCGGGTCAATCAGCTTAATAGGTTTTCTTATAGCGGGAAGGGAGTAGCTGTTTTTAGAAGTTTTTCTAGTATCGCCAGCTTCGGTCTTTCTACTTTCGTAACCAGAATTGTTGGAAGGCAGTAGGCAGTCGGAAATAGGAAAGGGGGAGCGGTTTAACCGGACACTGGAATCATGGGTTTTATTAAATCCCATTCGACATCTGAAATATCTGTGGGATAAGCTTTTCGAGTCAATACGTGTCTTAGGAAACAATTGCGATCGCCTTTATTTTTTATTTATAAACACCCTCTAAGAGGCTGACAAAACCTAAAATCCAAACATTGCGCGGAATATTGTTAAAAATTGTCATTGTGACTTTAATCTATATCCTTTGTCTTACGAACTACTTACATTGCAGCTTTGCCATCGGTGAGGCTTCTTAGTTTAAATCCTTGTTCCCTATTTCCACTAATCAACTACTTATAATCACGAACTCCGCATCAAATCCCCACTCAACTGATGCTGTCGGTTAAACGTTGCAAAAAACGCTAAAGTTAACACCCCTATCGTTGCTAAGGCAGTTCCTGAAGCTTGAGTAAAAATAATTAGAATCTGGTAGCGCACGGCATCAGTAGGACTTGCACCAGCTAATATTTGACCAGTCATCATTCCCGGTAGACTAACTAACCCCATCACCATCATGGAATTAATCGTGGGAATCATCCCCGTTCGCAGCGCTTCTTTTAATGTATCGTGTGCTGCTTCCCAACGAGTCGCACCCAACGTCAATAATGCTTCGATTTGCTCGCGCTTGCTGCTCAAATCTTCCATAAATTTATCTAGCGCTAGAGATGTACCCGTGAGCGCATTACCCAAAACCATACCCAGTAAAGGAATTAAATATTGCGGATCGTACCAAGGTTCAACGTGAATAATTCCGTTTACCGTTAATCCCGTCACCAAAAATGAAGCGCTCAACAGACAGACAAAGTTGTTCCAATAAATACTAGAAAATCGCCTGCGGGTACGGTTGACACTCGAACTAGCGGCAATAGTGGTCATAGTAACAGCTACAAGTAGTATTAACAATGGGTTACGCAGAGTAAACACCCACTGCAACGCATAACCTACCAGCAATAGTTGTACTACCATTCGCAACGATGCTACTACCAGACTTTGCGTCAATCCCAACCGTAGCGCAAGGGAAATACAAACATTGATAATAATAAATAAAGTTGCTAAAGCTAGTTGACCGTAGCTAATAGAAATATAGTTATCCATCAATCTTTTTCCTGTAAACTAATCTGACGGTTAGTAATTCGCTGTAACTGGGTTGGGTCGTGACTAGTCCAAAGATAGGCTCGTTGCGGGTTTTGGGCTTGCCAAGTTGATACCAAAGCTTCTAAACTATGGGCAGTTTGAGCATCTAATGAGGCTGTAGGTTCATCGAGTAACAGTATTTTTGGTGCGAGTTGCAATGCTCGTAAAAAAGCAACAATTTGAGCTTCACCTCCAGAAATTGCGCTTACCGGACGCTTTAAAAAGTCGTCGTTTTTGTGTAAAAGCTGTAAATAATCTAGAATTGCAGCACGGTTATAAACTAGATGACGGTTGACTTTGAGGTGATAAATTTGCTTTAGGTTTGATTCTACAGTTCCTTCCCACAAAGCCGGACGCTGGTGGAGGTAAGTAATTTGAGAACGATATTTAGGTAAATGCCAAGTATTAATATTTTTTCCTTGAAAGATAATCTTTCCCGCTTGTACTCGGTCAAGTCCTGCTAAAGCTCGTAAAAGCAAACTTTTACCCGAACCAGAAGCACCCAAAACAGCAACCTTTTCACCAGCAAATAATTCAAAATTCAAATTACGCCAAATCCAGTATTTATCGATTTTTCGACATAAACCTCGTACTGAAAGAATCGGTGCTTGAAGAGATACCAATGTTTCAGCAGCCCGATTTTGGGTTTGTTGAGTTTTCATAGCGAAACATAATTTTGGCAGATATATAAACTAACCTTACTAGCTAATTGCAAGTTTTTAGCTTTAATATTTACTTAACAAGCAGGGTCGTATGCTAAACAGTAATTGTTTATTTATCTATCAAGTATTTAAATAAGTCATCTAAAACGCTATTAGCTCCAACTATTCCCCAGGAGCTAATCCAAGTATCGCCAGAAACTTCATGAACCTTATCTTCCCGTACAGCTTCTAATTTCGACCACAATGGGTGATTGGTAAATTGTTTTAATCTTGAGGGATTATGTCCTCCTATAATCAAGAAGATTACATCACCCTCTAATTGCGGAATCAATTCTAAGGAAACATTTTCATGAATTTTGTCTTTATCTTGATATGTAGGACGAGGTAAACCTATTTCTTTAATAATTGAACCAGCAAAGGAATCATTCATATAGATACGAGTATAGTTATTCCAAAAATTCACCAGAGATACTTGAGTTTGAGTTAGGCGATTGCCCAATTGTTGACGTAGAGTATTTATTCTTTGGTCATAATCTTTTAGTAACTTTTTTGCTGTTTCGGTTTTTCCTGATGCTTCAGCAAATTTAGTCAGCCATTCTTTCCAACTTTTATCTCCATCAGCCAAAACTGTAGGAGCAATTTGAGATAATTGTTGATATATATCAGCATCCCAATTAAGTCCTAAAATTAAATCTGGTTTTTGATATAAAATTTTTTCTAGATTTGCAGTATTATTAACACCAATTTTTTTAACTCCTTGAGTCTTTGAATTTAGATAATCAGGATATTGGTCGTATAGTAAAGTAGTGGCTGCAATTGGTTTAATTCCTAACGCTAAAGCATTATCTAAACCACCAATGACAACTACACGTTTGGGATTTAAAGGTACTTTGGTTTCACCCATTGCGTGTTTTACAACTCGCGTTTGGGAAGTTAAATTATCAGGATTTGGACTAATATTTTCAGAAGTGTTTATTCCACAACCAATAATTATGAAAGCTGTAACGATACTAAATAAAAGTAACTTGATTTGATGATGATTAAAAATGGTAGTAAAAAGTCTTTGCGTTACTCCGCGTCCCTTTGTGTTAAAAAACATAATATAGCTACTACTAATAAAATTAAATTTTCAATAAATTGGTAATTTTAAATTGTGGGGTTTGAGTTAATTCAGTATTACAGCATTCACCTTTTGATAATATATTTTTTGTTTCGTCTTCAATCACATTACATTGATAAATATTTGTTATGCTATCTGATGCTTTAAAAGAGATTTCGACTTGATTAAAAGTTTCATCTTCATTGTGTTCAATTACCCGACCTTGTATTTGATAATTAAACCATTTCCAGCCATGCATTAACATCAACTGTCTTTCTAAAAATTGAACCTGCCAAGGTAAAATCCCCCAACCGCGATAGATATTTTCAAAACATTCAATATTACCAGTTCTAGTCAAAATAGAAGCAAAAGATTTTTGGTCAAGTCTACCATAATATCTTGCTTCTGGAAGGTCTATCATAGTTGGTGCAAAACGATGTCCGCCAAAATGACTGCTTTGCCAAACTCGAACATGAGATAACGATAAATTTTCTACTGTAGCTAAAGCTTGGCGAAAAAAAGGATTACCATATTTAGCACAACATTTATCGTGACTTCCGTGGGTACATATGAGAAAATCTCTGGTTTGGATATGATTATTATCAGATTCTAAGATTTCACCTTTGATGAATTTTTTAATTATCGGTACTGCATCATTAATATCTGATAAAACAAATTCTTTCTTAAGATAAACTGAAAAATTTTCTTCTTGCTGATAATATATAATTAAGCGATTGTATCCCTTCTCATAATATTTGGCATTGTAAATAAATACTAGCCTCAAATATAATTCTACTTCTTCATTAATAGCTGCTTTTAGAGCTTTGAATTTATCGGAAAGAGCTTTTGAGTCCAAGGGGTCAGATGTCCAAGGTGGAGGAAATTCTAATAAGACATAATATCGGCGATTTAAAGCACAGCCAATGGGGTCTTCTTTTAGTTCACAAGATTCTTCTGCACAGAAAAAGTTCTTCATAAATGATAGACTTAAGCATTATTTATATCAATCTTCATTATCATAATCCGGCACAATAGTTTCCACATTTCGCAATCGTGGAACAGAATATCCGCTCAAACCAATTAACAATAAACTAATAGAAGAAATCGCATACAAAATTGCCATTCCCGCACCTTTCCCGGTCCCAAATATATTACCGAATAAGTAAACAAGATTACCTCCTGGCATCATAGCAGGTTCAAAAACATTATCAGCTAGTAAAGCAGAAATAAACACAGCAATTGCTGAAACAATTTGTTGGATAGTAGACTCGCTAGCAAAAACTCGTCCTTGCACATCCGGTTTAACTTTATTCAGTAATATAGCTGTAGAAGAACTTCTCAACATGGGAAAATTAAGAGAAGAACAGAATTGAGCAGGTAGCCAAATTATTAATGCTTGTCCCAAACCAAATATTGTTTTACTGACTCCAGCACCAATCATTCCCAAAAGAAAGCCATGAATCCGCCGTTTGGAGCCTCCCCAAATACTCAGAAGTACAGTTCCCGTTACTCCTCCCAATCCAGCTGCAGAGGAAATACTACCTAATATCCTGGTGTCATTATTGGTACGTGCCAAAATCATCGGCGAATATAAGGTTGCACCGATGTCATGGGCAAACCAAAATAATGAACCAAAAATAATCACAGCTAAAAGGCTGGGATTTTTAATTAGATAGCGAAAACCAAAAATAATTTCCTGCAAAAACCCAATACTTTCCTCAGATTGAGTCGTTATTTTGGGTTGAGGAATACGTACTTTTAAAATAGTCGCAATGGCAATTGTAAAAGTAATAAAATCAATCAATAAAATACCACCTAAATCTATTAAATAATAAAGGAAACCAGCCAGTGCTGGAGCGATGATTACTGAACCGTAATGAATTGCAGAATTCATGCTAGTAGCCCTTTGGTAATGTTGTTTGGGTACTAGCATGGAAATTGAGGAAGAATAAGCCAGCGCTTGCACTTCGCTAAATGCTCCATTTACTGCACCAGTGGCGTAAATATGCCAAATTTGTAATTGGTCAGTTAAGTATAAATAGCCGATGACTATAGTAGATATTGCCGCTACAAAATCAGCAATTATCATCAAAAATTTCCGATTTATACGGTCTACAATTAATCCCGATACCAAAGTAATTACAATACTGGGAATGAGTTCAAAAAAACTGATTAAAGCAATTGTAGTCACTTGATTTGTAAGTTGCCATGCCCAAATTTTGATAGCAAAATAGGTCATGTAACTACCAATATTTGATACTAACTGACCAAACCAAATTATGATAAATTTACGCATTATTGGTGAATAAATAGATGCATTTTTTTGCTCTTTAATTTACCAAGAAATTTTATATCCAACGCTGAGAGTTCTACCTTTAGCTGCGTAGTTGGCACTATCAAAGAAAGGTGCAAAGTATTGGGAATAAACTGGGAAATATTGGTTATTAAATAGGTTTTGAACGCCTATTTGTAGTTCCCCTTTTCCTAATTTGATACTGCTTAAATAATCTACTGTAAAAAAGCTATCAATTCCAGCATCTTCTACACCATCTTCAAAAGCGCGATCGCGATTACCTGAATATAAAAATTGCAATCGATTTCGCCAACCTTTGAGAGTTTGATTTTCTACATAAGCTGTTAACTTCAAGGGAGGAACGGTAATGCTATTGAGCGCTAAATATTCACCATCATCGTCCTCATCATTTTCACCTTCGGTCCAAGTCAATGTACCTCCCAAATTCCAATTTCGGGCAGGTTGTACATCAACCGTAGCTTCTATCCCGTAGATACGTTGGGGAGCGCGGACGGTTTCTAAAAAATCTTCATCTGTGACTCTGAAGTCCGAACCTAAGCCAGAATAGTTATAAAAACCAGCTATAGAAGCTTGTAAATTATTCCATTGACCCCGAATTCCAATTTCATAATTATCTACTTTCTGTGGTTCTGTAAGTTGTAGAGAGTCTAAAATATTCACAGCTCCTGCTGGAGGTCTGCGGAAAACACGACCTAAATCGGGAACCGAAAATCCTTGAGCAAAGTTAGCAAAAACGTTGACTTCGGGACTCAACCCGTAGACAATGCCTCCATTAAATACTGTAGAATCAAAATTGCGATCGCCCCCCTCGATATCGCGTCGGGGTGGTTCTGCGCTAGTATAGTCATCCAGATTTACGTCTATATTTACATAACGAATACCACCGCTCAAACGCAGTTTATCAGTAACGTCCCACTGTAACTGACCAAATACACCTAATTCCCCATAGTCATACTCTGGGACAAAAACACGCTCTTCTATTTTGCGAAAGATTCGACCATCGGAAGCATCAAATTCTACAGGGTCAAAAATATTAAATATTTGAGAACTGCGTTCTTTTTGATAGTCAACACCCCAAAGCAAACTCACCGTTTTCTGGGAATTAAAAGGTGTGTCAACCTGCAATCTTCCACCAAACTGTTCGGTGTCTCCCTCTGACTGAGCAATTTCATCCAACCTAAAACCACGATTATCGTCGGGAATTCCCCCACCAAAACGATAATCGCGATAGTAAGCTTGAGCTTGCAAACTGCTACCTAAAATATTGTCGTTGTTGTAATTTAAGCTGAGTAAAGTATTTTTGATGAAGTTACCATCATCAGCACCAATCACGGTTGTCCCGGACGGTATTCTCAAAGCACGAGATTTTTGAATTCCGGGGATATCATCAATAGCTGGGTCGGAAATAAAATCGCTATCTTGCTGCTGGTCAAAGTGATTGAATGTAAATTGCAAGCGCTGCTCTGGAGATAGTTCAAACCCGAATTTAGCCAAAGCATTTATTTTCCTGGTGTCATCATCACCCGAAAAATTGGCAATCCTGTCACCTTCAGCATCATAAAAACCTGCTGTGGTATTCAAAGAAAAACCTACAGTGTAGTCAACTTTACCCTCAGTACCGGCAATTTGATGGGAAAGATTGTAACCAAAATTATCTTCGGAGTTAGTCAAAAAAGCATCTAAACCAATATTTGTCGTGGAAACTAGTCTTTGCTCGCTCGGTCTTTTAGTAATAATATTGACAACACCACCAGTAGCTTGACTACCATATATTGCATTTGGTCCGCGTACTACCTCAATCCGTTCGATTGCGCTGGGGTCGATAGTTGTAAGTGCGGCTGGAATTGATTGCAAATTTCCATTTTGAGGAACACCGTCAATCAAAACAGAAATATCGCGACCGCGTAAAGTCTGTCCAAAAGTGTTACTACGATTAGTAGGGGAACCAAAACCGGGAACAGTTTTCGCCAAAATATCGGCTAAGTTAGTGCTTAATTCTGCTTGTTTCTCAATCTCCTCGCGATTAATTACCGTTACCGAACGCGGTACTCTCCGCACATCTTCCTCAATACGTGTCGCTGTTACTACTAATTCAATGGGTTGGTTATTATCTGCTGTTGGTTGTTGTGGTTTAGTTGATGGAGTTTGGGTTGTAGTAGGCTCCTCTTGTGTTGGGGACTCTTGTGTCTGAGCAGGGGTTTGTGCTGTAGAAGCAGCAGGTGCTAACCCAAAAATCAAACCTTCTCCACTATCGAATAATTCAACTTTTGGTAATCCTGTCTCACCCTTAACGACGATTCGCACGGTATTTGCATCCAAATTAGTTACTGTAATATCAGTAATTCCCTCAGTTGGTTTTTCTTGAGTAAATTTAAACGTATCTCCGGTCGCTTGCTGCAATTGAGCGTTAGGGATATCGGCAATAAAATCATTACCACTACTACGATTTACTACCTGTAACTGTCTTGCTTGAGGTGTCTGCAAGATTATTTCTAAACCTTTATCTGTTGAATTGGTCTTAACTCCCGTGATTGGTACAATACTTCCTTCTTGAGTAGGTGTTGAACCTTGTACCAACATTTGAGCTTTAGTTGCAGGAAGCTCGATTTCGCTGAGTTGGAGAATATTTTGACCTGCTTCATCCAACTTTATCTTTTTTTCCGAACTTGCTCTTTGCAATTGAAAATTTCGGGGTATCCGAGAACCCAAAGATTTATTATCTGTAACTGAAACCTTTTTACTTACTTTAGATTTACTAATTCGACCAACTTGATATTCTTCACTTTTCGCTGGAGTACCGATTAATAAAACAACCCCACTTGTCAGCAGTAGGCTTTGAAACAATTTGTCTAACTTCATTTATCTCCCCACATCAAATAATAATACTTGCCTGTAACCCACCCTATGATTGATGCTCAGATAATTTTTTCGACTGCACACAGTCTTATTAGTAACTATTGTCAGTAATATTACGGTAAGTTAGGGAAAAACTGAAGTCCAGTATGTTCCCTAGACGGAATTTAATCGTTCCCTAAACGGAATTTTTTCGGGAATATACGCTAGGATTAGAACCAAATTTTTTGCTAAAAGCCCTTACAAAAGCGCTACGGCTAGCGTAGCCAACAGTTCGCGCAACTTGACTGACTGCATTTGCTTCTAAAAGTAATTCTTTGGCTCGTTCCATGCGATAATCATGTAGATAACCAAATACAGTTGTACCAAATACTTGCTGAAAGCCTTTTTTGAGAGTGCAATCATTAAGACTTACTTGTCGTGCTAATGTCAATAATGATGGTGGATTACTGAAGCTACTAATGACAATATCTCTGGCTTGATAAATACTGTCGATTTGTTCCGGCTTAAGATTGGTAGTTGAGTTGAAAGGTTTAGTGTCTTGCAAATCTTCCAAACGTAGCGCTATTAATTCCAATACCTTGGCTTCAAAATAAAGCTGTCTTGTTAAACCTTGATAAGGACAATTTAAAATTTGCTGCAAGATACTTTGCATTTGCGGTGTTGTCCTACCAATTTGAAAGTAATTTACATCAATATTTGTTTTGTCAATAATATTTTGGAAATTGTCGAGTAGTTTATCGTTAGGAGACAATACCAAATTTTCAAACAGCGAATATTCTATATGAATATCTAGTTTTAAAATTCTTTCTTGTGCAAGCCATTCTTTCGTGTTAACTTGATTTGCATCCGTTTCTAAGTCCAGGGATATAAAATTTTGTCCTGAGTAAATATTTGTACCACAAGCGTGACCAAAAAGACTAAATCCTAATTCTAAACAAGTACAAGCCTGACTTGGGGAAGTTTCAACAACTAAATTTTCTTGCAATTTATAGTCTTCTATTAAAAGAGAGATACCCGGACGTAAATGGAACCAAAGTCTCTTACCATAACTGATTCCCTTGGGGTCATGCAGTTGAAATTCGTAGGTTTTTGGGTGAAAATGGCTTTGATTATCTAATGATTTTATAGGCACTAACCGATAACAATCTGTTGATTCTTTGAGAAAAAGGGTCATGTCAATTTTGGATTTAAGATTCAAACTTAGAAGCTAATGAGAAATAATATCATTAATTTTGCTGTCATATTAGTGTCGAGGATTACAGATATGTTTGGTAAGTAGGAATGAGCCTATTTCTTGCTATTCAAATCTCCTAATTGTAAGGTAATTGCTAATATTTTTACTGAGATTAGTAATAGTTATAAATAATAATTTTTATTAACAATTATCGAAGTCGGGTTTTTCCTTGGCGATAATCTTCGTTTTTATTACCGTTAAATTCGATTTATGGAGATGCGAAATCTGACAAATGGGACGCGAACCGGATAAATTGCCCAAATATGCTACATTTTAGACAAAAATTGACATAAGTAAAGGCAAGTATTTTGGCATGATTTAATAATTAATGCTAATAATATAGCTATTGCTAAAGCAAATAATTCTCGTTAAAGTAATTAAGGCTAAAGAAAATTAGTTTCAACAATCTTAAATTAGCAAGTTTAAGTACGTTTCCCGTACTATTGGTATTAGGTATTTACAAGTGTCGGGTTCGATTACCAGTTAATCGTTAAGGCTTTGATTTGGAGAGGATATATATTTCTCGACTTGACGAATAAATTTTGGTTTGACTGACTGTCGTACTTGAGACTTAGAGATTGATAAAAATAGTCAATAACAAGCATTTGTAATGGGAGGTACGTAATGGGGATGCTCCACACCTTAGCTTACGTAGTAGAAATATATGTATTTAGGCGTATTTTTACGGGTTAAAGGCATAAATTTTTGCTTTAGTTATTTACTACTTATTTTTCTCTAACCGAAGTAAGAGGAAACAAGTTTGATATAAATGGTGTATCTATCCGAAAAAATGAGTCAACATTCTTCTAGCTTCGCAGAAGACGCTCGCAACTGCTCTACAGTTGTTGAACTAGTACGTCTGAGAAGTATTAAGCAGCCAAATCGAAATGCTTTCACCTTTTTATTAGATGGTGAAACCGAACAAGCAACCTTGACATATCAAGAGTTAGATAGGTTTGCGCGTCGCATTGCAGTTCAATTGCAGGGACGTGGTTTGACTGGAGAGCGTGCTTTATTGCTTTATCCTGCGGGGCTAGATTTTTTGATTGCTTTTTTCGGTTGCTTGTATGCAGGAGTTGTGGCTGTAACTGCATATCCTCCACGAAACAAGCGCAATACACCAAGAATTAAAGCGATTTCTAATGATGCACAAGCAACCATAGCTCTGACGACAACAGAAAAATTGTCTACAGTACAGTCTTTAATGATAGAAAAGACTGACATCAAGTCTTTGCAGTGGTTGGCTACGGATAATCTTGTACCGGGAATAGAAGATAGTTGGGAAGAACCTTGTATTGATAAAGATACCTTAGCTTTTTTGCAATATACTTCTGGTTCAACGGGAACACCAAAGGGTGTAATGATTAGTCATGGAAACTTACTGCACAATGCTCAAACAACTTACCAATTCATGGAGCATTCAGCAGAAAGTAAGTTTGTGACGTGGCTGCCAATGTACCATGATATGGGTTTAATTGGCGGTATATTGCAGCCTTTATATGGTGGTTTTCCTTGTATAATTATGCCTCCAACATCGTTTCTTAAACGTCCATTAAATTGGTTGCAGACTATCTCGAAGTATAAAGGAACAACCAGTGGAGGTCCGAATTTTGCCTATGACTTATGCGTGCAAAAAATTACTCCGGAACAAAAAGCAACTCTGGATTTGAGTAGTTGGGATGTAGCATTTAATGGAGCCGAACCCGTTCGAGATAAGACTTTAGAGCGATTTGCGGAGGCTTTTGCAGAGTGTGGTTTCCGTAGAGAGGCTTTTTACCCTTGTTACGGAATGGCTGAAACTACCCTGATGGTTTCCGGTGTAGATAAGGCTACATCACCTACTGTGAAGGCAGTGCAGAAATCTGCATTGGCATCAAATCTGATTGTAGAATCTTCTGTAGAGAACGGGGATCGATATAGTTTTGTTAGTTGCGGTCGAGTTATACCAGAGCAAAAGGTTGTAATTGCTCATCCAGAAACACTCAAGAGTTGTAAATCTGACGAAATAGGTGAGATTTGGGTATCGGGAGCGAGTGTCGGGCAAGGGTATTGGAATCGGGATCGAGATACAAGGGAGATATTCGGTGCATATTTATCAGATACGGGGGAAGGATCATTTTTGCGGACGGGGGATTTAGGTTTTTTACAGGATGGGGAACTCTTTGTTACAGGTAGAGCTAAAGATTTAATTATTATTCGCGGTCGCAATCTGTATCCGCAAGATATAGAGTTAACTTCGGAGCGCAGTCATAGTTGTTTGCGTTCCGGTGCGAGTGCGGCTTTTACGGTTTCAGTTAATGATGAAGAAAAGCTGGTAGTTGTTCAAGAATTGGAATTTCGCGCTAAACCCAATTTAGAAGAAGTAGCGAATGCAATTCGTCAAGCTGTTAGTGAAGAACATGAAGTACAAGTTTATGCTGTTGTCTTAATCAAGCCGGGTAGTATCCCCAAAACTTCTAGCGGTAAGATTCAAAGACGTGCAACTCGCGCTCAATTTGAAAAGGGTACCTTGTCTGCAATTGGTAGCAATACCCTTAAAATTAGTGATGTTGTGGGAAATATTACTCGATTGCAGCGTTATCAACTTGTAGGTAAACCAGCAAAACAATGCCAAGAAATTTTACAAACATATTTGATAGAACAATCAGCAACAATTTTGGGTATTGCACCAGATAATATCAATCCCGAACAACCATTAACTACCCTCGGACTTGATTCTCTGAAAGTATTTGAATTGAGAAACCGGATTGAGATTGATTTAGAAGTATCGGTATCTATCGCTGATTTCTTTGAAGGGATGAGTATCCGTTCTTTGGCAACTAAGATAATTACTCAGATAACAACAGAAACTTTCATCACCTCCAATTCTCTGGAGAAAATCGAGTCAGCAGAATTTTATCCCTTATCTTTTGCTCAACAACGATTGTGGTTTCTCAATAAATTAGAACCAGGAAATCGGGCTTACAATATTTCTTTGGCTGTGAATCTTAAGGGTGAGCTTGATGTTGTTGTATTGGAGCAAAGTATAAATGAAATTATCCGACGACATGAAGCTCTCCGAACAACTTTTACTACAGTTAACGGACAGCCGCTACAAGTTATTGCTTCTTGTTTAAAATTATCTTTACCAGTAATCGATTATCAAAAAAATATAGATTTACAGGGCGATTCCGCAATTGTGCAATTGTTGACCGAGCAAAGTCAACAACCTTTCGACCTTACCCAGGGGCCATTATTGCGCGCTAAAGTTTTGCGCTTAGCACCACAAAAGCATATTCTTTTGTTGTCAATGCATCACATCATTTCTGATGCTTGGTCTACCGAAGTCTTATTAAAGGAAATAGGAACACTTTATAAAGCATTCTTAGCCGGAACTGCTTCACCTTTACCAGAAATTTCTATTCAGTATAAAGACTTTGCACAATGGCAAAGACAATGGTTACAAGGAGAAACCCTCGAAACTCAACTTTCTTATTGGAAGCAACAACTTGAGGATATACCAGCCGCATTACAACTACCTACTGACAAACCAAGACCATTAGTACAAACATCTAACGGTTCTCAACAATCTATCGAATTATCTGGAGAAGTAATAAACAGACTAAAGGAGATTGCTTGTCAAGAGAATGCAACTTTATTTATGTTGTTGTTGGCTGCATTTGGGGCTTTTCTCTATCGCTATACCGGACAAGATGATATTGCTGTTGGTTCGCCAATTGCGAATCGTAACCGCGATGAAGTAAAAGGGTTAATTGGCTTTTTTGTCAATACCTTGGTTTTGCGTACAGATATGAGCGGAAATCCGACTTTTACTCAATTGCTCGAACGAGTTAAAAAAGTTGCTCTACAAGCTTATACATATCAAGATTTACCTTTCGAGCAATTGGTAGAAGTACTGCAACCAGAACGAGATACTAGTCGCACACCTTTGTTTCAAGTGATGTTTAGCGTGCAAGACTACTCACAGCTACCAGATATACCTGGTTTGACATTGGATTTAGTCAAAATTGAACCCAAAACAGCCCAGTTTGATTTAAGTGCTTCTATAGAGTTGAGACAAACAGCAGTAATGGCTGCATTTGAGTACAATACTGACTTGTTTGATAATCTCACCATTACTAAGATGTTGGGACACTTTGAGAATTTACTTTCAGGTGTTGCTGAAAATCCACAGTTAAAACTATCTCAATTACCACTTTTGAGTCAGGCAGATTGTGAAGAATTATTAGAATATAGTACAAACAAGTCGCAAATATTTAATGCTCCATCTCAGGTTGAACAATGTATTCATCAACAATTTGAAGCAAGGGTAATTAAGACACCAGATGCAGTTGCAGTTGTTAGCGACGAGCAGTATTTAACTTACAAACAGCTAAACGAGCGCTCTAATCAACTAGCGCATTACCTCAAATCTCTGGGAGTTGAACCAGAAGTTTTGGTGGGAATTTGTGTGGAGCGCTCTTTGGAGATGATAGTTGCACTTTTGGCAATTCTCAAAGCTGGAGGAGCATACGTACCTTTAGATCCGAACTATCCGAAAGAGCGCTTAGCTTTGATGTTAGAGGATGCCCAAGCGCCAGTTTTATTGACTACATCAGTATTATTGGATGCACTCCCGGAAAATCAATCTCAAATCGTTTGTTTAGATAGAGACTGGCAAATTATTGCTGAGTATAGTGACGAGAATCCGATTAGTGATACAAAATCCGAAAACCTTGCCTATGTAATTTATACGTCAGGTTCGACAGGAAGACCTAAAGGAGTGACGATAGAGCATCGCTCATTGAGTAATTATATCAATAATGCTTGTATAGAATTTGAAATAAAGTCAAGCGATCGCGTTTTGCAATTTGCCTCTATTAGCTTTGATACCGCAGCAGAAGAAATATTTTCTTGTCTGGTTAGTGGTGCTGCTCTGATACTGCGGACAGATGATATGTTAAGTTCCATATCTCACTTTTTAGAGCGATGCGATAAATGGCAAGTAACTATTCTGGATTTACCTACTGCATTTTGGCATCAAGTTAGTGCCCAATTTGCAACAGAAAATTTGACAATTCCCGATTCGGTGCGACTGGTGATTATTGGAGGTGAAAAAGCCAACAGAAATTACCTGGACATTTGGCAGCAGAAAGTAGGTAAACAAGTGCGTTTGGTTAATACTTATGGGCCTACAGAAACTACAATTGTGGCAACAACCTGTGACTTATCATCAATAGCGACGACGGATGAAGTACTTATCGGTAAAGCCATTTCCCAAGTACAGACTTATGTGCTTTCACCGGAAGATTTACAGCTTGTACCTGTAGGAGTTGCTGGTGAATTATGTATTGGAGGTGTGGGAATCGCACGAGGGTATCTTAATCAGCCAGAATTAACAGCACAGAGGTTTATTGCTAATCCATATAGTACAGAACCCAAAGCGCGTATCTATAAGACAGGGGATTTAGTTCGCTATCTTGCTGATGGTAATTTGGAATTTTTAGGACGCATTGATAATCAAGTCAAAATTCGAGGTTTCCGCATTGAATTAAGTGAAATTGAAGTATTATTAAATCAGCATTTGGATGTCAAAGAAAGTGTGGTTGTTAGTAGGGAAGAAACAATTGGGAGTCAGCGCTTAGTTGCTTATATTGTTCCGGAAAAAGAAGATATCAAGTTAGTCCACAGTTTGAGAAAATATCTAAAGGAACATTTACCGGAATATATGCTTCCTGCTAGTTTTGTAATGTTGAATAATTTACCTATAAATGTAAATGGTAAATTAGACCGTAAAGCTTTACCAAAAGCAACAGATTTCAGTCATGATTTTAACGTTAATTACGTTGCGCCCAGTAATGAGGTTGAGAAAAAAATAGCCAATATTTGGCAAGAAGTTCTGCAATTAGAGAAAGTAGGAATGGAAGACAATTTCTTTGATTTGGGTGGTCATTCTTTATTGATACTCCAAGTTCAAAGTAAATTGCAAAAAGTTTTAAATCAAAGTATATCAGCTACTGATTTGTTTAAATATCCTAATATCAGTGCTTTAGCTAACTATTTAAATCGAGAGCAAAATCAAAAAGCTTCTTTTCAAGGAATTCGTAGTAGGGCAGAAAAGCAAAAAACGGCTATTAACTATAAAAAAGCTATGAATCGTTATAAAAGTTAATTGGAATATAAAAAGATATCAAGAATTAGATAAAAAAAGATTGACGCGAAATATTTAGGTAGTAATCATGAATTCTCCAGAATTAGATAATTCAATTCCAGCAATCGCAATCATTGGGATGTCAGGACGTTTCCCCGGTGCTAATGATATTAAAAAGTTTTGGGAAAATTTATGCTCTGGAGTAGAATCAATATCTAATTTTACAGATGCAGAATTAACTGCTTCTGGAGTCGATTCAGAATTGCTTAATCATCCTAAATATGTCAAAAGAATCGCTTTATTGGACAACATAGATTTATTTGATGCTGCGTTTTTTGGTTTTAATCCCAAAGAAGCAGAATTGACTAATCCCCAACATCGTTTATTTTTAGAATCTGCATGGGAAGCATTAGAAAATGCTGGTTATGATTCTCAACGTTGCGAAATTCCTATTGGAGTTTATGCTGGAGCTAGTTCAAATAGTTATTCATCTAGGGTAAATCAAGATAAAGCTGGATTAGCAAGTATTTTTCAAACAGGTATTGGTAACGACAACGATTTTCTTGCGACTCGCGTTTCCTATAAATTAAATCTGACTGGTCCGAGTTTGACATTACAAACCGCTTGCTCTACTTCCTTAGTTGCAACAACGCTTGCTTGTCAAAGTCTATTGAATTATCAATGCGATATGGCTTTGGCAGGAGGAGTATCAATTAATATTCTGCAAAAAACAGGGTATTTATACCAGGAAGGTGGTATTTTATCGCCAGACGGTCACTGTCGCGCTTTTGATGCTCAAGCCAGAGGAACGATTATTGGTAATGGTGTCGGAGTAGTAGTTTTAAAGCGTTTAGCTGAGGCGATCGCCGATGGCGATCATATCTATGCAGTTATTAAAGGTAGTGCAATTAATAATGATGGTTCTGGTAAAGTTGGTTACACCGCACCCAGCGTTAACGGACAATCGCAAGTAATTGCAGAAGCGCTAGCTTTAGCAGATGTGGAACCGGAAACCATTAGTTATATAGAAGCTCATGGAACGGGAACTGTTTTAGGAGATCCAATTGAAATTTCTGCTTTAACCGGCGTTTTTGGCGAAAGTAGTGATCAAAAGCAATTTTGTGCTATTGGTTCGGTAAAAACAAATATAGGTCATTTAGATGCAGCAGCGGGAGTTGCGGGTTTAATAAAAACTGCTTTGGCTTTGAAACACGAGCAAATACCTCCGAGTTTAAATTTTGAGCAGCCGAATCCAGAAATTGATTTTGCAAACAGTCCTTTTTACGTCAATACCAAGTTAAGGGAATGGGAAACTACTCCTCGTCGTGCGGGTGTGAGTTCTTTGGGGATAGGTGGGACAAACGCTCACGTAATTTTAGAAGAAGCTCCAACCCTTGAAGAGTCTAGTAATTCTCGTTCGAGCCAACTATTATTACTTTCTGCGAAAACAGAGTCTGCATTGGATATTACAACAAAAAATCTAGTTGAACATTTAAGAGCAAATCCCGAATCAAAGCTAGCTGATATCGCTTATACATTACAAACGGGAAGGGCTGAATTTGATTACCGTCGAATTTTGGTTTGTGAGAATATTACAGATGCAATTAATGGATTAGAGAATCTAGAACCCAAAAAAGTTTTGACGCACTTTTGTGAAGCTAAGCAACATCCCATTACTTTTATGTTTCCTGGGCAAGGTTCCCAGTATATAAATATGGCTGGGGAGATTTATAAAACTGAAACAAGATTTCGCGAGATAGTAGATAATTGCTGTGCAATCTTAATTAAGCATTTAGGATTCGATTTGCGACGGCTCATCTATCCTCAAGAATCGCAACGGGAAGCAGCAGCAGAAAAACTCAAGCAAACAGATATTGCACAACCAGCATTATTTGTGATTGAGTATGCTTTAGCTCAATTGTGGATGTCTTGGGGTATAACTCCTCAAGCTATGATAGGACATAGTATTGGCGAGTATGTAGCTGCTTGCATAGCTGGTGTCATCTCCCTCGAAGATGCTCTAATGCTAGTTGCGAATCGGGGCAAATTAATGCAGCAAATGGCACCGGGTATTATGCTGTCGATTCAGCTACCAGAAGCTGAAGTCAAACCTTTATTAAATGAAGAATTTTCATTAGCTAGCAGTAATGCACCTTCATTGTGTGTAGTTTCCGGAACTGATAATGCTATCGATAGCTTACACAAACGATTAGCTGCTAAAGGTATAGAATGTCGCCGTTTGCATACATCTCATGCTTTTCATTCCCAGATGATGGAACCAGCCTTAAAGCCATTTATCAAGATGGCAAACATAATTCAATTTAAGGCTCCCCAAATTCCTTTTATTTCTAACGTTACAGGAACCTGGATTACAGCAGAGCAAGCTACAGATGTAAATTATTGGGCGCAGCATTTACGCCAAACAGTGCAGTTTTCGGCTGGTATATCTACATTATTAGCAGAGCCTAATCGTATTTTATTGGAAGTAGGACCCGGACGTACATTATCGACTTTAGTTAAACAACATTCTGGACAACAAAGGGGACAAATTGCATTAACTTGTTTGCGCCATCCTAAAGAGCAGTATTCGGATATAGCTTTTATATTAAATACTTTAGGACAGCTTTGGTTAAAAGGTGTTTGTATAAATTGGTCTAGCTTTTACGAACGCGAGCGTCGTCATCGTCTTCCTTTACCAACATATCCTTTTGAGCGCCAACGTTACTGGATAGAGCCACAAGAAAAAGCCAATTCTTTTAATCAATATCAAGTATCGTCAAATGAAAAGCTTGATGTCACCGACTGGTTTAATATTCCTTCTTGGAAACGTTCTGTTGCGGTAAGACCTGTTGCATCAGAAAAATTGATGGAATCAAATTATTGTTGGTTAGTATTTATTGATGATTGTGGTATTGGTAATCAAATTTTAGAACAGCTTGAAAGCGATTATGAAAATATTATCACTGTCAAAATTGGAGAAGAATTTAGTCAAATTTCAGATAAAGAATATAGGATTAGTCCTTGCAGTAGAGATGATTATGATAGTTTATTCAAAACTATTGTTGATTCGGGGAAAATACCTCATAAAATAATTCATTTTTGGAATATTACGCCATTTGAAAAAAGACAGAAGGCAGAAGTTTCGCAAATTGATGATTTTGATAATTTTCAAGATATCAGTTTTTACAGTATACTTTTTTTAGTACAAGCACTTGCAGAACAAAATATAACTAAATCTTTAAATATTGATGTTGTTTCTAACAATATGCAGCAGGTGTTTGATGAAAAATATTTATGTCCAGAAAAAGCAACAATTCTAGGTTTATGTAAAGTTATTCCTCAAGAATATTCTAATATTTATTGCCGCAGTATCGATATAGATTTGTTTCAAGTTGATTCTGAGCAACGGCAGCAATTGATAGACAATCTTTTGCTAGAATTGGTGAGTATAAACTCCGATAAAGTAATTGCATATCGCGGAAATCAACGATGGGTACGGTGTTTTGAAGCTTTACCAATCGAAAGCCAAACTTTATCTACAAACAAGTTAAGAAAACAAGGAGTTTACGTAATAACGGGTGGATTGGGAGAAATCGGACTGGTATTTGCAGAATATTTAGCAAATACAGTACAAGCAAAGCTGGTATTAATCGGACGTTCGGGATTACCTCCACATTCGGAATGGGAAGAATTAATATCAAATAAAAATAATGATGATTTACTCAAGAGAAAAATCGAAAAAGTTCAGCATTTGAAGGAATTGGGTGCAGAAGTTTTAGTTTTGAAAGCAGATGTTGCCAACCTCGAACAAATGCAGAATGCAATGAATCAAATACAAAATCGCTTTGGTACTATTCACGGAGTGATTCATGCAGCAGGAGTCCCAGGTGCGGGTATTATTCAACTCAAAACACCTGAATCGGTAGCAAAAGTTTTTCAACCAAAACTAAAAGGTACCTTGGTTTTAAATGCGGTTTTGCAGAATATAAATTTAGATTTCTTTGTCTTGTTTTCTTCTAATACTGCAATTACAGGTGGTATGGGACAAGTAGATTATTGTGCGGTGAATGCTTTTCTGGATGCTTTTGCTCATTATAATTACTATCAAAAACAAAATAAAACTATCTCTATTAATTGGGATTGGTGGCAAGGAAATAATTGGGCAGATTTATTGATGTCAGGAATACCTGGGTTGCAAGCTGAGTTTAAACAGATGCGAGAAAAATATGGTATCAACTTTACAGAAGGTACTGACGCATTGAATCGGATTTTATCTATTAATCAACCCCAAGTAGTTGTATCAACACAAAATCTGACAACCGCAATTGAGCGGGTAAATGATTTAACAAAATTTATCAATACAGAAAAAACAAGCATTGATAATTTATCATCTGGTAAGCATTCAAGACCTGTTTTAAGTAGCGACTTTGTAGAACCAAGTAATGCAGTGGAACAAAAAATTGCTAATCTATGGCAGCAATTATTAGGGATTGAGAAAATTGGGGTTGAAGATAACTTTTTTGATTTGGGCGGACATTCTTTAATTGCGACTCAATTAGTTTCTCAACTGCGTCAAGATTTTCAAGTGGAAATATCATTAAGTCATATTTTTACAGCGCCGACTATTGCTGAATTAGCTTTATTTATTGAAGATGTGTTGATAGGAGAGTTGGAGGAATTAACTGAAGATGAAGCCGAAATGTTGGTTGTAAATAGTAATGAGTAAGAAGCAAAAAGTAAGAAATAATTTATATAAATAAGTTGAGAAATTTAACAAGTATTCAAAAACTATTATGGATAATCAAACAGATACAGATAAAGTTATTAAACGACGTTCTAATCTTTCGGCAGCTAAACGAGCAATTTTAGAAAAGCGGTTGCGGGGGGAGCATCAATCTAATGTTCAACAAGTAGTTATTCCTCGTCGCAGTCAGCAAAATATGATTCCTTTGTCTGCACCCCAGCAGCGATTGTGGTTTCTCCAACAATTAGAACCCGAAAGTTTTGTTTACAATGAATTTGCTTGTATGCATCTTAAAGGTATTCTAAATGTTGCAGCTTTAGAGAAAAGTTTAAATGAAATTGTCAAACGTCACCAATCTCTACGTACCTGTTTTCAAACTTTAAACGAGCAGCAAGTTCAAGTAATTTGTCCTAGTTTAACTATAGGTTTGCCAGTAGTGGATTTGAGGGGCTTATCAACAGGACTGCAAGATATTGAAACTAAGCGATTAACTGCTGAAATTGTTCAAGAGCCTTTTGATTTAACATCCGCTCCTTTGCTGCGGGTGATGTTATTACAAACAGGGGAACAAGAATATTTACTTTTATTAGTTATCCACCACATTATCTGCGACGGGTGGTCGATACAAGTACTAAATCAAGAATTAGCAGCGATATATAAGGCTTTTTCAACAGGAAAATCCTCTCCACTATCACCATTACCGATTCAATACCCAGACTATTCGATTTGGCAACAGCAATGGTTGCAGGGGGAACGAGAAAAAACTCAATCATATTGGCAGCAACAACTTGCAGACGCTCCAAGCAGTTTATCTCTACCAACGGATTATCAACGCCCCCCAGTACAAAGTTTTAAAGGAGCAACCATAGAGTTTGAGCTATCACCACAATTGAGCGAGCGGTTGAGGTGTTTGAGCAAGCAGCAAGGAGTTACTTTGTTTATGACTTTGTTAGCGGCGTTTCAAGTACTTTTGTACCGCTATACAAGTCAAGAAGATATTTGTATTGGCTCTCCAATTGCAAATCGCGATCGCGATGAAATTCAAGGGTTAATTGGTTTTTTTGTTAATACCCTGGCGCTTCGTACCGACTTGTCTGGTAATCCCAGTTTTTTAGAATTACTCCATAGAGTTCGTCAAGTATGTGTAGGGGCTTATGCTCATGCTGAAATACCTTTTGAGCAATTGGTAGCAGAGTTGCATCCGGAGCGCAATCTCAGTCATACTCCTTTATTCCAAGTTACTTTTGCTTTGCAATCAGATACTAAAACAGATTTAGTACTACCCGATTTAACTTTAAAATGGTTGCAAAACCATAGTGAAACAGCCAAGTTTGATTTAAGCTTATACGTGGTGGATTCACAGCCGCAACTGAGGGGATGGTGGGAGTACAATACAGATTTGTTTGATGCTACCACTATTGAAAGAATGGTAGGTCATTGGATTAATTTGCTTGAGGGTATTGTTGCTCAACCAGACAAGCGTTTGTCGGAGCTACCGTTATTAACAGAAGCCGAGCGTCAAACTCTATTAGTCGATTGGAATAATACAGCTACTAATTACCCTGAAGATAAATGTATTCACCAACTATTTGCAGCCCAGGTGGAAAAAACACCCGATGCTATAGCAGCTGTATTTGAAAATCAACAGTTAACTTATCGGGAACTCAACAATAGGGCAAATCAATTAGCCCATTATTTGCGCTCAATGCAAGTAAAATCACAGGTGTTGGTGGGGATTTACGTCGAGCGCTCCTTGGATATGCTGATTGGATTGTTGGCTATTCTCAAAGCGGGTGGTGCCTATGTACCTTTAGATCCAATTTATCCTCAAGAGCGAATAGGTTTTATCTTAGAAGAAACTCAAGCACCAGTATTGCTAACTCAATCCACGCTGTTAGAAACAATACCGCAACATCAAGCTCAAGTGGTTTGTTTGGATAGCGATTGGCATCTGATAGCCCAACAAAGTCAGGAAAATTTATCCTCACTAGCTACTAGCGATGACCTTGCTTATATAATTTATACTTCAGGCTCTACGGGTAAACCGAAGGGAGTGCAAATTAGCCACGGTGCTTTGAGCAACTTTTTGTACTCGATGCAGCAAGCTCCGGGATTAACATCTTCTGATGTATTGCTAGCAGTTACTACTTATTCCTTTGATATTGCTGCATTAGAATTATTTTTGCCAATTATAGTAGGCGCTCGCGTGGTAATAGCCAGTCGAGAAATTGTTGCCGATGGCATCCGGTTATCGGCGACACTGATGGATACAAAAGCTACAGTCATGCAAGCGACACCGGCAACATGGCAGTTGCTTTTGGGGGCTGGTTGGGATGGAGATAGTCAATTAAAAATCCTTTGCGGTGGGGAAGCTTTACCCAGAAATTTAGCAAATCAACTGCTGAAGCGATGCCGTTGTTTGTGGAATATGTACGGTCCTACTGAAACTACTATTTGGTCGGCTGCTAGTCAAGTAGAAATGGGCGATAATATCGTACCGATTGGCAAACCAATTGCCAACACCCAGCTTTATATCCTCGACAAACATAACCAGTTGGTACCCGTAGGTGTAACTGGGGAATTGTGCATCGGTGGCAGGGGACTTGCAAAAGGTTATTTGCATCGTTTTGATTTGACAGCAGAAAAATTTATTCCCAATCCCTTCAGTAACAAAGAGGGCGATACACCTTTAGGTGTAGGCTTCGCCAATCGCCTTTATAAAACCGGAGATTTAGCTCGCTATTTACCTAGTGGAAATATTGAGTATATCGGTAGAATTGACAACCAAGTTAAACTACGTGGATACCGGATTGAACTGGGAGAAATTGAGGCTGTAATCGGGCAATATAAAGCAGTACGAGAAACTGTAGTCATAATCGGCGATTCTGCAAATTCTGGATTAATAATTGCTTATGTAGTCGTTCGGGAACAGCAAATATTAGTAATTGATGAACTGCAAAGTTTTGTAGAATCAAAATTACCAAAATACATGGTGCCTTTCTGTTTTGTCACCTTGGAAGCTTTACCGTTGACACCGAATGGTAAAGTTGACCGCAAAGCGCTAGTTGTACCGGATTTAACACAGATTTCGTCAGCGGATATAGTAACTGCTTCTACACCAGTGGAGAGTTTATTGACAGGTATTTGGGCGAAAATACTTGGAATTGAAAAAATAGGTATTAATAGTAACTTCTTTGCATTAGGAGGACATTCTTTAATTGCAACTCGCGTAATTTCCCAAATCCAGCAAGTATTTCAGGTAGAGCTACCTTTACGTGATTTATTTGAAACACCAACGATAGCAGGATTAGCACAAAAAATTGAAAAAGCAATTACCTTAGATTCAGCAGTTACAGCAACGAATATTAAGCGGATTTCCCGTTGTCAACAACTACCAATATCATTTGCCCAACAACGACTATGGTTTTTAACTCAATTAGAAAAAAACAGCCCATTTTATAATATTTCGGCGGCTGTACGATTAAAGGGAAAATTGAATGTAGAAGCACTACAAAAAAGCTTCAATGAAATAGTGCTGCGTCATGAAACTTTGAGAACCAATTTTTTAACAAAAGCAGGACAACCATTAGTTGTTATCTCCGAAGCAAAGCCGTTAACGCTGTCAATATTAGATATCTGTTCAAACGGTGTAAATCAACAAGCAGAAGTGCAACAACAAATTGCACGAGAAGCACAACAACCCTTTGACATCGGTAGCGATTGTTTACTAAGAATAAAACTATTGCGTTTAGCAGAGCAAGAACATATTATCTTAGTGACAATGCACCACATCGTTTCTGATGGTTGGTCAATGGGTATATTAGTACAAGAATTAACAATACTTTATCCAATTTTTTGCGATAATAATGTTAACCTAAAAGCATTACCTGCATTACCAATACAGTATGTAGATTTTGCAGCTTGGCAGCGACAATTATTGCAAGGAGAAGTATTAGAAAATCACCTATCCTATTGGCTCAAGCAATTAGAAAACGCACCAAAAGTATTAGAATTGCCCACAGATTATCCCAGGGGGAAAATACAGACTTATCGAGGTGCAACTTATTCATTTAAGCTATCAACAGAATTATCTGCAAAGCTGAATAAATTGAGTCAGCAGCATGGTGTAACTTTATTTATGACTTTGCTCGCAGGTTTCCAAACACTGCTATATCGTTACACAACTCAAGAAGATATTGTAGTTGGTTCACCCATCGCTAACCGCAATCGAGCAGAGATAGAACAGTTAATTGGATTTTTTGTTAATACCCTGGTGTTGAGAACAAACTTAGCAGGAAACCCCAGCTTTGTAGAATTATTAAAACGAGTACGAGAAGTAGCATTAGGAGCTTACGTACATCAGAATTTACCTTTTGAGTTGCTAGTAGAGCAATTGCAACCCCAAAGAGATTTAAGCCATACACCATTGTTTCAAGTGATGTTTGTGCTTGAAAATGCACCAATATCGGCTTTAGAATTACCCGGTTTAAGTTTGAATTTCTTAGAAAGCCATAGTGATAGTGCCAAATTCGATTTAACTTTATATATGGCAGAAACAGAATCTGGGTTAAATGGCACTTTCGAGTACAATACCGATTTATTTAAAGAAAGTACAATTGAGCGGATGGTTAGTCATTTGCAAACGTTGTTAGAAGCAATTACGGTAAATCCGCAACAGCGTTTGTCTGAGTTACCATTATTAACAGCATCCGAACAGCATCAGTTATTAGTTGATTGGAACGATACACAAGTTGAATATTCCCAGCATCAATGTATTCACAAACTATTTGAAGAGCAGGTAGAAAAAACACCAGATGCAATAGCAGTTGTCTTTGAAAATCAACAATTAACTTATCGGGAACTCAATAATAGAGCAAATCAATTAGCAAATTATTTGCGTTCCTTGAAAGTAAAACCAGAGGTTTTGGTGGGGATTTGTGTAGAGCGCTGTTTAGAAATGGTAATTGGATTATTGGGTATTCTCAAGGCTGGTGGAGCCTATGTACCTTTAGATCCAAATTATCCTCAGGAGCGTTTGGCTTTCATGTTAGAAGATTCTCAAATTCCAATTTTATTATCGCAGCAACATTTGGTAGAAAATCTTCCCGCTCACAAAGCTGAAGTAATTTGTTTGGATAGCGATTGGGATAAAATTGCTCGTAGTAACTCAGAAAATATAACTTGCAATCTCAACTCCGATAATTTAGCCTACGTTATCTATACTTCCGGTTCCACAGGTAAACCGAAAGGAGCGATGAATACTCATAAAGGAGTTTGCAATCGCTTGTTGTGGATGCAGGATACTTATAAGTTAACTACTACGGATAGAGTATTACAAAAAACTCCCTTTAGCTTTGATGTTTCGGTATGGGAATTTTTCTGGACTTTGATGACTGGGGCTTGTTTAATTATAGCTAAACCAGAAGGGCATAAAGATAGTAATTACTTAGTTAAAATAATCGAACAGCAGCAAATTACCACTTTACATTTTGTGCCGTCGATGCTGCAAATCTTTGTAGATGAGCCGGGAATAGAACATTTTCAATGTTTAAAGCGGGTATTTTGTAGCGGTGAAGCGTTATCTAGTGAATTGCAACATAAATTTTTTGCTCGCTGTGAAAATGTAGAATTACATAATCTTTATGGTCCCACAGAAGCCGCGATTGACGTTACCTTTTGGCATTGCCAACCTGGTACTCAAGAAAACATAATACCAATTGGTCGTCCGATTGCTAATACACAAATTTATATTTTAGATAAACAATTGCAGCCAGTTCCTGTTGGGATACCGGGAGAATTACATATTGCTGGTATGGGTTTAGCTCGCGGTTATCTAAATCGTCTTCAATTAACAAAGGAGAAGTTTATAGCTAATCCTTTTAGCAATCAACCGGGAGAAAAGTTATATAAAACAGGTGATTTAGCTCGCTATTTAGAAAATGGAGTCATTGAATATTTAGGACGTATTGATAATCAAGTAAAAATTCGTGGTTTCCGGATTGAATTAGGAGAAATTGAGAGCGTTATACAACAAATTCTAGAGATAAAACAAGCTGTAGTTATAGTTAGTCATGAATCTAATCGTCAACAAATAGTAGCTTATATTATTCTTAATTCTGATTCACAGAAACCTGAATTTAATTACCTGCGTGAATTTCTGAAACAGAAGCTACCAGATTACATGATTCCTTCAGCCTTTATCATAATAGATAGCTTACCTTTAACACCTAATGGTAAACTCGATTATCATGCTTTACCGACACCCAAAATAACTTTAAATTCCAATCATCAAAAAGTATTAGCGCGTAATCCTATTGAAAAACAATTAACAGAAATTTGGGCGGAAGTACTTGATTTAATAGAAATTAGTATCCATGAAAACTTCTTTACCTTGGGAGGACATTCTTTATTAGCAACTCAAATAATGTCTAAAATTCGTCAAATATGGCAAATTGAATTACCCCTCAGTTGCTTATTTGAAATGCCGACAATTGCCTTATTATCGGCAGAAATTGTCAAATCTTTAGAACAAGAACCAGAAAAGTCTGTTAAGGCTCCCCAACGTTTATCTAGAAAAGCACGTAGCGTGAAATTATCTTCTTTAAATGCAGAAAATAAAATTAATAATTAAATTATTATGACTTTAGAAATTTTAGATGACCAAGATTTTCCAGATAGTGAAGAAACAGAAGTTTATGTATTTCCGGCTTCTTTCGCACAAAAACGGCTGTGGTTTTTAGAGCAATTAGAGCCTGGTAGTCCTTTTTATAATTTGCCTTATGCTGTACGGTTAACTGGACAGTTAAATATAGCATTATTAGAAAAAAGTTTTCAAATTATTGTTCGACGACATGAAGCTTTAAGAACTAGCTTATTAACAGTTGATGGTGAACCAGTTCAAGCAATATATGCCGATATAAATTTACAAATTCCCTTAATCAATTTACAATATTTATCAGAAACTGAACGAGAAGAGCAAGCACAAAAAATCGCTATAGAAGAAGTCAAACAGCCATTTGTATTATCAGAATGTCCCTTAATTAGACTGAAATTACTACAAATAAACGAGCAAAATCATATATTATTATTAACTATACATCATGTAATTTTCGATGGCTGGTCTATCGGTATATTCTTAAAAGAATTAGCCGTAGTTTATCAAAATTTATCCGATAATCGATTAGTTGACTTACCAGATTTACAACTACAATATGCAGACTATAGCGTTTGGCAGCAAGAATATTTACAAGGGCAAGTTTTAGAAAACCAGTTAGCTTATTGGAAACAACAGCTTGCTGATATTTCTACCTTACAACTACCTACAGATAATCCTCGTTCAGCCCTACAAACATTTCAGGGTAAAACTTATAGTTGGCAAATTCCCCAGGATTTAACCGCAGCTTTAGAAGCTTTGAGTCAAAAAGCAGGTGTCACCTTGTTTATGACTTTGCTCGCGGCATTTAATGCCTTACTATATCGTTATACAAACCAAGATGATATTGTAGTTGGTTCGGCGATCGCCAATCGTAATTGGGCAGAAAGTGAAGGTATCATTGGCTTATTTGTCAATACATTAGCACTGCGTACTCAAATTAAAAATAATTCTAGTTTTAGCGAGTTATTAAATCAAGTCAAACATACAACCTTAAAAGCTTACGCTCATCAAGATTTACCCTTTGAAAAATTAGTAGATGAACTGGAAATAGAAAGAGATTTAAGCCGTAACCCATTGTTTCAAGTTTGGTTTGCTCTGCATAATTTTCCCATACCAAGTTTACAAATAGGGGATTTAAGTTTAACACCGATAGAATTAGAAAGAGGTACAACTCAATTTGATTTGAGTTTGGATATATATATCGGGGAAAAAGGACTCACCGGAGCAATTGAGTACAGTACGGAGTTGTTTGAACAAGCCACTATTTCCAGAATGGTGGAACATTTTCATACTTTACTTTATGGTATTGTAGCTAATCCCCAAACCAAAATTGATGAGTTACCTTTATTAACTTCTCGCGAGAAAAATCAATTATTATTTGAATGGAATAATAATCAAATAAATTGGCAAGAAACTCGAACTATACATGAATTATTTGCAGAGCAAGCAGCACGTACACCAGAAGAGATTGCAGTAGTATTTAACCAAGAAAAATTAACATATCAGCAACTAAATCAAAAAGTAGATAAACTCGCGCAAAAACTAGTAGCAATGCAAGTTAAACCAGGGGTTAAGGTTGGAATTTGCGTTGAGCGTTGTTTAGATATGATAATTGCTCCTTTAGCAACACTCAAAGCTGGTGGTGCTTACGTACCTTTAGATCCTGCTTATCCTGTGGAGCGTTTATCCTGGATGATGGAAGATGCACAAGTCGAGGTGTTGTTAACTCAAACTAAACTTTTAGACATTGTTGCGGTAGATAATTTACAACTGTTGTGTCTGGATACAAATTGGCAAACTCTAACAGCTTCCCTTCCTAAAGTTAATTCTTCGGATTTAGCTTATGTAATTTATACCTCCGGTTCTACGGGTAAATCTAAGGGGGTAATGGTAGAGCATCGCAGCTTGGTAAATGCTTTTTTTGCTTGGAAAGCAGCTTATCAATTATCTTCACTCAAGAGTCATTTACAGATGGCTAGTTTTGCCTTTGATGTTTGTACCGGAGATTTAATTAGAGCTTTGTGTTCTGGAGGAAAATTAGTTTTATCTCCCCGTGAATTTCTTCTTGAACCAGAAAAACTTTATGAATTAATGGTAAGTGAAAAAGTTGATTGTGCCGAATTTGTTCCGGCTGTGTTGCGACATTTGATGCAATATTTACAGCAAAGCGGACAGCGTTTAGATTGGATGCAATTGCTGATTTGTGGTTCTGATAGTTGGTATGGTTCCGAATACAATCAGTGGAGAAGTTTGATTAATTCACACTCACGATTAATTAATTCTTTTGGTGTTACAGAAGCCACAATTGATAGTTGCTATTTTGAAACAACACAGGATTTACCAAATCATAGTTTAGTACCTATCGGTCGTGCTTTTGCCAATACCCAACTTTATATTTTAAATGCTAATTTACAACCAGTACCTATTGGCGTGCCCGGTGAATTATATATCGGTGGTGCTGGTATTGCTAGGGGTTATTTAAATCGTCCTCAATTAACAACACAACGATTTATTCAACATCCTTTTAGCAATCAACCATCAGATAAATTATATAAAACTGGCGATTTAGCTCGTTATTTACCTAATGGGAAAATTGAATATTTAGGGAGAAATGATAATCAAGTAAAAATTAGGGGTTATCGCATTGAATTAGCAGAAATAGAAACTGTTTTAGCAAGTTATCCTACAGTACAAGAAAATGTAGTAATTGTCAGAGAAGATGAACCTGGTAAACAGCGTTTAGTTGCTTATGTAGTTCCGATTCAAAAATCCAATTTATACATTCAGGAACTGCGTCAGTTAATTAAGCAAAAGCTGCCTAATTATATGGTTCCATCTGCCTTTGTGATTTTGGATGCTTTGCCTACTACACCCAATGGTAAATTAGATAGACGCTCTTTACCAATACCTGAAAATAATAAATTAGAAACAGCAGAGAATTTTGTTACCGCACAAAACCCATTACAAAGTCAATTATTACAAATTTGGACTGAAGTATTAGGTACAGAAAATATCGGTATTTATGATAATTTCTTTGACTTGGGTGGCGATTCAATTCTTAGCATTCAAGTTGTTGCTAAAGCTAACCAAAAAGGCTTACAATTAACACCAAAGCAGCTATTTCAATATCAAACAGTTGCTGAATTAGCAACAGTTATCGGTACGAATCCACTTATAAAAAGCGAACAAGATTTAGTTACGGGTAGTTTACCGCTAACACCTATTCAACAGTGGTTTTTTCAGGAAAACTTCTCTCAACCACATCACTACAATCAAGCCAATTTATTAAGAATAAAGTCAGCTATTAATCCCGAGTTATTGCAACAGGTTGTACAAAAATTGGTTTGGCATCATGATGCTTTGAGAATTAAATTTACAAAAACTGATTCTGGTTGGCAACAGGTAAATGTCGGTGATGATGTGACAGTAGAAGTTATTCAATGTGATTTGTCAGAATTATCAGAGATAGAGCAACAATCGCAAATTAAGACAATTTCTGAAAAATTACAAGCAAGTCTCTATTTAAATCAACCACCCTTGATGAAAGTTGCCTTATTTAATTTGGGTGAAAATAGAGATAGCCGATTACTATTCATCATTCACCATTTGCTAATTGATGGTGTTTCTTGGCGGATTTTATTAGAAGACTTCCAAACAGCTTACACTCAATTGAGCCAAGGAAAAGAGATTAAACTACCACAAAAAACTACAGCTTATAAACAATGGTCGCAGCAATTAATAAATTATGCTCAATCGGCAGAAATCGAACCAAAAATTAATTATTGGTTAAAACATAATCATCAGAAAATTGCCAATCTACCCATAGATTTTGATTACGGTAATAATAATGTTGAATCTACTGCTCAAGTATCAATTGCTTTGAGCGATTCAGAAACCAAAACCTTGCTTTATGATATTCCATCAGCTTATCGAACCCAAATCAATGAAGTGTTATTAACGGCATTATCTCAAACTTTTGCCGATTGGACTGGAGAAAATTCCTTATTAATTGATTTAGAAGGTCATGGACGAGAATCATTATTTAATAATGTAGACTTATCTCGGACTGTTGGTTGGTTTACATCTATATTTCCGGTATCTTTAAACTGGGAAAATAACGGCGATTTAATTCAAATTCTCAAAGCAGTTAAAGAGCAATTGCGACTGATTCCCCAACAAGGAATTGGTTATAGTTTACTGCGTTATTTAGGTAGAAAAGAAATTATTGAAGATTTAAAAAAATTACCACAAGCAGAAATAAGCTTTAATTATTTGGGTCAATTCAATCAAATTTCTGACGAATCACAATTTTTAACACCTGCGACTGAAGCAATTGGTTTAGTTCAGAGTCCCCAAGCAAAACGTTCTTATCTTATAGAAATTGATTGTTTGGTAATTAATCATAAATTACAACTTGACTGGACTTATAGCCAGAATTTACATCAAAAAACTACTATAGAGAAATTAGCGCAGGGTTTTGTAAATGCTTTAAAGTATCTAATTAATCGTAGTATTAATACAAATATAGAAAGCTATACACCTTCTGATTTTTCTTCTGCAAAAATAGGTCAAAAAGATTTTAATAAGTTATTAGGTAAAATCAAAACTTCAGGTAAAAAATAACAGTTAAAGGGAATAAAAATATGAATACCGCAAATTTAGAAGATATTTACGAACTTTCTCCTTTACAACAAGGTTTACTTTTCCATACTATTTATGCTCCGAACTCTGGGATATATTTTGAACAGTTTTGTTGGACTTTACAGGGAGATTTTAATATTGCTGCATTTAAACGAAGCTGGGAACGGGTAGTAGAAAGACACCCAATTTTGAGAACTGCATTTTATTGGCAGGATTTAGAAAAACCTTATCAAGTTGTCTATCAACAAGTAGAACTTCCTTGGGAAGTGCAAGATTGGCGAGAATATTCGGCTGAAATACAAACACAAAAATTAGAGGATTTTTTACAAGCAGATAGACAGCGTGGTTTTGAACTTTCTCAAGCTCCATTAATTCGTTTAAATTTATTCTGTTTAGACGAACAAACTTATGAATTTGTCTGGAGCAGTCACCATTTATTATTGGATGGTTGGTCGGAATCTTTAGTTTTTAAAGAAGTTTACGCTTTTTATCAAGCATTTTGTCAAAGTGAAGATATTAAATTAAATTCACCCCGCCCTTATCGGGATTATATTAATTGGTTACAGCAACAAAATTTATCGGAAGCAGAAGATTTTTGGCGAAAAATACTCAAAGGTTTTGACAAGCCTACAACTTTACTTTTAGATAAAAATCCTGGTATTTTACCTAGTTTAGATGAAGATTATGATTGCCAAAGAATAGAGCTATCAGAGGCAGATACAAGCACTTTACAATCTTTTGCCAGACAGCACCAATTAACTTTAAATACTTTAGTACAGGGCGCTTGGGCAATAGTTTTGAATCGCTATAGTGGAGAATCAGATATTGTTTTTGGTAGTACATCTTCCGGTCGTCCTCCCAGTTTAACAGGGGTTGAAGACATGATAGGTTTGTTTGTAAATACCTTACCTTTGCGGGTACAGGTAACAAAAGATGATTTACTTTTACCTTGGCTGCAACAATTACAAAACCATCAAATTGAAGTACTTCAATATGAATATAGCCCCTTAATAGAAGTACAAAAATGGAGCGATATAGACAGAGGTCAAGCATTATTTGAAATTGGCTATGTTTTAGAGAGTTATCCAGTTGATAAAGCTTTAGAGCGAGGAATAGATAATTTAAAAATACAAAGCGGAAAATCTTTTGAGAAAACTAATGAAGTTCTGAGTTTATTAGTAGCTCCGGCTGAATCATTGAGAATAGATTTATTGTATGACACTCGTAGATTTGAACAACAAACTATTACCCGGATTTTAAAGCATTTGCAAACTTTACTCACGGGTATGATAACAAATCCTACAGCCCGGTTATCAGAATTATCTTTGCTTGCAGCAAATGAGCGACATCAATTATTAGTAGAATTTAGCCAAAATCTTAATCAAAATCAGCCTATAACTAAATCGAATTTATGCATACATGAATTATTTGCAGAGCAAGCAGCACGTACACCAGAAGAGATTGCAGTAGTATTTAACCAAGAAAAATTAACATATCAGCAACTAAATCAAAAAGTAGATAAACTCGCGCAAAAACTAGTAGCAATGCAAGTTAAACCAGGGGTTAAGGTTGGAATTTGCGTTGAGCGTTGTTTAGATATGATAATTGCTCCTTTAGCAACACTCAAAGCTGGTGGTGCTTACGTACCTTTAGATCCTGCTTATCCTGTGGAGCGTTTATCCTGGATGATGGAAGATGCACAAGTCGAGGTGTTGTTAACTCAAACTAAACTTTTAGACATTGTTGCGGTAGATAATTTACAACTGTTGTGTCTGGATACAAATTGGCAAACTCTAACAGCTTCCCTTCCTAAAGTTAATTCTTCGGATTTAGCTTATGTAATTTATACCTCCGGTTCTACGGGTAAATCTAAGGGGGTAATGGTAGAGCATCGCAGCTTGGTAAATGCTTTTTTTGCTTGGAAAGCAGCTTATCAATTATCTTCACTCAAGAGTCATTTACAGATGGCTAGTTTTGCCTTTGATGTTTGTACCGGAGATTTAATTAGAGCTTTGTGTTCTGGAGGAAAATTAGTTTTATCTCCCCGTGAATTTCTTCTTGAACCAGAAAAACTTTATGAATTAATGGTAAGTGAAAAAGTTGATTGTGCCGAATTTGTTCCGGCTGTGTTGCGACATTTGATGCAATATTTACAGCAAAGCGGACAGCGTTTAGATTGGATGCAATTGCTGATTTGTGGTTCTGATAGTTGGTATGGTTCCGAATACAATCAGTGGAGAAGTTTGATTAATTCACACTCACGATTAATTAATTCTTTTGGTGTTACAGAAGCCACAATTGATAGTTGCTATTTTGAAACAACACAGGATTTACCAAATCATAGTTTAGTACCTATCGGTCGTGCTTTTGCCAATACCCAACTTTATATTTTAAATGCTAATTTACAACCAGTACCTATTGGCGTGCCCGGTGAATTATATATCGGTGGTGCTGGTATTGCTAGGGGTTATTTAAATCGTCCTCAATTAACAACACAACGATTTATTCAACATCCTTTTAGCAATCAACCATCAGATAAATTATATAAAACTGGCGATTTAGCTTGCTGGTTAGAAGACGGTAATCTGGAATTTATTGGTCGTATTGATTATCAAACAAAAATTCGCGGTTATCGGATTGAATTGGGAGAAATTGAAGCTAATCTCAATCAACATCCAGGAGTGAAAGCAAATGCTATCATCGCTCAAGGTGATAGTTTAGCAGAAAAAAAATTAGTTGCTTATGTAGTTCAAAATTCTCAATATCAAGGTGATTCTATAGCAATTGTAAATGAGCAAGTTTCGCAATGGCAGGTAGTTTATGAATCGGAAGCTAATGATTATCAAGAAATTTCTGTAGTTGCAGACCCCAAATTTAATATTATTGGTTGGAATAGCAGCTATACAGATTTACCTATTCCTGCGGAAGAAATGCGTGATTGGGTAGATTCTACAGTCGAAAGAATTATTTACCTGAAACCGAATCAAGTTTTAGAAATTGGCTGCGGAACTGGTTTGATATTGTTTAATATTGCACCTTACTGTAGTCAATATCACGGTACAGATTTTTCTCAAGGTGCTTTAAATTATATTCAGAAAGTACTCAATATTCCTGAATATCATCTTCCCCAGGTGACTCTCAGCCAGAGAATAGCGAATAATTTAGAGGGTTTAGAAATAGCAAATTATGACACAGTAATTATTAATTCGGTAATTCAATATTTTCCGAGTATTGATTATTTATTTACTGTAATTAAGGGTGCTGTGGAGTTAGTAAAACCGGGAGGTAAAATATTTATTGGTGATGTGCGGAGTTTACCGTTGTTAGAAGCGTTTCATACAGCAGTTGCTTTAGATTCTGCTGTCGATGATTTATCTAGTGTTAGTTTAAAAGAGCAAATAAAAAACCGCATTGAACAAGAAGAAGAATTAGTTATCGACCCGGCATTTTTCCTGAGCTTAACTAATCATTTTCCCAAAATTAGTAATATAGAAATTAAACCAAAACGGGGAGGTTATATAAATGAATTAACTCAGTTTCGTTATGATGTGATTCTTGATTTCCAACCCAATGTTAAGACTGGATCTAAAATTAATTGGTTGGATTGGCAACAAGACATATTAACATTAAATTCTCTCAATCAAAAATTAGAATCTTTTCAACCAGAAATTTTAGGATTGCGTAGGGTTCCCAACTCAAGATTAACTAAAGTAATTAAAACTAAAGAGTTATTAAACCAAGAATCAACAACAGTAGGTGAAATTCGCTCAATTTTAGAGGTTGCGGAAAATAACGGAATTGAACCGGATGATTTATGGGAATTAGGAGATAAATACAATTATTCTATTAATATCAGTTGGTCTGCTAGTTACGAAAATGGTAGTTATGATGCGGTATTAGTACGAGAAAATCATAGCCATCCAGTATTATTAAATAATATCAATAATATTCCCGAACGTCCTTTACATAGTTACGCTAATAACCCCTTACAGGGAAAAGTAACTCGTGAATTAATTCCCCAATTACGGCAATATCTTAAGTCTAAATTGCCAGAATATATGATTCCTTCAGCGTTTGTTCTTTTGGATAATTTACCGCTTACTCCTAACGGTAAAATAGATAGACAAGCTCTACCAAAACCAAATTTAAACAACTCCGAATCTGTAAATAAAGATATTACGGTCAATACTCCCATCCAAGAGATATTAAGGGGAATATGGAGTCAAGTATTGGGTATAGAATATATCAGCATCAACGACAACTTTTTTGATTTAGGAGGACATTCACTTTTAGCAACTCAAGTAATCTCTCGCGTTCGAGAAACTTTTCAAATTGAATTACCACTGCGTTGTTTATTTGAATTTCCTACTATTGCAGAGCTATCTACATCGATAGAATTAGAAATTAACGCCCAACACAATTTACAAATTCCGCCACTCAAACCAGTATCAAAAGAGCAAGAAATTCCTCTATCTTTTGCTCAACAAAGACTGTGGTTTTTATCTCAAATAGCCGCAAATCCTGCACTTTATAATGATGCCGTCACCTTAAAAATCAACGGACAGTTAAATACCGGTGCTTTAGAACAAAGCATAAATGAAATTGTCCGTCGTCATCAAGCTTTAAGGATAACATTTCCCATTGTTCAAGGAGAACCGAAAATTGCTATTAGCCCTACGCTAAATATTAAGTTAACAATTATAGATTTAAGAGAATTAGAACTACAACAACGACAACAAAAAGCTTTACAAATAGCTAAACAAGAAGCGAAAATACCATTTGATTTAGCTCAAAGTCCCTTAGTGAGAACTACTTTATTGTGGCTAGATTCTACAGAATATATTTTACTATTAAACCTACACCATATCATTTCTGATGGTTGGTCAATGGGAGTTTGGCTAGAGGAATTAACCGCACTTTACCCGGCTTATTGTACGGGGAAAACTTCTCCAGTACCAGATTTAACAATTCAATATGGAGATTTTGCAGTATGGCAGCGTCAGTGGTTGCAAGGTGAAGAATTACATAAACAATTAAATTATTGGAAACAGCAATTAGGACAAGATTTAACGGCTTTACAATTACCAATAGATAAACCCCGTCCCCCAGAACTTAGCCAACAAGCCAAAAAAATTAACTTCACAATATCAGTTGATTTAACCCAGCAATTAAAACAGTTGAGTCAGCAAGAAGGGGTAACTTTATTTATGAGCCTTTTAGCAGCCTTTAAAACCCTACTATATTGCTATTGCGGACAAACTGATATTAGGGTTGGCTCTCCCATCGCTAATCGCGATCGCACAGAATTGGAAAAAATAATCGGCTTATTTATTAACACTTTGGTTTTACGTACAGATTTATCTGCTAATCCCAGTTTCGACGAATTATTAGCACGAGTTAGAGAAGTAACATTAGGTGCTTACACTCACCAAAATGTACCCTTTGAAAAAATAGTTGAAGAATTACAACCAGACAGATATCAAAGTAATTTACCTTTATTTCAAGTATGGTTTGTTCTGCAAAATGCTCCTTTAGGCACTTTAGAATTACCAAATTTAACTTTACAACCCTTAGATATCCATAACGAGGTAAGCGCTTACGATTTAGGACTATTTCTAGAGGAAACATCAACCGGAATTAATGGCTGTTTTGAGTACAGTGCTGATTTATTCATGGATGACACAATTACTCGCATGATTGAAAATTTCCAAACATTACTTGCAGAAATTGTCGCAGCACCAGAGCAGAAATTAGATGAAATCACAACTAAATTTAAACAAAACGAAAAACAAAATCAAATTAGCAAAGCTAAAGAACTAGAAGCTAAAAATCTGCAAATGCTTAAAAATATAAAACGTCAATCCTTTACCCGTTCCTAAAAATGCAGATATATCATGAACAATTCAGAATTAGACAAATTAGGTTTAAAAAATATCGCGAAAAACCGTAAATCTATTAAACTATCCCCCAACCAATTAATTAGTAAAGGCTACTTTGCAGAAAAACAACTAATACCTTTAGTTATTCAACCTGCAATACCTAACGTTAATTTATTGGAGTGGACAACCAAAAATCAAGAAACGATTCAGGCAATGTTAATCAAACATAAAGCCTTATTATTTCGGGGTTTTGATATCAATTCACCAACACAGTTAGATAAATTTATTCAAGCTACATCCATAGGAGAACCAATTAGTTATAATGACCGTTCTTCACCACGTCATGAAATTAGCGGTAAAATATATACTTCCACAGATTATCCAGCAGAACAAAGCATTTTTCTGCATAATGAAAGTACATATTGTTTAACTTGGGCGCAAAAAATATACTTTTGTTGTTTGCAACCTGCACAACAAGGAGGAGAAACACCAATTGCTGATTCTCATAAAATTTTTGAACGTATTTCTCCTCAAATTCGCGATAAATTTATAGCTAAACAAGTATTATACGTTCGTAACTACAATGATGGCTTTGGACTACCTTGGCAGAATGTATTTCAAACTTCAGACAAAGCCGTTGTAGAAGAATATTGTCGCGAAAACGCTATTGAATTTGAATGGAAAAAAGGTAATCGTCTTCGTACTAAGCAAATCCGTCCAGCAGTAATTCAACATCCGATTACAGGTGTGAATGTTTGGTTTAATCATGCTGCTTTCTTTCACGTTACAACCTTAGAACCGAAGATTTATAACGCATTATTAGCAGAATTTTCTGAAGCTGATTTACCTCACAATACTTATTACGGTGATGGTTCCCCTATTGAAGCTGAAGTATTAATAGAAATTCGAGCTGCTTATGCCCAAGAAACAGTAGTATTTCCCTGGCAAGCAGGTGATATTTTACTTTTAGATAATGTTCAAGTAGCTCACGGGCGCAAACCATTTAAAGGTAATAGAAAAGTCATAGTTGGAATGTCTGAACCTCGTAGCTACGAAAATTTAAAATAAATAATAAATTAAGGAAGTAAATATGCAATTAAGCAATATAGAAAACCCACAAGAAACAATTGAAGGTTATCAACTATCCCCACAACAAACATATCTATGGCAATTGCAAGAACATAATAATTATCAACCATTAAGTATCCAAGGTTCTATCATAATTAAAGGTAATCTCAACCGAGAGATTTTGCAGTTAGCGATTGAAAAAACAGTTGAACGTCATGAAATTCTGCGTACAAATTTTCAAAAATTTTCTGGAGTTAGCTTACCTCTACAGGTAATTAATTCGGAAAATACTTCATATTATCAAGAATTCAATTTAACTGAATTTGATGTATTAGCACAACAGCAAAAGTTCAAGCAGTTATATCAAAAATTAAAAAATATAACTTTTCACTTTGAACGGGGTTCACTATTACATATATATTTATTAATCCTTAATAGCCAACAATATATAATGTTAATATCCTTACCTTCACTTTGTGGGGACACAATATCATTCCAGAATTTAGTCAATGAAATTAGTAAATTATATTATTCCAATTTAGAATCTACAGAAATTATTCAAGAGCCTTTACAATATGTAGATTATGCTGCATGGCAACAGGAATTATTAACAACAGCAGATGCAGAAATAGGTAAAAATTATTGGCAACAACAAGATATTTTCAATGGTACAAATATTAAACTTCCTTGGTTAAAATCTACTGTTGAGAAAAGAAATTATCAACTAAGCATTTTTACCAGAGAGCTTGAATCGAGTTTAGCAGAAAAAGTCAATCATTTTATAGATAAATATACAATTGCTCCAGATAATCTATTACTCGCTTGTTGGCTAATTTTACTTTTTAGACTGACTGGAGAATCAGAGTTAATAATTGGTACAGCTTTTGATGGCAGACAGTATGAAGAATTAAAATCGGCAATAGGATTACTAGCAAAATATTTACCAATTAAAACAAAATTAGATAACCAACAAACAATTTTTGACATAGTAGAACAAATAGCAGAAAACAAAGCTGAAGCCGAACAGTGGCAACAATATTATAATTATCAACAAATGACTAATGGTAATTATTTAACCTTTGGTTTTGATTATCAACAATTGGAAACACCACAAAATATTTACTGGCTAATAGATAAAGTTGAATCATGTATAGATAAATTTAAATTAAGATTATTTTTTATCAAAAAGCAAGAAAGTTTTCAAATAAATTTTTATTACGATACCGATTTATTGACAACCGAAAATATTCAAAGTTTGGCAGAGCAATTTGAAACACTATTACAAAATATAATATCGATTCCAGAAGTAGTAATTAGTAAATTAAACATCCTTTCAGAAAAAGATTATCAACAACTAATCTATCAATTTAACAACACACAAACCGAATTTTCTCAAAATCAACTAATTCATCAATTATTTGAACAACAGGTAAAAATTAACCCTGACAATATTGCTGTTGTCTGTGAAAACCAACAATTAACATATAAAGAACTCAACACCCGTGCTAACCAAATAGCTGATTATCTCCAACAAAATGGAGTAGTAGCAGAAACCATAGTTGCTATCTGCTTAGAACGCTCCTTAGAAGCAATCATTGCAATTCTTGGTATACTCAAATCTGGAGGAGCATATTTACCATTAGATCCAAACTTTCCTACCCAAAGCTTACTTAGTCGGTTAGAAGATGCTCAAGCACAAATATTATTAACCAATTCTTCTATTCAGCAACAACACCCCACGCTCATAACACCTGTTGTTATTTGTTTAGACACCAACAAAGCAGAAATTGCTAATTGTAATTCTGAAAATACAGATAATAAAATTACAGCAGAAAATTTAGCTTATATTATTTACACCTCCGGTTCCACAGGTAAACCCAAAGGAGTAGCAATTGAACATCAGCAAATTCTCAATTATTTGTACGGTATTCAACAAAGATTAAATCTACCAGAAATATCCAGTTTTGGTTTAATTTCTACTTTAGCAGCAGATTTAGGAAATACATCTATCTTTCCGGCTTTATGTAGTGGTGGCTGTTTGCATATTATCTCTAACGAACGTGCTACCAATGCAGAAGCATTAGCGGATTATTGCCGTCAATATACCATTGATTGTTTGAAAATTGTTCCGGCGCATTTAGATGCATTATTAACTTCTGAATTTGCTACCGATATATTACCAAAACAGCGATTAATTTTAGGAGGAGAAGCTTGCTCTTGGGAGTTAATTAAGAAGATTCAATCATTAAATCCTAACTGTACTATTATCAACCATTATGGTCCGACTGAAACAACAGTAGGAGTATTGACTTATCAAGTTGAAAGTATTGATCTAAATTCTCAAACTGTACCTTTGGGTAAACCATTAGCAAATACACAAGTTTATGTTTTAGATTCACAATTGCAGCCCGTACCTATTGGTGTAGCGGGAGAATTATATATTGCTGGTGCTAGTGTAGCTAGAGGTTATCTGAATAATGTTGAAATAACAACAGAGAAATTTATTCAACATTGTTTTGATAATACAGAAACAAAAACTATCTATAAAACTGGTGATTTAGTCCGTTACCATAGCGATGGTAATTTAGAATTCTTAGGTAGAATCGATAACCAAGTCAAAGTTAGAGGTTTTCGTATTGAATTAGGAGAAATTGAAGCTTTACTTTCTCAACATCCAGCTATTCAAAAAGCAGTAGTAGTTGCGATTAAAGATGAATCTGGTAGTCGAAAACTAGTCGCTTATATTGTAGCTAACGGTCAATTTCAATTAACAACTAATGAGTTGCGAGATTTCCTCAGAGAAATATTGCCAGAATATATGATTCCGTCAGTTTATATATTTCTGAAGACATTTCCCTTAACACAGAATGGAAAAATTGACCGTCAATCTTTACCCATACCTGAAAAGGTTAAACCAGAATTAGCAGTAGATTATGTACCACCAAAAACGGAAATAGAAAAAGTATTAGCAGAAATTTGGGCTGAAGTATTAGGGTTAGAACAAGTTGGTATTAACGATAATTTTTTTGATTTAGGAGGACATTCTTTACTATTAACTCAAGTTACTTCAAGACTGTATAACGCTTTGGGAGTAGAGTTAACTTTGCGTCAAATTTTTGTTACACCTACTATTGCAAAATTGGGAGTGCTGGTTGCTCAAAAACAGATAGAACAAACAGACAGTGACTTACTAGAAGAAATGTTGGCAGAACTAGACGATTTACCCGATTCATAGCTCAATCATACAGATTTTAATCATATATTACGAATTTAAATATAACCACGACTATGGATATTAACCAAAAAATTGCAGCCCTCTCACCGGAAAAACGAGAACTACTGCTGCAAAAAATCAATCAAAAAACAAACAAAGCTACAGCTAATACTATTAAACCCCAAAGTCAAGAATCAAATATTTTTCCTTTATCTTTTGCTCAACAAAGATTATGGTTTTTAGATAAATTAGAGCCTGGAAATCCTTTTTATAATATACCTGGTGCTGTGAAGCTCAAGGGAAAATTGAATATTACAGCTTTAGAGCAAAGTATCAATGAAATTATTCAGCGTCATCAAATTTTACGAAGCATATTTAAAACTATAAATGGGCAACCAGTCCAGGTTATTCAGGCATCTTTAAAATTGAGAATTCCAATTGTTGATTTAAGTGGTTCGGTACTTCCAGAACCAGAATTACAACAGTTAATTAATCAAGAAGCTCTTACTGCTTTCGATTTGGAATCTAGTCCATTATTACGAGTAAAATTACTAAAATTAAATCAAACAGAATTTGTAATCTTATTCACTTTACATCACATTATTGCTGATGGTTGGTCAATGGGATTATTAGTAGAAGAATTAGTTACACTTTATACAAATTTATGTAATCAAGAGCAGCTATTATCTTTACCTGAATTACCCATTCAATATGCTGATTTTGCAGTATGGCAAAAAGAATGGTTACAAGGTAAGGTTTTAGAACAACAACTGAATTATTGGAAGCAGCAGTTAAATAATATTTCTCTTTTAGCTTTACCTACAGATAAACCCAGACCTACTATTCCTACTTTTAAAGGTGCAAGTCATTCTTTTATTTTATCTCAAGACTTAACCAAACGATTACGTTCTTTAAGTCGCAAAAAAAATGTCACTTTATTCATGACTTTATTAGCGGCTTTTAAAGTTTTATTGTACCGCTATACTAATCAAGATGATATTTGTATTGGTTCTCCGATTGCTAATCGCAATCGACCTGAAATAGAAAAGTTAATTGGCTTTTTTGTTAATACTTTAGTGTTGCGTACCGACTTATCTGGTAATCCCACTTTTACCGAATTATTAACTAGGGTACGAGATATAACTTTAGGAGCTTATTCTCATCAAGATTTACCTTTTGAAAAGTTAGTAGAAGAACTGCAACCAGAGCGTAATTTAAACTATAATCCCTTGTTCCAAGTTGCTTTTCAACTCCAGAATACTCCTACAAAAAGTCTGGAGTTACCAGAATTAACTTTGAGTCAATTAAATAATGAGGAACATCAAACAGCCAAATTTGATTTAGATTTATGTTTTTCAGAAACCGATGCAGGATTATTTGGTTATTTAGAGTATAGTTCTGATTTGTTTGAATCTACTACAATTACCCGGATGGTAGCACATTTTCAAAATTTATTATCTGGTATTGTTGCTAATCCCCAGGCTAAAATATCTGAGTTACCATTACTAACAGAAACAGAAAAAAATCAGTTATTAATTGATTGGAATAATACCCAAATAGATTGGCAGCAAGATGTTTGTATTCATCAGTTAATCGAATTACAAGCGCAAAAAACACCCGATGCTATAGCCGTAATTTTTGAGCAACAACAGCTAACTTACCGTGAATTAAATCAAAGGAGCAACCAATTAGCATCCTATCTGCAAAAATTAGGAGTTAAAGCAGATACTTTGGTAGGAATTTGTGTCGAGCGTTCTTTAGCAATAGTAGTAGGATTATTAGGAATTTTAAAAGCTGGTGGAGGTTATTTACCCTTAGATCCAGCTTATCCTAAACAACGTTTGTCGCTGATGCTAGAAGATGCTCAAGTTAAGTTTTTATTAACTCAAGAAAGTTTATTAAATCATCTTCCTTGTCATAATGCTGAAATTATTTGTATAGATAAAGATTGGCAACAAATTAATCAACAAAAACCTGATTTTAAACTAGATATCAACTCTTCTCATTTAGCTTATGTAATTTATACTTCTGGCTCTACGGGTAAACCTAAAGGTGTACAAATTAATCATGGTAGTGTTGTTAATTTCTTAAAATCAATGCAAAAACAGCCGGGATTAACTGCAACCGATACACTTTTGGCTGTCACTTCCATCTCTTTTGATATTGCAGCATTAGAATTATATTTACCATTAATTTGTGGCGCACGTCTGGTATTAGTTAGCCGTGAAGCAGCTATGGATAGTGAATTATTAAGTCAAAAAATTGCTGCTACTGGTGCGACTATTATGCAAGCGACTCCAGCCACTTGGCAAATGTTAATTACCTCTGGTTGGATTGGTAGCAAAAAATTAAAAATTCTTTCTGGTGGTGAAGCTCTTTCTCAGGATTTAGCAATAAAATTAATCGAAAAATCTGCCGCAGTTTGGAATCTATATGGACCTACAGAAACAACAATCTGGTCAACAGTTTTTCAAGTAAAAAGCAATCATTTATCTAAGTCTTTAGTTCCTATTGGTCGTCCTATTGCTAATACCGAAATTTATATTTTAGATAGACAATTGCAGCTAGTACCTGTTGGTGTATCCGGTGAGTTGTATATTGGTGGTGCAGGATTATCACGAGGTTATTTAAACCGTGCAAATTTAACTAATAAAAAATTTATCGATTCTAAATTTGATGATAATTTAAATTCAAAATTATATAAAACTGGTGATTTAGTTCGTTATCTTGCTGATGGAAATATTGAATATCTAGGACGTATTGACAATCAGGTTAAAGTTCGCGGTTTCCGGATTGAATTAGGAGAAATTGAAACTTCCATCAAACAACATTCTACCGTGCAAGAAGCGGTTGTTGTCGCTAGGGAAGATATATTAGGAAATCAGCAACTTGTAGCTTACGTTGTCACAACATCATCTGCCGATACTTCGCAATTTATAGTAGAACTACGTCAGTATTTGCATTCAAAATTGCCTCAGTTTATGATACCGTCGGCATTTATGTTATTAGATAAATTACCGTTGACTCTAAATGGTAAAGTAGATAGAAAATCACTACCAAGTCCGGATTTATCTCAACTAGAAAAACAAACTAACTGTGCAAAACCGCGTACTTCTATAGAAGAAAGATTAGTTAAAATTTGGTCGCAGATTTTAAACATAGAGACAATTGGAATATACGACAACTTTTTTAATTTAGGCGGACATTCTTTGTTAGCTACACAAGTAATGTCACGAATTAGAGATGAATTAAATGTAAATATTCCTTTACGCTGTTTATTTGAGTCTCCAAATATAGCAGGATTAGCGGAAAATATTGATAGCAATTCGACTAATATTCCAATGTCATACCCTGCTATCGAAGTGGTTTCTAGAGATGAAAAATTACCACTTTCTTTTGCTCAACAACGTCTATGGTTTTTAAATCAATTAATTCCTAATAGCCCTTTATATAATATTTTTACTGCTGTCAAGTTAACTGGTTCGCTGAATATTGCTGCATTAGAGCAAAGTTTAAATAGCATTGTACAAAGACATGAAATTTTACGAACAAGCTTTGTTACTGTCGAAGATAAACCCATTCAACATATTACAGATAATTTAACTCTAGATTTACCAATTATTGATTTACAGACTACTACATTAACCGCACAGCCTGATTTAGTTGAAGAAATTGCAGCTTCTGAAAAATTACAACCATTTGATTTAAATAATCCTCCTTTATTAAGAGTAAAATTATTAAAATTATCTCCCACAGAATATATACTAATACTTATAATGCATCATATTATTACTGATGCTTGGTCAATGGGAGTTTTAGTTAAAGAAATTACAGCTTTGTATAAGGCTTTTTCTACTGGTGATATTAACCCATTACCACCTTTACCCATCCAATATGCTGATTTCGCTGTATGGCAAAAACAATGTTTACAAGGACAAATATTAGAGCATCATTTAACTTATTGGAAGCGACAATTATTAGGTGGTAATTTACCCGTATTAAAATTACCCATTCAACGTTCTCAACCCAACAATCCAACTTTTAAAGGTGCAAGTTACAACTTTGAATTATCTGAAGATTTATCGCAGCAGATTCTAGAATTTAGCCGTCAGGAAAATGTTACTCTATTTATGACATTACTGGCAGGTTTACAAACTTTACTTTATCGCTACACTAAGCAAGATGATATCGTTGTTGGTACCGATATTGCTAACCGTACTCAAAGTAACACTGAGTTACTGATTGGTTTCTTTATTAATTTATTAGTACTACGTACAGATATGCGTGGTAATCCTAGCTTTCGAGAATTATTGCAGCGAGTGCGTGAAGTAACATTAGAAGCTTATGCTCACCAAGATTTACCTTTTGAAAAGTTGGTTGAAGAGTTCAAAACTGAGCGTAATTTACAACAAATTCCTCTGTTTCAAGTATTATTTGTTTTGCAAAATACTCCAAATCCAGAAATTGAAATTGCCGATTTAAAATTGCAATCTATAGAAATTGAAGACGGACAATCAAAGTTCGATTTAGCTTTATTTGCCACTGAAACAGAAGAGAAAATATTACTGGGTTGGAAATATAAAACCGATTTATTTAATCAAATAGATATAGCCAAACTTTCTACTCACTTCCAAACTCTTCTCAAGAGTATTATTAACCAGCCAGATACTAAAATCAATTTTTTAGATATGTTGACTCCAGAGGAAAAACAACAAGAAATTAGTGAAAAAACAAAACGTCAGTCTAGGAATTTCCAAAAATTCAAAAAAATAAAGCCAAAAGCTGTTAGTGTCGCTCCAGAAAAATTAGTTAAAACTGATTATTTTCAACTAGAACAAATACCCCTTATTTGTCAACCCAATACATTTGACCTCGATTTTATCGATTGGGCTAAGAATAATCGACAATTTATCGAAACTAATTTACTCAAACATGGTGCAATTCTTTTCCGAGGATTCAACACTTATTCGATACCAGATTTTGAAAACTTTGCTCAAGCTGTTTGTCCGGAATTATTTGGTGAATATGGTGATTTACCGAGGGAAGATTTAGGTGGTAAGGTTTACGGTTCTACACCTTATCCCGCAGATAAAGCAATTTTCTTTCATAATGAAAGCTCTCACATGCACAGATACCCCATGAAAATCTGGTTTTATTGCGTACAACCAGCCGAAGCAAGGGGAGAAACACCAATAGTTGATTGTCGTCAAGTTTATCAATTATTAAATGCTCAAACTAAAGAAAAATTTGCCCAAAAACAATTAATGTATGTCCGTAACTACACCGATGGGCTAGATGTAAGTTGGCAAAATTTCTTTCATACAGATGATAAAACAGAAGTAGAAAATTTCTGCAAACAAAATGGAATTCAGTGGGAATGGAAAGCAGATGGAGGGTTAAAAACTCAAGAGATTCGTCAAGCTATTGCTCAACATCCTACAACAAAGGAATGGGTGTTTTTTAACCAAATTCAGTTACATCACATTGCTTATTTAGATAAATATGTTCGTGAATCTCTGTTATCGTTATTTGGGGAAGAAAATCTCCCACGTAATGTTTATTACGGTGATGGTACAACCATAGAACAGTCAGTAATTGATGAGGTGACATCTGTTTATAAACAAGCTGAAATTGCTTTTCCTTGGCACAAAGGCGATATTTTAATGCTTGATAATATGCTCGTTGCTCACGGTCGCAATCCCTATATAGGAAAACGTAAAATTGTTGTGGCAATGGCTGAAATTGTTAACAGTAAAGATATATAAATTATAGTTTAGTAAAATGCAATTACAAGAAACAACTACTAATATATTTCGGATTTCTCCTCAACAACAACATCTTTGGCACTTGCAAAAAGATAATTCTTCCTATTGCGTCCAAGGTGCGATATTAATCGAGGGAAGACTGCAAAAAGATATTCTCAAATTAGCTTTAGAACAAGTTGTCAAGCGTCAAGACATCCTGCGAACTAATTTTATCAAACTAGCAGGAATCAAAACGCCGATGCAGAGAATCAGCGAACAAGGATATTTAACTATCAAAGATGTTGATTTGAGCAATACACAAGAACAGGAACAGTTAAATAAACTTGCATCTTTTTTACAGCAGGAAAGATTGATTCCTTGGAATTTTGAGCAAGATTTACTGTTACGTGTTTCGTTGATAAAGTTATCAGCAAACCAGTATATTCTACTGATAACTTTACCGGCGATTTGTGCGGATAGTCTTTCAATTAATAATTTAGCCCAAGAAATTAGTTTGTGTTATGATGCTGTTTTGCAAGGTAGAGAATTAGATAGTGAAGAAATCGTCCAATATTTGCAATTTTCTGAATGGCAAAATGAATTATTAGAAGATGCTGACGCAGACGATGGTAAAAAATATTGGCAGCAATACGATGCATCTTCATTAAAAAAATTAAGCATACCTTTAGAGAATCAACTGTCAAATGATGATTATCAGTTTGACATTGCTTCTTATAGTTGGCAGATTCAGCCGCATTTATTGTCAAAAATAAAAATCATTGCTGAAAAACATCAATCCTCTGTTTCCGATTTTTTAATTAGCTGCTGGCAAATTTTATTATCTCGTTTCACCGAACAAAAACAGCTAAATATCGGTATTGCAACTGATGGACGTAAATATGAAGAGTTAGAGTCAGTCATAGGATTAATTACTAAATATTTACCACTATCAGTTAATTTTGAAAATGAACCATCTTTTGCTGAAATATTAGAAACAGTTAGTCAATCAATTCAAGAAAATTGGGAGTGGCAAGAATATTTTACATGGGACAATTGGACTCAAGCTGAGAAGAATACTAATATTAATTCTGCTTTCTTCCCCTTTAGTTTTGAATTTCAACCAGAAACAGCAAAATATTCTACTGACGAAGTTTCATTTTCAATTTATAAACAATTTGCTTGTACCGAGCCTTTTAAAATTAAACTATCCTGCTACCAACAAGCCGATTATTTAACAGTAAATTTTGATTACGATATCAATTTATTTAACTCAGGAAATATCCAGCTTTTAGCGACATATCTTCAAAATTTAATCGAAAGTGCTGTTGATGCTCCTGCAACTGCAATTAATAAATTAGCAATTTTAAACCAGAGCAATAAACAGCAACTGTTAGTAGAATTCAATCGTACTAAAACAGAATTTCCTCAAGATAAATGTTTTCACCAATTATTTACAGAACAAGTCGCACGTACACCCCAAAATATTGCTGTTGTATTTGAAGAGCAAAAATTAACTTACACCGAACTAAATGCTCGCTCCAATCAATTAGCCCATTATCTACAAAAACTGGGAGTGAAACCAGAAGTACTCGTAGGGATATACATGGAACGCTCTGTGGATACCATTGTTGCTCTACTTGCTATTCTAAAAGCTGGTGGTGCTTACTTACCACTAGATCCAGATTTACCAGCAGAGAATTTATCATTGAGGTTGCAGGATGCTCAAATATCAATTCTCTTAACTCAACAACATTTAGCTACAAAAGTTACACCAGAAGCAATCCAAGTAATTTGTTGGGAGCAACTCCAGAACGCGATCGCAGTTGAAAGTCAAGAAAATCTTCACACAGATATTAACATTACCAATTTAGCCTATGTAATTTATACTTCTGGCTCTACAGGTAAACCCAAGGGTGTAGCAGTTGAGCATCAGCAGTTACTTAATTATCTTCATGGTATTATTGAGCGTCTCAATTTACCATCAGCAGCAAGTTTTGCAATGGTTTCGACTGTAGCTGCCGATCTAGGTAACACAGCTATTTTTCCCGCTTTATCTACGGGTGGCTGTTTGCATATAATTAGCTTTGAACGTGCAACCGATCCCCAAGCACTAATTGATTATTTTGATCAATATCCCATCGATTGCTTAAAGATAGTACCCTCACATCTGGAAGCCCTACTTACATCTTTTCCCAGTCAGTCAATTTTGCCCCGACAAAGATTAATTTTAGGAGGAGAAGCAACCACCTGGAATTTAATCAAAAAAATTCGTCAATTAAACCCAGAATGCACAATTATTAACCACTATGGGCCAACAGAGACAACTGTCGGTGTGCTGAGCTATCAATTAAACTCGGATTGCTATCAATATAAATCAGCAACGGTGCCATTAGGTCGTCCCTTGAACAACACGCAGATTTATTTATTAGATCCATATCTGCAACCAGTTCCCATCGGTGTCAAAGGTGAATTGTATATTGGGGGTGCCTCTGTGACGCGAGGTTATTTACATCATCCGGAACTAACACAAACGAAATTTATTACTAATCCTTTTAGTAATGATGTCAAAGCACGATTGTATAAAACGGGAGATGTAGCTCGTTACTTACCAGACAGCAATATTGAGTTTTTAGGAAGAATTGACAATCAAGTCAAAATTCGAGGCTACCGCATTGAATTAGCAGAGATTGAAACAGTATTGCAGCAGCATCAAGATATCGCTCGCGCTATAGTTATACAGCGAGAAGATACACCAGGAGAGAAGCGCTTAGTAGCTTATTTAATTAGCCAGCAAAAGGCATGGTCAAATAATAATACAAGCGAACTGCGTAGCTTTTTACAAGCTAAATTGCCAGAATATATGCTGCCTTCTGCGTTTGTTCTGCTCAAATCTTTGCCACTCACAGCAAATGGAAAGATAGACCGTCAAGCTTTACCAATACCAGTTATAGGCGAACTCGAACACAAATTTATCGCTCCTCGTACCCCAGTTGAACAAGTATTAGCAGGAATTTGGGCAAAACTGTTGGGTTTAACTCGCGTTAGCGTCACCGATAATTTCTTTGAGTTAGGGGGACATTCTTTGCTTTTAACTCAGCTTGTAGTCAAAGTCCGCGAAGCTTTTCAAATTGACTTACCCTACCAGATTTTATTTGAAACACCAACTGTTGCCGAACTTGCAAAACAAATTGAAATTGTTATTAACACGGGTGATGTCAACGCGATTTCTTTCCGAATCGATCTAAATGCAGAAGCGGATTTAGATCGAACAATATTCCCACAAACACCATTTATTTGGTCGAAAGCAGAACCAAAAGCTATTTTATTAACTGGTGCTACAGGCTTTTTAGGTTCATTTTTATTAGCCGAACTTTTACAACAAACTCAGGCAGATATTTTCTGTTTAGTGCGTGCAGCTAACTCAGAAACAGGAAAACAAAAAATTCACAGTTGTTTAACAACTTATTGCTTATGGCAGGAATCCTTTAGTTCTCGGATTGTACCTGTAATCGGAGAATTATCAAAGCCACTGTTGGGATTAACAGAAGCAGAATTTACCACCCTAGCCAGCCAGATTGATGTTATATATCACAATGGGGCAATGGTTAACTTTGTTTATCCATATTCTGTCTTGAAACCGATTAATGTTCTCGGGACACAAGAAATTTTGCGCTTAGCTACTCAAATTAAAACCAAACCAGTACATTTTATTTCTACCACTAACGCAATTTCTCCACATGTCGGTTCGGGAGTCAAGATAGTTAGAGAAAGTGATGTTATCAATCCCGACAAAATCATAGACACGGGTTACGCTCAAAGTAAATGGGTTGCCGAAAAATTAATAAATATTGCCCGCGATCGCGGTTTACCTGTTTGCATTTACAGACCGGGACGTATTATTTGGCATAGTGAAACTGGTGTGGGTAATACTAGCGATAACACCTTTAAAATGCTTAAAGGCTGCATTCAGTTAGGGAGCGTACCGCAAGGGGAAGGTATGATAAATTTAATTCCAGTGGATTTTGTTAGCAAAGCAATTCTACATTTATCTAAACAAAAAGAATCCTTTGGTAAAGCTTTTCACTTAATCAATCCTCATCCCGCTCCTTTGAATGAAATTATTAATTGGGTGCGTTTATTCGGCTATCAATTACGAGAAATTACTGATGTACAGTGGCGAGAAGAATTACGGACTATTGCCAGCAAATCTCCAGAGAATGCTTTATATCCCCTCGTACCTTTTTGGTCAAAAGAACCAGATCCAAATACTACATCTCCAACTCTAGAATTTGACTATCAGAATACCCTAAATGGACTAAATGGAAGTGATATTAAATGTCCACCTGTTAGTCAGAATTTATTTGATAAATTCTTATCCTATTTAACTCAAAATGGTTTCTTAGATGCTCCTTAAATTTAATCAACTGCAAAGATTATTTAGCTGATGACAAGTATACATCAATCTAAATCGTGGATTTTCCGTACTAAACCATTACCTGAAGCTGGCTTACGGTTATTTTGCTTTCCCTATGCAGGTGCTAGTTCGGTAATTTATCGTAAATGGGCTGTAAGCTTACCCAACAATATCGAAATTTGTCCCGTAGAACTTCCAGGAAGAGGAACGCAGATAGAATCACCTTTATTTACGAATATGCAAGCTTTAGTTAGCTTAATCTCTCCCATCCTTCTTCCCTATTTAGACAAACCATTTGCTTTTTTTGGTCATAGTATGGGGGGATTGCTCAGTTTTGAACTAGCTCGCTATCTTCGCAAACAATATGATAAACAACCAGTTGGACTATTTGTTTCTGCAACTCGCGCTCCGCAAATTCCTTCATCAAAACCACCCATCCACGCACTACCACACAATAAATTCAAACAAGAGCTTCACCGTCTTAATGGTACACCTGCATCAGTTTTGCAAAATGATGAATTGATGCAGCTATTTATCCCAGTTCTGAAAGCAGATTTTGCAGTTTTAGAAACTTATGTTTACACTCAACAACCTCCACTTGAATGTCCGATTGTAGCTTTCGGTGGATTGGAAGATCGAGAAGTAACTTTATCAGAATTAGAAGAATGGCGATCGCAAACCCAAAGTTCATTTAAATTGCAATTCTTCCCCGGAGACCACTTTTTTATCCACTCAGCCGAATCGCTTTTATTAGAAAATATAATTAAATATTTGCAATAGATAGCTTTTCAAAAATTTGACCGATAAGTTTACAATTTATTTTTTATGCAGCAGTTTCCTCCCGTTAACATTTTGCCGAATGGCGATAAACCATACATAATTAAAGATTTCCTCAGAAATCGAATTTTACTATTTATATTCAGCTTGTTACTGGCATTAATTTTAGGATGTCAAACTCTAGGCTCTCCACCAAAAAGTACTGAAATATTGTGGGATACCTACGGTATACCCCATATTTATGCCAGAGATAGCGCAAGTGCTTTCCGTGCCTTTGGATGGGCGCAAATGCAAAGTCATGGAAACTTACTTTTGCGTCTCTACGGACAAGCAAGAGGACGTGCAGCAGAATACTGGGGAGAAGACTATATAGACTCAGACCGTTGGGTATTAACAATGGGAGTACCCGAACGCGCTCGTGTTTGGTATGAAGCGCAAGATGCATCTTTCCGTAGTTATTTAGATGCTTTTGCGAATGGTATCAATACTTACGTCAAAGAAAATCCGGATGCAATTAGTGATGAGGTTAAAGTTGTCTTACCAGTCACAGGAGAAGACATCCTGGCTCATCTACAGAGAGTACTTAACTTTACATTCGTAGTTAGTCCAGAACAAGTGGCTGGTATAAATAATTCAGAATCAAAAGCAGGTTCTAACGGATGGGCGATCGCACCTTCTCGTTCAGCATCTGGTAATGCTATGCTGCTGGCAAATCCTCATCTTCCCTGGTCGGATTTATATCTATGGTATGAAGCTCAAATTACCGCACCCGGAATTGATGCTTATGGAGCATCGCTTGTGGGGATTCCGGTTTTAAATATTGCTTTCAACGATAATTTAGGTTGGACTCATACCGTCAACACTCACGATGGATGGGATGCTTATCAACTAGAATTAGCTGGTGATGGCTATCGTTTTGATGGTAAAGTTCGTCCCTTTGAAACGAAAAATGTTTCCTTGAAAGTTAAACAAAACGATGGGACACTACAGGAACAACCACTGGTAGTCAAAAATTCCGTTCACGGACCTGTTGTTTCACAGACAGATGATAAAACAATTGCACTACGTGTTGTCGGTCTTGACCAATCTCATGTGTTAGAGCAATGGTGGGATATGGCGCGATCGCAAAATTTATTAGAGTTTGAAAAAGCACTTCAACGTTTACAGTTACCGATGTTTACGGTGATATATGCTGACCGGAAAGGTCATATTATGCACCTATTTAACGGACTAGTTCCAGTGCGCGAGTCAGGAGATTTTACATATTGGCAAAGTCTGATTCCGGGGAATACATCTAAAACCTTATGGACAAATAATCATCCTTATCAAGATTTACCTCGCGTTATCGATCCTCCTAGTGGTTGGTTGCAAAATGCCAACGATCCACCTTGGACAACAACTTTTCCAGTCGCTATCAAACCAGATAAACATCCGTCTTATATGGCACCGCGTTTTATGGATTTCCGAGCGCAGAGTTCTGTCAGAATGCTCGATGAAGATAAAAAAATTACCTTCAACGAAATGGTTAAATACAAGCATTCAACGCGGATGGACTTTGCCGACCGAATTTTAGATGACTTAATTCCAGCAGCGCGGAAATATGGAAGTGAATTGGGACAACGAGCAGTAAACGTCTTAGAAAAGTGGGATAGACAAGCGAATGCAGATAGTAAAGGAGCAGTATTATTTGCTGCTTGGGCAGAAGAACTAGATTTTGATGAAGCCTTTAGTAAACCTTGGAGTCAAGATGCACCTCGGACTACACCCGATGGGTTAGCAAATCCTCAAGATGCTGTAATTTTATTAGAAACAGTAGCAACAAAAGTAGAGAAAGCTTATGGAAAATTAGATGTAGCCTGGGGAGAAGTTTTTCGCTTGAAATATGGGAACGTAAATTTACCAGGTAATGGTGGCGATGGGTACTTAGGTATTTTTCGCGTTGTTAATTTCGCTCCTTCAGAAAACGGTCAATTTAAACCTGTTGCGGGTGATTCTTATGTCGCTGCGATTGAGTTTTCTCAACCAGTTAAAGCGATGGCATTGATGAGTTACGGTAATTCCTCTCAACCGGGTTCGCGCCATTCTGTTGACCAGTTACCACTTTTTGCGCGTCAACAGTTGCGTCCGGTGTGGCGTACTAAAAAGGATATTGAAGCTCATTTAGAAACTCGTCAACTGTTTTAAAATGTCACCAAGGGAGGTAAAAGGGTATGATAGAGAGTTTTTTTGGGATGATTCTGGGGCTGGTTTTCATTGGTTTTTCGGCTGTTGCTGTGGGAGCGGAAGAATTGCAAACGGAAATTACTGAAGAAGATTTACTCTTAATAAACAAGCTAGTACGGATTGCCCAAAAAAAATCTTATCAGGTGAGGGAAGTGAAATATGAAATGGGGTTTAATGCTTTTGTAGATATTGTCAGTATAGAGTTATCTCCTTCTCAAAGTAGAACAAATTATAAGACACCGGATTTTTCATCTGAAGATGAACGAAGTTTTTCTATAAGTTTCACTATAGACCCGGTTAAAATATTTACTGCTATTGACAAAATGCCGGTAATGAAAGCTCGTTTACGGGAAACCAAACAGCAAACTCGTCTAAGAGTGATGAAACAATATCTAGCTTATTTACAAGCCCGTCAGGCTAATAAAATCGCTGCTTATCAGATGCATAAATTTGAGAAGCGCGAACGTATTGCTGCTAGTAATCTTGCAGTGGGAAATTCTCGTCAGTTAGATAATGCTGATTATGTTGCGGTCGCGACAAATGTATTAGATAAAAATATACAGGAGAGGCTAGCTTTAGAGGAACTTGCTGATGTGGTTGGTTTATCTGCGAAAGAGATAACTAATATTTTGGCAGAAACTAGTACAGTACGGCGGAAATAAACTACCCATATTATATATATAACACTGATTAAATAGTAGTCAGGGTATGTACAAGGAACTGGGACATGGCTCGGTTAGCTCTAAAATCATTAAGCTTGATTGAGTGCGATAGCCCGAAGGGCGACGCTTCGCGTATCGCCAATATTTAGAGAAGTTACTTAGTCGTCATAACATTTACTTTTAGCTTTTTTCGGTGAAGAAGAAAACCCTTCTTTCTCTATCGAAAATTTGGTATTATTCAACTATCCCTAACTTTAACGGTTTCTTCAAAGGGATATCCTTCTATATCATCTGCTTCTTTCATGCCAGGAGTTATCTGAAATTTTTGATTGGTATAAATTAGTAAAGGTTTGAACAAGTTAAAGAAATAGTCTGCTTCGACTTGAGATAGCTGCATTTTGATTTACTCGGTACTTTTTCATACGAGAAATTTTATTAAATTTATCCTTGAGGATTTTTACTCGCAGTGTCACAGTAGTAGTAGTTAGATTTGCTTACTTGTTTCAACTAAAGTATTTCATTAACGAGTAAGCTTTTTCTACCTACAACGAATTTTTGTTGCCCCCACGAGTGATCCAGCAACTGGGGAAGATTTGGCGGCGACAGCGGAGTGCCAGGTGGGGGCACGACTATTTTTCTGCACCAACGCAGAATCTCTATGCCCCTACCTGGTACCGCCAAATCAGCGCAGCGGTTCCCGGAAGACACAACACTTATCATGCAGAACCCCACATCCGAGTTTATGCAGAAAAATTGAATGCTTGCTTAAATTGGGCAGAGCAAGAAGCATAGGAGCAAAACAATTGGCATTACTTCAAACTGACCTCGAAAGCGATAGACAAAATAAACTAATATCTCACTACCAAAAAGCTTTAGTTATTAAATACAATAATCCCCACGCTCATGAGAAACTAGCAAAAATATATCAAAGCCAATTTCAATTTCAACAAGCATCTTATCATTACATTAAATCCCTTCAATTTGACCCCAATAATCTTAGAAATTATTGGAAACTAAAGTTCTCTCTACTAGCTGCTAGTTGGAGTAAAGAAAAAATAGATGATGGTCTACTTGAGGAAGGAGTTGCACTTGTGCATCAAACAGTTGAGAATCAACCAAATTTTCCTGTTGCTCGTGTCGTTTTAGGTATGTTGTTAACTTTACAAGGTAAAATTGAATCAGCAATTGATTCCTATAAAGCAGCTAGCTATCAGCAAATCCTTCTATCCCATCCTCATTTGGTTGAAAAACATTGGGATTTCGGACAACAACTTCAACCAAAATTCATAATTCCTGGATTTAGGAAATGCGGTACAACCTCTCTTTATTCCTATGTAAGTAAACATCCTCAAGTACTTCCTGCTGTTGGCAAAGAACTTCATTTTTTTGACTCTTTTTTCAAACAAGATATTGATTATTATCTTGCTCATTTTCCTCAAATTTATAATAGCAAAAATTATATTACTGGTGAAGCAACACCTAGATATATTTATTCTTCTAAAATAGCTCAGGAAATATTCGCTTTTTTCCCAAAAATGAAATTTATTGTTCTATTAATAAATCCAGTAGATAGAACTATTTCTTCCTATTTTCATAGACGTAGAATAGACTATGAATATTATAAATCGCAGCTTACACAAGTTACACAAAATTGCTTAAATAAGACTATAGAAAAAATCCCCAGTCTTATAAATCAACGGTTTGATTGGTTGTTCGATGACTCACTATCATCTTTACAAGAAAAATATCAACAATTTACAGATTACATATTATTACCAGATTTATTAAGCAGTTTATATATTTACTACCTAAAAGAGTGGATGAATATTTTTCCAAGAGAGCAGTTTTTAATTATTAAAAGTGAGAATTTATTTGAAAATCCATCAGCAACAATGAAGCAAGTTTATAATTTTCTGGATTTACAGGATAACTATATGCCTGAATTTCGTAATTGTAATCCTGGCTCATATGCTCCGATTCCCGATGATTTACGTCATCAGCTAGTAGATTTCTTCCGTCCATATAATTAGCAATTAGAGGAATATTTAGGTATGAAGTTTGATTATTAATTCTTCGTTACTTGTTTTTTCAAACTTCTTTCTTTTTCCTTCTTCCTCCTTCCTTCGTTTGTAAAAATAGCTTCTATCTCAACGTTGGAAGAGCAAATTAACTTTGAGTTTTCATCAACAATATTGTCGAGGGATGGAGAAAATACTACCTGACGATCTAGATATTTACTAAATAGACTTGATTTCATATTACCGTTGCTAGAAAAATTACCATTGTTGTAGCCCAAGTCAATAAAAGCTACTTGGGGAAACTCGGCACGGAGTAAAGGTAAGAAATAATAAGCAATATCTACGTGAGATATTATGATGGTGTTAATTTGACGGTATTCTATTATGTAGCGCGTAAATGCTAACCAGTAGGCTTCATCTAAGAAGTTAGGTAAGTGAAAAATATCTGGTGTGACGTTGTAAAACGATTTGCTTGCTCGCTCTTTTGTTGTTGCGATCGCAGTTATTTTGTAATCCTGTTGTTCGAGCTTCGTTATTAATTCCAGGTTACATTTATCGATATCGCTGTTAAGCGAGGAGAAGAAAAATAATAAGTTTTTGTTAGTACTTGAATACTGAATTAAGTTTTGGGCATCGATTTTGAGTTGGAGTTGTTGCTGGCTAAGAGATTCACTATTAACAGAAATTTCTTGGGGAGGGGTGGAGGTAAAAAATTCTCGATAGCGAGATTGAATTAATTCTTTTGCAGGCTTAGTTAACAAAAGAAAATTCGGGATGGGTTTCTAAGAAAAGCAGGCATTTCTCAATGTATAAGGGGTCAATCATGTCAACTAAATTTACAAAAAGTAAATACTTGCCTTGAGCTTCAGCAATCGCCATGTTTCTTGCTGCTGCTTCACCTTGCTTGTTAGAGTTAGAAACAACTTTGATTTTTTTGGTTCTTTGAGGCAATGACTCGATGAATGCTACTGCATCAAGGTTAGTTGAACCATCGTTGACGATAATCCATTCAAAATTTTGCCAGGTTTGGTTAATAACGCTTCTATAGGTAGTTTCAAAATATTCATAGTCGTTGAAAAACACGGAGATAATTGAAACTACAGGTGTTTCTACTGCTTCTGGCTGAAAATATCGAATTTTCTGGGTAGCTATGGAAGTCACATAATCCTGGATGTCTTTTTCGGAATTAACTTGAGATGCTAACTCAAGCGGATCTATTTTGGCTTTAATGATGTTTTTTAGTTTTAACCAAGCTTTACGGAGATGCCAAAATTTACTGTTTGCCATCATGGTTGCTATCGACTGCCACCTTTGCCATTCTAATTCAGCTTTTTGGGTTCTCAGCATCCAAGTTTGCCACTGAGTTTCTAGCCAATCTTTCCCTGCTTGTAGCTGTATGTTCCAAGATTGAAGGTTTTTTAGAGTTTCTTGTGTCTGCGTTAGTTCTTCTTGAGTTTGCTGGGCTTTTTGCATCCAGGTTTGCATCTGAGGCTCCAGCCAATCTTTGGCTTTTTGTAGCTGTTGATTCCAAGATTGAAGGTTTTTTAGAGTTTCTTGTGTCTGCGTTAGTTCATCTTGAATTTGCTGTGCGGTTAGCATCCAAGCTTGAGCTTGAGATGATAACTTTTCGCCATTTCTCACTGTGAAGTGCAATAATTTATTTTGTTCAGGTTGCTCTAGGAGTTGTTCGACACCTGTTAATAGTAAATTTCGCTGGCGCTGATTCCACTTTGATGATTCAATTTGGTATAAGTATTGACGTATATAGTAGCGCTCTTTAGCTATGTTTATGAAATTGTTTGTTGATTGCGTGCTTGAAGTATAAAGGGGGTAAGGGTAGTAAGCAATTTCTTTACCTGTGGCGATCGCCGCTGCGATGATGTGCCAATTTAACGCGAATATTCCTCTTTCCTGACTATAGGGAAACTCTTTGAGCAGTTTGAGAGAATATAGTGCAGATATATCCTGGCTGTAGTTAAATTCTAAAAGCTTCAGCAAACAACCATCGATTAAATTAATTTTAGTTCCATCTTCGGCAACCGTAACTTGTGGAGATACAACAGCATCCGCTTGAGCAGTAAGTGCAGCGGTAACAAATTTTTCTACTGTATCGGATAAAGGGATATGTTCGGGTGATAATTGTAAAACATATTCTCCTGCTGCTAACTCAACCAAGTAGTTATAAGTTTCTCCCAAGCTCCAACTAGCATCCAAACTTAAATATTTGCAGCTGGGAAACTTGGTTTGGGCTTGAATAATTATTTCTTGTACAAACTCGCTTTTATCTGGATACCCAACGATGATTTCAAAATTATTGTAGGTTTGAGCGGCAAGGCTTTCGAGACACTTTAATATAGCAGTTGTAGGGTGCGAGCAGACAATCGCTATAGTAATCGGTGGAGAAGATAGTGCTTTCGGGGCACCTTCGATAAACGCTTGACTCATATATTCTAATCTTTTACCTTGCTTCCTGGGTTGCTTGCTCATCCTCCAGGGTAGTTAATACCATCAACGCTACCCATACAGGTAATTGGCGAATATCTCCCAATTCATCCAAATAAATGCGATTTATCTGGGAACTATTGAGTAAATTCTCATAAGGAAGAATATCACTTTGTTCAAGATTCCGGGATGGGTAAATTATCACTACTTGGAAATTACTAAATCTAGCCCGATTGCGGTAAAAATATAAGTAAGATTCAGCAAATACCCGTTCATAAAGTAGTTCATCTTTTTGGAACTGCACCTCACAGAAATAAACAACCCCAGGATTTTCGCTTTCTGGTGGGAGAAATACACCATCGATTTCAAATTTTGGTTCTTTAACAGCTACCGAATCAAATCGATATTCCTCTGCATTTTCTGGTGGGTTTGTCAGCAAAGTAAACAATAAATTTGGATATTGCTGAAATAATTTGTAAAAAATCGAGTCTCGACGCATAAAGGTTTTAATATTGTTTCCGTTTATATCGGAATTATATAGATTTTCTCTTCTTCTTCTTTCCTCAGCGCTCTTTGCGCTCTCTGCGGTTTTTTATCATTCCGGTACAACCGGAATTGATATAACTTGTAGATGCACCTAGTACAGTTTCAGGAATTACACAATATACTGTTGGTGCGTGACACTAGAAAGCTTATTACTACGTTGAAAATTAGTCAAAGTGTCACAGCACCCTACGAGAAAAATATCCCAGTGAGACTAAAAGCCTTATTAACTCGTTTAAATTGACTCTCTTGTGTCACCCACCCTCCTTCAACTCACCTTCCAACCACTTCACCGTCACTTCTACCTCCCCGCGCACCGGAAAAAGCAACTGCCCACTCAAAGCCTTACCATAAGCCTCCACCGCACCCCTCAAATTTCCCAAACTTTCAAACACTCTCCCCTGCCAATAATCAGCCATTACCGGGTCAAAATACCGTAATTTCTCTGCCAAACCCCTGGCTCTCTCCCACCACTTCCGACTCATCCCATCATCCCCTAACGCTTGATAATTCTCCCCCAGCCACACCGCAGCAGAAACAGATTGCACATATCCCGTCGCCTTCTCTCCTTTGACTTGAGAATTTAATAACTCCCATCCTTCCTCCAAAGCCTCCACCGCTTCCCGGTATTTGTGTGCCAATCCCAACACGCGCCCGTGACAAAACCAAGCATCCGGTAACTGGGGTTGAAGTCTCGTTGTTTGCTGTGAAACCCGACACCCCCGCTCAATTTCCCCCAAACATTCCACTAGCGATCGCCCTACGTTAGCCCAAACATTCGGGCGTTGAGGAAATTTTTTCAACATCTGTTCGAGCAGGGAAGGGAATGATATTTGAGACTCCCCCAAATAAAATTTCATATCTCTACATTTTCTGGAATGATGCAAAATCTCGCACAATCCCCGATAAATCTCGCAATCATCAGGATACAGACGATGAGCCGATATCATCGCCTTCATTGCTTTCTCATACTCACCCGTGTGGAACAAACACCGCCCATAGTAATACCAACCGTTGGGATTATTGGGGTGCGACTCTGTAAACTGTTGCAATACTGTTACTCCTTTCTCCCACTCTCCCCGGAAAATGTGGTAGTATGCCAGCGCAACATGGGCATCGGGTGCATTAGGAGCCAGTTTCAAAGCAGCAGTAATTATTTGTTTAGTCTGCTTCCCAGCATTTTCCTTTACCAATCTCCTACGACAACGATGATGAGCCAGTCGTTTAAGTACCCCGAAATCATCTGCACGATTATCTTCGGCTTTAATCAAGTAATTCTGTGCTTCTCGCAAATTGCCCATTGCCAGCAATGCATCATAGCTAGCCAGTAATGCTACCAAATCGTCTGGTTTCAGCGACAAAAAGCATCAAAGGCGCACCTAGCAGCAACAACATCTTCCCTCTCCATCTGCACTTTCCCCAAAGCCTGCCAGTGGGAGGGGTTACTGGGTTCTAGACTAGTCGCAGATTCAAAAGCCATTATTGCCGCTTCGGTTTCACCTTGGCAAACAGCGATTAATCCTAAAATATGATGGCGAGTCGCTTCGCTAACTTTAGCAAGGAGAGGGGAAGAGGGAGAGGTTTCCACAGATAAAGCACTTTCATAAATCTCTATAGCTTCAGCAGTTTCCCCCATCAATTGCAAAATTTTCCCCAACTTCAACCGCACCTCAATTAACTGGGGTTGTTTTACCAACACCTTTTCATAGGCAGTGGGCAGTAGGCAGTAGGCAGTGGTGACTCACCCTTAAAAGAGTGAGATTGAAAAGTTGACATTTTATACCTCGCTGCAAGCAGCCTCTGTATAATATATAACTTTAACTCATGACGTAAAATTGCTGATTCAGGAGAGTCAACATTAGCAATAATCGCCTCATTATCTCCTCCGGCGATTTCCTGCATATTTGTGATTCTCTTGCGGTAACGCTCTCGATGAATATCTACACAAAGATTATGAGTTAAACGGATGAACCAACCACGCAAATTAGTTATTTTTCCCGCACATTCCGGTAACTTATTCCAAGCTTTCAAACTCGCTAGACTAAGAGCATCTTCCGCATCATAATAATTATTTCCCATCCAACCCAAACAACGAGAATATAAGTAATCTCGGTGCTGCTGCCATAATTGCCAAAAAGCACTCATCTCACCGCTGGAAAAACGCTCTAATAATAGCTTTTCTTCTAACTTTTTTGGTGTTTGCAGCCTCAAAGCGGAAACTAAGCCAATTTCGTTGGTAGATATCTGCATTTCTTTAAATTCGGAGTTACTGCTGAATACACGACAATCAAAAAACAGTATTTTGCCCAAATAACGATAATACCCAGCAAATAGTAAAATCTTTTTGTTTTGTTGTCTAAACTACAATAATCGATTTTTCCCGGCTGCAAATTCATATCAAGTTCATAAATATTCTCGATGAAAATATGTTTTTTTGATTAGATTAATATGAACATTATGTAAGTTTTTTCCTATATACTGAAGGATTATAGCCCTATAATTAATTATAAAAATAATAATATCTGCGACTAAGAAGATGTTTTAAAAGCATTGTTTACCGATTAAATATCTCTGAAAAACATTGACGGTTTTAAATTTACCCACAAATCCATTTGTGAGTAAAAGAGGGGTCTAATTTAATTATTTATTGCTTGTAGTTTTGCAATTTTATCGAATCAAAATTCCTACTCAGCAATATCCTTTCCACTTGTATCGGAATTATTTAAATTTCCTCTCTCTTTTCTTCTTCCTCTGTGCCACGCCACTTGCTACAACCGGCAACGCAGTGGCTCCTCTGCGTCTCTCTCTTGAAAAGTTGTTCATGGGGGAAACCCCCAAGACGAACACTTTATGTCCTATCGGACACGCTCCGCTAACGCTGCGGTTTTTTAATCATTCAGGTAAGCTGTTACGCATTTAATTTGTATATTACTAGCGAGCAAGATGCATGTCCTTACAGACACGCTGCGCTAACGCACTATAATATGTTCAGATTTTCGCATTATCTAATTTAGCTGCACATCAGCTTACAACCGGAATTAATATAATATCAAGTCTACTTAATCTTATACATCCTACTTTACCTCACCCCAACCCTCTCCTTACCAAAGCTACGGTGTACACAGAAGTCGTTAAAACCATTACCCACCAGGGACTGCAAGTCCCTGGCTAATAGCACAAGTCCTGTCTTGAAAAGTTGCTCTTGGGGGAAACCCCCAAGACCGCACTTTCCGCTATAAATAGGACTAAATTAATAACTATCATGTTTTTTAAGTAATTTTTTAGTCGTCAAAAGAGCGACTTTGGCTATTAGCCGGGGGTTTTCAACCCTCGGTGGACTTGTGTGTAAACCTTAGCCTCCCTACTTTATACCCACTTGTGTGTACACGGTAGCCTTACCAAGGAGAGGGAGCAATACGACATATTCAATTAAATATCAAACCTCACTCTGCCGTTGAAGCACCCCTCTTCTTAACAAGGAGAGGGATGGAGTGAAGTTTCATATTATACAAAAATATATTTATAAATACGGTTCTGAATTTTTAAATTACCTTGTTGCTTGACGACAATTCCCGACAAAAGCAATTCCCTTTCTTCCCAACTATCGACTGCAACAACTTCTCCTTGATGCAAAATTTGCCGATAGAGTTCTAATATTTTACCGGATTGCTCGTTCTTGAAAAGGCGATCGCGAATAGTTCGTAAATGTTCTGGCTCATCTTGTGATTCCCAATTTTCGATTATTTTGGTTTGCACCAAATTTTCAATCCATTCGGCTTCTTTATTATTAGGAATAGGCGATAAAGAATCGCGGATGAGTTGGCAAAGCTTCTGAGTCAAAAAAGGTTGACCGTTAGTCCAGAATAACACTTCCTTGAGTACTGTTTGAGGATTGCTCACTTTCTCACTCAATCCTTGAAGTAAAGGTTGGGCTTCATGTTGTTTAAAACCTTCGAGTTGAATTGCTTGACCGATGTTAAAGGGAGTTCTTTTGTGGTTTACAATTAAGTCGTTAGGAGTAGCAACTCCAAAGAAAACCCACGTTAAACGTTTATATTCTGGATTTATACTACGCTGATTGTAGCAAGAGCGAATCAAAGCGAAAAAATCATCAATGGGAAAATTCAAGCTTAAGATGATGTCAATTTCATCAATAAAAATAACTATTTTGTCACACGAAGTTTCATCTTCCTTGCCAATCTCAACCAATAGAACTTCTTCAATAAATTGACTCAACCGTTGAATGGGAGAAATATCTTGTCTTTCGTTCCACCAAGTTTTAAGATTAACTAGCATATCAAAACTTCGCCATAGCTCTACGGTAAATCCCTTATACCATTGCTCGGCAGTAGTGTTTTCGCTACCAATACGACTCATGTCAATTGCTACACATCTAACCCCCTCACGTCTCAGGTGGTGCATCATACGCACCATAAGGCTAGATTTACCCATTTGCCTGGGATTGAGAATATAACAAATTTCCCCACGTTTCAATGCTTTATAGAGATAACGATCTGCCGAGCGCACTACATAAGTGGGAGCATCTATAGGTAAACTTCCGCCGACTTGATACTCAAAGTTGGAAGGTTGTTCGTTACTTCTGAGTAAGTCGTTTTCAAAAAGCAATTCGGCTTGAGTAGCTTTGAGAATTTTAATGGTTTGTGAAAGTTCATCAGTGCGCTCTTCTACTCTTTGTTCTAAGTTTTGATAAAGTTTTGAATTCTCAATGGAGATAGCAGCTTGAGCAGATAGTATATTTAAAAGTTCAACTCGTTCTGAAGTAAAGGCACCTGTAGTTAAATTATTTTCTAAATAAACAATTCCTTTTAATTGACCTTGATTAAGTAAAGGAATACAGAGAATTGATTTACTTTCTGTAGCAATAATGTAAGCATCGTTAATAAATTGTCCTTCATGGACTGCATCATTTAAAACAATATATTCTTGAGTGCGAGCGACATAATTTATAATCGTAGTAGGTAAGATAAAGGTTGATGTTTCAGGATTTATAGATTCTGTGCTTATTGATTGTAAGATAGTAACTTTATCGCTATCTACTGTTCCTTGAGCTTCGATAACCCAATTACCTTGACGATTAAGAATTAAAAAACCTTTTTGTGCCCCTGCATTTTCAATTACAATTTTCATTAAATGTTGCAGGAGTTTTTCTAGCTTAATTTCACCATAAATTGCTTGAGATGCTTTAATAACTGTGCTTAAGTCGAGTATTTCTCCATTTATTTCACAGGTAGATGTAGTTGTATTGATATGTTTATATTTATTTTTATTTGTTACTCCTAATAAATACTGGGGATATTCTTCTTCTAACTTTTTTACCTTAGCATTTGCTCCCCAACGGCTGTAACAGTGGTAGGCATTTCTCAAATACAATTTACCGAATTCTTCTCTACCCAGTGTAAAATAAAATTCAGAAGCTCGTTCGTAAGCTATAGCCTCTTCCTGGATAAATTCGTATTTTTTAGCAGCTTGAATTGCTTTGTCGTAAAGTTCTTGTGCTTGCCAATATTGTGCTAATATTCTTGCTTTCTCTGCTTCTACTAAATCGTATTTATTTTGAAAATTGTCTGGGCAATGACTAGCCCATAGTTTCATATCTTCTTGATTTTTATCTACTTGCTCTAAGATTTGTTTTTGTTGTTCTACAGTGCAATTCTGGTGATGAGCGAGTAAAGATAGAGAAAAGTAGAAATTATGCTGTGGTGCTGTTAAATATGCACTGGTGCCACTTTTATATTTTTCTGCTTTGATACTGTTTTCAAAAGCGCGATCGTACTCTTTTAAAAGGTAAAAATAAATCGTCTTAGAAAAATAAACGAATAATAGCAGCCATTCATTATTTTGTTCTACCCATTCTTGTAAGTATTCATCTTCTTTTTCTTGAGAATTCCCAATTATGATTGGAATATCATAATTAATTTGTGATAATATTTTGGCGAGATTATAAAAAATGCTTATACTGTAAAATGTAAATTGTTGTTTAACTTTTTGAATTAAGTTAGTATACTTTTGAAAATTTTGATTAACTTCTGATAAACTTTCTCCTCCCAAAAATTTTATCAGGCAATAATTGGTAGCTGCATAAGAAGCGAATTCATACTCCCCTGTATCTATCCCTTTGCTAAATCCATTCAGTAATTTTTCTTGTGCAAATATATTTCTAATATGTTCTTTCCAGTGCCATACTTGCCCGTAGTACATTTGTAAAACAAAAGTTTCTGATTTTAAATCGTGAAATTTTTCCAATAACTTGAGCGATAATTTACCAAATTCATAACCATAATTAATATCGATTTTGGTTGCACACAGAAGCATTCCGTAAGTAACATATATGCTAGAAGCTTGGGTAGAATTTCCATATTTAATGCAGAAATCAACTAAAGTTAATATTACCCAAACAAATAATGAAAAGTTTGTTGTATGGGTAGCCGATATAATCTGTTGTAAGATTTTTATAGCTGATATTTTATGTGGATTGGTTATTGCGGGAAGATTAGCTATATCTTCAATTTTTTGATAATTGAAAAGTGATTTGATATATTTCTGTTTTTCTGCAATTTTTCCGTTTATATCAATATCTCGGTCGGAAATATCTATTCCTAGCTCTGGTAAAATCTTTAGGGCTGTATCTATTGCTTTATGACTCTTAAATACAGTGTAATAATACGATATTTTTATTTGATAAGTTTTGATTTTATCAATAATAAAATTAGTTTGTTTTAAGATAGTTTCAGACAAATATCCTATCTGAGCATATTTGGTATTTAAGTAGAGCAATTCTAAAGTTTCTACATAAATTTCCAAAGTTAATTTATACTCTTGCTCCCAACTATTTGGTGCTAATAATTTTAAACTAGTCTCTAAATATTTTAAAGCTGCTTGATAGGCTGTTGAGGCTTTCGCTTTTTTACCAGCTTGAAGATTTAATTTAGCTAAATTATTTTTTTCAAATTGTTCGATAATTAGTTCATATCCTTCGTTTAGATGATTGACAATATCAAATATTTTTTCTTCTAATTCAAAAGATTTTATTCTTTTTACTAAAAGACGACCTAACTGTAGATGAACTACTTTTTTTTCTGCTTCTGGAATCAAAGCATAAGCAGCTTGCTGAACTCTATCATGCAAAAATTTATAAGTAATATATTCGGGAATTTTAGGAATAAAGGCATCGGATATTTCTAAAGTATCTCTTGAAATTTCAACAGCATTCCAAAGTAGAGGTATTTTATAGTCATTACTCAAAGGTAAAATTAAACCTGACTCTAATGCTGGCTGAAGTTCTCTAGCTGTAGTTATTTGAGATTGATTATTGACAGTAGAGAGAACTTCTAAATTAAATTGGTTGCCAATACAGGCTGCTAATTGCAAAATATTCTGAGTGTTTTGGTCTAGCTTGGTAATTTTGCTAATAGTTAATTCCACTACATTATCAGTTATTCCAACTCTTTCAATCTCCTCAACATTCCAGTACCAATTATTTTTGTTATAGTCAAAAAGCAAAAGTTTTTCTTTGTATATATGTTGGAATAATTGAGTTACGAAAAATGGATTACCTTGAGTTTTCTTGTTTATTAGCTCTGCTAAAGTTTTTGAATCTTCTATGGAGCAATTTAAAGTATCGGCAATTAATTGGTTGATGTATTTGAACTCCAATGGTTGTAGCGAGATATTACAAAACCTACCAGCTTCTTTTTCAATTTGCTCCCTTGTTTGCATCAAAGGATGAGTTGCATCAACTTCCGAGTCTCGGTAAGCTCCAATTATCAGTAAATATTGGCTGTCAATATCGGTTATTAATAGCTGAATTAACTTTAGAGATGCTAAATCTGCCCACTGTAAATCATCCAGGAAAATAACTAAGGGATGTTCTTTTTTTGTGAAAACGCCAATAAATCTTTGGAAGAATAAGTTAAATCGATTTTGAGCTTCAGTTGCTGCTAATTCCTCCACTGGCTGCTGTTTGCCGATAATTTTTTCCAATTCAGGAATTATGTCAATAATAACTTGAGCATTATAGCCCAACGCTTCTAAAAGTTGTTCTTTCCAAGTTTGTAGTGCTGCTTGAGATTCGCTAAGTAACTGTCGTATTAAATATTGAAAGGCTTGAGCTATAGCTCCGTAGGGAATATCTCGCTTCAACTGGTCAAATTTTCCGTTGATAAAGTAACCATTGCAGTACATCGGTTTGTGAACTTCATTAACCAAGGCAGATTTACCAATTCCTGAATAGCCAGAAACGAGTACCATCTCAGTGCTACCTTGACTGACTCGCTCAAAAGTAGTTAATATTTGAGAGATTTCTTTATTTCTACCATAAAGTTTTTCAGGAATATGAAAGCGATCGCCAATATCCTGAGTTGCTAAAGAAAACCGCTCAATTTGTCTAAAACGCTGTAGGCGATTGAAACAAAACTCCAAATCTGCTTTGATTCCCCAAGCACTTTGATATCGTTCTTCTGGGGTTTTCAGCAACAATTTCATGACAATATCTGAAACAGCTTTCGGTATTGGCTCCGATGTTAAATTTATAGTTCCTACAAGTTCATCTGGAGGAACAGGTTGTTGAGCAATATGACAATGAACTAATTCTATAGAGTCAGTGGTTGCAAAAGGCAGTTGATTGGTGAGCAATTCGTAGAAGGTAACACCCAAGGAATAAAAATCGCTGCGGTAATCTATTCCTCGGTTCATTCTTCCTGTTTGCTCTGGAGCAATATAAGCTAAAGTTCCTTCTAGTAGATCGATATTGTTAACCGGCTGATTTTTCTGGGTTAAACGGGTAGAAATGCCGAAATCTATGATTTTAAGTTGTTTTGTGTCTGGGTTATATATAATATTAGACGGGTTAATATCTTTGTGAATAATATTGGCATCGTGAATAGTAGCCAAACTCTGGGCGGTTTTGATAGCAATAGAAAGAAATTCCTTGAGACTAAACTGGCGATAACCAAAACTTGAAGCCTTCGTCATTACCCTTGCAAAGCTGGTGCGTCTATCCTGCATTAGCAATTTTAAAGATTCACCACCAAAGTCTTCTAAGAATATGACTAAACTATTTTCATATCGCTGCAAATCATATGCTTGAATAATTCCATCGGAATTTAAGCAGCGGGTAACTTCATATTCTTGCTTGTATCGAGTTAGTTCTGAAGGAGTAGGGTAATTTTCTTTGAGAATCTTGAGAATAATTGGTTGATTGTCAGCTTTGAGAATTCCTCGATAAACTATTGAATTCGCACTTTCATAGATTTTTTTAATAATCTGGTAATCTGCTTGAATACTACCTAGCTGACAATGCATATCAAGTTTCCTAAAATCCTAAAATTTTTATAAAATAAATATTCCAGGATTTTATCATTGTGCGTCATTTTTTACCTACAGTAAGCCAGATTGCGAAATTGTAAATATCCCTGTTCGTTGCATTAATTTTGACTGGTTCGATAAAGCTTTTCGTAGGTTGGGTTGAAGGTCGTGTCCGATAGGACATAACTTAATATCCGAGTTGGGTTACTCGTAGAGACTGCTCAGCTTACATTTCATCTAACCCAACCTACGTTCAAAAATTATTTACAAAGAAGTAAGAAGTTGGGAGGAATAATAAAATAGTATAATTAAATACTTCATTTTTAGGTTTAAAGCCCACTTAAAAAAATATGTATTCCCCAGATAGTAGTGTGATGGAATACTGCGTGTTTTTTTCAATCCTATGTTTTTAAACATGGGTTCTTCTTCCTTCTTCCCTATTCCTTCGCGAACCATCATATTTTACGAATAGCACTAGTGAAACTCAACATCCTACTAGCGAGATATTAATGAATAAAATCCTGGAACCATTTTCATACAAGCTTTCCAGGATTTAATAATTTTGCCTACTTACTTACTACCTATTTTCAATAGTAAAGCAAGCAAATTAAGTACAACTGAGCGGAATATAGGGATAGGGGGATCTAAAATAGTCCACATCTACCAAATATTCATTTGTCTCTTGAGATTTGATATAAAAGGGAAACGGTTTTTCATCATCTTCTGCCTTTGCCCATTCTTTCAAATTCTCTGCAACAGCTTCCGTTGGTATTGGAGGATAGGGGAGGACAGTTTGATAAGCTATCCAAGGTTTTTCATGACTAATAATAAACTCTTTGATATCACCATTGAAGGTATTCCAATCTATTTCCAGGCTATACTTAGAAGTTATTTCATCTGTACTTAAAATAGGTTGGGAAATTTGGTGGTATTTTTCTCCTATTTTGTAATAGGCTTGTCCTGCCAATAAGAGAGATAAAGAAAGTCCCTGCCAAGCTCTGCTGGTAGGTAATATCATAAATCTTGCTTTTTGTTTAGTTTCTTCTTTAGACTTTAAAGGTAAATATATATTTTCATTCTCGATATGATTAAGAGTATTTGCACCACCATAAAGAAAAATTTCCCTAGCTATCAGACCATCTAAAATATAAGAATCGATGTCATCCCACTTACCTTCAGTAAATTTCTTCCATAATTGCTTTTCTTTTTCTTGTACTTGTAAATAAGTCCACCAAGTTTTAGCAATCAACTGAGATATTTTGCGACTATGTAGTAAAGTACGCATTGTGACATAAAAATTACCTAGCTCAGTTTGTTGATTTTTACCAGATTCTAGCTGGCTAGATAATTGATCCATCAAACTATCTGCCAAAACGACTCCTGACGAGGGTAAATATGCAGAGAGTTTATCATCGTCACCATTTTTTGGGTAGATTTTAAGATTATTGATTGTATACTCATCGAGTTCAAAATCATCGAAACTATCTGATTGCAGGCTCTCTTTATCTCCCGAACCTCTTTTTTTCGCTAATACTGTTCTACTTATATTTTCTGCTTCTTTTTCTTTTTCAGAAGGCTCTACAAGTAATATCTGATAATAAGTATCTTCTTTGTACCACTGTTGTGTTGATAATGGACCTGGACTACCAGCCATAGGTTCATCAGGTTCATATAGTGGTGTTTGATTCGTCATTATTTTTTCTCCCTATATAATTCATAATTCAAAACAAACCGTAAAAACGACGGGGATTATCCCACAGAATCTTTTTTACTGTTTCTTTTGATAAATCTTTCTCAAGTTCAATCAATTTCTTAACAACATCTGGCTGATGATCCATGTGCGGATAATCCGAACCAAAGATTAAGTTATCCGTGCCAATAAATTCAATTACCCCAGCCAGTAATGGTTCCGATGGCTCAATGGAAATAAAACATTGACGACGAAAATATTCAGAAGGTTTAATTTTGATATTATCTTTGACTTCCCAATATAGATTTTCATATTCTTGATCCAATCGCCATAACCAGTAAGGAAGCCAGCTACAGCCTGATTCAAGGAATCCTACCTTGAGATTGGGATGACGCTCTAATACTCCTCCTTCAATCAAAGCCAATAAAGCCATCATCTGTTCCATAGGATGAGAGCAAGCATGAAGAGCAAAACGAGTATTGAATCGTTGTGCACCTATAGTCTGTAAACGACTATGACTTCCTTCGTGAATTCCTACGGCTATTCCTAACTGCTCGCATTCTCTCCAAAATGGCTCGTAAGCAGAGTCGCTCAACAGTCTTCCTTTAACTGGATTAGGACGCAAAAACACTGCTTTCCAGCCAAAATCCACAATCCGATGCAATTCATCCACCATTGACTCTGGTGAGTGAAGATTAATCGCTCCTACCCCTTTTAACCGATTTGGATCGTAATTGCAAAAGTCCTTTAACCAATTGTTGTAAGCACGAGTAAAAGCTCCTGCTACTTGTGCTTCCATATTATCAATCGCCCAAAGCCACAATCCATAAGTCGGATAAATAAACGCTATATCGACTCCCATTCCTACCATCTCTTGGAGATGGGATTCGACATTATAGCCTTTGAAATAAGCATTGGGGTGGGCTGACATCATCTGCTTATTGCCGAAATCACGTACTTGTGAGGACACATTTTCGGTAATTTCTTCCCCTTTAACTTTCATTTTTGGTGAAGGGGAAAACTCACTAAATTCTGGTTCGAGATACTCAGCCCACATATTAGGAGGCTCAATAACGTGGGAATCAGCATCAATAATTGAATATCCGTTCAGCATTTGTATTGGTTGAGTGCAATTGCTCAAGTCGAATCTAATTTTGGATGTTAATCATTTGAATAAATTCTTAATCAAATCAACAAAAATTAGTCATTATAGGTGGATATGAAATCTTTGAGACGGCTTAGTTGCTCTCATATTTTTTATACCCGTGTCGATTTTAGTTTAATTCAGGTGTCTTCATTTGATAAAGTTCATATAAAAGTTCATATAAAAGTTCATATAAAAGTTCATATGAAAACTTTGCTACACTCAACCGGGAACCTTAAGCTTAGGATTTTTAACTCCTAAATGTGGATTAAATTCCCCACCGCTCAAAGGTGCAAGAATTAAGATGGGGATTTGACCCCAACTTAATTCCAGCCTTCTTCTTTCTTCCCTCTTCCTTCAACATCCGTTTTAAAGCTAAGTATGCCAAGCTAGCTTCGGCACTTTAACTTGACGATCGTCTAAGTATATCTGCATTCTTTATTCAAAGTTATTAATAATTGTGACTAAGTAAGTAAGTAAATTGCGAACAGGGTCGTTATTATGTAATATAAATAACAATTGCACGGCAAGCTTATAATCTCTATGCACCTTGATTGTCTCCTTGAGATTGTTAACCGGCAGCTAATTGAGAACCAAAAACGGTTCCTTAGTGCTACAGAAATTCTCATACTACACGGAATTTGGGAGTATAAAACTTACAATGAAATAGCCATCAAGGCTGGTTATAGTCCTGGATACTTTAGCAATGTCGTTGCTCCAGAGTTGTATCAGCGACTCTCCCAAGTAATTGGTGAGCGGGTAACGAAGAAAAACTGTCGGATGATACTGGAGTCTTATGGTACCAGCCAAGCAACATTAGAGATAAGAAATTTACAATATTTGGCAGAAAATCTCGTCAATTGCGATCGCGTAGCGACTCTTCCGGAGTATCGCCAGCATAAATCTCCCTGCTACCCCAGTGGTTCAGTTCCCCTGGACTCACCTTTTTACATCAAGCGCTCTCCCATTGAAGATCGAGTTTATCAAGAAATCGAGAAACCAGGGGCATTAATAAGGATTAAGGCTCCCAGAGAAATGGGCAAAACCTCAATGCTGCTGAGGATTATTGACTATGGAAATCGCCTGGGCTACAACACCGTCAGCTTGAACCTAGAACAGGTCGAGCAGACTACTTTGAGCGATTTCAATCAATTTTTGCGCTGGTTCTGCGCCAACATAGCTTACCAGCTTCAGCTTAAACCGATGCTAGAAGAGTATTGGGACGAAGATTTAGGAAGTAAAATTAGCTGTACTCTGTACTTGCAAAAGTATATATTAAAGTCAATTAATAATCCTCTAGTACTAGCGCTCGATGAGGTAAACCAGATTTTTGAGCATCCCCAAGTAGCAAAGGATTTTTTAAGTTTGTTGCGTTCTTGGTACGAAGAAGCCAAAAGAGAGCCGCGATGGCAAAATCTTCGCTGGCTCGTGATTCACTCAACGGAAATTTACGTTCCTCTTGAGCTTAATCAATCTCCTTTCAATGTGGGTTTACCGATTCATTTAGGTAGCTTCAGTCCTGTTGAAGTGCAGAAGTTAGCCCAACGCTACGGACTCGATTGGGAAGATGGGAAAGAAACCAAACAATTAATGGCAATGGTTGGCGGACATCCAGCACTGGTACATTTAGCAATCTATCATCTTAGTGGTGACGAGATAACTATGAAGCAACTCATAGAAACTGCTCCCACTGCTACGGGAATTTATTCACATCACTTACAGCGTCATTGGGCAGCATTGGAAACACAATCTGAATTAGCACAAGCTTTCCGGAGGGTTCTCAATGCCACTGAACCTCTTGGGTTAGATCCTATAGTAGCTCACAAATTAAGCAGTATGGGGCTGATTAAACTCTCAGGATTTAAAGCCATCCCAAGTTGTGAATTGTATCGTTCGTATTTTATGAAAAAGGGAGAGCAACATTTATATAGCATCTTTGAGCCACTCGCCGCACTAAAGTGACGGCAATTCAGGCTAGCTACCTTAACCTGTAGTCCTTTTGACTTATCTGGCTCACGGGGCTGTACCTTTATTAGACATCTGCTAGTACGGAACTATAACTATTCCTACTTATTCCCTTCGGGCACGCTGAGCGCAGAGCGCACGCTACGCGAACGCGAACACGCTCGACTACTTGATTTGCAGATTGATACTGTTGCCACCCGTCTAATAAGAACGGCTCCGTCCCTAGATACTCACCGCCATCGCATCCCAAAGTGACAACTTGTTGCTATAAACGCATCTAGCCTGCCGACGCACTAAATAAATCCCTATGCAAATGACTTTGTTTTAGTGCGTTTTAACGTACTTTGTATATCAGCCTTGAAATTAATTTCTCTGCGAGAAAGCCTCCAGCTTACGAGGCGGAAATTTGGATTTAAAGATAATGGTACAAGATATCATATGAACTTTTTCATGAACTTTATGAGATTAAGAAAGTAAAAATTAAAACTATTATTAAATAATGTTGTTAACAAGAGTTGGAGTTAATCCCAGCATTTTTAAATAATTCGTAATTCGTAATTAAGTTTGATAACGGGGACTTAAACGCCCAAGTAATCGTAAATTTATATTTAATGATCAGCTAAAAACTAAAATAATGCTCGACAAACCGCAGTTCAATCCCTCTTACTCCGTTGAAACTATAGAAGCAGACAAGCTATTTTTATTATCTGAGAGAGAAGCAGCCACCTTAACCAACCGCCTTTCTTGTAAGATAGCTGCTTTAGTTGATGGCAAACGCAATATTGACAAAATTATTGATACAATTCAACAGTCGCTATTACAATACCGAAAATCTGCTCCGGAAGCTAATAGCTTCTTCCAAGAAGTTCTCAATGTCAGTATTCAAGTTCAATATGCTTTATTACAAATGCAACAAAAGGGCTATCTTGTAGAACAAGGTAACTCTCTTTCATCACAAGTAAAAATTTTCTGCCATCATCTCAACATAAATCCTGACTTAGCCCACCAACGATTAAAATCGACGAAAGTAGCAGTGAAAAGCTTCGGTTCGGTTGCTGCTTCCGATTTGATTGCGATACTTGAACCGCTAGAAATTCAAGTGGCAGAGGTTGGGGATTTGACAGTAGTTTTAACCGATGATTACCTTAATCCGGAACTATTGGAATTTAATAAACAAGCTCTTAAATCCCAATCCCCCTGGATGCTGGTTAAACCATTGGGAACAATAATTTGGATTGGTCCTTTATTTTATCCTCATGCAACTGGTTGTTGGGAATGTTTAGCAAAACGTTTGCGAGATAACAGACCAATTGAAACCTTTATTCAGAGACAGAAACAAATTTCTTCCCTATTAGCTCCTCCTTTGGGATTTTTGGCATCTACAGTACAAACAGCATTAGGAATGTTTGCTACGGAGGTGTTTAAGTGGATTGTCAATGGGGAAAATAAACGATTAGAAAATAATTTGCTCACTTACGATACTATTGCGCTAAAAACCGAAAATCATCCCTTGGTGAAACGTCCTCAATGTTCAAGCTGTGGAGAAACCACTCGGGGGTTAACTAACAACCCTATACCCATTGTTTTAGAACACCGCAAAAAAACCTTTACCGCAGATGCAGGACACCGCAGTTGTTCACCCCAAGAAACTCTCAGGAAATATCAACATCATATTAGTCCCATTACTGGTGTTGTGCGAGAACTGACTAAAATTCCTGGGAATCAATTAACTCATAACTATATAGCCAAACATCATTTTCTCAGTGTTTTCGATGATTTAGCTAGCTTAAAGCAAAATCTGGGAGGCAGGAGTGCAGGTAAAGGTAGAACTGACGCTCAAGCAATGGCTAGCGGTTTTTGCGAAGCCATCGAGCGATATTCTGGGGTGTTTCAAGGAGATGAAGTTACTGAAAAAAGTAGTTACCAACAAATGGGAGATAAAGCAATCCACCCAAATGCTTGTATGAATTTTAGTCAGCAGCAATATCGCGATCGCAAGCAATGGAATGCAGATTCTCCCGGCTGGTTTCAAAAAATACCCGAACCCTTTGATGAAGATAGAGTTATTGACTGGACTCCGATTTGGAGTTTAACTCACCAAGAATTCAAATATCTGCCTTCCTCTTACTGTTATTATGGCTATCGTCCGTCCTATAAACCCGACTGTTGGGCTGACTCCAATGGCTGTGCCACAGGTAATAATCTTGAAGAAGCTATTCTGCAAGGGTTTATGGAATTAGTAGAGCGGGATGCTGTTGCTTTATGGTGGTATAATCGCCTGGAAAAACCCCAAGTTGATTTAGATAGTTTCCGCGACTCTTATTTTTACAGCCTCAAGCAATATTATCAAGCTTTGAATCGGGAAACTTGGGTGTTAGATATTACCAGCGATTTGAAAATTCCGGTTTTTGCTGCCATTAGTCGCAGAAGCGATGGACGCAAAGTAGAAGATATTGTTTTAGGTTATGGCGCTCATTTCGATGCCAGGATTGCGATTAGTAGAGCCTTGACTGAAGTTAACCAAATTTTACCCAACGTTTTGTTTGCTTCTTCTGATGGAAGTACGAACTATCCCCCATCTGCCGATAACTTAGCTATAGATTGGTGGAAAACTGCAACTTTAGCAGAGAAACATTACTTAGTTCCCAATCGCCAGGTTGCGGCTAAAGTTAGTAGTGATTATACGCAAATGGCTACTTACGATTTACTTGAAGATGTCAAGCTCTGTCAACAAATCGTTGAGAAAAACGGCATGGAAATGTTAGTTTTAGACCAAACTCGCCCCGATATTGGGCTGAGAGTTGCCAAGGTAATTGTTCCCGGAATGCGTCATATGTGGAAAAGATTAGCACCTGGACGACTTTATGATGTCCCGGTGAAAATGGGATGGTTGCCAGAGCCACTGACTGAAGATGGACTTAATCCCTTTCCCATGTGGATGTGAGCGCTATATCGGAATTACAAAGAAGGATTTAGGAGGAAGAAGGTGGTAATTCTGTATGAGGTTGCACCCTTCTCGCCCTCACTCTTTCAGAGTGGGGCTACCGAAACAAAGCCTACCTACGCAGGCTCAATGGCAGGCGCATCTTTAGAAAGAAGTGGTATGAGTTTTTATTCGTTCTTCCTTTCAATGATAAATCTAAACAATTTTCTGCTGAACCTCAACCAACTCTAACCACTCACCATCACCAAGTTGTGCAGTTGATTTGTAAAACTCTAACTTGGCTCTGTCAAAATTCCTAACATGAACAAAGTACATAACTTTAGCTGCCAAAATATTCGGTTGCATTTTCTTGGGTGTAATCTCTAATGAATAATCAAAAGCTGCTTCAACTTCTGCTTCCGAAAAGCTAGCTTCGGAATATGAATTTTGTAAAACTTCCTTGGGAATCGGTTTGACATAGCGAAAAGCTCTGGAAGAACAAATGAAGGGATGCTCAATCGGCACTAGATAATCTCGCAAGCGATACATGATTAAATGAATCCAAGAAGTATAATAATGGGCAAAGTCTTGATGGATTACCATAGATACTTCGGGAATAAGATAGGGAAAGAAATTTTTGATAATGCTATTTGTTAATTCCCAAGATTTCATCGCATCAATAAAAAGACACTCGATTTCATCTTGTTTACAGCCAGTTTCTGTAAGATCCCCAGGATGAACGCGAATAAGATGATTCCAAGGATTAATTCGCTCCAGATATTCTTCTAAAAAACTATCTCCATCTTTGTACTTTCCTTCTAAAGATGTACCTATGACACTTTGCGGCATTCCATATCCATCCCAGATAAAAATATCGTAAGCATAAATCCGCTGGGTTTTGTTTGTGACACGGGAGTTAGCCTCAAGCCCCCTTGCCAAAGAAATAGTCGATGAACCAAACCAGCAACCCAGTTCTACAATCTCCCCTCTACCTGTATAATTATTTTGGGCATAGTTTTTTAAGAAGATTTGCTCCTCCATTGAAGTCATCCCCAATATCCATTGCCAGGATTCATTTTTATTGAGTTCTTTTTCATTTGGATGACTTGCAGGTGGTTCATCTACTGGATAAAAAGCCTGCTTCATGTATCCAAGTCTTTTATTCAGCAGTTGTAGATTGACATAATGGAGAAATTCTTTCGTTGGTACGCTGACTTGCTCTGGATAATCTGAGATAGCTTGAGCCATAGCTTGTGCAAGGGAATACTGGTTTTCCGGTGTAAACCAGCGCAAGCAGGAGCTACGTTCAATTAAATTAAGAGTTTCTCGAAAACCACCCGTATCTGAGACAATTAAACTGACGGGTAACTGTCCCATTTCTAATGCTGTGTTGGGAAAGTTCTCTTGGCTGCTGGTGAGACAAACAATCGGACAACCTAACATTCTTACCAACTGAATGGCTTCTTGACTGAATAAATCATTAACAATGGTGTAGCAATATTTAGAACCCAATTTTTGTTCAATATATTCCCGACTATCTAAACCCTGTAAACCCTCTGCTTGCAACTCAACGTTTTTACCGAGAAAAATAATGTGAAGTTTTTCGGAGAGATTACTTTCTAACAATTCAATTGCTTCCAAGAAAGTAAAAAGTCTTTTTCTCTCTTCCAATCGTCCAAAAAACACCAGGAGAATTTTATCTTCATTAACCAGCCTTTGTAAATCATTTCTCAAGGGAAGTTTTGACAAAGGTTGTTCGATCGTTGAAAAACAATAGGGTAAATGCAGAGCATGAGATGTTTTCCAACCATACTTCTCTACCTTCTCTTTAAGAAAATGTGATAAAAAGAAGGCTAAATCAGCTTTTTCAAAAGAATATTGTTCGTAATAGCTAACTTGCCAAAACCATTCACGATTGGACTGCGTATATCTTCCGTGAGCTTCTTTTAGCCACTCCTGGGAGCTATGTAAAGTCACAGCCACCACACAATTTTCTGCTAAAATACCTGTACGCTTGGCTTGAATAGTACGGTATCCCAATCCCAGCATTTCGGGAAATTCAATGTAAATATAAGTGTTGGGAAAAGTATTGGCGATCGCACTCGCAAAAAACAGCGCACAATAGTTCTCGTAGTCAACCCATTGCCAATCCTGCAACTGTGACAAAACACTCAAGTGAGTCGGCTGTAATTCCAGTACATTCATACACTCACTAGTTGAGAAGATATGTTTAACTGCGGGAATAGTTGATTCTCCACCAAAATTCTCTTGACTTTGGCACAGCAGCAGCACAACATGACAGCCTTTTTTTGCTAATTTCTCACTCAAAGTGCGGTAGTAAGTTCCAATTCCCCCATTCCTAAAAATACCTTCGTATTCGGTTGTGACAAGTAAAGCTATTGCTGTAACTGTTGGGGGAAACTTGTCTTTGATTGTTTTTTTTAATTCGTCTTTGATTATTGGTTTGAAGCTGACTTCAAAGTTGTTATTTACAGTAGTTAATTCATTCATATAGTAAATGTTGGCACAGCAATTGTTATATTTTATAACTGGATTGATTAATAGACGCTATGCCATATTTACTTCATCAGCTTCTAGAAACAAGCGCTTGCTGGTGGTGATTTATCAAGAAAATTCAAGTACTATATCCAATGCTGCACGAATCGATTCCCAATATTCTTCTTCTAACACTCCTACTAAGTTAAGAACTCGGCTATTATCTATACTGCGAATTTGTCCAACATCAATGAAACGGTCTTGATCTAAACCATTCATTGCAGATGCTACGACATTAACAACATAAGGAGCCTTTTTGCTCCCTGGTCTGAATGGCATTATGATTGTTAACGAACCGTGCTGATTCATTATATTGTTTTGAACAATTAGGCAAGAGCGTGTCTTTCGCAATTCTGTACCAACTGTTGGCGAGAGTTTACAAAAGCGTATTTCTCCACGTCGATAAGTTAACTCACCTTTAGGCATTATTCAATTCCATCTCCAGCGACACAATCCCAAAGCGCAATTTCTTCTTGATACTCTGGGTTATTAGCGTCTTCTCGAAGTGCTGCAATCATCTCTGCTTCTATAACTGCGTGACGATGCTGACGCAAGACATCATTGATGTACCCACTACGGTTAGAAGTTTCTCCATTATTAACAGCGTGCTTATCTATAAAAGCCAAAATATCTTCATCAAGTGTGATTGTTACTTTCTTAACCAAAGGTATGCCTCTTTTCTCTTACTATTTAGCCTTACTTATTTATCATACTACATTCATAAGTTAGGATGCTAATAGTATAGGATTACTCCGCAGATTTTTGTTAGCGTAAGCGCGGAAGCGTACCGTAGGTATTGCGTGCCCGGAGGGCATAAAACATATAGCGACTGTCTTGAATGTCAAGTGCGATCGCCAACGGGAGCAAGACCTTAATTAATAATGTCGTCACCGGAAAAATAAAAGTTTATTAATACGCTTATTCTTTGTAGGGGAGGCAAAAAGCGGTGTAGATTTTCTTCCCGCTTTATTGCCGTTGCTGTGACGGTTACGATAATTTATCAAGGGTAACTAAAGAGTTTGAACTTACCGTCACGCACCATTATCAATTAATTGGTGCGTGACGGCATTATATAAATTTTCCGTTGTACTCGATAAATTATTTTTTAGTCACAGCACCCTACAAAAGTTTATTGAGTTATCCACTCCCCGAATAAAAAGCGATCGCCAACGGGAGCAAAACCTTAATTAATAATGTCGTCACCAGGAAAATCAAGCTTAATATACAAGGGTGTGTTACCGCGAAGCAACGCACCATTTGATAGGTTTCGGTGCGGCCTTGCTGAAGCCATAACGCACCCTACTAGTTTTTATGTCCTGTCGGACACGCTGCGCTAACAGGATTCAAAACGGATTCCGATATAATTACTCCCAATCAAATTTCATACCTAGATAATCTTCCAATTTTCTATTATGCGGTTGAAAAAAATTAGATAATTTTTGGTGTAACTCATTGTTATTTTTTTCATAAGAACCCGAGTTCAGTTTGGGGTATATTGGGAGCGAATAATTGTCTATTTCTAAAAAATCATAAACCTGCTGCATAGTTTTATCGGTTTGATTATAAAGGTCTTCACTTCGCAAAATCAAAAACTGTTCTCTTGGAAATACGGGCATCCACTTTTGGAAAAAATAAAAATATAAACATACTTTCTCATAAGAGTGAATAAACTGAAAAAAGTTTACAGTGACGGGGGTACATCTTTAATAATGAATAGATTGCGGTTATTAGTTAAGTCACTTATAAGCGGAATTGGTAAGTGAAAATAGTATTTTATTAACAGTAGGAATGGCCGCAACTGACACAAGCAATGGTGCGCGCAGCGCACCGAGCGCACAAAAAATTAAACTATAGACATAGCAACATCGGGACGTTTTAATTGCTCAATTAGATAATTGGAAAGCAAATTATGCTTTATATTATAAACAGTTTGACCTGTTTTATAAGCTAAATTTTTAAGTCTAAGTCAGACTAACATCGCATAAGCAATATGATTTCTTTGAAGACGAGCTTTACGGCATTGACATGATTCAAAACCAGTCAATTGCTTTATCTCTCTATGAAACTCCTCTATTTCCCAACGAATTTTACACACATGACAGTGTAACATCCATAGAACTTTGAGATAAGTCATTGGTTGCGACATAATCCGTTCTGTCGGTAGAGACAATAATTAAGTTTAGTAAATCTCATAGCTAACGAATTGAATGACGCACCATATAATTATTTTCTCATGAAAATTTAACGACAAATTTAATTAATTACTGTTAACAATTAAAAAAGAGTTGATTTTACCGATTGGTTATAACAGTACTAAATTACTAATAAGTGGCGATCGCAATGTGCCAGTTGCGTAAGTCCTGGTTTAATTGAATATGATACTCTTACTCTTTTATGATTGGAGTTATAGCGTTCCTACAGCAACTGAGGTACAGCTTTAACTCACCCCCAACCCCTCTCCTTATTAAGGAGAGGAGAGATAGGTTTTGAGTTATACCGAGTGGAGACTGGGAAACGCTATATAATTAAATATTAAGTAAATTATACAAAATCAATTGGCTAGTATAATTTGTATTAGTTCGTTACTTTTTCAGATTACAAATATATTTACTTATAAGTATGCTTTAAGTCAGTAATTCTAACTTTTAAATGTATTTGATTTATTTTTACGCGGACGTGTTTGAAACCACATAGTAATTCCCGTAATGGCAAGCATGAGCAAACCAAAAGCATTTACAAATGGATAAATTATTTCTAAATTGATACGACCAAATTTACCTCTATGCCATTCTAGAAGCCAGAGAAATTCTTCACTTTTACCAGTTATTACTGCTATCTGAAATAAAGAACCTGTAATCAAAGTTAGTATTACGGGTAACAGTATTATAGGAGCTAACAACGAGTGTACTTGACGCATGCGAGCCTTATTGAATAACATAGTTAGCAGTTTGACTTTAATAAATATATATTTAGATAGTCTAGAATCATCTTGTCGAATTAGAATAGGAAACTATAAATGTAAACATTTTATTGATAAATTTTTTGCTTAATATAATACAGTAATAAAGTTCCTCCTATAAGTACTGAAAAAATTATTTCTCCCGGTTTTGGTACAAGGGTTATATTATTTACTTCAGATGCATTTACAGAATTGAGAGTTTTATTTCCAATATTTTCTTCTAATGAATTATTATCTATGACTTCCGGCTTGTTTATCCCAGATGTTTGAGATGAATTAGATGAATTTGAATTTATTTTTGTTTCCGGGATTACTTTTTCTGTTTTTGGTTCGTTAGTTTTCTTTGGTACGTGAAACCGTCTTTCGTGAGCTTTTAAAGGTAAAGCTTGTATTAACGCTTCAACTAATAGTATCGAGCCAATGAAGATATTTTTTCGAGTTATTAATTTCATCTTTTTTTATGAGTTACTAAATTCTTCAGGCTTATAGTGTTGAGTATGATGGATATTTATGAAATTAAGATGAAATTGCATACCTCTGAAACGGGTTAAAATTTATTCTAATAAATAAAATAGCAATCACGGTAGTTTTATCCTGATTTCATAAGTAATCGCCAGACTGCTAGACAGCAGAAATACGAATCAACATTGTTTTGTTAGAAACTAGTTTAGTATGAAAAATCAGCTAATTAAAAAAGTTGTGATTGCGATCGCAGTCGAATGTAGTGAAACGAAGCATTTATCCGTAGGGTGTGGATCGTGCCAAAGTTTTGAACACTGTTTACAAGTCGTTATATAGCGCGGATTTATTTGTGCCGACTTACTTAAGTAATATCTTTTCCATTTATATCGGAATTATTAAAGTTTCTCTTCTTCCTATTTCCTCTGCCTGTCGATTCTGCGGTTTTTTATAATTCCGGTGCAACCGGAATTGATATAACTATTGGGTTCTGTTCAATTTTTTAAGTCTTGATAGATAAAAATTTCCATAACATACAATTATGAAATCAAGATGAAATTGATTTAATCAATAGTTATAAATAATATTATTTCCTTTGCAAGATGTAATTGTGCCATCTTCACCAATATTGTAAAAACATTAATAGTCATGGGTCATTGGTAAAGCTTATAAATACAGCAATCCAAAATCCCTGCATTGACTTGACTCTACAGTTAACTTGAGAGTTTATCTTTGATTTATAGTTGCTCGAATGAAGGAATATGAATAGCACAACCTTGGAAAAAGTAAGAGTATATCGGATGTCTACCCCGGAACATGAATGTCCTTGGGGATTAAAAACAATCAATCTACTTAACGACAAAGGGATTGAGTTTGAAGATAACAAACTTACATCTCGTGAAGAGGTAGATGAATTCAAAGCTAAACATCATGTAGAAACCACACCACAGATTTTCTCTGGTGATGAAAGAATTGGTGGTTATACCGATTTAGCCGAAAAATTAGACGTTGAAGCAGAAGGTGCGGATTATTCCTACACTCCCGTTATTGCGGTATTTTCCAGCGCAGGGTTGATGGCTTTAGCAACCACTATGGGCTTAACTGGGTTTATGGGTTTTTCTCTGTCGCTACTAGCTACTTTAAAGCTAATGGATATCGAATCTTTTGCTGAGAGTTTCGAGAAGTACGACTTGATAACCAAGAGAATCAAACCCTATGCCAAAGTATATCCATTTGCAGAATTGGCGATCGCCCTTGGTTTTCTTTCTGGAGTTGCACCAATGCTAACGGGAATCACTTCTTTATTTATTGGTGTGAGCGGCGGTATTTCTGTGATTAAAGCAGTTTATATTGACAAATTAGCGCTTAACTGTGCCTGTGTAGGGGGAAATTCTAAAGCTCCTTTAGGGATAGTTAGCTTTACCGAAAATGCAATTATGGCACTTATGGGAGGAGCATTAATTTATTCTGCTGCAACAGGAGAAGTTGAATCAGCTAAAGTAAAGGAAATTGAACCTGCTGCGGTTGTTCGAGTTCAAAATGATAGATAAACATTTGATATCAGATGGTTGACTCTCTAGTTGGCTAGAGAGTTTATCATTGAGAAGTAGTAAGCATGGGTAGGAGAAAATTGTGAGTAAATTAGCCTATCTGAAAATTGGAGAATTAGCCCGTGCAACGGGACTTACCGTTGGAAATTTACGTTATTACAGCGATATCGGACTTTTGCAACCAGTACATAGAGGAGATAATGGCTATCGTTACTATGCTCAAAATGCTTCCGAGCAGGTAGAATTCATCAAGAAAGCTCAATCTCTGGGATTTACTTTAGAAGAAATTAAACAAATTCTTGATGTTCGTAACGGTGGTGATATTCCTTGCGATTTAGTACAAAGTTTATTGAATAACAAGATAGAACAATTAGCAATTCAAATTAAACAAATGACTTTGTTTAAAAGGGAATTAGAAGAATATCGTGCAATGTGGGCAAATCAACCGGAATCTAATTTAAAACAGGAAGAAGTTTGTCCTTTAATCGATAGCGTACCTTTACATTAAACTTGCTTTCAATAAAGCGATTAGCATATTTTACTTTATCAACGCTAATATTCAATTAAATACTTCAGTGGCAAGAAAAACTCAACAGACCTTAATTACTGTAATTTTCTAATTGGTGAAATTAGTAAGGAGTAACAGAAAATGTTTCACTGTTAGTAATAGGTCTATTGAGTTATTCTTAATATTGACATAAAAAAATGAAATTAGGATGAAATTTGAGTATTCATTACTTTAACTAATAAATTTATATATATAGTTAAACAGAACTTTTTTAGTTAATTATAACTAATTTAGCGCTTATAAAAAAACAAGCTTTTAGTCCTGCTATAGGTACTAACAGCTTGTTAATTAAATAACATTCTAGATAAAAGCCGAGGACGGCATATATAAATAATATACGGGATAAAAATGAAATTAAGATGAAATATTTTTATAAATATAATACAACTTTGATTAAAAAAATCAGACTTTTAAATGTTGCAAAGCACATTCAAAAGTCCGATATTTAATCTATTTACTAGTGTAATGATTTGCCGAATCATCAAGGAACTACACTAACTAATTATTAGTTTTTCATACACTGATGAAATCAGGATGAAATTACCTTAACCGTGCCATCCTAATTTTTTCCTTAAACCAAACAACCATCTACTAACATCATCAACAACCGAGTAAACCACAGGTACTACAATTAAAGTCAGCAAAGTTGAAATTACCAAACCTCCCAAAATTACCGTAGCAATTGGTGAATAAGCATCCATTCCGGTTTCTGGGAAAAAGGCGAGTCGGACGATTACAATAATTGTGGTAAAAGTTGTCATCACAATTGCTTTGAGTCGAACTGGCCCCGCTTCCCTGATTGCAATATCTCTGGGTACTCCTTCTTGACGTTTGGTTAAAATCAATTCTAAAAGTAAGATAGCGGCGGAAACTGATAAACCCGACAAAATAATAATTCCTAAAATCGAAACCGTAGATAAAGTTTGTCCGGCTAATAATAACGCTCCGAAAACTCCTACTAACTGCAAAGGAATTGACAGCATCATTACCAAAGGTTGAATAAAAGAACCAAACTGAATTACCAATATTAGATAAATCAGTAATAAAGAAATTACCAAACCTTGTAAAAGTCGCTCAAACTCAATCATCATATCCGTCATATCCCCCATCGAATCGATTCCGTAACCGGGGGGAAAGTCTAATTTACTACCCGCATTCATGGCGATCGCCATTGATAAATCCATCGAAGCGGGACCGTCTTTACGGTAGTATCCGTTAACGTAAACCACCCGCTTCCCGTTAACTCGCTCGATTAGTGTAGGTCCTTCTTCCCGTTGTAGCGTCGCGACAGTACTTAACGGTACCTGCTGATTATCTGCGGTAGTAATGTAGGTTGATGACAAGTCTTGCACGGTTGCTCTATCATCTTCTTCATACCTAACTAAAATAGAATTTTGTCTTAAATTGGGACGATTATAATATCTACGAGTGTAACCACCATTCAAAGCATAACGCGCTTGTTCGGCGATATCTTTGATATTTAACCCTAATTCCTTGGCTCTGCGACGGTCAATTTTTAACTGATATTCTGGCTGAGTCATTGCCGAACTTGTATGTGGCATTACTAGGTCTGGTGTGTTTTGGGCAATACCCAAAACACCTTGAGCTAAACGATGCAATTCGTCCAAATCTTCGCCATAGACCGCCAATTGAACCGGCGCAGCCGATGTAGCCATTACGTCTACACCCATTTCTTTCATTGCGATGCGTCGTAAACCGGGGATAGTACTTCGAGCTTGAGTTTTTACTTCATCAATAATTTGCCAAATATCTCTTTCTCTACTGCCAACATCCTTGAGAGTAACAATCATCGAAGCGGTATTAACTCCCCCCATACTGTAACCGCTAAAGTAGGTACTATTGCGCGTTAGTTCAAAACCAACTTGTGAAGAAACCTTTTCTACTTCCGGCTGTTCTAAAAGAATTTTCTCAAACTTTTGAGCAAGTTGGTTAGTTTTACTAAAAGATGTTCCCGGTTCTAATTCTATCGTTGCCATAATTTGACCGGAATCACCCAAAGGCATCATTTCTTGCCCAATTAACGGATATAAACTAAATGCTAGGACAATAGAAGCACCCGTCAGCGCTAAGGTGATTTCCCGGTTTTTCATGCAGATGTCGAGCAACCACCCGTAAGCTTCTTCTAGCTTATAAAAGCTGTAGCGTACCGGAGTTAGCAATTTCTGCAACCAAGTTTTACGTCTTCCTTTTTGATGTAATGGCTTAAGAAAGAAAGCTGCAAGCAAAGGGATTAAAGTAATTGAAACAATCAGCGAGGAGAGAAAAGCAAACACCATCGGATAAACCAATCCGACAAACATCAACCCCGTTAATCCTCCCGCAAGTATTGTCGGTAATAAAGCAGCAATCATTACACAACTAGCAGCAGCACTTGCTAAAAATACCTCTCCCGTACCTTGAATCGCAGCTTCATGGGGTTTTAATCCATCTTGTAATTTCCTGTCAATGGAATCAATTACAATAATCGAATCATCCACCAGTTTACCTATTGCCATCATCATCCCAATTAAAGTTGAGGAATTAAGCGACATTCCAATTGGGATAAAAGGAAGCATCGATAGCGCTAGGGATGTAGGGATAGAAATCATTACAATCGCTGTAGCTCGGAAGTTTTCTAAGAAAATTAGAATTACTACCCCAGCAAGCACAACGCTTATCAGTAATTCCCCGGTGGTACTATCTTTGATTAAATTAACTAAATAAGAATTATCGTAAGCAACTTCAAATTCCAAACCCGGATAAGCTGCTTGAATTTTGGTTAATTCATCCCGTACCCGTTCGATAACTTGCGGCGAACTAGCATCGGGCTTTTGAATAATATTAACTGCCAGCGCGGCTTCACCGTTGTAGCGATAACCACTGCGTCGTTCTTCATAAGTATCTTTAACAGTGGCAACATCCCTGACATAAACCACCTGTCCCGATTTTTCTAATATCGGGTAATCCATCACCGCACGCGCATTCAACGCTCGTTCGTCGGTGCGTACTAAAATTTCACTATCACCCCTCGTTAATACCCCCGCACCTTGACTAACATTATTCGCGTCGATAGCATCCCGCACCTGTAATATAGATAAACCATAAGCAGCCAACTTTTGCCTATCTACAATTATCTGCAACTGTCGCCGATAACCGCCAAAAATTGACACCGCTTGTACATCCCGTACCTGAGTCAATCTATCAACCAAAGTATTGTCAGCAAATTCTCGCAACCGCACCGGGTCCCAACCTTCCCCCCGTAAAGCCAGAGTTAGCACGGGACGGTTAAGCGGATCTATAGGTAAAACCCAGTAGGAGCGGGTATTAATTCCATCCAGCGCTAAATCCCCTTCCGCAGCAGTCATTACACTTTGTACTTCCTGCACCGCATTATCAATATTTCCACCCCATTCAAACTGCACGGAAACTAAAGACATGTCCTGTTGCGAACTCGAACGGATAAACCGCACCCCATCCAAGACAGTCAGCCGTTGTTCGATGGGTTTGCTGATATAAGTTTCTACTTCCGCAGGTGAAGAACCGGGAGCCATAGTCACAATTGCCACCAAAGGACTTTGGACATAAGGCATCATCCGCACCGGGAGTAGGAACAGCGTAAGGGTTGCGAGGACGAGGATACCGATGTATAAAGCCGCGAGTACTACCGGGTTTTTGATTGACCACCGGGTGAAGAAGTATTTCATGGAAGAGAGAGGGGGAGTGAGAGAGTGAGGGAGTGAGGGAGTGAGGGAGTGAGGGAGTGAGGGAGTGAGGGAAAAAATTGGTGCGTGACGGTAATTTCAAATTGTTTGGTTAAATTTGATAATTACACGAACCGTCACAGCACCCTACAAATTATTATTTTCTATTCACCAATGCCCAATGCCCAATGCCCAATGCGCCATGCCCCATGCTCAATTTACTTAACATCAAATGTGTAGTTGGCTTGACCATTGACTTTGGGGTCTTTGACTTGTGTTGCAACGTTCCATTTACCCTTCATTCCGAAGTTGGTTCTTATCTTGTATCTTCCGGGTTGCGCGTCTGGTTCGACTTTTGCCATTGAGGTCATATCTTCTTGACCTTCCATCGGCATGGAAACGTTTACGTCTAAGGTTTCTACGGCTACGGGTTTTTGGGTTTGGGGGTCAATTACTTCTACAACAAGTATGTTATCGCCCATTTTTACAGCATCTTGAGGGTTGGGACTAACTAAATTGATTGTGGCGCTTTCTATTTGTTGTCCGGATGTAGTTGCTGCTGTTTGTGTTTGTGTTTCCGTTTGCGCTTCTGGGGTGGAACAAGCGATTGTAAAGAAGCTGAGGGTTAGTAGTAGAGGAAGTAGTTTAATCATTGTTTTGTTTTTTATTAGGTTGGTTGTGAAAAGAGGGAGGGAGTGAGAGAGTGAGAGAGGGAGGGAGAGATAATAATTACCAATGCCCCATGCCCAATCCCCAATTTACTCAACATTAAAATCAAAGTCTGCTTTCCCTTGATGTTTAGCATCTTTGACTTTAACTACGACATCCCATTTCCCTTTCATGCCAAAGTGGGTATCAACTTTGAAACGTCCGGGTTGGGAATCGGGTTGAATATCTACCATTGATGTCATTGGAGCCATATTTTTCATTGGCATGGTCACTTTTACATCTAGATTTTCTACTGGTAAAGGTTTATTGGTTTTCTTATCTTGAATTTCTAAAATTAATTGAGCGCTACCTTTTTTAACTGAGTTTTTATTTTTAGGACTAATTAATTTAATTTGCGCGTTTCCTTGAGATTGATTATTCCCTAGCGCTAGGGTTTCTCCGGATTCGTCTACTACTGATACTGTTTGATTTTCGATTAATCTGGAATGTCCGGAGGTAATTACCATGTCACCGGGGTTTAAACCGTTGGTAATTTCTATTTGTTCCCCGCTAACTAAACCCGTGGTAACTGTTTTGCGCTTTGCTGTGTCTCCATCTACTACCCAAACTGCTGTTTTATCTTTAAATTGAGTTAATGCCGATTGCGGTACTGTTAAAGCATTTGGTTCGCGCTCGGTAATAATTTGCATTTCGAGAAATTGCCCGGATAGCAATTGATTTCCGGGATTGTTAACAACGGCTTCAATGGTAACGGTACGGGTGTCGTTGTTGGTTTGCGGAAATATGCTGGTAACTTTACCTGTAATTTCTTTAACATTACTACCGGGGACTTTGGCAATAATGGGAGTCCCGACTCGAATTTTTGCGGCATCTCGTTGGGAAACGTTAGCACGCAGACGTACCCGTTGATATTCGCCAATTTTGAGAATTCCCATGCTGGGTTGCACTACTACACCGGGATCTACCATTCTTTCTTGTACTATACCGGCGATGGGTGACTGGATTTTGGTATATCCTTTGATAATCGAAGCGGTAGCGCTTTTGGCTCTGGCTTGCTTAACATTACTGCGAGCGCTGCGAACTTGGGCTTCTAAACGCCTTAATTTTACCTGTGCTGTTTTTAACGCCGCTTGGGCAGTTTTTGTATTGGTATCTTCGATATCGTATTGGTCTTGAGAAATTGCCCCTTCTTTAACTAACAAAGCATAGCGATCGCGCTTTTTTTGTTGATATTCTAATTCGGCTCTTAGTCGCTCAATCTCTTGCCGTTGCTCGTTTACTTCAATTTGCGATGCTTCTAATTCAGTTTCCATTGAATCAGCATTTGCAGCGGCTTCGGCTACTTGGGTTAACTTTTCGGCTGCGTCGAGAGTAGCTAAAACTTGTCCCGAAGAAACCTTGTCACCTGGATACACTGAGTAATTAGTAAGCTGTCCCGCTATCCGGGGATACACGGTAACTTCTTGGTAGGGATGAATTGAACCAGTATACTGAACGCTAGCCGAAAGTAAACTTGGTTTGACCTCTTTAACAGTTACCGGAGTCGGATTAAACGAACCGTTTACCTGCATCATCTCGTCATGGGACATATTACCGTGGTCGTGTCCTTCCATCCCAGCCATTGACGAAGCAGGTTTTAACTGGTTGGTAACTGTGACAATACCACCAGCAAGCAACACGAAAACACCGATACCTAAAAGCGTTTTACCCGGACGTAGCGAAGACTCCACAGGTTTTTTATCCTCCTTACGAGAGCGTTTGAATAAGGATTTACCAAGAATCACTAATAAGCCAATAAGAAATATTCCCCCACCCAATAAAGCTGTATGAGTTAGTAAATTGTTATCAGCTACAGCACCATGATTCATTCCCTCGCGATCGTCCGACGGTTTCATTTGGGACAGAATTATAGGTGTTGCAGTCAAAGGCATGATTTAAGGGGATGGTTGGGTGATACATCTACTTATATTTGCCAATCATGGCAGGTAATTATGAAATTAGGATGAAATTTGTTTTGGGGATTCGCGGAAACGATTGTATATCTCATGGCAGCAGTTTGTGAGGTTCAAAAGTTCCGCGTTTCAACTGTTGAGCGGTAAAACTTTAACAGCCATTAATCCCCAAATAATACCAAAACGAACTTTAGTTATACGATGAATCTTAAAATCGGCAGCTACTAATAGCTGATATAACTCTGCCTGGGTATAACAATGTTGATGAGCAGAATCGAAGAGTTGTAATAGCCAATCGCAGATTCTACAGATTAAGAAATCTTTGCTCCAATCAAGAATAATTAATTTACCATTGGGTTTAAGTACCCGTTTAATTTCTGCTAATGCTATTTGTGGCTGTTCAAAATAATGAAAAGCATTGGCACACACAATTACATCAAAGATATAATCCTGAAATGGCAGTGAGTTAACCGAAGCTTGGTAAAATTCAACATTAGAATAAGTTTTATTTTTTCTTCTAGCTATATTCAACATATTTTCGGATATATCGATGCCGATAATTTTCTGTGTAGAATTTTTATCTAGCAGAAGTTGTTCAAATTCACCTGTGCCACAAGCAACATCTAAAACAGTGGATTTTGGATCTATCTGCTCCCAATTGGAAAGGAATGTAAGAGTACTGGCAATATATTTACGCCATCGGATATCGTAAATACTTGCAATTTGTTCGTACTGAGCGCGAACTTCGACTTCACTCATATTGATTTTCAGATAATATTTAAATAGTAAAGACTCACATACACTTTTTAAAAATACCATTCAAAATTCAACTTTATAAAGTTTGTCTTCTAACAAACCAAACAATTACCAAAGGTAAAACAATCCACTGAAGTATCGGCGTTAAACCCGTACCTAATACCGGAATTATCGGCATGATATCAGCGTATTCCCATCTGTTAAGTACTCCAGTAGCTAGTTTTTCAAAAATAATTGTAATTACAAGACTTACTAAAATAAAAATGCTTAACTGCCACCATTTCGGTTGACGAAACCAATAACGCGATTTAGAAAAAAACGCAACAGTCCAAAAACCAGTAAGTGCAATTAAAACGTCGCCAAAAGTAGCTAAAGTACAGTTTATGGTTCTTTGAGTACAAGATAAATCGGAAAGTTTAAAAAATGGCATTTGTTGAACTTCCCAAAAAAAATTTAGCAAAAATGCGAAAATTGCAATATTTAATTCTGGTATATTCAACCAACTACGACGACAGTTGATATTTTGAGAATTCGACATATTATCAGTTTTAATAAAAAATCAACGGCAGCATCCCAATGAAGGCAAATTTACCAAAACTTGATGATCCATACCTTTGAGGTGAATGTCATTGCGAATGAAGCGTTCACGCGAAGCGTGCGGCTCAGCGGAATGAAGCAATCGCAACAGTTAGACTTTGCGATTGCTTCACTCCATTTCATTACGCTCGCAATGACAAATTATATTTTTCCACATTTAGGATGCTCCTAAATCAACCTGTGGTGCGTGACGGCATCTTCACATTCAGTAGATTATGATTGATAAGTTATTTTAGCCGTCACGCACCCTACAACTACAAGAGCTAATAGTAATTTGCTATTAGCAATTACCGAACCTTATAAATATGATTACTGTTTAAACGAACATAATATCGCTAACTTACAATCTCCAAATTCGCCATCATCCCTAAGTCTTCATGGTCGAGAATATGACAGTGATAAACTGTTTTACCAGTATAATTTCTAAAGGGAATCCGAATCCGAACAGTTTCCCCTCTGCGAACTAAAACTGTATCTCTCCAAGCCCGGTAAGGTTCTGGTTTGCCGTTACGACTGATAACTTGAAAGTTATTAACGTGAAGGTGAAAAGGATGATCCATGTCTCCTGTATTTATAATCTCCCAATCTTCGACTGTATTTAACTTAACTTGCGTATCGATTCGTTGATTTTCATAAGACTTACCGTTAATTAGAAAAGCCATACCTACACGCGGACGCATACCATGATTTAATTTAAAGCTACGTACCTGTTGGGGTTCGGGTAAAGTTGGGACTAATAAAAGTGAGGTAGGTAAAGCAATTGTTTCAACAGCAGAGTCGTAGTTGAGAGTTGCTAAAACTGCTGATGTATCGTTGTTATCGTTATTATTTCCACCCATCATACCTCTACCGCTCATCATACCTCTACCACCCATCATTCCCATTCCACCGCGATTGTAGGGTAAATTGAGCAAACGATATTCACCGGGTTGTTGATTTCCTTTGATTAAAACTTCTGCTCTTTGCCCAGGAGTTAATAATAATTCGTTTGTTTCTACAGGTTCGGATAATGCATTTCCATCGGTAGCAATTAGATAAAAAGAATGATTTTCCAAAGAAAGATTATAAAATCTCGAAGGTGAAGCATTGACAATTCGCCAACGTAATAAACCATTTTGAGGAATTGAAAAACTGGGGTTAGATTCACCATTAACTGTAATTAAATCACCTTCCCTTCCCGACATCAAAGACATATGAGCGTCTGAATCAATTAACTTTCCTTCGCTATCAAGAGCAAAATCTTGTAATACTAAAAATTCTTCTTTGGCTGCCTTAATTTCCGGAATTTCGTCCAAATCACCCCGTACCACAAACAAACCGGCTAAACCCCCAAATAGCTGCTCTGCAACTAAACCATGACGATGGGGATGATACCAAAAAGTCCCGGCAGGATGATTTTTAGGAATAGTAAATTCGTAATTAAATGTTTCTCCAGGTTTTATATTTAGAAAAACATTATCAGCATTACCAGTAAAAGGAATATGCAATCCGTGCTGATGTAAGTTTGTCGGATTCGAGAGATTATTAGTAAATTTAATTTTAACTTTATCTCCTGGATTTGCTTCTAAACGCGGCGCGGGTACTTGTCCGTTATAAGCTAATAGATACGCTTGTTTATCTCCCAATCTTACAGGACGATAACTAGCTTCTAAATCTACTTCTAATAAACCATTTTTACTTGTATGCAATTTTGGTAAATCAATTGCTGGTTTTAAAGAAGCTTTTGGTGACGATTGAGAAGAATTACCTCTTACACAGCTAGTAACAATAGCACCACCAGCACCAGCTAAACTTAAAGCGAGAAAGTGACGACGGTTCATTTTTTTTGGGAATGGGTCATGGGAAGAGGGAGAGAGGGAGAGAGTGAGGGAGTGAGGGAGTGAGGGAGTGATAGACAGGGAAGATATAGGGAGCGAGACGCTCCCACTACATTCCTAATTCCTAATTCATAACTCCTAACTCTTTTTAATAAGTTTGATATTCTTTGAAAATCTTGATTTCGCCTTCTTTATTAAAAGACGCGATCGCAAACGGTTGTTTTGTCGTTCCTGCTTCCATTCCTGGGGTACCTAATGGCATTGCGGGTACTGCTAATCCTGCTTGATTAGGTTTAGATGCTACAAAACGCTTGATATCATCGGCAGGAATATGTCCTTCCATCACGTAACCAGCAATAATTGAGGTATGACAAGATGCCAAATTTTGAGGTACGTTGTATTTCTGCTTTATTGCTTCCATATCGTCGGTTTTAATATCTGTAATTTTAAAACCGTGTTTTTGCATATGTTTCACCCATTCACCGCAACAGCCACAACTTGGGCTGCGATAAACGGTAACTTCTTTGACTCCTGAGTAGTTTGGTACGGTTACTTTATCCCATACGCTCGTCATAGCCATTGCTTTTGAGTCATTAGCAACTGTTTGGGTATTATTCCCCATTCCTGCAAACCAGAATGTTCCTGCTACTCCCGCAACAGCAACACCTGCAATTAAAGAAAACAATAATTTGGAATTAGATTTAAACATAATTTTTTACTTTATAGCTCATAGTAATTTCAATCGTAAACTCTCCAGTTAACTAGAGAGTCAACCTTGCTCCCCGAAAAAAATATAAGTGCGAATAATTGCTAGTTCATCTATAAGTATTGCTTGTAAAAATGAAATCAAGATGAAATTACAACTGCTTCTCTATCTGTGGTAGCAACGAAAAAGCAACGGTATCTTTTTATAATTTCACCATAAGAATAAAAATAAATTGGAAGCTTTATGCCACAGATTCCTCGCGATAAAAATCTTGATAGTACCTTAGCGCTGCTTTCGGAAGGTTACAACTTCATTTCAAAGCGCTGTCAACGCTATGATTCCGATATATTTATTACCAGGCTACTATTACAAGAAAATATCTGTATGCGAGGAGAAGAAGCAGCTAAGATTTTTTATGATACCAACCGCTTTATACGTAAGGGTGCTACGCCTAAAAGAGCGCAGAAAACCCTATTAGGTGAAGGTGGTGTACAGGGATTAGATGGTGATGAACATCGACAGCGTAAGCAGATGTTAATGTCGCTGATGAATGCTGAAAAAATCGGGCAATTAGCAGCTATAACAAGCGATATGTGGGGGATTTACATTAAAAAATGGGAAAACATGGACAAGGTTGTGCTTTTTCCTGAAGTACGAGAAATCTTGTCGCGTGCCGTTTGTAACTGGGCTGGTGTTCCGCTTACTGAGTCGGAAATTGAACAAAAAACAAAGGATTTTGGGGCTATGATTGATAGCCCCGCCGCCATAGGATTACAGCATTGGCAAGGAAGATTGGCTCGTCAAAGAGCAGAACAATGGTTGGGAAATATTATTGACAATGTACGCAAAAATAAGCTTGAGGTAGATAAACAGAGTGCACTTTATGTCATTGCTACTCACCGCAATCTACAGGGAGAATTACTGGATAAACGCATAGCAGCAGTAGATTTACTTAACGTATTGCGCCCTACAGTGGCGATCGCCCGCTATATCATTTTTGCAGCTTTAGCATTACACGAGCATCCCGAATGTCGGCAGCAGCTTCAAGCAGACGAAGACAACTATATTGAGTTGTTTGTACAAGAAGTTCGCCGCTTTTATCCTTTTTTTCCCTTTGTAGCAGCTCGTGTTAAACAGGAATTTGACTGGAAAGGCTACCGTTTTTCTAAAGGAATGCGAGTAATCCTGGATCTTTACGGTACTAACCATGACGCACGATTATGGAAGCAACCGCAACAGTTTCAGCCAGAAAGATTTCGTAATTGGGATGGCAGCGCTTTTAATTTTATTCCCCAGGGGGGAGGCGATTATCACCAAAATCATCGTTGTGCTGGTGAATGGATTACAATCGCAATTATGAAAGCCATACTCAAGTTGATGAGTGCAAATATGCGCTACGATGTGCCAGAACAGGATTTGCAGTTTAGTCTGTCTACAATGCCAACTATACCTAAAAGTCGTTTTCTGATTAGCAACGTCAAGTTAGTTCAATAAATCAGATATGTAAAGAAATTTTGCTTTACACTTGACTCTATAGCTAGCTGGAGAATATAGCATAATTCTAGTTAGATGCTATTCGTTAGCTATAGAATAAAAATTTTTTGTACAATTTCTATCTATCTCTACTATGAACTATCCAGAACCAAGAATTCCCGTAGAATTAGCACCTGAAGTATTTGAAAAAGCATCTCGTCTTTATGCTCAACAAAGTGAAACTTATTCTTTATCAGAATTGGTAGAAGCTGGTAAAGAGGCAAAAATTCCACCAGAGTTTATCCATAAAGCTATTAAGCAGGTTCAAGCCGAACAAATTCAGACTCGGCAAGGGTTAGAAGCTCTTAAAGATGTTGCATTTACGAGTTTAATTATCGCGTTATTCGGCTGGATGGCTGTAGGAAGTCCCTGCCACGCTCAAATAAACGAGGTAAATAATCAAACTATTCAAGTCAAATAACTAACAAAAGCTGCTACTGCAAATAAACCAATATTAATTATTAATGATTCAACCATGTTTTTTCAGCTATTTATCTTCTGCTTGTAGCGATTTCTGATTCAAGGGAAGCGGCTTAAGCACAGTGTAGTAAATTCTCAAAGAAATTTGTCGTGCTTTATTTAATTTGTTCTTATCTTCGGAAGGCTAATCATCTAAAGAAATAGACACTTGGGAAAAACCCAAGTGTTTTTACGTTTTACCTAACTCTAAATTAAAAATTCAGATATTTAGATAGATATAGATATAGACAAATAGCTTATTGCTGACCCATCCGTTGTGCCATTAACTTTTTCGCCTGCTCTGCCTGCTCGCTGCTTTGTGCTTTCACCTGTTGAAAGAACTCCATTAATTCGCGATCGCCTGAATCATTGGCATCTTGGATATACATATTGCAGGCGGCAGCATTTTGTAGTGAGTGATAGATTACGCTAATTAAATCGTAATGTTCGTTAGCTGTTCCTGTATTAATGTCTCTTTTCATGTGTTGAACCATATTATCCTCCTGTGTTTTATGTCTAATATGTTGGGATGTTAGAGCTTCCAACTGTTTTTAGTAGCCTATCTATTTCTTACTAAACTATTCGTCATTCCTAAGATAGATACCTTGAATTATTTATTCTTTTTCCTTGGTGAATGCGTTAAAAATTTAATTTAGTGTCACAACACTCTACAAAAAATATGCGGCGTTGCCACCATTCCAGTTCAAATTAAACCAGCGATAAGTAAGTCGGCAGAAAAAAAAACGCAACTATGTAACAAAATGTAAATGAACCTTAAACCCTTATTTCCACTGCTTACTGCCTTGTCCTAATTACAATTTTCAACGCCAACCTACTTAGTTATTTATCTAGCTTTTACAGACTAACTAAAGTTGAAAAAACGTTAGATGAATGTGCGATTCCTAACGTCTTGACTTATAGGTGCATTATAAATTTCCCAATCTCGAATACCTTTATTCCTCAAAATCGATTCAGCCGTATTAATTTCTGTTGCTGTTCCTTCAACCAATAATACATAATACCCTTGTGAAAGTTGCTCATCATAATACTTAGCTCTATCTTCAGGTATTCCCCATCCAATCAAAGCACCAATTAAACCACCTCCGGCTGCACCAATACCACCACCGATAAGAGTATTGGCAAGCAGTACCCCTACTTCTGCCACCGGGCCAACGCCGGGAATTGCTAATACACCTAAACTACCTACCAAACCAATTATTCCGCCAGTGACTCCTCCTGTTGCTGCTCCAGCTTTTGCCCCTTCTTTTGCTTGGTTGCCACTCGACTGGTCATAATCGCTACCTTTTATCTGTTCGTGACCTTCAGCATTTTTTGCAACTATAGAAATTTTGTCCATATTAAAGCCAGAATCTCTCAATTCATAAAGCGCTCTTTCCGCTTCCGGACGAGAAGCAAAAGTACCAACTGCACGTTTCATGTCATCAGTAAACATAATTTTCTCCTTTTTAATCAGAAAGTAGTTTTTTGTATGTCGTTTTTTTTGTTTTTAACTAATTACAGCATATTTAATCTTCGTAAGAAAAATTTATCTGCAAAATGCTGTAAATAGTCTTTTAACAAACATCAGACTTATAGAATTGAAGAGTAGTAATAAGTAGGTCGGCGTTGAAAATTGTAATTAGGGCAAGGCAGTCGGCAGTCGGCAGTCGGCAGTGGCAATAAGAGTTTAAGGCTAATTTACATTTTGTTATATAGTTCTGTTTGTTTCTGCCGACTTACTTAGTAAACTATCTTCTCTCAATATTAAGCGCTCCCACATCTGGAGTTTGAGACATGGCTGGAGATAAATTACCCAGCATTGCGACAACTAATGTCATTAAGAAAAACGGAATCAAATTTTTGATTAATCATATTAATTTTCCCCCTCATGAATAAGCTTCGATTTTGACTCAACTTGCAATAAATATTTTGAGTTTCAGTTTATCTTTTCCGAGACTTGTAATCACTACAATTTACTGCATCCGGACTTAAAACTACCGCAGGCTGAACCGCACAAGCAAGATGTTGATTATTATCGTAAAACTGACATTTATGACAGGGAATAGAAGAAAAACGCTTCAAATTAAAAAGTTGAGAATAAAGCTTCTTCTGATATTTCGCTTGTTTAAAAAAGATGAATGCCAAAGCTATGGTAAAAGCTACAGCAATTATTGCCATTCCAGCTTGCATATTTGCAACTTCGGTTGATGATGGTAGATTATTTGGCGATATTTCGCGAGTACCTGCTTGACTTATAATTTCAGTTTTCAGTGCCATTTTCCTTGTAAACAAATTAGAATTTTCAATGCAGCTTACAAAGCATTAATTGATTTATCTCTTGATTGATTCTGTAATTCGATGCTTGTCGCTAAGGGACATCATGCTATCTGCGGGCAGCATCTTACTAAATCTATTTTGAGATTCAAACTCTGCCATGAAAGCATATTAGTGTATTCTCAGCAATTTCTATTAAAACTGAAACACTACTTACTGCCATAACAATAGCAAGTAAATGTAGCAGTTTTTCAAAACTGTAATTCCATTAGTATCTTTAAATCAAAATCAAAAAATCTACCTGTGGTTAGGATTAAAAAAGTATATCCTCAGATAGATATTCTATAGATTAAAATATGTAAAAACATTATATTTTACTAACTAGTTTAAGCTTAAAAACTAAAATAATGGGCTACAAAATCTTTTCTATAAGCAATTACGGACAAGCCTACAAACAGTTTTAGCCAATTACAGTTAATATATTATTTAACTTTTTCTTGCCCTTGCCTTAAACTTTAAAAATCCATGCTGGTCAAATTAATGTAGTTTACTTTAATTTAAACAGGACTTACGCAAGGTCGATTCGTTCACCGAAGGTGAACGCTGAATACGTCGCTGCCGCTCGTAATGACGCAGTTACGTTACTTTTGCGTAAGTCCTACATAATTTAGAAATTTAGATAAACGTCTAAAATTTTCGGTTTAATTAATTATTTAAATAAATACGTGATTTGTTCCCATATCGTCGTAGAAAAGCAAGAGCTTGTCGCTGTAGCTGTAGTACTCTTTGACGAGAGATACCCATTCGCTGACTAACTTGATTTAGTGTTAATTCTTGCCCGTCTTCTAAACCGAAGCGTAAAGTCAATATTTCTTGCTGCTGAGGAGAAAGTTTGGATAATAAATCTTTAATAGTTTGCTTGAGGGATTCTTGAATAACAAAATCTTCTGGAGAAAAACTATCGTCTTCTAACAAATCCTGTAATTCTGTATTTTGTTCTTCTCCGACTGGTACATCTAAAGACATCGGTTTACGGGCTAAACTTAAGTAATCTCGGATTTGACTTGGCTTAACTTCGAGTACTCCAGCAATTTCGGTAAAATTTGGGTTGCGACCAAACTTTTGAGATAATTCTCGCTGAACCCGTTTAATTTTATTCAGTTTCTCTGTAATATGAATCGGTAAACGAATCGTGCGAGACTGTTGGGATATAGCTCTTGTTATTCCCTGACGAATCCACCAGTAAGCATAAGTAGAAAACTTGTATCCCAATGTTGGTTTAAATTTATCTACTGCTCGTTCTAATCCCAAAGTACCTTCCTGAATTAAATCGGGAAAATCTAAGTTGCGCTTTTGATACTTTTTCGCAATTGTTACTACCAAACGCAGATTAGCCGCAATCATTTTTTGTTTGGCAATTTGTCCTTGCTTTATTTGCTCTAATAGCTCCGAATCATTCAATTGAGCTTTATCAGCCCATTCTTGTAAAGTTGGTTGACGCTGTAATACCTTTGATAGTTCTTCCTTAACTGCGAACAAAGACATCCGTTGTTGAACTTGTTTAGCCAGAAAAATTTCTTCTTCAGGTGTTAACAACGGTATACGAACAATATCTTGAAAATAACTACCGACAATATCTTTCGAGGATTTGCGATTTTTATTACTGTAGTGGTTTGATTGTGAATTTGCTTTAGACATAGATGAGATAGCCTCAGTTAAACGCACGCTGGTTAATACTTACAGTAAGAGTAAGTTCTGTTTATTAATTTGTAAGTTATAAAAATTTTATGTCATAAACCTATTGATAATTTTTGTTTTCGGTAAAGTTTCTTAAAATATAGAATCGGAACAAAAAGAAAAAGGTTGTACTCTAAAAACCTAGTTTTGCTAAGTACAACCATTATAAATGTGTGTGTGGAGGAGCGATTTTTTATAATCACTATGTAAGCGTAAATAATATGAATATTTACGTCTACTTAACTAATATGTCATCTAAAAATGAAATTAGGATGAAATTTACAATTGTAGGAGAATAAAATATTTGTTTCAGAAGCAGAAGTTTATAAATATGGAATGGCTGTATTACTTTTTAAAGCCTAAATGCATATAATTATGAAATTAGGATGAAATCGCTGTACTCCTTCAGATATAAATTAGATTTAAATCTAATGATAGAAGTGAGTCGCTAGAAAAATCGCTTATTAATATGTAAGCATCTATTCTGTAAAGGGGAATAACAAATGCTTTTCGTTTGCAAAAGGTACCTTTTTAGCTTAGATGTAGCAATATGTGGTGTATATGTGGTGTAGTCGAATAGCAATACTGTGTCCAAGCTTGTATATCTATTTTTCACACAATTTCATCTTAAGTGACAGGTTATTTTCAAAATTGTTTCATTTTATAGGAAATTTTATCTTGATAGAAATGGTTAGAAGGCACTGCTATAAATATTTTGTACTTATGAACAATTCTGATATGTTAGCTCATTTTTATATACTATGAAGTTAGCTTGTTTCAAGCTAATTAATAATTACTATAAGCGTTAATAAGCAATAAAATAAAAGTATTATTAAAAGAGGAATAGGTAAATTATTTATAGATTAGTAAGATTATTTTTACCTAAAGAACATTCCAAAACCAAGATAATGTCCTCAGCTTTACTTTCAATGCAACTATTTTTTTGCTGCTGTATTAAATTGTAGACGAGTCTAAAAGTAAGCCAATAAAAGTATAGTAACAACAATTTTTCAACTTTGTCACAATAGCAATTCCATAAATTAGAGTTAAAAGCATAAAGAAAAACAGAGTTATGAATGATGTAGAAAACGAGTATAAATCTGGAAGCCTATCCCTATTTGGTGCAATCGCTATGGGGACGGGAGTAATGATTGGTGCAGGGATTTTTGCGCTGACAGGACAAGTGGCACAATTAGCAGGAGCGTTGTTTCCCTTAGCTTTCTTAGCTGCGGCAATTATCAGCGGGTTTAGTGCTTACTCTTATATCAAAATGTCAAATGCTTACCCATCTGCTGGGGGCATTGCGATGTATTTAAAAAAAGCTTACGGTCGTACTACAATGACAGGTGCTTGCGCTCTGTTGATGGCTTTCTCGATGATAATCAATGAAAGTTTAGTAGGACGAACTTTTGCCACTTACACTCTACCGGAACCGCGCACAGTGCCGCTAATTTCTAATTATGGGGGTGTAGTGCGCTCGCGACTTTAGTCGCCAGTCCCATTACTTTTTGTGGTATATTACTCGAAGCGGTAATGCGCACATATAAAAAGCCTAGTAGGTCTAGCGGACAGACCCCGATCCGGAACCCTGGGGGCAATAAGCCCAAAATCTTGTACAAATATGGGAGTCAAAGTGAAAAATTTAATAAATCATTTCAAATGCGGTCGGGCAGTCCGTGTGAGCTTGTGGACGTATCCAAACGGGGAGGTTTGAATATTTTCGTATTTAGATTTCTAGGGCGGACGGTTGAAGCAAGAATCCCCTTCAATTAATTGATGGGGAGTGTCAATGGGTACCAATATTAGCGCTTGGATTGATACTGGTAGCTTTTTTGGTTAATATTTCAGGCAATAAAGTAATTGGGTCACTTTCTCAACTTACTGCATTTTTAAAAATTGGTGGCATTATTCTTTTTGCTGTCATAACACTCGGGGCTGCTGGCTTTTCATTCCAGCCTGATATTGGAGCAGATTCTAGCGAAATGCTTCCTGGAAGCGGATTTCTAGCAGGTGTTGCTATCGCCATTTTATCTTATAAAGGCTTCACAACGATTACTAACAGTGGTGATGAAGTAAAAAACCCCCAAAAGAATGTAGGTCGAGCAATTATTGCTTCCCTGGCAATCTGCGTAGTGGTATATATGCTTGTGGCTTTTGCTGTGGCTTCTAGCTTGCCATTAGAACGCATAGTGGAGGCGAAGAATTTTGCTTTGGCGGAAGCAGCCAAGCCCGTATTAGGTCAGTACGGGGTTTGGTTTACGGTGGCGATCGCCATAATTGCCACTGCTTCAGGTATTATTGCTAGCGTCTTTGCTGTTTCGCGAATGCTAGCAATGTTAAGTGAAATGGAAATAATTCCTCATCGACACTTTGGTATGCCTGGTAGTGTCCAAAAGCATACTCTGGTTTATACCGTCGTTTTAGCAGCAACTCTAGCCGCTTTCTTCGATCTAACCCGAATTGCATCATTAGGAGCTATTTTCTACCTATTTATAGACATTGCCATACACTGGGGTGTTTTTCGTAATCTAAAAGAAGATATTAATGCCAATGGTGCTATCGTTCTTACTGCTGTTGCTCTTGACATCATTGTTCTTGGTGCAATCCTGATTTTGAAAGGTACTTCTGACCCTATGCTTCTATTAATCGCAGGATTAGGGTTGCTCTTGACCTTTTTAGGTGAGCGACTGTTTCTTAAATATCATCGAACGATGGAAAAAAACTCTAACTCTCGAAAACCACAAAACATGAACCACAAGATGTAAATTCAGATGAAAACTCGTAAGGGATTTTAATACCTTTGAAACTGTATCTCTGGGGTTAATAAAAATATTCCATCGCGACTAGGAGAGCTAAAAGCCTCCGACGTGACGCAGTTAAAAGACATAGCGGAATATATAACTTGACTCTTTAGTTAACTGTAGACTGTAGACTTGAAACAAATACTTTAATGGAGAAACAAACAAAATGAATCTACGCAATAAAACTCTTGCTGGTGCAGCATTTGCAGGTTTAACAATAGCCGGATTAAGTGCAGTAATACCAACCCAAGCTCAAACAATTCAGGAGAAACCAGCTATTCTCGCTCAAAAAACACAAATGAATTCACAGCACATGCAAATGCACCAAAACCATCAAGAAATTATGGGAGAAATGGGAAAAATGCAGGAACACATGGGACAAATGCAGCAGAAAATGGCGCGAATGACTCCCGAACAAATGCAGCAAATGATGAAAAATATGTCCCCCGAACAAATGCGTGAACACCACGAACAGATGATGGGGAAAATGAAACAAATGAATCAGATGATGGAACAGATGAAACAAGGTATGGGGCAAGGTGGTGAGATGAAAGCAAATCCAAACCATCAAAAATAATAGCGTTCTTAAGTACACAACGCCGCACAAAGGAGGGTTTATATGGAAAATATCAAAAAAATCAATAACGATATTGCAGTAAGCGGACAAGTAACAACACAACAGTTACAGCAAGCAGCATTTGCAGGTTTCAAGTCAGTATTAAATTTACGCGCACCTGATGAAAATAGTTTGATGAAAGACGAACAGAAACAGGTTGAAAATGCTGGTTTAAATTACACAAATATTCCTGTAAAGGTCGAAAAAATCGATGATGAACTTATCGACCAAATATTAGAAAAAATAGACCAACTACCCAAACCTTTACTTATCCATTGTGCCAGTGGAATGCGAGCCGGAGCAATGGCTTTAATGAATATAGCCATACATGAGGAAATGACTACGCAAGAAGCATTTCAAACCGCACAGAAACTAGGCTTTGACTGTAGTAGTTCGCCTAAACTTAAAGAAATATTAGAGCAATACATTGATAAACATTCACCACCAACCTACGGTGATTCTGATATTAAATGTATTCCCAAATAAAAAGTTTGAATTAAAACAACATATTCCATTGGATTGTCTACACAGTCATCACCAATGGAATATCGTTCTTAAGCTTGGAATTGATAATATTTAAGGCTCTTCAGTACTTAGTATGCTAAACTAACTGCTAAAATTCCAATGGAGTAAAC
>JAHCMI010000090.1 GCA_019192545.1 Rivularia sp. MS3 | reverse complement strand
CCCCTGCTCCCCCTGCTTATCCCCACCCAGCAATGTTGGCTTGTTCGAGTACTAGCTGCTTAATAATAAAACAGCGCTATACCAAACCCAGCTTGACGCGAAAATCTAAATCATATTTTGCCTTTCGCCAATTTAAAGCCGCTTTGATTTGCTGGGGAGTTAAATTTTTAACTAAATAAAAGTTACTATTGCTGATATCGGCACCTTTAAAATTAGTACTTTTGAGATTAGCGCCACTAAAGTTTACTCCCCATAAATGAGCATGACTGAAGTTAGTACCTTGAAGATTTGTATTACAAAAGCTAGCATTTCTAAGATTAGCATTGCTAAGCTTTCTATCTTTAAAATCTTTGTTCTCACCACCTTCGGTGACGATTTCTCTAACTAAACGCCATTTATTGCTTATTTTTGTAGTTAAATCGATAATTACATTTTTTAAATTAGCACCTTTAAGATTGGCACTTGTTAAATTAGCACTTGTTAAATCCGCATTCCAAAAGTCAGCAAAAGAAAGATTGGCGCTTTTAAGATTAGCATCCCATAAATTGGCATCGCAGAAATTAACACTACCGAGATTAGCACCTTTGAGATTAGCTGAAATTAATTCGGCACCACATAAATTAGCACCGCTAAGATTAGCTCTTTGAAAATTTATATTACACAGAAAAGTGTGAGTTAAATCAGCATCACTTAAATCAGGAATTTCTCGATTTGTTTCTCTCCATTTATTCCAACTCTCTCTACCTTGCTTTAACTTCTGTAAATGTTGACTATTAGCCATTGAAAAATTTATGATACCAAAATAGGTAATTTAATCGTTATCAAAATACAGTTTTAGTATATTAGTATTTTTCTGAAAGCAAGGTTTGAAAAATCACATATAGTTAATTAAAAAAAAATTTGATCCGAAAAATTTATATATGATAATAGAAAAAGATTCAATTCTATTTACGAAAAAATACCTCTTTCGGCTAATTTGCTTTTTCTGTAGTTATTATGAAGCTAGCCTTAAGGTGAAAGCTTACATTTAAAAGGGGAAAAATGGCAGCAGAAGGGCACAGTCTAATTTTAGATTTTACCAAAGTTTTGGGAGCATCAGCACTGGGTGGATATATTGCCAATAAGCTGCGTCAACCGGTTTTATTAGGATATCTAGCTAGTGGGTTTATTGTCGGTCCTTTTGGCTTAAAATTACTCAATGATGCCAATTTAATTAATTCTTTAGCTGAATTCGGAGTTGCTTTTCTCCTCTTTGCTTTGGGTGTGGAGTTTTCTTTAACCGAACTCAAACGAGTCAAGGATATTGCAATTACCGGTAGTTTGCTGCAAATCGGACTAACTACTAGCCTCGTAACGCTAATTACTGTTATCTTTGGTTTGGCTTCGGGATTACCTCAAGGAATATTTTTAGGGACTGTATTTTCCCTTTCTTCCACAGCAGTCGTTTTAAAAACACTTACCGAAAAAGGAGAAACTTATACACTCCACGGTCAAATTATGCTAGCGATTTTAATCGTTCAAGATTTGGCTTTGGGTGTCATGTTAGCTATTTTGCCAGCATTAAAACAACCCGAAAATCTTGCTTCAGCTTTGTTGTTAGCCTTAGCAAAAGTTATCGGATTTGGCGCGATCGCGTTTATTTTTAGCCGTTGGATTATACCGCGTTTAATTCGCAACGTCGCGGAAACTCAAAGTGATGAATTATTCTTATTAACGATTATCGCTTTATGTCTGGGGGTAGCTTTAATTACAGCAGCATTAGGTCTTTCAATCGAAATGGGTGCTTTTGTTGCAGGGTTAATGATTTCAGAAATTGATTATGCAGATCATGCTTTAGCTAAAGTTTTACCATTACGAGATACTTTTGCAAGTCTGTTTTTCGCTTCTATCGGAATGCTAATCAACCCAAATATTTTGATTGATAATTTTGCAATCATTTTGGTTTTAGTTACTTTAGTCATGATCGGAAAAGCTGTAATTGTATTTCCCATAGTACTAAAATTCGGCTACTCGGTAAAAACAGCAGTAATTACAGCCCTAGGTATTAATCAAATCGGTGAATTTTCTTTTGTTTTAGCATTAACTGGTAAAAACTTAGAGTTAATTTCTCAAGATACTTATTTATTACTTTTAGGTACCACAGCAATAACTTTAATCATTACTCCGATTTTATTAGAAAGAGCGCCTAATTTAGCCAATCAACTTACTAAAACAACATTTTTCACTAAATATTTACAGCGTTTTGAAGCACCCAAAAGTTTATCAATTCCAGAAAGCATAAATTCTCACGTCGTTGTAGCAGGTTACGGTAGAGTCGGACAAGTAGTAGTCAAAATTTTGCAAAGTCAAGGCTATCCAGTCATCGTTATGGATAACAGCGAACCAGCAATCCAAAGATTAAGAAATAGAAAAATACCTTATCTATTTGGTGATGCAGATTCCGAATTAGTTTTAGATAAAGCACATTTAGAAAAAGCCAAAGCTTTAGTAATTGCTTTACCAGATCCCGCCAGCGCTAGAATGTTGCTCGAACGTGCTTTGTCAATAGCCCCAAAGTTAGATATCATAGTGCGATCGCACTCCGATCGAGAAATAGATGTTTTGACTCAAATGGGTGCAAAAGAAGTAGTACAGCCAGAATTTGAAGCAGCTTTAGAGTTAGGAAGTCATTTACTCAAAACTTTGGGCGCACCGGAAACTCAAATTAGAACAGTTATTGGGGAAATTAGGATTGATAAGTATATGAGTATTAGACCATACAAATAATAGTAATATCATGTCCGGTTAAACAGCTATCATATCTGTGGCGGCTAAGTAAGAAGTAAGAAGTGAGAAGTTAAAAAAAATACGATGATGGGCGCAGGCAACATTCCCTTGCCCTGAAGAAGCATATTTGTATTGCATTCAATTGAAAACTTTATATACAAATAGAAACCCAGTTTACAAAAAACCGGGTTTCCAAATTATTAAACAATGATTTAAATGTATGATGCTAGCCTAAGCTATTTATATTTGTTTGTAGAAAAGCTTTTAAGCGAAAAATCGGAAAAGAAAATTATGTTGTTCATGATTAATTAAAAAAGTCATCTTATCGTAAATCGATTTTTTTAATGCAAGAGAACACACCATTCGATAGAGACACCCGGTAAATCAAATTGCTTCTCATAGAAGCTAATTAGAATTTGTAGAGCAAAACCAGCTTCGACAATGGGTTAAGGAAAAAATTTAGTTTTATCAACCACTACGACACTGGAAAAATTAACTAGCTATTTTTACTAACTGCCTAGCAGCAAGCCACATATTAGCAACATCATATTTTACTAAAACAGTATCATGCTTGGCATTACAAGAAGCTTTAAGAGTTGTTGTCTTGTGATTATTTTTTACCAATTTAGCTTGGTAGCTATAAAATGAACCGTCAGGCTTTTCCAAAGTCAACTCTGCTAGCACATTACTTTTATCCGCACTTTCCTCAACAATTCTACCTGCTGCTTTGTAATTAAACCAATCCCATCCGTAACGAAGAATTAATTCTCTTTCAACAATTTGAATCGACCGTGGTAAAATTCCCCAACCTCTATATATATCTTTAAATCGCTTGATATCACCAGTATGAGTCAGTATCGATTTTAATGATTGTATATCGAGATTACCGTAGTACCTGCCTTCTGGTAAATCTATCATGGTTGGCGCAAATCTATGCCCGCCAAAATGACTGGATCTCCAAATTTTCACGTTATCTAAACCCATGTCAGAGATCAGGTTTTTCGCATGAAAATAAAACGGATTTCCATATCTAGCGCAGCATCTATCGTGACTACCGTGGGTACAAATCAATATGTCTCTAGTAGCACTTGCATCTATTTCCCACTTGAGATTTTTTCCCCATAACCATTTTTTGATAGCTGATGCTGCTTGTTCGATATTTTCTAGCTTGAATTCTCTTTTAGAATATCCCTTACCTCCACCTTCTTCTTGGTGGAAAATTAAAAGCTTTGTCGAATCTGCTTTATGAGAAAAATCGTTCGCAATTAGCTGAAACTTAATCGGTAACTTCGCTCTTTTTGCTTCTTTTACCAACAATTGCAGGCTCTGTGGGACCCATTTAGAACTAAAAGCATCCGAACTCCAAGGAGTTGGACATTCTATCAAAACATAAGTTTGATTATTCGTTGCAGTACCAATAATGTCTTCTGCCGCTTGTCGAGAATTATCGGAACAAAAGTTTTTCTTCATTTAACTTACATGGGTAGTGTATTTTTGCAAAAAGGATATTACACATATAGATAGTTCTATTTACTATCAACTTCCCTAACAATCATGATTACTACAAACTTTTCTCAATCATAATTCCGTTGCAGTACTTCAGATTAAAGTCGAGAAATAGTTATGTAACAAAAAATCAATTTGTTAGTTAAAGCCTTATAACTTTTTATAGCATTTTCCTTATTAAAAGTCTCTGGCGCTAGAAAAAATGTTACTAATGGCTTAGTTAAATATGAAAATAATATTTTTTACCTCCCTAGATAGTTATTAATTTACTCAAAAAATGTATTGTTTATATGTTGATAGCTTGAGTTTTGAGGTTTTTACGTAGAATTATGCTATTTTTTTCGGAGTTATACATTTAATTTTTTATGTGTTTTATACAATATGCCATATCTTAAAATCTGGCTATCTAGCTTAATACTTAATTGAACCAGTATTTTTTATAGATATGATTATAAAAAAATCAGATATATAAAGATTGCTTATTCATAGATAAGTTAAAAAAGTTACTTAGCTTTTTACTTGATTTCCACATGCATCAAAATCCTAATTATTTTTAACAGTTTTTCCACCGGCATTCTTACTATATCTAATTTTTCGATTATCTTGCAAATAATTCTCAATAAAACCGAAAAAAATATATTAAGAAGATACATTGCGAAAAAATCGCAACTCGGTTTAGATAGGACTCTTGCGATTGGCAGAGTCTAAATAGATGAGTTTGAACGAAATCTTTACAAAAGACGGATGGGGAAACTTGCGATAAAAGCCTTGATAGTTCTCCCTAGCGCTAAGTGCATTCTCATCTTGTTGTCCGGGGTGGACTTTACGTCTGAATGTAACCGATGTCGGTATAAAATGCAAGACTTGAATAATTTATAAAGCTTTGATTTAGTTGCTATCATCCTCATTTCTTGTCTAAATGCAGCGATACTACCGAAAATACACTTAAGTCGAACTTGCATTTATACAACATTCAAGCCAATATAAATTCAAAACTTAACCATTTGTTAATCGCTATTTAAATTCACCATAATTCCTTAGTTACAGGTTAGTTTGCAAGTTTAGACTTTAAGAAAAATCAATTTCCCGTTGCGGCTAAACATTAGATTCTATAATTTTCGGATAACTGCGAATTAAGAAATGTCCATAGCTGCGAACTTGTAAAATCAGAAATTGTTGCAAAAGCACCAAATTCTTCTAAAGTTTCAGGATTTTGAGTCGAAGTCATACCAAAAGTGCGGATACCGGCGGATACTGACGAACGAATTCCGGAGGGGGAGTCTTCTATTGCAATAGTTTCTGATGCATTTACACCTAATTTTTCTAAAGCAACTTTATAAGGAGTTGGATCTGGTTTTGCTGCAACTTCTTCTTCCGCTAAAATTATAATGTCGAAAGCTTCTTTTAATTGCAAGACTTCTAACATAAAATATGCATTTAATTTTGGAGCATTAGTAACCAAAGCGCTTTTAAGGTGATGCTGTTTGCTCCATGATAATAATTGAGCAAATCCCTTTATTGGTTTAAGTAATGATGCTTGCTCGCGAAATCTCGCTTCTTTTTCTTCTGCAAACAGTTTTATCTGTGTTTGTGATAAATGCGGTAATAAGTCTCGAATAATTTCTGGGTTTAACCTACCGGTAATATTAGATTTATATATATTTTCATTGATTTTAATGTTGTATTCAAGTAAAATACTATGCCAAATTTGGTAATGTATTGGGTCAGTGTTAACAATTGTTCCATCTAAATCAAATAGAATTGCAGTCAACATAATTTGTTCTCGTTAACTGTAAATAAATATAAACTTTAATCAAATAGCTTACATTATTTTGTGCTTTTGCGTAACAATTAGTGCATTGGAACCTACAGAAAACTATAATCAAATTTAATAAAATCTGACAACCTATGGTAACTAGCGCGTGTACGGGTGGAGTTTGAATCTACCCTTACCCGTTTACTTGATCCAAAAAAATTGTTATCAAATGTCAAACGCTAAAAAAGATTTTCGCGTTGATAGTTTAGGAGTTCAGATTTATAATTCCGAAGATGAACTTGCTCTGTCAACAGCAACCATCGTTCAACAGTATTTAGTTTCGATTCTCGAACAGCAGCAAACCGCCACAGTAATTTTTGCAACGGGTAATTCTCAACTAAAGTTTCTTGATTATTTAGTTAAACTGAGTAACATTGATTGGTCTAAAATTATATGTTTTCATCTAGATGAATATTTGGGTATATCGGCGAATCATTCTTCAAGTTTCAGATATTATTTACGAAAACGTATCGAACAACTGATTTCACCTCAAGAATTTCACTATATAGAAGGTGATACATTAGAGCCTTTGCGAGAGTGCGATCGCTATTCTAAATTACTTGCAACACAGCCAGTTGACTTGTGTATGTTGGGAATCGGAGAAAACGGACATTTAGCATTTAACGAACCTTCAGTAGCTGATTTTAAAGATTCTTACAAAGTTAAACTTGTAAAATTAGATTCAGTCAACCATCAGCAGCAAGTAGATGAAGGGCATTTTCCTAATTTAGAAAGCGTGCCGAAATATGCTTTTACGCTCACCATACCAACAATATGTACCGCAAAAAAAATCATTTGTCTGGCACCTGGGAAACGTAAAGCCGAAGTAGTAAAACAATTGTTAGAGGGAAATATTACAGAACAATTTCCAGCTTCTATTCTCCGCCAGCAACCTCAAGCAAGCTTGTTATTGGATGTAGATGCAGCAAGTTTGATTGACAGTTGACAGTTAAGAGTTAGGAGTTAGGAGTTAGGAATTAAGAGTTAAGAGTTATTCTATTTTGGATTTTAGATTTTGCGGAAAGTTTGGGGTGTCGGTCTCCGTCCCCAAAACTTTCCAAGACAGATTTTGGATTGCAATATATTAATTACCAATTACCAATTACCAATTACCAATTACCAATGCCCAATGCCCAATGCCCAATGCCCAATTCCCAATACATAATTAATATCCACTCAAAATTCCCTTACGTTTAGCTTCTTTTTCTGCAAATCGAAATAATAATAATCCCACAGCAAAATATATAGTACCGTTTACAAAAGCTATAGATAATGTGACTAGATTTAACGTTTCACCCCGTGCCATTAAATCACGTAATAAACCAGCACCAGGAGTCATTGGTATTAATTGTGCAAAAAATAAAGGTTTACCAGCCCAAGTTTCTGTAGGAACATTTAATAAAAATAATAGTGGAAATAAAAGCAAAGGAATTAATTGCTGCACTCTTTTCAAAATCAAAGCTAAAGAACCTATAATAAAAGCCAAACCATAAGCTCCTAATAACACTGAAATAAAAGGTAGAACTAATACCGGAGGGAAATATAAACTGCTACCTGTAAGTGTAGTAATAATTAAAAGAACAACTATTATTTTGAGTATTTCTAAAGTTAAATAAGCTAATCCTCGCATTAAAAATACTTTTACTGCACTGTAGCTAGAAAGAAATAGTTGTTCTAAAGTACCAGTTTGCGCTTCATACTGTATTTTCCCCGCGATGTTTGTCATCACAAAGTTTACTAAAATCCAAAGCGCATAACCAATAATAATAGAATCGAGTCTATCTCCTAACTCAAGATTAGAACCCACAATGTAGCCAGCCCCTAAAAAAAGCCCGTAAAAAATCGCGCTAGTAATTATAATTTGCGAGATTGATTCAATTGGGTAACGACGAAATTCTATCCAGCTACAACGAAACTCTGCGAAAAACAATTTGAGCATTTATGAATTTTCAACGCTAAAAATGGATTATTAATGATTAATTAACTTTGCTGTAGATGTAATTATTGCTTATGATTTAAAACCTTCGCAAATAATTGCGTTAGAGGATGTAATGATGCGCTATCAATTATACTCTAAACTTTTGAGATCCCCCTAAATCCACGCCACCCTTCGGGTTCAGCAGTCGCTCATGGGGGAAACCCCCAAGACCGCGCTACTTCACTTGCTACAAGTCGGGGAACTCCGAAGTTTCTTTAAGCGGGGGAACCCCGCCAACGAACTTCTCTCCGCCCAAAGCAGTGACTCCCCTTTTTTAGGGGGACTTTTATCCCCCCCCTTTTTTAGGGGGGAAGGGGGGATCATTCAAGATTTAAGTTAAAAACTACACTTTTCAAACATCTTTTTAGAACTTATTCATAAAACCAAGTAATTAACATTGTTATATTATTTTCCGCATTGTTAGGACTTATGTAACTCGTATATTTTCCTCGTAGGGTGCTGTGACACTTTAAATAATTGCGAACGTAGTAATAACCTTTAGCTGTGTCACGCACCAACCGACATTGTGACAATTGCCTAAGTCCTGATTATATTAAAATTATTTATAACAATTAAGTTGTTTAAGCATAATTTTCAAGCATATCAAATAATAGTATCCTGAATAATGAAAAAACTATATAATTATTGCAAGCTTATTTTTAGTGATTTTTTAACAGTTGTTCACCGGTAAGGTGTGAATCGTCAGTTAGCAATTGTATCGACTGGGTTTTGGGTTGACACCATAAGCCGTTTTAACCGTTCGCTGTTTTAAGCCAATAACCTATTTTCAGGGAAACTACTGTCTGAATGTCCGTCAAATATATAAATCTAACAAGATTATTATAAGTAGCATGAAATTCCGATTAAACAATCCTTCAATGTTATCTCAGATAAAAATACGTCATTGGTGGCTCGGAGTACTGTTGTGGATGTTCTTGATTGTCCCAGCACAAGCATCGGTAATTATGCGTGTAGCAATTAAGCGCGATGTAAAACAAGTTAAGGTAGGTAGTTCTACAACTGCGATTATCAAGGATGGTAGCGGCAATAGTTTAGGAACTCTACCAGCAAGAGAAGCTTACTACGCTCAAGCAGCTTCCGGACAAGTTGCTCTAGATAAATGGAAATCTCCTTTGTTCTGGATTGAACCAAAAGGTAAAGGATTTGTTTACATCGGCAATCGTTGGTATCGCGGTAGAACTTTAGTTATTCCCACAGAGAAAGGGTTAACCGCTGTCAATTGGATTGACTTAGAAGAATATCTTTATAGCGTCTTAGGTGGTGAAATGGACGCAAGATGGCATCCGGAAGCCCTCAAAGCTCAAGCGATCGCCGCTCGTAGCTATGCTCTTTACAGAAGACAAAGAGAACAAGCTAATCCGCTTTTTGATGTCGGTAATACTCCTGATAAATGGCAGATTTACAAAGGAGTAGCAGCGGAACATCCGGCAATTTATGCCGCAGTAGATGCCACATCAGGGCAAGTATTAACCCATAACAATCAAATTATCGAATCAGTATTTCATGCTTGCTCTGGGGGACATACCGAAAACGTAGAAGATGTATGGGGAAATAGTTTACCTTACCTACGTGCAGTTCCTGATTTCGATTTAAATACTCCTAACCTTGCTAAAATTGCCCCTAAATGTCAGTGGCAGAAACGTTTCTCATCTTCACAAATCAGCAAAAAATTTCCTGAAGTTGGCAACGTTACCGAAATGAAACCTGTAGAGCTTTCACCTTTTAACAGCGTCAAAAAATTACGAATTATCGGCGAAAAAGGTACCAAAGAATTAAAAGGAGAACAGGTTCGTACTGCACTCAGACTTAATAGTACTCGTTTCGTTGTTAACAAAGGCGAAAACAATACTTTTGTTCTACAAGGTCGCGGTTGGGGACATGGTTTGGGAATGAGTCAATATGGAGCTAGATTTTTAGCAACTCAAGGCTACAATCACTTACAAATCTTGAATCATTACTATAGAAACGTAGCTTTAGCTCCGATTCAGGTTAAGTAGAAAGTTGGGAATCGGTAATAGGTAATTGGGGATTGGGGATTGGGGATTGGGGATTGGGAATGTATTAATTACTTACCGTAGAATCCAAAATCATCATAATCCTTTATTACCAATTATCCATTACCAATTACCCATTACCAAGCCTCACACATATGATAAATATTTAACAGGAATATTATCTTAATTCCCTTCTTCCAAACGTTTCCGCCATTCTGCATCAATCTGCTCGGAACGTTTTGCTTCTTGTTCGATTAAGTCGGTTTCCGTGGTGTAGGTTAAATTCTCTTCGCCGATAACTGTGTTTGTAGCAAACTGATGGGCATAGTCGATTTTTTTCTGTAACTTTTCGTCTGCGCTGCTGATTAGCTTTGCTCTCGATTGACGCTGACTATTGCGATCGCTAATTTTTTCGTTGCGCCACTGTATCCAGAAGTACCGGATTAAGGGTATTGCCAGAAAGCCGATTGCATAAACCAGCAGCAATCCATAAATACCTTGAACAAAACCAACCAATCCGCCAGCAATAGTCGCATTTCGTAACAATCCCCCCAACATCAAAGCACCTACAAAGTTAACAACTCCCAATCCAGCACTTAACATTACTTGTGAGGAAGTTGCTTGACTAAAGCGCCAAGAAAATTCTCTGAGGAAATTAGGGATTGATTGATGATAATTATTTTTAGCACTAACCTGTAACTCCGGGAAATAATAAACTATTTCACCTTCAGGACTTACCTCTGGTTTACCGTTAAACTTCGTTAAAACCGGCAGCATATAATCTTCGTATTGTTGTTGATAAGTCTCGCCAAGATTATCTAAATAAGGTGTAATTTGTTCGGCAACAACCGCGCCATCATAATTACGAATTACAGTTGCAATTTCCTGCCAGCGACGTTCCTCCAGATTTGCATTCGGGTTCCCATCTCCAAATAGAAACGAAAATACAGCTTCCAAAAAATTTAAATCGCTTTTTTCACGTCTTCGTCCGCTACTTCTATAGCCAGTATTGTAATTAGGACTAAAAAACCAAAATAAATCTGGAAAATAGAAAAACCCAATACCACCGCCAAAACCGCCGCCTCTATCATCGTCATCGCCAGATAAAGAAGTCAAAATCAAAGTAATAGAGATGACAATTAAAGCAATAGAAGCAATTAAAACAATCCCGAAGGAAATTCTAATTAAATAAAATAAAACCTTCCAGACCTTATTCCACCACTCTTGTAGCTGTAATTTGAAATATTTATTGCGTAAAACATCTCGAAAATTGCGCGGAAAGAGGTAAACAATATCGCCGGTATCCGCCACTTGCAAATGTCCCCCAGCATCAGTAGCAAGCGCTAATAAACCTTGATTAGCCATTTCGATATTTAATCCAGCCTTTTGTGCCACATCACCCACAGTGACACGATAATTTAATTTTTCTACAGCTTGCATGATGGCGGGATTGGGAGCCATTTCTCGACCCTCCTTAAGTTAAAAATAAGTTAAAAATTGTTCTATCTCAAGTATAAAGTTTTCTCAAAAGCAGATGGATTCTTAAAGTAGCAAGTAGCAAGTAGCAAGTAACAAGTAGCAAGTAGGGAAATAGACGGTTGAGCAGCGAACAATAAGAGGAGGGAGCATCCCAATTTTGAACAAATATTTTATCCGACACCCTGTAAGGGTGCGCGCCACTTGCTTTAAGTCGGGGAACCCGCCCAACGCAGTGGCTTGGCTACACAAACAAAGCCTACCTTTGTAGGCTAAAAGATTTCTTAGCCTACAAAGGTAGGCTTTGTAATATTAGCCCCAGGCTTATAGCCTGCGGGCTTTTTGCGAATTTGGGATGCTCCCTAAGAGGACAGAAAGTAGACAATTTACTCACTACTTACTACTTACTACTTACTACTTGCTGCTAACAGGTTCCCTTCTTCTAGGAACATCGTAAGTCATGAAATCGTAAGCCATCTTTGTATTAGGGAAAATAGCTCTACCTTCGTCAAGCAAGTCTTTTAACTCAATAGCATTTCCCGGAGCATAACGAGGGCTAAAATGGCTCATAATTAAATTATGCGCGCCTGCTGCTAAAGCTGTTTGTGCGGCCATTGTAGATGTAGAATGCAACCTATCAAAAGCCATCTGGGAATCTTGATGGGCAAAAGTAGCTTCGTGAATTAATACGTCAGCATCTTTAGCTAAGTCCACAGCATTTTCACAAAATACCGTATCGGTACAATATACAACTTTGCGCCCAATTTCCGTAGGTCCGCATAAATCAGCACCGTTAATAACTCTTCCATCTTTTAAAGTTACGGTTTCGCCACGTTTAAGTTGACCATATATTCTACCGGGAGGAATTTCCAAAGCTTTTGCTTTCTCAACATCAAATCTTCCGGCTCGGTTTTTTTCCTCTACACGATAGCCATAAGCTGTAATTCGATGATGCAAAATATCGCAGCTAACTCTAAATTCCGAATCTTCATAAACTATACCCGGACGAACAGCATGAACTTTTACCGGGTAAGAAAAGTGTGTATGAGAATAGCGCTTGCAAGCCTGCAAATATTCATTTAAGCCTTGCGGCCCGTAAATATCAACTCGCTTGACATTTCCTGCTAAACCACAGCTAGCAAGAAGCCCTATCAAACCAAATATATGATCGCCGTGCATATGAGTAATAAAAATTCGGGAGAGTTGACTCATTTTTAAGTCACTCCGCAATAATTGATGTTGGGTACCTTCACCACAATCAAATAACCATAAATCTGCTCTCTGCGGCAATCTCAAGGCTACACTAGAAACATTACGCGACCTTGTAGGTACTCCAGAACTCGTCCCTAAAAATGTTATCTGCACGGTTCTATATCGTATTTTTATAACTTAATTTACTTCTCAATCTCTATAATGACACTCTGCAAGAAACTTGGTTAACTTAACTTAACGATACACGTACAAAACAATATAGCTAAATAATTTTCATGCAAAATATGTAATATGTATTTATCTAGACTTTTTAGAGGAGTCGCTCAATAAATAAATTAGTGAAATTAGAAAAACAAAACCCGAAAAAATTGTTTTCGCTTCTTTTTTCTGCTGCTATTGCTGGTTGCACCAACGTAACTACAAGCCAATATGAAGCTACAGCACTTACTACCTATACCTGGCAAGTAAAATATGCGAATAATCTCAATTCCGAACCATCACCACGAAGAGAAGAATTTGCTACAACTTCCTTACTCAACCGTAATGGTTTAAAACCATCAGGAGCCGTTACCGGACCCGATGACCGAGGTTTGTGGTGGCCTGCATTACCGCCGCGCCCGACAGTTGATGAAGTAGAGCAACGCCAAGGTTCGGAACAAGAAGCAAGCAGACCCGAATTATTAAAATCTGTAAAGTACGAATTTATTTACTTAGAAGGTGCAGAGCAAAGAACGTTACCTACAAATTACGATGTTTATAGACAGGTGGTAAAAGCTTATCCACAGCGCACGCCGTTAGAACTCACTTTGGGAGTAGGAGATAATTCAGTAGAGAAAGCTGAGCCAGTTAGTAAATAATTTTGATTACAACTTAAAAACATCCGTTGTTTAACTTACATAATCCCTTAAATATTCATAAGGCTTATTTAACTCACCATCAACGGCAATCGTCCCTTCATAAATCATTCGGCTATCAGTTTGATTTAATTGCGACCAAACTTTTGAGATTAATTGATTGCCAAAATCTTCTGAAGCATCCCTCGGCAGTTCGTTCGGTAAATTATCTACCGCCATAACATCGATGCAGTGATTTTGGAATGGCTCGGTTTCCTTAGATAATAAAGGGTCGTAACCATAAATCGGATTGGTAATTGAACTCGCTCTTATTGTAGAAGGAATAGAAGAATCTGGGGCAATATCGCAAGTAACATCGGCAATCACACGAATAGTAAAGTCTTCGCGTTTCATATCCTCTTTACTAAAGAAAGCTGGAATACGCTTATCCCAATAGATACCGTTCAGCATAATATTCGCCGCATGGGTATAGGGTTCAAAATTAGATACATATTCTTCTGGATGCTGATAATAATGACTTTCATCAAAATCATCTTCTCCTTCACGGCAATACATATCCTTGACAGCTAACTGTGTATACACCGGTTCTGAGGAGCTATATTTGAGAAATTCTTGAGGTGAAACCCTTTTAATTTTCATTTTCTCCAACATTTCAACAGCACCACTAGCAACTCTACCTTCCCCGGTAATTACCAGCTTTATATTAGCAAGAGGTAAATTCTGATAATAAGTTTGAGCTTCTGCCCAGTCATAACATTCATGCATGGGTTTGAGATCGAACTTTCCTTCCCGTCGCCCCCAAGCAAGAATAGCATTGTGAGCGCCAACAATCCCCGCCCAACGTCCAAAAGCAATTACTCGTTTGCCACGCTCATCAGTTAAACATTCATAATCAATCAAGCGAATTTTTTGCTGCAAGATTGAACGCAAAAGTTCGCGGTTATATGGTTGTTTTTTAATCGTATGAGAAAAAAATAAATAAGTTTTCTGAGGTATCAGCATTGAAATGGGAACTTCTTTAACACCTAACAAAAGTTCGCAATCCTCCATATTCTCTGTTATAGGAATACCTTGATTTTTATATTCCTCGTCGCTAAAGCAACGTTCTTGACTGGGCTGGACAAATATTTGTGAATTTTGATAAGTATCAAGCAAGTATCGGCATTGCTTCGGTGTCAACGGCACCCTAGTATCGCTCTTTGTTTTGCCTTCTCTAATGATTCCTAGTTTCATGATTAATTTTTTAACGGGAGCATCCCGATGCAGGAACAAACATTTTACCCGACACCTTGTAAGGGTGGGCTTTGTACTATTAGCCCCAAACTTCTAGTCTGCGGGCTTTTTGCCGCCATTAGGATACTCCCTTATTAACCCTAAATTATCAATAATAATTAGAAAACCCAAAAAAGTCGTTTGCCCAATACCAATTCTGTACGAAGCTGTGCTGAATCAATCTGTGCCTAGAAGGTTGAAGCTACCCGCACAAAGCCAACCTACGTTAGCTAAATTAAACGTATCTTTATTAGGACTTACGCAAGCAGCACATTTTTGTTGTAGAGGAGGCAAAAAGCAGTGTAGATTCTCTTCCTGCTTTATTGCCGTTGCTGTGACACTTTGACTTAATTTGAACGTAGAATAATGGCTTTTCAGTTTCACGCACCACCCGAGCTTTGTGACAGTTGCGGCTATTCCTGTCTAAGTAGTTAAACATAATTAATTACAAAATGTCATTGCGAGTGGAACGGAGTGAAACGAAGCATTCACCGAAGGTGTGGATCATCGCAAGGATTAGAGTTAATTCTCTCAATTTTTAATAAGAGTAAATAATTTTGTTCACTTACTTATAAAGAAATGAATAGTCCTATAATTATCTACAGGCACCATAAAATTAATTGCCACGCGCCAGTTATCGTCATGAATGTAGAGAAAATTTTCTGCCTTCACAGCGCAAGGGATAGGGTGTTTGAAAGCAAGAGCATTTTTTAGAGGCTGTAGCTCTTACTCCATATACTTTTGAGCCGTTTTAGACAAAACAGAGGTTTGCACCATCGCTGAAAGCCTTACTATAACTATGTTTGAGCCATTTTAATTTTTGCCCTCTTGACATTCCAATCGCTGAAAGTATACTTTTATTATTGGTTTGCACCACAGTACCTTGAAAACTAAATACAGCAAGGCTTCTAGAATGAGCAGTTGAAACTTACATTAATCCCTATCAGGGATTGAAACTGAATCTTCGGATTAATTCGCCTATTTGGTATAGGTTGAAACTTACATTAATCCCTATCAGGGATTGAAACCATTTTCATCAAAACCAGTCGCCAAAAGTACAGGTTGACCAGTAGAAGTTGAAACTTACATTAATCCCTATCAGGGATTGAAACCCCAGAAGACATGAGCGAAAATGAAAAAAAAGAGTTGAAACTTACATTAATCCCTATCAGGGATTGAAACAAAACGACATTAAAAGCAATTATTTCAAATATATAGAAAGTTGAAACTTACATTAATCCCTATCAGGGATTGAAACTTGTGCCCAAGTACAGTTAATTTACTATCATGAGTGTTGAAACTTACATTAATCCCTATCAGGGATTGAAACTAATTAAGCAGCTAGAAACTGCTCAACTTGCCCTTGTTGAAACTTACATTAATCCCTATCAGGGATTGAAACTACCTTGCTTCTTACGGTAGACAAGTGTTCTACTTGTTGAAACTTACATTAATCCCTATCAGGGATTGAAACACCAGAAGGCACGAATATTGAAGGAACTACTGGAGTTGAAACTTACATTAATCCCTATCAGGGATTGAAACGCAGGTGAACTAAACAACTTTATCAACGCTGCTCGTTGAAACTTACATTAATCCCTATCAGGGATTGAAACTATGCTGTGTACGCAGCATAATAAAGCTATATCAAAAGTTGAAACTTACATTAATCCCTATCAGGGATTGAAACAAAGATAGTGTTGCTAAACAATATCAAATTATAGTTGAAACTTACATTAATCCCTATCAGGGATTGAAACACTCTATCAATTGAAGAAAAAAATCCCGAATCTAAAGTTGAAACTTACATTAATCCCTATCAGGGATTGAAACGTAGTAGCAGAAAGCGAAGCAGGAGCAGAAGGAAGTTGAAACTTACATTAATCCCTATCAGGGATTGAAACGCAATTTATTCATGATAAAGAGTTGGCATATAAGTTGAAACTTACATTAATCCCTATCAGGGATTGAAACCATCTCATCCCAGGCTGAGTAAATAAACTCTGGAATGTTGAAACTTACATTAATCCCTATCAGGGATTGAAACTTCGCTTGGCACTTCAACAGAATAAAGCGAATAAAGTTGAAACTTACATTAATCCCTATCAGGGATTGAAACTCTGCTTTCGGGCATTGGCAATGTTCCGGTTGGCGTTGAAACTTACATTAATCCCTATCAGGGATTGAAACGCGATCGCAGAGTATCTGTAGTAGAAAATAATATAGTTGAAACTTACATTAATCCCTATCAGGGATTGAAACCTATTAAAGATTGTAATACAATCTTCAATATTATGTTGAAACTTACATTAATCCCTATCAGGGATTGAAACTGAAGCACTCACTTTCTCCAGAGCCTACAACAAAAGTTGAAACTTACATTAATCCCTATCAGGGATTGAAACTTCATCAATCCACTCACTGATGTTGGCCTCGACAGTTGAAACTTACATTAATCCCTATCAGGGATTGAAACAATTTTCCAGAGACAATACTAAAATGCTCGGTTGTGTTGAAACTTACATTAATCCCTATCAGGGATTGAAACCTTACATGGGTTAACACCCTTCACAATGCGTACAGTTGAAACTTACATTAATCCCTATCAGGGATTGAAACCCTTCAGCTACGTACCAAGACTTACCAGCACCAGCGTTGAAACTTACATTAATCCCTATCAGGGATTGAAACCTACCCTATCATATCGCTTTGAGAGGATGTCTGAAAAGTATAGTTTTTATCACAATTCTCGGATAATCCCCCCTTCCCCCCTTAAAAAGGGGGTTAAAGTCCCCCAATTTAGCGGGGGATTTAGGGGGATCTTAAAAGTTTTGAGTATCATTTATAGTGCATCCTTACATCCTCTGAGCGATAAATGGGTTGTTGAAACTTACATTAATTATGGTTGGTTACATACAGCGAATTAATGGCTGGAATAAGGTGCTAGAGCTAGGTTTTTGTTGCTATCGAGGAGAACGCGATCGCAGAGTTTGAGCAGTTCTACCTCAGTTTGTGTCTTTCGCATCAGCCGTAAAAAATGACCTTCAGCGTCAACTAAAAGTGCGATGTAGTTGAGGTACATTTTTAAGTGTCCCGCACGCGCACGTGGTGGTGTTTTGACAGCTTCGGGAGTCTGGCGCAAACAATCAATATATTCGCGTACTTCGACTAAGGGAACGAGCAAGATTGGCTCAGAGCGCAATATTTGCCGAATTTGATTAAAAATCCAAGGATTGGCTATTGCCCAACGTCCTACCATTACACCAGCCGCACCTGTTTGAGAAAGCACCTTAAGGGCAGTGGCAGCAGAGTCAATATTACCATTAGCAAGCACCGGACAATTAACCCGCTTCACAGCTTGAGCTATCAAATCGTATTTGACTTCCCCGCGATACATTTCTTTCACAGTGCGCCCGTGCAAGCTCAGTAAATCAATATTGTGGCAATTGATGATATCTAAAATTTCTTCAAAATTATCGGTGTTATCAAAGCCTACACGCATTTTAACCGTCAAAGGTCGCTCGCTCACAGCAGAACGCAATTCCCCCAGAATCCGATTTACTTTTTCAGGTTCTCGCAGCAATCCACCCCCAACATTTTTACGATAAACTCTAGGTGCCGGACAACCCATATTTAAATCGATTCCAGCAATATTGTATTGACAAAGTTCCTTTGCTGTTCTTACTAAATCTGGAATGCTTTCGCCAATCATTTGAGCAAAAACAGGGCGGTTGGTATCGTTTTCGGTGATGGAAGCCAAAATCTTACGGTTAAGCCGGGAGTCGTCACGCACGCGAAAATATTCGGTAAAAAAGTAGTCGGGACTTCCGTAGCGAGCAAGAATTTTCATAAACCAGAGATTTGTCACGTCTTGCATGGGTGCAAGAGCGGTAAGCGGTAAGTCTGGATAAAGCGATTGGGGAAGCGATACCTGAGACATAGAATTACAGCGCAGGGCAAAGCATTACTTTATCATTGCTACCTAAATAGATATAAACTTCCACCAACAACATAAAAAGATAAAAAGTCTATTGCCTTTCAATGAAGAATTTTAGCTCGGTTGATTGGCACGAACTTCGATATCTTCGAGGGTTTGCAGTAAAAGACGCTTAGCTTGCATCTCCCAACCTAACTTTTGAATTTTGATAGCAGCAAAAGTACCACCGATAGCTGCTAATAAACCGATGGGTTGATGCAGTGAAATTCCTAGCAACAAACCTAAACCACCAATTCCCCAAAACGGTAAAGCTACTGTTTGCCGTTGTTCTTCAATAATTCTATTTAGCTCGCCTGACGGCATTTGAGTCAATAATTCTTCTTTTGCCTTTTGCTGTTCTGCCATTGGCAAAGCTAAACAAATTTTCCGTCGCAGTTTTTCAATTTTGCGAGCATCGGTACTGTACTCGGTAAGTTCATCAAGCGTCATTGATAACAAACTTTTTAAGTTGTCCATTGTTTTCTATAAGTCTCTCGTATTTGTTTTTATCTAAAAAACTATTCAATATTATTGGGACTTAAGCAAGCCGCATATTTTATTGTAGGGTGTTGTGACACATCGACTAATTTTTAACGCAATAATAAAGCTTTCTTGTCATCCACCGATACAAGTATTGTGAATACGTAGATATTGAAGTTACCGCAAATGCATTTAAGTTAATATGTGAAGCCCGGTTGGCTCAACAACCGGGCTTTTTAAATAATTGAGATGTTAGGTTTTTTTGTAATTAATAAGAATGGCCGCAACTGGCATAGTTTTCTTTTAGGGTGCTGTGACACTTAATTGAAATTAGAAGGAATAATCAGGGTTGTGGTGTCACGCAACAATAGGAAGCTTTAGATTTTCTAAATGATGTTGTGAGGGGAGCATCCCAAATTCGCAAAAAGCCCGCAGGCTAGAAGCCTGGGGCTAATATTACAAAGCCTGGCGACCTAGGCTAAGAAATCTTTTAGCCTAGGTCGCCAGGCTTTGTTTGTGTAGCCGCACCCTTACAGGGTGTCGGATAAAATATTTGTTCAAAATTGGGATGCTCCCGTTGCAAGTTAGGAGAAAGAAGGTTTAAGCGATAATATTTAAATTAATCTATTATCTCGGGTTCTCGCTCGAATAAAAGCCTGTCGCGAATTTTATTTAGCTGACTTTGAGACTCAACCGGTTCTCGTGGTGCTGGAAGTTCGGTATTCGGCCAGTTCATTACATCATTACAGGGACATAATGTAGAAGGCATACCTAAATCTTTCAAAGGTACCGGCATCTCACAACGGGAGCAGGAAGCCATATCCCATTCAGGCGAGAGTAATTCCGTAACAGTCTGTTGAGTTCCTTCGAGATAGCATTCACCCGATTTTGGCGAGAGGATTGTCTGCCAACATTCTTCAAAATCCTCGCTATAGCTTTCGCCATCAATAACATTCCGGGGTTGCAAGCTTGCCACACCGTTGTTGATAAAAACCTTTTTACCCAACTGAAACCAATAAGCCAGGTATTTTTTAACTTCTGTTTTGGATGCCATATTTAAATTCTAGATTTTAGAGTCTATGTTTTGGATAGTGAATTATAAATAAAGAATTAAGAATTGTAGAATCGGTTATTGATAAAAGTACGGGTAAAAAATTTCATCCCAGACTTTTCCCTCTTCCCCCTCTTTATCCCTTCATCTACCGGAACCGCGCACAGTGCCGCTAATTTCTAATTATGGGGGTGTAGTGCGCTCGCGACTTTAGTCGCCAGTCCCATTACTTTTTGTGGTATATTACTCGAAGCGGTAATGCGCACATATAAAAAGCCTAGTAGGTCTAGCGGACAGACCCCGATCCGGAACCCTGGGGGCAATAAGCCCAAAATCTTGTACAAATATGGGAGTCAAAGTGAAAAATTTAATAAATCATTTCAAATGCGGTCGGGCAGTCCGTGTGAGCTTGTGGACGTATCCAAACGGGGAGGTTTGAATATTTTCGTATTTAGATTTCTAGGGCGGACGGTTGAAGCAAGAATCCCCTTCAATTAATTGATGGGGAGTGTCAAAATGACTCTATCAGCAAGGTAAACGGCTACCAAGCACGCTCAAATTAATTGCATGTCCTCCAGTTACCAAATATGCCGTTTGACAAATAACGCCCAATTTGCGGGTTAACGAACCGAGGCGATCGCGGAAAGTTTGCCCTATGGGGTAAGCTGGTACTACTCCCCATCCGGTTTCCTCTGCCACAAAAATCATTTCGGCTGCAACTAACTGGACTATTTCTAAAAATTCTTCAACAATATCAAACCAAGATTTATCGTCTTTATCTAGATGATTTGCTACCCACGTACCTAGAGAATCTACTAACATAAGAGTATCGGGCTTGGCATCACTTAGAGTCGCTGATAAGTCAAAAGGTACTTCTAAAGTCATCCAGCTTTCAGGACGGCGATTTCTATGCTGTATAATACGTTGCTGCCATTGCTCGTCATTTGGCGATAACAGTGCTGTTGCAACATACACAACTTTTTTATTAGACTGGTTTGCTAAAGCTTCTGCCCATTCGCTTTTTCCCGAGCGTGCCGGGCCAGTGACAAGGATAACTTTACTCAAAGCTGTTTCCTCAGTATCTTTAATAAAGTAGGGTTGCAATTTTCGCAATTTAAGCAATATAAGGGTTAGTTATTTCTAAATGCTAAATACACAACCGATTAACTTGTTTTAAAACTTACTCATTATTTTAAGAGTTGATCTGGCTGTTACGCTTTTTCCTATATTTCTTACCCCAAAGGTATGATTTATAGTTACAAATAACTTTTAATAGATAAAAATACAACAAAAGTAGTCAATGCAATCAATAGCTTGACTTAAAAAGTGAACTCCAGCTTGCAGAAGCTTTGTACGACAGTACCAATTACCAACTTTCACCCAACAGTTCTATGAAAGCAGGCTTAAAGCGTATTGAAGAAACTTTGCAGGATTTAGACATTCGCGTTACGAATCCCCTAAAGGAAAACGCTGATACTAATAGTTTGAATCAACAATCCTTATCGTTTCGTATTCAAGATCGCAATAATGAATCCAATCAAGAAGTTAGCGAATCATCATCAGAAGCAGTACTTGAAGAAAGTAATACCACGCAGGAAATTTTAGAAGAATCTTTACAAGAAGATAACTCAGTTCAGGCATTTTCGGCCCAGGATGAGGATATTAAAGCACCATCGCTTCCTAAATTCAAAACTCCTAGTTTTAGCAGCCATCGCAATGCCCCTAATCCGGCATTAGCGTCTAATGTATTGCAGGAAATTCAAGAAATTGTTGCTGGTTGGCAAGCTGAATTATACAAAGTTTTACGACAAATTCAAGATATATATTCACAAGGCCCAATTGTGAATGGTTGGTTGGAATCTCATGAAAAAGAACCACAGCCGGAAGCTACTGCAACCCTGCGTCATGCAGAAGTTGACCGCTTGATGGACTATGTTGAAGAAATTTGTGCGGCGCAAGAAACACAAAATCAATCCGATTCTTCTCGTACTGGCTACCGTTTGTGTGGTTTAGATGCTTCTGGTGAAGTTTGGTCTCGTCCCTGCCCAGCCGAACAAGTTCCGGGTGTTAGCATGGCGATCGCTCGCTATCAGCAATTACGTCAGTATCTCGAACGCAAGCAAAAACTAGAAAACCGTTTAAACCACTTAGCAGAAACCTTGGTAGTTTTACACGGTCATATTAAACAACAAAAATAAAGTATTGGCACTTGTTAGAAGTTATATCCGAAAAAACTCGGTTGGTGTGTATAAAATTTTTAGTTAAGATTCTGTGCAGGCGAATATTGAATTTTAGTAATTGCTCTTGGTTTAGTAGCAACAAAGTTACAATCGATTAGCGTAAGTAAAATCCAAATTCGGCTCTCTCTAAAATTGCAATCAAAATGCCAGACACGCAAATTTCTGCCATTATCTGTACTCACAATCGAGATAATTATCTGGGCGCTGCCATAGATAGCCTTTTGTCACAGGATTTTGTCGGAGGCTTTGAAGTGGTGGTAATAGATAACGGCTCCACAGACAACACTAAGCAAGTTGTTTCGCGGCGACTTAACAATCATCTTCTTAAGTATATTTACGAACCTAAGTTAGGATTGTCAGTAGCTAGAAATACAGGTGCAACAGCTTCCAGCGGTGAGGTTATAGCATATCTTGATGATGATGCTGTAGCAAGCAAAAGCTGGTTGCAAGTACTTTATGGAGCTTATCAGAGTAACTCTAAATTAGCCATAGCCGGTGGTAAAGTCACATTGTTATGGCCCGATAAAGTAAATCCACCTCGGTGGCTATCATCAGGATTAGCCGGTAATTTAGGGGCTTATGATTTAGGCGATCGCGTTGTAAAAATAGAAAACCCTGGTGACACTCCTAGAGGTTTAAATTATTCAATACGGCGGAGTTTTTTGGACGATATCGGAGGTTTCGATATCAATCTTGGAAGAGTAGGGAAAAACTTACTTTCCAACGAAGAACTGCAAATGACTGAACTTGCCTTAAAAAAAGGCTGGGAAGTAGCTTATCTTCCTGAAGCTTTAGCAGCCCATAATGTATCGCCAGAGCGTCTTAAGCGTTCCTGGTTTATCAGTAGAGGCTGGTGGCAAGGTATAAGCGAGTGTTACAGGGAGCAGCTTGCCGGAAAAGCTGGTACGGGGCAGTTGCAACGCGGCAGCGAAAGGCTTATACGCGGTTTATATAAAGCATTGCAACATTATTCTGACCCAGCAGAACGTTTTGATAAACTTGTTTATGCTTACGGTCAAATAGGTTATTTAAACGCAGCTATTCAGGGACTTCTATCAAAAAAAGTAGTTAGTAAATAGTGGATAGTAGTTAGTAGGTAGTAGATAGCTGTCGATTAATTGAACAACTAACAACTAATAACTAACAACTAACAACTAATAGCTAATAACTAATAACTAACATCTAATAACTAAAATATAATTATATGTCTTCTAAAATACCAGTTTCCGTATTGATCCCGGCTAAGAATGAAGAAGCAAATTTACCGGCTTGTTTAAAGAGCGTTTCTAGAGCGGATGAAGTTTTTGTAGTAGATTCTCAAAGTACTGATAGAAGCATCGAGATTTCAGAAAATTCGGGTGCAACGGTGGTACAGTTTGAGTTTAATGGAGGCTGGCCGAAAAAGAAAAATTGGTCTTTGGAAAACTTACCTTTTCGTAATGAATGGGTATTGATAGTTGATTGCGATGAGCGAATTACTCCCGAACTATGGGATGAAATTGCTCGAGCAATCGAGAATCCAGAATACAGCGGTTACTATCTAAATCGCCGCGTATTTTTCCTAGGTAAATGGATTCGCCACGGTGGAAAGTATCCCGATTGGAATCTACGTTTATTCAAGCATAAAGAAGGTCGCTACGAAAACCTAAATACTGAAGATATTCCTAATACTGGTGACAATGAAGTTCACGAACACGTTGTTTTAAGCAATAAAGTTGGATATCTTAAAAACGACATGCTTCACGAAGATTTTCGCGATCTTTACCACTGGTTAGCCAGACACAATCGTTATTCTAATTGGGAAGCTCGCGTTTACTACAATTTACTTACTGGTAAAGGTGATGACGGCACCATCGGCGCAAGTTTATTTGGTGATGCAGTACAGCGCAAGCGTTTCTTAAAGAAAATCTGGGTAAGATTGCCATTCAAGCCTTTTTTACGCTTTATTTTGTTCTATATCATTCAGCGCGGTTTCTTAGATGGCAAAGCTGGATATATCTACGGAAGACTTTTAAGTCAATACGAATATCAAATCGGCGTAAAACTCTACGAACTACGTAGCTGCGGCGGTAGTTTAAATACCGTCAACGCTTCCAAAAATCCCCAGCCTACCATTGCTGCGAAGGTTAGTCAGTCTGCAACGTGAAGAAAGTTAGGAGTTAAGAGTTAAGAGTTAGGAATCAAGAAATTAAATACTACAGCAGTCCTAAATGATTCGTAAAATTGAGGAGTAGTTCACGAGCGATTATCTTGCTACTCGAGGCTGGCAAGATGCCCGCACTACAATTCTACTTATAAATAGGTTTGATTTTCACAAAGGATTTAGGATTGCGAAAAGAACTCTTTTAATTTCTTTAATTTGTGACTAATAACTCATAACTCCTAACTCATAACTCATAACTTATAACTCCTAACTCCTAACTTTTTATCTTTCCATGCCCAACGCTCAATGCCCAGTTCCTACAACATTAAATGCCGAACCTTTTGTAGATTTACGTAAATATGACCAATCTGATTTCGATCGAGGGCGTGCTGGTTGGTATATATTGTTCTGGTGGTTAGTACAGGCTATAACTTTTCCTTTAACGCTTCACAATATGAGCGGCATACGCTGCGCTATTCTACGTTTGTTCGGCGCACGTATTGGTAAAGGTGTATTAATTCGACCTACTGCCCGTTTTACCTATCCTTGGAAAGTAACTATTGGCGATTACAGTTGGATTGGTGATGATGTTGTTTTATATAGTCTCGACGAAATTAATATTGGTTCTCACTGTGTAATTTCTCAAAAAAGCTATATCTGTACCGGTAGCCACGATATTAAAGATCCAGCTTTCGGTTTACAAACTGCAAAGGTTGCAATTGGTAACGGCGCTTGGGTTGCTACAGATTGCTTCGTTGCTCCTGGAGCCACAATCGGAGCTAATGCTGTCATAGGTGCCCGCAGCACTGTTTTGACTGATATGCCTGACGGGCAGGTTTGCTGGGGAACTCCCTGCCGCCCTCGATATGCCAGGAATCGGAATTAACAATTATCAATTAGTAATGTTTTAGAAACCCGGTTTTTTGAAAAAATTGGGTTTCTAACTATTTCTCAGGTTTCCAGTATTTGGTTGGGAAACCTTTGTCTAAAAACTGAGCCTTATTCCGGTAGAACCTTGTAACGAAAAGTAATTTACAAACCTTTAACCTTTAACCTCCGAGCTTTAACCTGAGAATCGGCAACGTTTTTCAAATGCGTCAACATCAATTCATCTCGCTGACACCATACCGAAAATATCTTCTCTCTGCCGTCGGTTAAGGTTTCGCCATCGATAAAATACATATTATTAGTTCGTTTCAACTTCAAACCTAGTAAATTAAACAGTCGCCGAATAATTTTGATTGTCGAAACTCGTTCATTTTCTACTACTAAATTAATATTTAACGCTCTCTGAATATGTCTGCTGCATTGCAGTACAGTATTTTTCAACAGTATTAGATCGGCATCATTTTCGGTGAATTTTCGACTGGGTTCGAGTAGTTGTAAAACACCTAATGCTCGCAAGGCTTCTATTCTCAGAGTATAAATCTTTAAATCCGGTAGAAAAACTTTTCCTTCACCGCAAGATAGCTGTTGATTCCACTCTTGTTTATCTCTTATATGAAAATAGTCGCTGGAGTGAGTGAGGTAATAATGGGTTCGTAATTGATAGTAATATCCTCTATCATCCTGCAATTTTAGCTGGGGAGTAACTTCTACACCGTACCTTTTTCTCAAAAAGTATTTATTGATTTTGTGACGTTCGTTATCTGTAAGAGAATGTTTCTTTAATAATAGTTCGTATTCCAAGTAATCTATATCTGGAGCTTGACTGACAGCAGTCGCCGCAGCTAGCTGATTCTGCTGTTTAATTTTCTTGATATTATTGTTAATTTCTTGAGATTTATGGCGGCTTTGCTCCCAGTCTTTTTTAGCTTTAATAATTTCTAAAACCAATCTTCTTCGAGTTGCTGCATCTTCTTTATCGGTGGCTAAAAAAGCATAGCGTAAATCTCTAATAATATTCTTCTGGATATCGTTGGTACGTACCCATAAATTATGTCCTTCTGCCGTTAATCCTTCCTTCATTGATTGACGGTAAAAGTTGATGGAAGCATTTACCCTTGCCGATAATTTTGCCCAAGTTCTTAAGTGAATGGGGTCATAAACTAATGGTAAATCGACATCTATTTTATGCATCGGACTTAATAAAGCTAGGTTTTCTTTTTGATTTTCCTGGTACCAAAAAGATAGCTGACGATAATTTTTACTACCGCTACCAATTAAACCAACTCCTCGCTTAGCACACCATACGACGCGAGGTACATCATCGCGTACTCTAGCTAATGCTTGTCTGGCTTCGGAATCTGGAATTACTCCTTGGAAAATTCCGTAAACTCTATCAAAATGCTGTACATCTATGCTTATTCCCGTACCTAAACTGGGAGTTACAAAAACAGCATCGTATTCAGGAATTTTTTGATTGATAGCTGCCACAAAATCAACTGCTTCATGCCCTGGTGTATTAGTAGTGTGACTGCTAACTATTAAAGTTTTAGGATATAAATGTCGTAACTTATCCAAACGTTCTTTTAAATAGCGTTCGATTGTTTCACTACTGTAACGTCCGGAACGACTATCTGTAGTTATATAACATTTTCTTCCAGCTAATAAATCTAATTCTAACTGCTGAATTAACGGTGTTGGATTAGGAGAATCATAAAAAGTTACATCCCAAGCTTGTTCGGGTTTCCATTGATTTACAACTACCCAAGGTGTTAACTCAATTCCTGCTAATCTTTGGAGATATTCCAAAGAAACATCTGATAAATCGGCATCTTGAGCAATAACTAATCCTCCTGTTGTTAAAACTGTAGAAATTAGCTGTTGAAATAAATTTAAAATCTTAACTCGTTTATCTTTACAAGTAGTACTGTGTAATAAATGCCATAAAGATTGTTCGACTTCATCGAGAATAATTATCGCTCCTTGCCAATGAGAAGGATTGAGTTTCCAAATTGAATCAATACATAATCCTGTATTGGGAGCATGATGTTCGTTTGCTGCAACATTAGAAAGCAGGATGCTGCCACTACTAACATTGTTACAAGTTTTAATTCCCCATTTCTTATAATCTACACCCCATTTAATTCCGACTTTTTCACACAAAAATTTCCCTAGCTGAATTCTATGGGTAATTAATAAAATAGGTTTATTTCTATTTAATGCTTGTTTGACAACAGCTTGTAATGCAGTGGTTTTCCCAGTACCTTTTGCTGACTTAACTCCGACTAATCCAGAAGTAGGAAAAGGTATTTCACCCAAATAACGACGGTTTACACTTAACGCTGGCTGAATAGTTAAATTAGTGTGTGGTTTACTATGAGCAAGATAAATTTCTAAATCCGGACTTTGGTAATAGATTTTATCGAAAGCTGCTGTACCTTTTGCCACAATAAACTCATCTACGCCCTTTTCCATTCCCGGAAGTTCAATTACTTGAACAGGGCAATTTTTTTCTTGAAATAATAAACCAAGTTGAGATATGGCATTGTTGACAGCGTTGGTTTTCTTAAGTTCAGTTTCAAAATCAAAACAAATATAAATAGTACGTTTTGTAATACTAAAAGCTGCTAAATCGGGAATTAACTGACGACGAATAACTTTACCAAATTTATTTTTAACAACTCGATAGCCGCTGGTGATTCCCGGTACTCCGATGGCTGCATACCCTTGACTTAAAAGAGTAGCCGCCTTTTTCACGCCTTCGCAGATGATTACCGGAATGTTATGCTCCATCACCCATTTCCAGAAGCCGATAGCAGCACCATCCTCTGCGATCGCAACATTATCGGGTAGTTTAACATTGTAACGTTGGGCAACCTGCTCCCAAATTAACAACGGCACTCGCAAACAAAAAATTCGCGTCGGAGTACAGGGAGGATGTTCGTACTTAATAGACTTGCCCTTCTCATTTATACGAGGTTGGTTTGGTTTGAAGCACCCCCATTCCATCATGTGCCAATTATTCAGCACATCAACTCCCGAACACCACCAACCACCAGCGCTAACGTGGGCATAACGCTCTAACCAAGAGTTCTTGACTATTCCAGTATTTGTACGGGGAATAAGCTCGGAAATAAATAGATAATCATAAGCATTTTTGTCTTCAAGAGAGCGAAAATTCAGCTTAACTAGGTGTAAATCAATGCCACTACCATTGACTAATTCTTCAAGATGCTCTGGTTTTAAATAGTGCAAATGCATTATGTGGGGAGGAAAGTACAGACAATGGATTTGAAAAATGTATCATGCACTCGCCGGTTTTTATATAAGGGTTTTAATGGATATTAATGTGCTTATTATTATTTAGTAACGGGAAATACTTCGGTTCAATCAAAATATATTGATTTTTCGCTTTTTATTGTCTAAGTAATATTCTTGTATTGTAATTTTTGTTAGCTATTGTTTTCTATATATCAGTATAAGTATCAATAAAATAATTTTTATATTTATTTTATAAAATAGTAACTTTATGTGATATGTGTGCTTAAACGTAGTTATGAGGTTGCTAATCGCTAATTAGTTTAGGAAGTTTTTATAATAGTATTTATGAATTAGTTTAATAGAAAGATAATATCAACCCAAGTTTTAACAGATTATTTCAACTTTCTTACTCCTACTGATATTCGTCTCAAAGGAACTCGCACATTTTATTCGTAGGGTGCTGTGACACTTCGACACATTCTGAACGTAGCAATAAGTCTTATAATAGTGTCACGCACCACCAGAGTTTTGCGACGCGCAGCCTTAGTCTAGACTTTGTATAGACAGAATTGTTTATTTACCTTTGCCATAATATTCAAACGTAAAAAACCTTGGGAAAGAGTTATTATTTGTAATCAATTGCTAACAGCTTGTTGATTCTTTCTGCCAAGCAAAAACTGTAAAATTTCTAAGCTGAGAATACAGCTAATTAACCATACTAAGCCAGCAGCATATCCAGCAATTATATCAGTTGGCCAGTGAACTCCTAAATAAAGACGACTGAAGCCGATTGCTAAAATTAATAAAGTGGTGAGAAATAAAATTACGCTGCTCCAGGAACGAAAGTTAGCTATTAGTAAATAACCGATAAAACCATAAACAACTAAAGAAACCATTGCGTGTCCGCTAGGAAAACTATAATTAGTAGCATCGACAATTCTTTCCCACAAAGCTGGGCGCACTCTTCCAAATATATTCTTTAACCATAGGTTTAAACCGATACCTCCAGAGGTAACGATAATTAGGGTAAAAGCGCTAGCAAACTTTCTGCTAACTAATAAAATTATTCCTACAAGACAGCTAATATAAATTAAAGTTGAACCATTACCTAGAAACGTAATTCCGGTCATGATTTGATTTAATAGAGGAGTATGATGTTCGTAAATTGCTTTTAGAATTGCCGTATCAAGTTCGGTGGTTTGTTCGGAAAATACTCTTTCTTCAATTTGAAAAAATCCCCAGACGCAAAAAGCAGCAATAGCAAAACCTCCAATCCAAATTAATGACAGTAAAGGAGATAATCGGGGAGATACTTCTTCTTTCCAACCTTGAATTAGTTTATTAGTGTAGTTGAACATAAATGTGATTTGAATTAATTAAATAGATGTGTACGGGTTAATGTATCTCGCAATACGATAATACTTGCTTTAATGAGGATAGCAAAGTTAGCTTAAGGCAAAGTAATATCTAGAATTTTAATCAAAATCGCCCTCACTCTAGAAGAGTGGGGCTACAGTTACGAAGCCCACCTGCGTGGGCTTAAGTTGTTGCTTAAAAATAAATTATAATTATGCTTCCTGATATTGTAGAAGTTGAAAATTATCTTCACGAACATATTCCGCTATCAAAAAATATGGAGGTTTCGGTTAAGCAAGTTGATGAAAATGGGATTACGTTAAAGGCACCTTTGTTACCAAATATAAATCATCGCTCGACTGTTTTTGGTGGTAGCGTTTCGGCTTTAGCAATTCTTGCGGGATGGACTTTAGTTCATGTTAATTTACAGGCTTTATCTTTATCTTCAAGGATTGTAATTCAGCGTAACTCTATAGAATATCTTCAGCCAATTGATGGTGATTTTATTGCTGTTTGTTCGTTTCCTTCGATGGAGGTTTGGGAGAGGTTTATTAAGATGTTGGAGAGGAAGTCTAAGAGTAGAATTGAGTTGAATGTTGATGTTTTTGGGGATGGGGTGAAAGCGGGGAGTTTTACGGGGGTTTATGTTGCTTTGAGGGGGTAGGTTTTGAACGCGGAGGAGCGCGGAGGGATGCGCGGAGGTTCGCGGAGTTTTTATTGAGTTAAAGAATTTAAGGATTGTCATTGTTCGCTGTGCGAAGCAATCGCAAGGTTTTGTTATTTGAAAATACGGCGTTTTAGAAATGACCACACTGGGTTATATTTTACCAACTCAGGATAAACGGGAATCAAAGGTTTTCCTTTTTTGTTGCGCGGTGGTTTTTTGCTGAAACGTAATGTTAATCTTCTTGCGATTGGGAATATATCGGAATCATAAATATTAATTTCAGGGCATTGAATTATCTTTGCCAAAGTTTCGGCATTTCCAATTTTACCCAAAGCCTGTGCCGCTTTCTTTCTAACCCAAGAATTGGAATCATTAATGACAGTAACTAATGGTTCAACTGCAATGGGATTTCCAATATTACCCAAAGCCTCTGCCGCATTCATTCTCACCAAATTATGGGAATCATTGAGGGCAGTAATTAATCTTTGAGTGGCAATGGGATTTCCAATTTTACCCAAAGCCTCTGCCGCATTGCTTCTCACATAATAAGCGGAATCATTGAGGGCAGTAATTAATCTTTGAGTGGCAATGGGATTTCCAATATTACCCAAAGCCTCTGCCGCTCGCCATCTCACATCAGGATGGGAATCATTGAGGGCAGTAATTAATCTTTGAGTGGCAATGGGATTTCCAATT
>JAHCMI010000089.1 GCA_019192545.1 Rivularia sp. MS3 | reverse complement strand
CTCCTAACTCTTAACTCTTAACTCCTAACTCTTAACTCTTAACTCCTAACTCTTAGCTCTTAACTCCTAACTCCTAACTCCTAACTCCTTCTTCACCTTTGACCTTTAACCTTTAACCTTTTTTATGAATATTCGTATCGGAAATGGTTATGATATCCATCGTTTAGCTACCGAACGTCGGTTAATTCTTGGTGGTGTGGAAATTTCTCATTCTTTGGGTTTATTAGGACATAGTGATGCCGATGTTTTAACTCATGCGATTATGGACGCGATGCTAGGAGCGCTTTCTTTAGGCGATATCGGTCATTATTTTCCCCCCAGCGATGACAAATGGGCTGGTGCCGACAGTTTAATGCTCTTGGATAAAGTTAATAATTTGATTCAAGAGCAAGGTTGGCAAGTCGGAAATATTGATTCTGTAGTAGTCGCAGAACGTCCTAAACTAAAACCCCATATTCAAAAAATGCGGGATAAACTAGCCGGTGTTTTGCAAATAGAATCAAACCAAATAGGTGTCAAAGCCACTACCAATGAAAAACTAGGTCCCGTTGGTGAAGAAAAAGGAATTTGTGCTTATGCTGTGGTTTTGTTAGCAAGTAGCAAGTAGCCCTGAGCCGCACGCTTCGCGTGAACGGGTTCAACAGGAAGGCTTATGCCGGGGAACCCTTTCGGCAGTCGCTACAACGGAGGGAACCTCCGCAACGCGCCGCCTCACCACCGCAACTGTTTCACAAGTAGCAAGTAGCGAGTAGAAGGTAATTTGTTCGGCAATTGGTATCAATATTTCCTTATCCCTTCTCCCTCTTCCAATTACCAATTTTTATTCGCTACAATTTCTTTCATATCATCAATTATTCGTAAATCTACCTAAATGCTAAGATTTTCTTCAATCATTCCTAACTTTCGGCGTTTGCGTTTACCGATTATTTTGGCGGCTATAACAGCACTTTTTGTTGCTGCTTGCAATCCAAGTAATTTTAGAACCCAAGCAGCAGAAACAAAGCCGTTAATTCTGAGTATTCTCAGCGACCCAAAAACTTTTAACTACGCTCTTTCTCAAGAGTCTCCGAATATTTTTCCTTACACATTTGTTGGTTTAACAACTCAAAATCCAATCACTGGAGAAGTAGAGCCTGAATTAGCTGAATCTTGGGAAGTTTCCGACGATGGATTGCGGTTTGTTTTTACTTTACGCGAGAATTTAAAATGGTCTGATGGTAAGCCTTTAACAGTGGATGATGTTGTATTTACCTACAACGATATTTACTTTAATAAAGAAATTCCTACCGATACTAAAGACAGTTTTAAAATCGGTGCAAGCGGTCAATTACCTAAAGTTAGAAAGCTTGATGAGCGAAGGGTAGAATTTACTTTACCAGAATCTTTTCGACCTTTCTTACAAAATATGGGAACTCCGATTTTACCGAAACATGCTTTACAAAAATCGGTAGAAACAAAAGATTCGGAAGGGAAGCCGTTATTTTTACAAAAGTGGGGTGTTGATACTCCCGTTGACCAGATTGTGACTAATGGCCCTTACAAATTAGCTCGGTACAATACTACTCAGAGAGTTGTATTTGAACGAAATCCTTATTACTGGAAAAAAGATAAACCATTAATTGACAGAATAAATTGGGAAATTGTTGAATCTCAAGATACTTCATTATTACAATTTCGTTCTGGTAGCTTGGATTATATCGGCGTAACTCCAGATTATTTTTCTTTACTTAAACGAGAAGAAAAACGTGGTAATTTTGACATTAAAAATGGCGGTCCTGCCACTGGTACATCTTTTGTATTTTTTAATTTAAATAAAGGTAGCAGAAACGGTAAACCTTTAGTCGATCCAGTAAAATCAAAATGGTTTAATACTAAAGAATTTCGTCAAGCTGTAGCTTATGCTATCGACCGCGAAACCATGATTAACAATACATTTCGTGGTTTAGGTCAAACACAAAATTCACCAATTTCCGTACAAAGCCCTTATTATTTGCCTCCGGAAAAAGGATTAAAAGTTTACGATTATAATCCAGATAAAGCTAGAGAATTACTCAAAAGCGTTGGATTTAAATACAATTCTCAAGGTCAATTATTAGACAAAGATGGAAATCGCGTCCGCTTCACTTTACTTACTAATTCCGGTAACAAAATTCGGGAAGCTATGGGAGCGCAAATCAAATCTGATTTAAGTAAAATTGGTATTCAAGTTGATTTTACTCCCCTGGCTTGGAATACTTATTTAGATAAAATTTCCAATAGCTTAGATTTTGAAATGGCATTGATTGGTTTAACTGGTGGTTTAGAACCAAATGATGGTGCTAACGTATGGAAACCTGAAGGTGGATTGCATATGTTTAACCAAAAACCTCAAGCCGGACAAAAACCAATTCAAGGTTGGGAAGCTTCTTCATGGGAAAAAGAAATTGCTCGACTTTATGTTCAAGCTGCACAAGAAACTGACGAAGAAAAAGTTAAAGAAATATACGCAGAAACTCAAAAGATAACTCAGGAAAATTTACCTTTTATCTACTTAGTTAATCCCCTTTCATTAGGAGCCATACGTAACAAAATTGAAGGCACTAAATTCAATGCTATTGGTGGTGCTTTTTGGAATATTGAAGAAGTTAAAATCAGTCAACAGTGAATAGTTAAGAGTTAGGAGTTAGGAGTTAGGAGTTAGAAATTATCTTCTCCCCTTGTCTCCTTCTCCCCATCTCCTTGTCCCCTTGTCTCCCTCTCCCCTTCCTTCTTCCATGACCGATGAAAAAGCTCTACAATCTCTTTTAAATGCTGTCGCTAACGGAACTGTTACCACCGATGCAGCATTTTCTCAACTCAAAAATTTAGCTTACGAACCTATAGATGATTTTGCCAAAATTGACCATCACCGCTCTTTAAGAACTGGTTTCCCAGAAGTTATTTGGGGACAAGATAAAACCCCCGAACAAATTGCTCGGATTATGAATGTGATGCGTTTACAAAATCAAGTTGTGATGGCAACTCGCATCACTCCTGAAGTTTTCGCTACTCTACAACCAAAGGTAAGGGATTTACGCTACTACCAATCCGCTCGCATCTGCGCGATCGCACCGACTCAAATAAAAGTTCGATATTCCGGTACAATTGGTATTCTTTCTGCTGGAACGGCCGATTTACCAGTTGCAGAAGAAGCGGCGGTGACGGCAGAGCTTTCTGGTTTTGATGTACAAAGATTATGGGATGTAGGAGTAGCGGGAATTCACCGCTTGTTAAATAATCGTCACGTGATTGAATCGGCGACGGTATTAATTGTTGTGGCGGGAATGGAAGGAGCTTTACCCAGTGTTGTAGCAGGTTTGGCTGACTCTCCTGTAATTGCCGTACCTACTAGCATCGGTTATGGAGCAAGTTTTGGTGGGTTGGCACCCTTACTAACAATGCTAAATTCTTGTGCTGCCGGTATAGGAGTAGTAAATATTGATAATGGATTTGGAGCAGCAGTTTTAGCAGGACAAATATTGCGCTCAGCCGAGAAATTACGGATGTCATAATTTACATCTTTGAGCTATCACGGTGATGCTAACTAATATATAAGTTAAAAATGAAACGAGCGTCGCTCTTGGGTGGGTTTACTATCAGTTTGTGGACAACAATTTTATTCTCAAATACTGTTAATGCTCAGAGCAAAATACCTGTAAACTGGACAGTATTAGCTCAAACAGTCAACGATCCAGACCTTTTAGGTCAAGTACAAAAAGCCTGGAGTAATTTTGTTGAAACAGGTCAAATTTGGGCGCTGTTAATTGGATTAGTAATCGGTTATATAATTCGTAATTTAACAAGCTACGGTTAATAAGGTTAAAGGTCAAAGGTTAAAGGTTAAAAGTTATGAGTTAGGAGTTAGGAGTTAGGAATTTTAGATTTTAGATTTTAGATTTTGCATTGTGTAAGAGTTATGAGTGATTAGTAAAGAGTTAATAATTATTTCCCTCACTCCCTCACTCCCTCCCTCTCTCCCTCCCTCTTTATTTCCCAATTCCCAATCTATGACACAAACACAAAAACAAACTTGGAGTCAGCGATTTGAATCGGCGTTGCATCCTACTATTGCTCGCTTCAATGCCAGCATTGATTTTGATATTGAATTAATTGAATACGATTTAACTGGTTCGGTTGCTCATGCCAAAATGTTGGCTAAGTGCGGCATTATTTCTCCCGAAGAAGGGGAACAGTTAATTAATGGTTTGGAAAAAATCCGTCAGGAATACCATCAAGGTGAATTTAATCCCGATGTAGATTCGGAAGATGTACATTTTGCTGTGGAACATCGTTTGGTGGAAATTGTTGGCGATGTCGGTAAAAAGCTGCATACGGGACGTTCTCGTAACGACCAGGTTGGTACGGATACGAGACTTTTTTTAAGAGAAGAAATTAAAATTATTCGTTCCTTATTGCGGGATTTTCAAGCTGTTTTACTCAATATTGCCGAAACAAACGTTGAAACATTAATTCCTGGTTATACTCATTTACAACGCGCTCAGCCTTTAAGTTTAGCTCATCATCTCTTAGCTTATTTCCAAATGGCGCAACGAGATTGGGAACGTTTGGGAGATGTTTATCAACGTGTAAATATTTCACCTTTGGGATGCGGTGCTTTAGCTGGAACTACTTTTCCTATCGATAGACATTACAGCGCTCAACTATTAAATTTTGATAAGGTTTACGATAATAGCCTTGATGGAGTCAGCGACAGAGATTTTGCTATTGAATTTTTGAGTGCTGCGAGTTTAATCATGGTTCATCTGAGCAGGTTATCGGAAGAAGTGATTTTATGGTCTTCTGAAGAATTTGGCTTTGTGACTTTAAAAGATAGCTGCGCTACAGGTTCGAGTATTATGCCGCAGAAGAAAAATCCCGACGTGCCGGAATTGGTACGGGGAAAAACTGGCAGGGTATTTGGTCATTTGCAAGCCATGCTGGTAATGATGAAGGGATTGCCGCTAGCTTACAACAAAGATTTACAGGAAGATAAAGAAGGTTTGTTTGATGGGGTTAGTACGGTAAAAGCCTGTTTATCAGCAATGACGATTTTGTTGCGAGAAGGTTTGGAATTTCGTACTCAACGGTTAGCAGAAGCTGTAGCGGAAGACTTTTCTAATGCTACCGATGTAGCGGATTATCTTGCAGCGCGGGGCGTTCCCTTCCGAGAAGCTTATAATTTGGTGGGTAAGGTAGTAAAAACCAGTATTGCAGCCGGTAAACTTTTGAAAGATTTGAGTTTAGAGGAATGGAAACAACTCCATCCTAAATTTGACCAAGACATTTATGAAGCAATATCACCCCGTCAAGTTGTAGCCGCACGCAATAGCTATGGTGGAACGGGTTTCGAGCAGGTAAATCAAGCTTTACTTGTTGCTCGTTCTTTAATTGGAGAGTAGCGAGTTGTAAGTTGTAAGTTGTAAGTTGCGAGTCGCAAGTAAAAACTGGTGACTGATAACTGATTGCTGACAACTAAAAGAAATATTTGCGGAGCATTTTAGAAAATGCTCCGCAAATTAGGAGTTTAAACAACAAAAAATGAAATTTTGAAATGAATAAAGTTAGTCAGTAGCAGCAGCACTGGTATCTTCTGCTGATGAATTCTGCTCTTCTTCTTGTTTCGGCGCTCCTTGCTGATACCTTCTTTGATAGCGTCCTGTATTAGTTCGTTTACGAAACTTACGGGCATACGCCTGGTTCCGTAGCGCCTTTTCTTTCTTCAGGTTACGGCGCTTAGCCATACTCACCTCATTAATAAACAACGTTTAACTTACTGGCAGGTACTAAATAGATAATTTATAGTTATCTATCTATTTTAATAATGTCTATTGCATTCTAACCTAAACCAGCTACTAGCATATTTTAAACAGCAATATAGTCTATCCTATTTATTTTTGTAATGTCAATGGCTTGTATCAATTTTATAGTATCTATTAATTAATAATTTTATATTTTATTAAAAGTTAAACAATAGTTATATTTTTTTGAATGTCAACTAATTTTAATTTATAAGTACAATTATCTTTACTATTATAAACTAGTTTTTTGCAATTTATGATGATTGAGGGTTTATATGAACGATTAATAATATAAATATCTTTGTAAGTATAGTTATTTCTTGAAAACCTTTGCCTGTAGCAAAGCTCAGTCGTAAAAAAGTTCATGCAGTATAAATTCATATTTATCAAAAAATAAGATTACTGAAATTATCTTATACAATTGCAAGCAATTTTTTTATGATTAAATATCAAATTTAAAAATCTCAAAAAAATCATAGATATTTCTCTTTTAGCTTCAGCTTTAGTTTAAGGATTGACAAAAAATATTTTACATTACTAATAAATATTGTAATACCGATAACAAATTGATATTTTTTTATCAACCATAACTTAGAAAGTATTGTTATACACAATAAATATTAAGTCTTTGAGTGCTAAAATTAAGCTATTCTACGGTTATCATTTTAATAAATGAGAATTGTGAGAATATAGTCTGGCGCATACTTTTTTGTATCAAAGCTGTTATTAACAAGCTAGTAATACAACAAAGATGGCGAGTCAGGGGAAGTAAATAAATATAGAAGTTTGAACATTGAACGTTGCTGCTTTATTTGGTGCAGCCGTACAGTCTACGCGGACTTTATGGCGCTATGGACAAACAGTGTTAGGTATCATCTTTCGTCATCCGGTAATCGGAACAAGTATCATTCCGATATTACCTGATGGTCGAATTGTACTAATTAGACGAAGAGACAACGGACTATGGTCTTTACCTGGTGGAATGGTAGATTGGGGGGAAGATGTTCCCACGACAATTGAACGTGAATTAATGGAAGAAACCGGATTAGAGTTAGTAAAAATTCGGCGTTTAGTTGGAGTTTACTCAGCACCAGATAGAGACCCGAGAATCCACTCAATTTGCGTTGTTGCAGAAGCGGAAGTCCAAGGGAAAATGGAGATTCAAGACACTTTAGAAGCAAGCGAAATTCAAGCTTTTCCTCGCAACTCTTTACCGAAAGAACCCATGTCCCACGATCATTATCGCCAATTGCAAGACTACTTAAATGACTTGACAATATTGGCATAAAACTATCTACTAATATACGGTTTTTAGTTTCTGGATTTAGTTGGCAATCTCTTAGTGTGGCTTCAATGCGGATAATCTGTACGCCATACTGGATAGTTAAGCTGATACAGTAAGTTTTTGAGTGCAACGCACCGCCTTAAACTTTATTAAATTTAACTACTAGATAAAATTCAATATGGATACGATGTTATTTCGTAACTCTCGCAGAAAACTTTCTCAAGGGTTATTATTCTGGCGTGAAGTTGGCAATGGTACACCGGTAGTTTTTTTACACGGTGCTTGGTGCGATAGTAGTGAGTGGGTATCGACAATGGAATTTATGTCCCGAGACTTTCATTGTTTTGCTCCCGATTTATTAGGATTCGGGGAGTCAGAATATCCTGATATTCATCATGCAATTGATTTACACGTTGATTGTTTAGCAGAGTTTTTGCAAGCTTTGAAATTAGATAAAATATATTTAGTGGGACATTCTTTAGGAGGATGGATTGCTGCGAGTTGTGCTTTAAAGTATCCGGAGAAATTTCAAGGTTTAGTATTATTATCTCCAGAGGGTGTAGAAATAGATGGATTGCAAAAACGCTGGCACAAAATGCGAGGTTTAATCAAAGCTTCATCGCTTAAATTTAGACTATTACAAATATTTCGTCCCCTAATAAAGATATTTGGTTGGGATATAAATGTAGAAGAAGATTTGCAGCAAAGACGAATACTGCTAGAGTATCCCACAGCAAGCAAATTATTATATCAGCGTCAGCTTCGGGAACTTGAAGCAGAATTATTGCAGGATAAATTGGATTTAATCCAGGTTCCAGTTTTAGTTGTACAAGGTGGAAAAGATACGCCGGATGCTTTAACAAGAAGTAAGATTTATGCTCGACTTACTCCTCAAGCTGAGTTAAAAATGATTGCTCGCGGAGAAGATAATTTACCCCAATCTTGTGCTTTTGAAGTAGCTCAAGAAATTAAAGATTTTCTTAAAAGATATAAGTAATTTGTTAGTGGTTAATGGTTAGTGGTTAGTTGTTAAATAAATTACAACTGTTAACTTATAACTCCTAACTTTTAACTCCTAACTATTTCCCTTATTCCCCACAAAATCAAGTTTTTTTCTACGATTATTTTTGTCGCAATTTCTGGATATTGCGATTTTAAATAATTGCATAATACAGTGCGATCGCCTCCGGTGATAACAACATGACTTTGGGGGAAATCTTGTAGCCAAGCTGCGACAAAATCTTTGATTCCTGCGATTATTGTGTAGATAATTCCGCTTTGAATAGCTTCTTGAGTATTTACTGCATACCGTGGTGGAAGCTGTTGCGGTAATTCTACATTTGGTAATTGTCCGGTTTTGTTAGTTAAAGTTGAAAATTGTAAACCCAATCCCGGTAATATTGCGCCGCCAATTAAATTACGGTTGCTATCGGCACCTGTAAAAGTAAGTGCTGTACCCGTATCAATTACTAATATGGGAAAACCCCAGGTTTCCCCAGCAGCAAGCAAAGCTAAGGCTCTATCAATTCCTAATGTGGGGTATAGGTTGTTGAGAGCTATTTCGTTTAAGGTAATAAATTTTGCGTTGGGATAATTTTGCCAGAATTTTGTTTGAGTAGGTACTACGGAAGCTATGAAGAGAGGCAGGGAGGGGGAGAGGGGGAGAGGGGGAGAGGGGGTAGATAAGTAATTGGTATCCCAGGCTTTTGTAAGTGTTTGTTGGTTGAATAAACCCCAGTGTAAGCGGGAGTTGCCGATTATTAATGCTAGCCAGGTTTTTGAGGGATTTGATAACACTTTTTTACAGCCTCGGTGCGCGGAGGTTAACGCGGAGGTGCGCTGAGTAGAATATTTATTTACTCCGTTAATAATTGTAGGGTGCTGTGACGCTGCGACTATTTATTTAAGAAAAAATAACTTTCCTTAATAGCGTCACGCACCATTCACTTTTCAAACTTGATTTTTTGTAGCAATAATTCAAAATTTTATTTAAATGCAGTCAGCTAAAAATTATCAATATCTTATTTCTCAACTTCCAAAATTAAGTGATGAGCAATTTAAAAGAGATTATCTCAATCACCTTAAATGGACGGAATCTATTGCTTCAATATTGCCATTAATTGATGATTTAGAAGCTTTACGATTGGTAAGGTTGGCTTTCGATGTTGATTTGATGTTGGGTGCTTTTTTGGCTGGTAGAGTTAAGCCGGAGTTGCAAGAAGAAACTGTGGGTTGGATTTATAAATTAGACATTTCTGACGAATTAAAATTAAAATTGTTGGCGAAGACTAAATCAAGATTTGCGGTTTCTTTTTTAGAAGATTTTATTAAAAATATTCCCGATGCAGCAGATTCATTTTATTTGTATGAAAATCTAGTGTCGCAAACAATAAAGAATTTAGAAATTGTTGATGCAGGGTTATATAAAAGGATGCTGCGGAATTTATTAGAAGATGAGCGTCAGTGGATTCGTAGAATGGCGATCGCCGTGTTTGGCGAACATATTAATAAGTCAGAAATTACTATACTTACTAAGTTATTAAAAGATGAAGATATGCATATTCGTTATAAAGCTATTTTAGCTTTGGGGAAAATTGCAGATGATTCAGTTTTAGAAAATATTGTTGAAGCTTTAGACGATGAGTTTCCCCCTGTACGTGGAATTGCTGTTGCTATTTTAGGACGGATTGGAGGAAAGTCTATACTTGATAAAATAATTTACTTTCTTGACGATGAAGAGCGTAGTGTCAGGATTCAAACTATTAAAGCTTTAAGAATAATCGGTGGAAATTTAGCAGAAGAATTAATAATTCATACTTTTTTAGACAAAGAAGATTCTGTAAGTAAAAACGTATTTGAGACATTATTGAAAATAGATAGAGATAAAGCAATTAATTTCATATTTATAACTTCGCAATCAAATGATGTTGAAGTTCGTAGGAAAGCCGCTTTATTCTTAGGAGGAATTGTAAAAAGAGCAGATAGGGTTTCCTATTTACCTCTTTTAGTTAACTTGTTAAATGATGAAAATCCAGAAGTTCGTAAAACAGCAGCAAAAGAGTTAACAGTGCCTAAAATTGGTATGGAATCACCAGAGTTTGAAGCATTGAGGGATGAATATCAGGAATTGCGTTGGCAAGCAGAAATAGATATCGAAGAAATTATTAATGAATCAGATTTAACTACTTTGCTTTTGAAGTCTCACGATTGTAATTATTATGTCCGTAGTGCAGCAAATAAAGCAATAGATATTAAAATAGCTAAGGCTGAAAATACCGAAGATATCAAAGAAGATTTTTTGACTGCGTTACAACATGAAAATCCCGACATACGCGGTACAGCAGCTAGTTATTTAGGAACAATTGGCGGTAAGTCGGTTATTCCAATTTTGTTAGAAGTATTGCAAGACAAAAACACAGAAGTACGCTTAATTGCAGCTTCTGTATTAGCAGGGATGGGAAATAAATCTGTTATTCCAATATTTATTGAAGCATTAGAGGATATTAGTTATCAGATACGTGAGACTGCTGTTTATAAATTAGCTTTACTTGCAGATAATTCGACAATTCCAACTTTAGTTAAAACTTTACAAGATGAAAATCATCGAGTACGTGCAGCAGCAGCTTATGCATTAAGTTTAATTCCAGATAATTCTACGCTTACTGCACTAACTAAAGTATTGCAAGATAATGATTTTCACGTCAGACAAATGGCTATTTTAGCTTTAGACAAAAATGGTAGCGAACAAGCAATCAAAGCGATTTTAACATCATTACCTCATAACGATTATCTTGTTGATAAAGTAGCTGCTGAAATATTGATGAAAGTTGGGAAATTAGAACATATTCCTTATCTGTGGAAAGCTTTATTGGCAGCTAGATATATTAATTTTACTTCTGCAACTAATAACTTGTATTCTGCTATCGAAAATATTCAGCAGCAACATCAACTTTATAATCCAGAGTTTTGTTAATTAATTGGCTTTTATAGCTGATTTCAATAAGCGGAAATTAAAGCTTTGATTAACGCAATGGTACGCGGAGTTAAACGCGGAGGAGCGCTGAGTCGAATATTTATTTACTATGTTAATAATTGTAGGGTGCTGTGACGCTGCGATTATTTATCTAAGAAAAAATAACTTTACTTAATAGCGTCACGCACCATTCACTTTTCAAACTTGATTTTTTGTCGCAATAATTAAAAATTTTATTTAAATGCACTCAGATACAAATTATCAAGCTCTTATTCCTCAACTTTCACAACTAAGTGATGAGCAATTTAAAAGAGATTATCTCAATCATCTGAAATGGACGCAACCTATCGCTTCAATTTTACCCTTACTTGATGATTTAGAAGCTTTACGGTTGGTAAGGTTGGCTTTGGATGTTGATTTAATGTTTGGTGCTTTTTTGGCTGGTAGAGTTAAGCCGGAATTGCAGAAAGAGACTGTGGGTTGGATTGAGAATTTAGAAATATTGGATAATTTGAAAATTGAATTATTAGGTAGAACAAAATCTGAATTCGCAATTCCTTTTTTAGCAAGAGCATTAAATCAAGAAGAAGAATTGATTCGGGCTACAGTTGATATGGAGCTATATTTTAAAAATGAAATTGAGGAAGCACCAGAAAAAGAATTATTTTATCAAGCTTACCATTATGAAAATTTAAGTACGCAAACAGCTTATATTTTAGGAAGCTGGGGTAGAGAATCGGCAACAAAGTTGTTAATTACAGCTTTATCAGATAAACGTAAATCAGTTCGAGAAGTTGCTGTAGAAGCTTTGGGAAATATTAAAAATAACTGCGCGATCGCGGCTTTAATTGAAGCATCGAAAAACGGTGATGAAGAAATTCGTAGTAAAGCAATTTACAGTTTAGGAGAAATTGGTTCGGATTTAGCTTTAGAAGTCTTAATTACTGCTTTAGCCGATGAAAACAAATTTATTGCTGAAGATGCTGCTCGTGCTTTAGCAATAATTGGTGGAGAAGTTGCGATAGAAGCTTTAATTCACTTTTTACTTCATGAAGATTACTGGGTAAGTAGAAGTTGTGCTGCTGCTTTAGTTGAAATTGGAAACGAAAGAGGAATTAGTATTTTGTTTTCATTTTTAAATCGTGACGATGCTAATTTACGTCAAGCTGCTGTTTATGGATTGAAACGTATCCGCGAAAAGCATACTTTATCAGCTTTAATTCCCATGTTGCAGGATAAAGATGCTTCAGTATGTGGGGAAGCTGTTTTTGCAGTAGGAAATATTATTTCACCATTTGATACATCTGAAGAAACCGTCAATAAATTTTCGGAAGATGAAAAAAACTCTGTTGCTATAGCTTTATTAAAAATGCTCGCTGACGAAGATGAGAAAGTACGTCGGAGAGTTGCTTTAATTTTGGAAAGAATTGCCGACGAATCAACTTTACCTATATTCATTGAAGCATTGGAGCATAATAATCCAGAGGTGAGAGCTTGTGCGGCAAGGTTATTAGGTATTATCAGAAATGCAGAAGTTTCACATTCGCTATTCCCACTATTACAAGATGAAAACCCTAGCGCTAGAGTTAACGCTGCTCGTGCTTTAGCAAAACTTGGTGACGATTCTGTAATTCCCTTGTTAACTAAAATGCTTGCTGAAGAAAAAAACCCTAGCGCTAGGGAAATTGCAATTCGTGGATTGGGAGAAACTCGAAATCCGATAGTTATTCCAACAATCATCGAAATCCTGCAACACGAAAATAACTCTAGCGCTAGAGAAAATGTTGTTGCTGCTTTACAAGATATTGGTGGCGAATCGGCAGAAGCAGCAATAATTGATGTTTTATTAAATGACAGCGACTTTGCAGTTTGCCATAAAGCTGCTTATGCTTTAGGAATTATTGGTGGAGAAAAATCTGTAGTCGCGTTGCGTCAAGCGATGTTCAATCCTAGTGGTGGTTGCGCTGCTGACGAAGTTTTAGAAGCAATCGTTGAATCTTTGGGTAAAATCGGTAGCGATTCGGCAATAGAAGCGATTTTAGAACCTTTACCAACAGATACTTGTTTAGATAGCTTCGCAACTTTGACATTGTTTAGGTTTGGAAATTTAAAAATTGTTCCGCAGTTGTGGAACATTCAAATCAAAGCCAAACATAAAGCTCGTTTTTGCGATGCTATTGAAACAATTCAACAGTATCATCAACGTTATAATCCCGAACTTACTTAATTACTATCTCTCTATAACCTCTTCCCTCTGCGCTCTTTGCGCTCTCTGCGGTTTTTTTATATGTAATTAACTAAGCAAGAAGGGAGTAATCAAATCCATCTGTTTTCTTCGCAATTGCCGATGGTGCGTTAAACGAGATTCCCATTGGTACGTTTAGCTCGGTAGATAGTCGTGCGTTTAACACACCCTACAAGAAAATTACCAATTATCAAATTTGTGCAGCAATTGCCGATGGTGCGTTAAACGAAATTCACATTGGTACGTTTAGCACAATAGATAGTCGTGCGTTTAACACACCCTACAATTACCAATGCCCAATCCCCCATGCCCAAATCATTAATCTTCCTAAACTCACCAATAGAATATTGATAAAAATTTACAATTATCTCATGTCACAATAGAGTTGAGGCATAAATACTCAGATATAAAAATCTATTAAGGAGACGAGTTATGGTAGCAGTTACCGATAAAGTCGCGAAGAAACTCACCATGCAGACTGCGGAGATTGCTGAAGATACTACGGCAATCCGCTCTCTGGATTGGGATAGGGACAGATTTGATATCGAGTTCGGTTTGGAAAATGGCACTACCTATAACTCGTTTATCATTCGCGGTGAAAAGACTGCTTTAGTTGATACTTCTCACGAAAAGTTCCGCAAGCTGTATTTTGATACTCTCAACGGACTTGTTAATCCGGCAGAAATCGATTATTTAATTATCAGTCATACCGAACCCGACCATAGCGGTTTGGTTAAAGATTTTTTACAGTTAGCTCCGGAAGTTACCGTTGTTGGTTCTAAAGTTGCAATTCAGTTTCTAGAAAACCTGGTACACCAACCTTTTAAGACTCAACTTGTAAAGAACAGCGATCGCCTAGATTTAGGCAACGGACACGAACTCGAATTTGTGATTGCTCCTAACTTACACTGGCCCGATACCATTTTCACATACGACCATAAAACGAAAATTCTCTTCACCTGCGATGCTTTCGGAATGCATTATTGTTCCGATGCCACTTTTGATGAAGATTTAAACGCTATAAGTGCCGAGTATAAATATTATTACGAGTGTTTGATGGCTCCCAATGCTCGCTCTGTAATGTCTGCTCTCAAACGCATGGGTGAGTTGGAAACTGTTGGTATGGTAGCTACCGGACATGGGCCACTTTTATCTCATAATGTAGATGAGTTAATCGGAAGATATCGCAATTGGAGTAAGAATAAAACCAAAGCTGAGAAAACAGTTGGTATTTTCTACGTTTCTAAATATGGTGATAGCGATAAATTAGCTCAAGCAGTCGCTAGCGGTGTTTCTAAAACTGAAGTCGCTGTAGAAATGGTAGATTTAAGCGAAGATATCGATTTACAGGAATTACGAGAGCAAGCAAGCCGATTTACTGGAATTATTTTAGGAATGCCGCCAGCATCCGACGAAAAGTTGCAAACTGCTTTGAGTACTATTTTAGGTTCGGTACACGATAAACAAGCAGTAGGATTATTTGAAACTAATGGTGGCGATGACGAGCCAATCGATCCAGTTTTGACTAAATTCCGGGAATTAGGGTTGAAACCCGCTTTTGGTGCCATCAAAATAAAAGAAACTCCCACCGAAAATACCTATAAGCAGTGTGAAGAAGCGGGAACTGACTTAGGGCAATTATTAAATAGAGCCAAAAGCATCAAAAACATGAAGTCTCTTGATGCTGACTTGGATAAAGCTTTGGGAAGATTGAGCGGTGGTTTGTACATTATTACCGCTCAACAAGGCGATGTCAAAAGCGCAATGTTGGCATCCTGGGTGAATCAAGCTAGTTTCAAACCCTTGGGATTAACAATTGCAGTTGCTAAAGATAGAGCAATTGAATCCTTGATGCAGGTTGGCGATAAATTCGTTTTAAACATTCTTGAAGAAGGCAACTATCAAAAGTTGATGAAACATTTCCTTAAAAGATTCCGCCCTGGTGCAGATCGATTTGAAGGAGTCAAAACCCAACCAGCCGAAAACGGTGCGCCAATATTAACCGATGCACTGTCTTATGTAGAGTGCGAAGTAGCTAGCAGACTCGACGCGGTTGACCACTGGATAGTATACAGCACCGTTTATGCAGGTAAAGTCAGTAAACCAGATGCCTTAACCGCAGTGCATCACAGAAAAGTTGGAAACCACTATTAATTTGTTAGTGGTTAGTTGATAGTGGTTAGTGGTTAGGAGTGAGGAGTGAGGAGTTAGAAGTTAGGAGTAAAAAATCAATTAACAACTATCAACCATCAACTAACAACTAGCAACTATCAACTATCAACTATCAATTATGAATTCAACAAAACCCCGCGACGTTCAAATTCTTCCTATCGCTACAGATACGACTATAATTCGTTCCCGCAGTTGGAGTAGGTTACGGTTTGAGATTGAATATGCTTTGAGTAAAGGTACTACTGCTAATTCTTATTTAATCAAAGCCGATAAAGTTGCTTTAATCGATCCTCCTGGGGAAACTTTTACGGAAAAATATTTAGATGCTTTAAAAAAAAGATTTGATGTTACCGCTATTGATTATGTAATTATCGGTCATGTTAATCCCAACCGCGCTAGCACCTTAAAGTCAATACTCGAAATTGCTCCTCAGATAAAATTTGTTTGTTCTAATCCCGGTGCAATCAATTTACGCAAAGCTTTGGAAAACGATGATTTACCGATTATGGTGATGAAGGGGGAAGAAAACCTCGATTTAGGCAAGGGACACAAATTAAAATTTATTCCTACTCCTAACCCTAGATATCCCGATCATCTTTGTACTTACGATTCTCAAACGGAAATTCTCTACACCGATAAATTATTTGGCGCACATATTTGTGGCGATCAGGTTTTTGATGAAGGTTGGAAAATTTTTGTTGAAGACAGACGTTATTATTATGACTGCTTGATGGCTCCCCATGCCCGTCAGGTAGAAACCGCTTTAGAAAAAATTGACGATTTGGCAGTGCGGCTGTATGCCCCCAATCACGGTCCTTTGGTGCGCGAAGGTTTAATCGATTTAACCGATGCTTACCACGAATGGAGCAAACAGCAGACAAAACAAGATAGTAACGTGGCATTACTTTATGCTTCCGCCTACGGGAATACCGCAACCTTAGCCCAGGCGATCGCCAGGGGCATAACTAAAGCTGGAGTAGCGGTAGAGTCGATTAACTGCGAAGCTGTCGAACCGGAAGATATTAAAGCAGCAGTAGAAAAAGCATCAGGTTTTGTAATTGGCTCTCCTACTTTAGGTGGTCACGCACCAACGCAAATTCAAACAGCTTTAGGTATTATCCTTTCCACAGCAGCTAAAAGTAAACCCGCTGGCGTATTTGGTTCCTTTGGTTGGAGTGGAGAAGCGGTAGATATTTTGGAAAGTAAATTAAAAGATGCTGGATTCCGGTTTGGTTTTGAGCCAATTCGCGTAAAATTCAAACCCGACGAAAAGACTTTGCAAATGTGCGAAGAAGCCGGAGTTGATTTTGCTCAGGCATTGAAAAAAGCCAAGAAACTTAAAGCACCCGCTCAACCTTCCACGAGCGTAGAGCAAGCAGTAGGAAGAATTATCGGTTCCTTGTGCGTGGTGACGGCAAAACAAGGAGATGTTTCTAGCGCCATGCTAGCTTCCTGGGTATCTCAAGCCAGCTTCAACCCACCCGGTTTAACCATCGCCGTAGCTAAAGATAGAGCCTTAGAATCCTTAATGCATTCCGGTAGCGGATTTGTATTGAATGTATTAAAAGAAGGCAATCATTTGGGGATGATGAAACATTTCCTTAAACCATTTAAACCCGGTGAAGATAGATTTGCAGGAGTTGAAACCGAAGAAGCAAGTAACGGCTCTCCCGCCCTTACCGATGCCTTAGCTTACGTTGAATGCTCAGTAAAATCACGTATGGAGTGTGGCGACCATTGGTTAGTTTACGCCACCGTCGATAACGGAAAAGTATTGAATAAGGAAGGAGTCACAGCGGTGCATTATCGGAAAACGGGAACGCATTATTAAAAGTTAGGAGTTAAGAGTTAAGAGTTAAGAGTTTGTAGGGTGTGTTACGGCTTGAAGGTATTTAATTGATAGATTATACGTTTGAAAATGCCGTAACGCACCATTGTGTGTGAAAAATATAAATGCTACTTTAACTTTTCGTCAAAATGCTCCTTCTTTCTCCAAGCAACTTACCAAAATACCCATTATTTTCCCCAAGTTATTAATATAGTATTCTTGATTGTCAATATAAACGGTTTTCTCTTTTAATTTCAAAAACAACCAAGAAGTGCCAGTTGTGACTACTCCGTAAATGGTTAACACACGATTATTATGCTTTTGATTAAAAATTTGTGCTGCTACCATTTCTGCTACACACTGCCCTATCCCCGAAGTCATTACATCGTTTTTAGCTTCAACTAACATGACAACGGGAGAAGTTATAGCGTACATCTCCTCACTCAATGTAATCAAGAAATCAACGTAACCAGTTAAGCCTAAAGAAATATCAACATTAAAAAGACTTCCAGAAAATAAGCTGACTTTTCTGGAAAGAATTTTTCTAATTTCTACTAATATCGGAATTACCAATAACTCAGATTTGGCTTTTTCTGTACTTATTGCTCTTGCTAATGGTAAATATTCTTCTAATAGTTCAACTAAAGTTGCAGAAGGTTCGATGCTGCCGACATCTTTAAACAAGTTTTCTGACTCAATTGTAGTTAAATTAAAATCTTTTTTAGCTTTACTTAAAGTAAAATTATTGTACGGCATATTAAATATCAATATTTGTTTTCGCTAAATTGGGATACCAAGGCTAAGACAGCGGTTAACTAATACTTTCCGATGCAAAGCTGCGGATAGAAGACAATATATAAATTACTTTATATGATTAATCGCAATTCTGATGTTGGGCTAAAGTCACATTTCGATTTTTTGTTGAGCATCAATTGATTTATGCGACTTTAACTCAACCTACTACTAATTCTTTTCAATATTCAAACTGGATTCCTATATCTACTCCGATATTTTTCAATTAAGTGGTTGAGATACAATTTTTGTTGAAGTAAATTATCAAACATCTTAACTTAGGTAGACGCAATGAATATTGGAGAGTCTGTCAGTGCAGTAGTTTTAGCAAAAGAAAAGTGGAATAATACAGGAATTAGTTTAATTGCCAATCAAGAATATCATTTAACAGCATCTGCAAATGAAAAATGGGTAGATTGGTTTATTTCATGCAACGCAAACGGTTTTCCTAGTTCAAACCCGATATTAAAATATACCGAAGGATTTCGACGTGTACCCGAGCAAAATTGGTTTGCTCTTATAGGAGCAATTGATTTCGATTCCGGTAATTTATTTAAAATCGGTACCGATAAAATATTGCAAGCAACTCAAAGCGGTATACTTACTTGTTTTGCCAATGATATACCTTTTATGTATTGGAATAATAAAGGTTCAATACAGCTTGTCGTAACTAGAATTAAATAAAATTATAATCACGGTGAATATTTTTGTTTATCTATTTAGCAACTAAAAAACCCAGTTTTAAAAAAAACCGGGTTTATATTTTATTACTACTAGAAGAAGATATTTTCAATGCAATAGCTGCCTCGAAGGTATTTAAGCAGTACATTATCATAAAACGATAATACACTATTTAATTTTATATTGTTTGAAATCTAACTTTTTTGAACCAACTATTACACGTAGCTAGGTAACTTTCACCCCTTAGTCTAACTTGACTCTGTTAGGAACGGGAAGACTATTAGGAACAGGTCTGTTAGCAGAAGTACCAGTTGTTAAGATTAGTATTCTACCTTTACGGTCAAAACCATTTCTTCCAGGTCTTAATCTGACTCTGGTTAATTTGTATCCACTACCAATAATTCTGTCGAATTTAACTACTGGATGATATACCTTACGGCGACGGAAACAACGACGCAAACGACGTATTCCTTTTGCGGGGATGTAAGCTTTTCTTCTGCCGACATTGTAATCAATTCCGCGATTTGTTCTATTTAAAATAGTATAGGTGTAGCAGCGTTTATATTTGCGGTAAGACGATGCTTGTGCAACAGCATTGTCAATAAACATCATTCCTCCTAACATCGAAGCCAAAGCCGCACCGCTGAGTAAAGCACCGCGTAGATTGATTCTTTTTGTTCTTAAATTCATTACGTTCACCTTTTTATATAGAATTGAAATAAACTAAAGTCTGATTTAGCTTGTCTGCCAAACATTGCTTTATTTCATAAACCTAATGTATCCTTTGGATATAAGATTGTTTATTAACTATTTGTAGTAGTTAAAATAAAATATAGTTAACTATTTGTAGATGTTGGGAATTAATTTTTAATTACAAATATTTGTACTTTTGTAAAGTCATTTATAAAAAAAATAGCAGTAAAAACTGTTTAAACAATCATGACTGCAATAGCGATAAATATTGAAAATCTTTTTTATTTACTGTCTTGAACTGTATTGTGAAATGGCTTTAAATTAACTAAAATACGATTAAAATAGTCTATAGAAAGAAACGAGGCTGGTGACAGAAAAATAAGATTTATAAAGAAAAGTTTGTTTTTTATCCTTAAACTTATCTATTATCAACGAAAAAAGTACTTAGTTTAATAGTTGCTTGCAAGCTACTAATCGCTGTGTTTCTCTCCAAGCCCCAGGTGTATTTTTATAGTAGTTGCGAAACTGATAGTAGAAATGATTCATGTTTTGATAACCTATATCAAAAGCAATCCGTTCGATAGAAAGGTCAGTTTCTAAAAGCAAACGTTTTGCTTCAGCGATTCGACGTTCGACAATCCAATTATTCACTGTTTTTCCGGTAAGCCTTCGTACTAAATTAGTTAAATAAGCCGAAGAATAACCTACTGCTTGAGCTACTTCTTTTAATCCTATATTTTGATGATAGTTCAATTCAATGAAATCGAAAACTTGACGCAGTCGGGGAATAGCTGGAAATCCAAATCTAGAAGTACTTGATTTTTGACTTTCGCTGGTGCTATAAAATTCTTTATCTGCAAACCTAAAGCTAATAAGACTATTTTTTTTGCTAATAACTTCAAATCCTGCTGTTTCCAAGCATTTGATTAAAAGGGTTTTGGTTTCAGGATTCTCATTTCTGACTAAAACATTAATCATTCTCTTTTTTTACTTATGACATAAATTCATGGTTGCTCTAATGTTTACTACTTGCGAACAAGTTTTTTTATGCATATTTTGCAAGATATTTAACAAAAATTTATAGAGAGCATCTCAATTTGGCAAAAAGCCCGCAGGTTGTAATCCTGGGACTAATATTACAATGCTCAAGAAAAATAGGCTGTAATAATTATTGCTTCACTCTTGTTGGGTTGTTTATTTGTAAAAACTAGGTTTAGTTAGTAATTGAAATCTGATAAAAGTTAAAAGCTATTAGTTATTAGCTGGCAATTGGATGGGGATTTAAACAAGCCAGTTAGCAGACAGAAGATTCTTTGGGGCGACACGCCGCCCCAACACGGTATTAAACCCGGAGCCTGCTAAAAGCTAGATAAAAAAAGCTGTGGAAGTTAGGCACTCTCAATATTTACACTAAAGTTAAAATCGCTAAAATCTCTATCTCCTCCACCATAAAAATCCTCAAAACCAAACTTGTTATTTGCAGATTGAAGATGCTCTAATTTATCTGGATTAGCATTTCCGAAAGCAAAGTAGGCATTTAATCCATTTTCTTGTCTATTATTGTTTGGGTTTTTGCCAATAAATTCTTCTACAGTACCATTAGCAATTAAATATGGTGCTAAGAATATTCCTCCATCAACTTGTGCAGTTAGACTGCTATCACTTGCATCGAAAGTTAATTGAGTAATACTTTGATTAAGGGCTGCTGTTTCGTATCCTTGTTCTCCCGGTCGAATTTGCTGATTGGTAACTGTATCGAGTACGGTACCATTTACATCCAACACTTGATAAAAACCCCCTGAATTACTGTAGGCTGCCTTAGTGTTAATATCATCCAAAACCAACGAAACTCGTTCGTCAGTTTTTCCATCGCCATTAAAATCAATGTTGCTTAAATTAACTATTCCATTGATAAATCTATCTTCAACATCTGTCTGTGTATTTTCCTCTCCCCCTACTGGCTCAGGTTGAATGGCACTTTGCGGAGTCGGAATACTTGCATCTGCGATCGGAGAGAATTCAATATAATCAAAGCGAGCAAATTCCCCTTCGTCACTGCTTGCTTCAATTTTAAAGCTGTCTCCAGATGTTAATTCAACTTCTTCTATAACTATGCGACTAGTTTTAGCAGCAGGTTTTGCCCAATTATCAGGTAAATCTTGGTCAAAGACAAAACTTGCAATCTCTTCCCCAACCGTAATTTCGGCTTTAGACTGACCGTCATTTTCGTCATAATAACCAACTTTTACTTGATAAGTTCCTGCTTCACCATCAAATTTACCCGTAGCAGAACCTTGATTACCTTTTGTACCTTTAAGGGAGATATGTTGATTATTACTAGCGCTAGAGTTTTCTACAATCTCAACTCGGTAACCATTTAGATTTAATTCTTCAGCTTCATAACGTATGGGGTTACTTTTTATAGGCGTAGAAGGCTTAGGAGTAGCAGAATTAGAAACAAATTCAAATGCACCTATATCTGGATTGCTGTCTCGGCTTACCCCTCGCTGGTCGGTATCGACAGCCCTAGCAGTACCTGCATCAATTGCAGGGCTATCACTTTTGAGAGGATGAATTAAAGAACCATCGATAGTTTGTAGAGAATCTAATTTGGGGTCAACGATTTGAGAATTTGCGGTAACTCTTTGTTTTGATGGGGGGTCAGAAAATTCGATATTACCTCCACCATCTTTAAGCTCAAAAGAAGTTTGTTTTCCGTCTTTCGAGGTATTGTTGGCGACGATTGAATTGCTCAAAGTTATTTCATTCTTGCCCGATGACCAAATTGCTCCAGCCTTGCCGCGAGAAGTATTCTCGGCAATAGTAGAACTTATAATGTTTATAGGACCTTTGGAGTTAGAAAAAATAGCACCACCAGAACTCGCTTTATTACCCGAAAGAGTGCTGTTTTCAATTGTGATTGATTTAGAACCATCATGCCAAAGACCTCCACCTGTATTTGAACTGTTATTAGCAATGGTAGTATTGCGGATAATCAGATTACCTTTACTAGAGCCTCCTCCCGTTCTGATTCCGCCACCTAAAGAATTGCCGATACCGTCTTCTGTAACACTATTATTAGTAATCGTACTATCTTCTACGATTGCCTTCTCCTGTTCGTAAGTATATAAGTACAGTCCACCACTACCACCAACACTTTGATTCCCTACAAACTTGCTGTTGCTAATAGAAATAGTTCCATTCCGATTTTCCTTACCACGGGGGCTAGCACCATCCGTAAATATAGCTCCACCTTCACGGGTACTAACATTGTCAACAAATATAGAATTCTCAACTGTTAATGGACTGAGCAGACTATAGATAGCCCCACCCTGAGAACCTTTATTGTTGCTAAAGCGGCTATTTTTGACAGTCATGCCTTTAGTTTGTCCGGCAGAAGAAATTGCCCCACCGCTGAAGCCATTATTAGCTGGGGTTCCATCGTTGTTATCAAAACTACTATTGAGGATGGTGGCTTGACCGCCATATTGAACGTAGATACCGCCACCCATATCAGCAACATTATCTTTAAACTCAGTATTCTCAAGCGTAAGGCTGCCGAAGAAATCTACGTAAACTCCTCCTCCTCCACTTTCAGTTGCATTATTCTTTCTTATTTTCCCACTAACTGCTCTAGCATCTGCAACAGTTAAATTCTTCAGTGTTAAGTCTTTGGCTCTATCTACAAAGAAAACTCGGCTAGACTTATTACCGCTAATAGTTAAGTTTTCGGCATCTGCTCCATCAATAATCAAATCTTTATTGATTTCTAATTGACCTTTAGTAAGCCTTATCTTTTTGTTCGCAAGGGCTGAATCGAAGCGAATAGTATCCCCTGAATTTGCTTCTAATATAGCTTCTCTAAGCGTTCCTTTTCCACTGTCTGCGCTGTTAGAAACTGTGATAATAGCCATATTTTCCAATGTTAATTACATCAATTGGTAGAATACACTGGTAAATATCAATACAAAAAAGCCATTTAGATACTAGCAATCTTGTTATATATTTGCAAACTTATTTGGTATAAATAAAAAAATATGGTTTTTCGATAAGTATAATTACTACATATCTGCACAATTTTAAATTTTATTTACTCTAAATTACTTGCAAAATAAGGCAACAATGAATAATATTTGTATTAATCTTTTTCTGCAAAATAATCTGGTCTTTAGCAGCGATTGTTTTAACCTTTTTCTGTTTTACAACAGTAGTTAAAAATATTTTTCCCTATATATAAGGCAATTGGTAAAATCAGATAATTCTCATACCAATCAAATATTTATAGCCTTGACAATTAGGTAATAAAAGCTTTAAAAACTTCTCTTATATTCGTAAAAAATACTTGAATTTGGAAACTTTAAGTTTGGCTGTGAATTCATCAATTAAGTTAAAATATCTCGGAAATTGATTACGATTTAAATATATTCCAACAGGTGTTAAACCATTTTTGGAAAGTACTCTCAACTTACCAATGTTGAGAAAATAAATAAAAATATTGGTTAATACATCATGATAATACAAAGCCAGCCCAAACATTTTTATAAGGATTCAACGGATATATGACAGTAGATACAACCATTGGCGATAACAAAAAGATTATTATTATTATTATTAAATAGCTGTAGCCTAACATAGAAAATAAAGCTACTTTACATCGATACAAACGGACATTTTCACAAACAAAAGTTTCAGCATTTTCAACTATTTTATCAAACTTTGTTGCATTCCATACTATGATTCACCGCTCTCCGATACACGAATTACTGTATCTATAGTTTCTATTTAGAGAGCATTGATTTTACAAAATTTGTAATTGCGCTTAAGCATTAAGGGTAAAGCCCAACTACAAATCCATTATGTTTTGAAAACGAGTACGAAATATTTATGTCCTTATAAAAATGTTCGTCTCTCTAGAAAGTATCTAGCCTCTACTTGATGCTGTTTATCTAAAAAATGTTTTTGCTGTTTCCGACTTATCTTATCTATACTTAATTCATCATCGGGTTGTGAATCTCTTTTTCTATAACCAAATTGAGGATATTTCGAGAATTCAAATGAACGAACGTAGAGAAATAAGATTACAAAGGCTATTTGATTAATCATTCTCTCACCTTAATAACTTTGAACGAATCGGTAATAGTTAATTTTTCAGCAGAAACTGAAGTGTTGAATTTTTAAGCGATCGCAACACTTACAGCACTGTTCGCAAATAATGGTAGTATCTATTTAGCTAATGATTGCATCTTTACAGGATGTTAATTCCCCTACCGGCTATAAGTTGGGAGTATGTAAACCTGTTTTGGACTTCTTTAACGAGTTTGAAATAGATTAACAAAATTAAAATTACCTCCTTCAATCATATTTGCGGCGGTTAAGAAGGTAGAAACTCAGCAACGGAAAACGAGAAAGTCGCCGGTTTTATCTACCTAAAATTTTTATTCCCCGTACATATATAGCAAAATAAACCTAACAGCGCAACGCTTTTAGGTCATATATATAATATTAAATTTTAAATAAAACTTAATTAAGCTATTCAACCTTTAAATTGATATAGCCGATGACTTTCTCGTTTCACATTTAATAGTAGACAAGAATTAATTAAATGTCAAGATGGGACTTCGGCTTTTTCTCAACGACGCGATTGATTGCGATTGAATTGACGGCTTAACCCAATAAAACCAACTCCAAATATAAGTAATGCCAACTCCTTGAATATTTGTACAACTGTAAAAAACAGAGCGTACTGCTGTGGACTGAAATTCCTAGCTAAAACGAAAGAAACTATTGCAGCAGTTGGGATGTAGCAGATGAGAAAAATAATACTACTAATAAACAAGCACCAACTGTACCACTTAGACACCCGTTTGATAACGATAATTGAACCCACAACCAATAGGCTTCTTACCACCAAGTTAAATAATGTCTGTAAAACTAGGTAGATAAGGATGATTAAAATTGGTGCTGACTCTAAGTTTTCCACGTTGGTAATTTTTAACAGCAATTAACAATACAAACTTTAACTTATACAGGTAAATATCGTTGATAAAGCTAAAATTTGCAGCTTTGAGCTACTAATAGTCACCTATCGGCACTTAAACCCGCTTTTCCAAAGCCTGCCCAATCATAATTTGTTGCCCAGCACAAGTTTTCACGGTTTGACGAGTACGGTATTTCTCGCCAATTAATTTTAATTCTTCTTCAAACAGGCAATCGTTATATTCGGTACGCAAACACAAAGTTTTGGCATTTGGTAAATAGTACTCGGCAGTAACTGGTTTAGAGGTATCGTAACCGAAGTCGCGGTACAATTTATCCCCTAAAGCGCCAAATAAAGTCGAACCTTGGGATTGTTTTTTGCCTGTCATCGTATTAATGCTTTCCCATGTCACTTGCGTACCGCAAATTAAACTTTCTTTACTCGATAAGTTATGTATCCGAGCCAGACGTAGTAATTCATCGCATCCCGCCTCTAAAAATTTAACTGCGATCGCGCTTTCAAATTCTTTGATTTCCCCATCCGGTAAAGTGTAGAAGCGCCGCTCGGAACTCCATTCACCAACTGATTCCCGGAAAAAATCAGTAATAAAGCTTGATTCTGCTATCTGTATCAGTTTGTTTAGAGTCACTGGTTCATTTCCTCATTCAGTTGCTTTTGAATACACTATGTGGACTGTAAATACCAGATTATGTAATATATCTTAAGATTAACGTTATATTTTGTAAATTATTGATATATGGTATACAATGCAGCCTATTTAAATGTTGAGAAAGAATTAAGGATTAAGCCTGCGTCGCCGTAGATTGGTAAGAGGCAAAAAATGCACAAATAAAAAATTTTATATCTTTAGACAGATTATAGGTTCAAGAAAAGATTAACTATCTAATACTCGGTTTATAATTACACCTGGTGTATAAAATAATTTGCAAGTAAATTGTATAGAAGTATAGAAAAATATTTTTTAACAGAAAATACTTGTATTTTATTTAGGGATGTTTGAGATAATGTAAGTAGAATTTGCTGTTTAATTTTGCACGAGCAGTCATATCTTTTGTATATGTTCTGTTAGTAAAAAAAAAATGGTATATTATAAGTTTTTGTAAATAAGGAATGCAGGTCGAGTTAAATAATAAATTAGAAAATAATGTACAATCAAAGACAGCATTTCAACCTTGCAAAACAAGTTTTAAAAAAAGAGAATACAAAGATAAAACAATGTTTTTATATAGAAAATATATTGGAAAATAAACTATTAACAAAAACGAAAAATAGTCTATTACGTTCTAGTTCAATTTTATGTGGGTTTCATTTAGCAATAAGTTTATTAATTGCCAGTTGTGATTCAGCACCCAAAGAAACCGCACAAGCCACATCTAAACGTCGTGGTGGAGTAACTGCCGTCGATACAGCTATTGCTAAAAAAGCACAATTAGACAAGCAAATATCTTATATTGGAACCACCCTGCCATACCGTAAAATATCAGTGCGATCGCAAATAGAAGGGCAATTATTAGCGCTGAATGTAGACGTAGGAGACAAGGTTTCTCAAGGTTATATTGTGGGATTAATTGATGATTCCTTACTAAAAAGTTCGTTAAATAAAGCAGAAGCAGAATTAGCAGCCCTAAATTCAGAAGTAGCCAGAGCAAATACTCAAGTTAGTAACGCTTTAACGGAAGTAGAAACAGCGCGAATACAATTGCAGCAAGCTACCTCAGATGCTCAAAGACAGCAAAAATTATTATCTGAGGGTGCAATAGCTCAACAACTAGCAGAGCAAAGTCGTACCGAAGCCCAAACAGCAGCAAAAGCCCTGCGTTTAGCAGAAAAACAAGTGCAAACCGAGCGTCAAGCAGTAGCTGCTGCCAAAGGAAGAGTAGTTGCACAGAAAGCGGTAGTAGCTCAAGCCAAAGAGCGTAAAAGTTATGCCAAATTAACATCTCCGATTGCAGGTGTAGTTTTAGAAAAAATTATTGAGCCGGGTAATTTAGTTCAACCCGGTAATGAAATCATTAAAATTGGCGACTTTAGTAAGGTAAAAATAGAGGTTCAAGTTTCAGAATTAGAGTTAGGAAAACTGAAAATTGGACAGTCTGTAAAAGTTTTATTAGATGCTTATCCCAACAAAAAATATGTAGGTACTTTAAAACGCATTTCACCAGCAGCTAATTCAACTGCTCGTTTAATACCTGTAGAAATAGTAATTCCCAATATTGAGAATAAAATTGGTAGCGGTTTATTAGCAAGAGTCAACTTTCAGGATACACTTAGGCAGCAAATTGTGGTACCCATCAGAGCAATTCAAACAGAAGATAAATTAGGTTCCAATCTTCAAGGTAAAATATTTGTCGTTGTAGAAGACGAAAATAAAAAGAAAGTAGAAGCCAGGAATGTCATCTTAGGGGATAAAGCAGACGGGAAAATAGAAGTTTTATCGGGATTGCAGCCAGGAGAATCCTATGTAGTCAGAAGTGGCAAACCTTTAAAAGATGGTGAAAATGTACGTTTATCTATTCTTTCAGAAACAAAGAGTAATGAGTAGTAAGTAGTAAGTCGTAAGATAATAATTTTCTTCCCCCCTCTTCCCCCTCTCCCAATGCCCCATTCCCCAACCATGTCTATCAGCACAATTTCCATCCGCAGACACATCGGCACTCTAATGTTAACCTTGGCAGTAATTGTTTTAGGTGTATTTTTTATTGTTAGATTGCCAGTAGATTTATTACCATCAATTACCTATCCACGCATTGGCGTGCGGGTGGAAATCAGGGGGGTTTCTCCAAAAGTAGCGGTTGACGAAGTTACTAAACCTTTAGAATCAGCTTTTGCTGCCACTGAGGGAGTCATACAGGTTTATTCTCAAACTCGTGAAGGCAGAATTAGCTTGAATTTATATTTTCAACCAGGGGGAAATATTGACCAAGCTCTTAATGATACCACTGCGGCATTTAATCGAGCTAGAGGTAGACTGCCAGATACTATTGAATCACCCCGCATATTTAAATACGATCCTTCTCAATCACCAGTTTATGAATTTGCTTTAACTTCACCTTCAAAGCAAGGAGTTGATTTACGAGTATTTGCAGAAGAAGAATTAGCAAGAGAATTAGGCGTAGTAGCGGGAGTTGCGGGGGTTGATGTTTCCGGGGGAGTTGAGGAAGAAATTAGAGTTAACGTTGATTTAAATCGCTTGCAGGCTTTGGGTATAGGTTTAACTGACGTACTCGATGAATTAAGAAATCGCAATCAGGATATTTCTGGCGGAAGAATTTTAGGAGAAAATTCCGAAGCTTTAACTCGTACAGTTGGGCGTTTTCAGGATGCTGAAGAAATAAAAAATCTTGCTTTTAGGATAAATTCTCCTAATGCTGATATATCTCAAACTATTTACCTGCGAGATTTTGCTCAAGTCATTGATGATACGGAGCTACAAAGAATTTCTGTTTTATTAAACAAGCAGCCAGCAGTAAAAATCAGCATTCAAAAACAGCCAGATGCCAATACGATAAATGTTGTTGATGGGGTTAAACAACAAATTGCAGAGCTTAAAAAATCTGGAATTATTCCCGAAGAAACTATAATGACAACCACTTTAGATGAATCGCAATTTATCCGTAATTCTATAAATAACGTTACCGCATCGGGATTAATCGGTACTTTACTAGCTGCTGTAGCAGTATTACTATTTTTAGGCTCCCTCAGACAAACTTTTATTATCGTAATTGCAATTCCTCTAGCAACTTTAGCTGCAATTATTTTAATGGGAGTCTTTGGTTTATCCTTAAACGTTTTCAGTTTGGGTGGTTTGGCGTTAGGAGTTGGTATCGTCGTTGATAACTCCATCGTCATGCTAGAAAATATCGCTAAGGGAATGAATTATGGGCATGGGGAATTGGGCATGGGGGATGGGGAGAAAAGGAGATGGGGAGATGAGGAGATGGGGAGATGGGGAGAGGGGGAGATAAGGAGAAGGGGAGATAATTTAGAATGCTTAACTCCTAACTCCTCATTATTAACTTCAATGCCCAATGCCCCCTTCGGGTTCAATTTCTTAAAGCAAGCTGAAAAAAGCAGTCGGGAAGTTGAATCTGCTTTAATTGCTTCTACAAGTACCAACTTAGTTGTAGTATTACCGTTTTTATTAGTTGGTGGATTGATTTCGCTGTTATTTAACGAATTAATTTTAACTATCAGCTTCGCAGTAGCGGCTTCTATATTAATTGCGGTTACAGTAGTGCCGATGATGACTTCTCGAATGTTAGCTTGGCGTTATTCTAGTAAAGTTAATCAATTTTGGTTTTTCAAAGAATTTAATCATCGTTTTGAAGCGGCGACAAGAGCATACGGTAATTTGCTGCGTAATATAGTCCAGTTTCGCTTACTAACTATTCTTGTAACTATTCTGTTTCTGTGCGGTAGTTGTTTGTGGATGATACCGCAAATACCCAAAGAGATTTTACCTAGGATTAATACCGGCAGAGCTATTTTATTCGCTTCTTTTCCTCCCGGTACAACTTTAGAAACCAATCAGAAAGTAATGGTTGCTGTTGACTCTATTCTTCTCAAACAACCGGAAACCGCATATGTATTTTCAACTGTCGGTGGTTTTATCTTCAGCAGCACCACTATCGAAAATCCTTTAAGAAGCTCTAGCAATATTACCTTAAAATCGGGTACAGATATAGAAGCTTATGTCGAGAAAGTAAATCAAGAATTTAACAAGCTGAATTTAGCCGGAATTCGTCTGCGTCTTTTCCCCGGTAGAGTGCGGGGTTTAATTTTGAATAATTCACCCGTGCGCGGTGCCGATATCGATATTATTCTGCAAGGGGAGAATCAAGAAAGTTTAGAAAAAGCTGGGGATATAGTACTCCAAGCTTTAGATGAGCAAGTAAAATCTGCAAGATTTCGTCCAGATGCTGATAAACCGCAACCAGAAATACAAATTCGTCCCGATTGGCAAAGAATCGCAGCGTTAGGTTTAACAACTGAAGATATTGGAGATACCATTGCTACGGCAATTCAAGGAAGCGTACCCACTCAATTACAGCGAGGCAACCGTTTAGTAGATGTACGAGTACAGTTGGATGAAGCATCCGTGCAAACAACTTCACAACTTGAAAGACTGCCTTTATTTGTTAACGATAATTATCAAGTGCGTTTGAGTGATGTGGCAACTATCGTTAAAGATAAGGCACCGGGAGAAATTCAACGCATAAATCAGCGTCAAGTATTTATTATTGCCGGTAATTTAAGTGAAGGTGCAAACTTAAGTCAAGCCTTAGCTCAAGTTAATAACGTTATCGATAATTTAGAATTACCGCCAGGGGTGCGCGTATTACCCAGTTATAGCGCTCAATCCAATCAACAATTACAAAATTCGCTTTGGCTGTTGGGGGGATTAGCCGTGTTTTTAGTCTTTGTTGTCATGGCAGTACAATATAACTCCCTTGTTGACCCCTTGGTTATTATGTTTACCATGCCTCTTGCCTTAGCTGGGGGTATTTTCGGTCTTTATATGACTCAAACAGCCATCGGTGCAACGGTAATAGTTGGTGCAGTTTTACTGGTAGGAATTGTAGTTAATAACGCTATTGTGATGGTGGAATTAGCAAATCAAATTCGTCAAAGCCAACATTGCGATCGCGCTACAGCCATATTAAAAGCAGCACCGCAAAGATTGCGTCCCATATTAATGACTACAATCACCACAGTTTTGGGAATGTTTCCCTTAGCGTTAGGAATTGGTGAAGGTTCGGAATTTTTACAGCCTTTAGGCGTTGTAGTTTTTTCAGGTTTATCTTTAGCGACAGCAGTGACTTTATTTATTATTCCTTGTTTTTATATTTTTCTACATGATTTGTTTGCTGATAATTGGTAATTGTTAACTGCTCACTGTCTTGACTATTTTCCAAAATGGGATGTTTATAAGGGTTATAAAAAGTTCGGTTGAGAACTTACTATATAACCCCAAACTATCAAAAATTGTTATTACCTATTACCTATTACCAACCCCCAGAGATATTTGAGAATTTCTAACTTGAACTTGTGCTAACTCTTGATAAACTGCCAAAATTTCTTGATGCACTCGGTTAACATGCAAACGCTCTATATTATGACTGGCTCTATTTTTCCAATCCTTTAAAGTATCTGGATCGTTAAGCAACTTTGTTAACGTATCTGCTAAAGCCTGACTATCTTTTACCGGTACCAAAAGCCCAGCTTCACCATAATCCAAAGCTTCGGGAATCCCATCAACATCAGTGGCAATAATTGCACAGCCTGCTTGACGTGCTTCAGAAATTACTAACGGGCAGGGGTCTCGCAAAGAAGCTAAAATAAAAACATCACAAGAGTTTAAATAGCGTTGCGGCTGCGGTTGATAACCTTCAAAATGAATTCGATTTGCAGTATTTAACTGTTTTGCTTGGGCTTCAAAAACCTGTTTATCCGGGCCATTTCCTACAATATAAAGATGATATTGAGGAAATAAATCGGCAACTTTATCGAAAGCCTCTATTAAATCGGCAATACCTTTACGTTGATACATCCCGGCCACAGTTAAAATTGCTGGATGCGGTAGCTGTAAGTATTGGCGTTTCTCCTCTTCAGGCTTACGGGGACTTCCCAAAGTTCCATTACAAACAACCCGTAACTTGTCAGACGTAACACCTTTGTTTTTCATACTTTGGGCTACAGCTTGACTTACAGCAATTACCCTATCGGCTAAACCCATTAGTATACTTTCGCGCTTAAATTCGTTATGTACCGTTGAAACTAAACCATAATTATTTATAACTTTTAAAAGACTCGCTAATACTATTCCCGTCATCATATGAGCATGAACGATATCTGGCTGAAAATCTTTGATAATCCTCCTATAAATCATTCCTGCCTTTAAAATATTCAACGGTGTTCTTTTTTGATTTAGATGATAATGCTTAACGCCATATTTACTCAAAAGTATTTCATATTCTCCACCATCAGAAGCCACAGCAACATCATGACCATTTTTAGCTTGCAAGCAAGCAATATCTACAGCAACATTGACAATGCCGTTACCTATTTCACGAACATCGTTTAAAACATGTAATATTTTCATCAATATAAAGCGGAATACTCATCTTATATCTGAAATTATTTTAAGTGTAATTCTTTATATAGCAAATAATCATATTAGAGATTTTACTAATACTTTAATTGTTAATATAGATACTTATATATTTAGATTAACTGAAATACTGCTGAGATTAAGCAAACATCTCAATATTGCCGAAATATTTGATTTTTGAGGGTATATAATTATATTTATACTTAATGTCTATCCCTATAAATACTTTACTTTAACTTTGTAAAGTCAGAAACACCTATCTTTTACAATATTTATACTTATACAGGTAAAAATAAGGTTCTTCAGCACTTGGTATGCTATTTAAGTAGTCGTTTTTAGGCAGTCGGCAG
>JAHCMI010000088.1 GCA_019192545.1 Rivularia sp. MS3 | reverse complement strand
ACTCCATTGGAATTTTAGCAGTTAGTTTAGCATACTAAGTACTGAAGAGCCAAAATTATAACCTCACCCCTTTCCTTCTCCTTATTTAAGAGAGGGGTGTTACAGTGTAAAATAAAAGAGTGAACTAGACATTATATTACTTCTTGAAATACGTCTTAAACTAAACTACTCATACTAAGATTACTATATCCCTATTTGCTGCTAACTATATTTATGCATTCTAAATATTCCGCTCCTAAATTAGATATTCCACCATCGTTGATTGCATCTGTAGATGGTGGTTTTACCGAGCATACAGTAATAAATAGAATGCCTAATATTGCTCGACGAGTGATAAAAGAAAATAATTTTGCAGATGAAATTAACCAAAGCCTTGAAAAATTAGCAAGTGATTTATCATCAGGTAATTTATCGCCACTTATCGATGATACTGGTATAGATGTTATGGCATGGCCACATTATTTACAGTTATATCAAGAAAAACGTTGGGTTGATATTCCTTGGTTTGTTGCTGAAACTTACTTTTATCGTTTAATTCTAAACATCACAAATTATTTTCGCCCTGGAGAATATCAATATATAGATCCGTTTAATTTACAAAAGTCTCAAGGCTTAGAAAAATCTATTGATTCAATAGTTGCTTTGTGCAAGCAAGCTTCTATTTGGTGTTCTCAAGCGGATTCTACAGAAACTAGTTTGATTGGACTACTATATTTCTCTCTGTGGGGAAATCGTGTAGACTTAAGTTTATGGTCGGCAATAGAAGATAGCGATCGCAGTAATTTTAATATCGAAAGTCAGCAAGCTCATATATTAGTAGACGATTCCGCAAAAGTTATAGATTTATTCGTAAATAATACCTCAAACAAGCAAAATCAAGTTGATTTAGTTGCTGACAATGCCGGGTTTGAGTTAGTTTGCGATTTATGTTTGTTAGATTTTCTATTAAATAGTGGCTTAGTCGATACCGTAAAACTGCATTTGAAACCCCATCCAACTTTTGTTTCTGATGCAATGATTAAAGATGTGCATCATACAGTTGATTTTCTTAGCAGTTGTTCGAGTTTAGAAGTTAAAAATTTTGCTCATCGTTTGCGAAACTATATTACTTCGGAACAATTAATTTTAACTGACGACTATTTTTGGACTTCTCCTTTACCCTTTTGGGAAATACCAGAATCTAAAAAAAACGAATTAAGCAATTCGAGTTTGCTTATAGTTAAAGGAGATGCTAATTATCGACGCTTGTTAGGTGATAGACATTGGCATTTTAGCAGCAATTTTATGGATATAGTTTGTTATTTACCCGTACCAACTTTAGCTCTGCGTACTTTGAAATCCGAAGTAGCAGCAGGTATTCCACAATTAACAATTGATAAAACTGCAAAATCCGATCCTGACTGGTTGACTAATGGAAGTTGGGGCTTGATTCAGTTAGCAGCCATATGATTTAGCAACAAAAACCGCTTCAAGTTGAATCATATCCCCTCTACTTAATAAGGATACTGTTGGCGAATAGTAGGTCAGACCCCTCATCCCAACGAATTAATAGGGATTTTAAGTTATCAGCAGGAGTGCGATCGCACTCCTCAAACCCTCATTTTTTTGGTTATTCAGGGGTGTCACCCCTGAATAACCAGCAGTATCCTTAATAAGGAGAGGAGTGCCCGTAGGGCGGGGTGAGGTTCAAACACTGCTGTACTCAACCAAAAACTCTAGATATCTTTTTCCTTCTCGAAAATTCCCTAGAATATCCCGATTGTCATCTAAAACTAGGAACAAGGAGAAGAAAATAAACATATGAAATTACTTAAACTGACAATTTTATTGATTCACCAACAAATACGCTTTACCTTTTAGTGCCTAATAAAACTATCTATATAAGTATATTTACGATAAATATTCTCAGCAACAAACTGCTAAAAATATACATTTTTTACTCAAAACTATTGTATATCGTTACTTTAAGAGTAAAATATTTATTAAGAGAATATTAAAATAAACATAAATTACAGGATATATGTATCATTAAAGACTTTTCCTAAAAATAAGATGTAAATTGCAAACAGAACCCTCTGTTAAAAATGGTAAAAGTTTGTTAAGAATGGTGACATGTAAGTAAATGGGAGTAACGAAATATTATGGAAAATAAAGCTGGGAGTAAGCCGCCACATCACGTAGTTATTGTTGGCGGGGGATTTGGAGGATTATATACAGCGAAAGCGCTCAATAGTAAGGATATAAACGTTACTTTAATAGACAAAAGAAATTTTCACTTGTTTCAACCGCTGCTGTATCAAGTAGCTACCGGTACTTTATCCCCTGCTGATATTTCATCGCCATTGCGCTCGGTACTTAAAAACAGCAAAAATACTAAAGTTTTGCTGGGAGAAGTTTCTGATATAGATCCAGAGAAGCAAAACGTGGTTATGAGGGGTGAAAATATCCCTTACGACAGTTTGATTATTGCTACAGGTGCCAAGCATTCATATTTCGGTAAAGATGAGTGGGAAGATTATGCACCTGGTTTAAAAACTGTGGAAGATGCGATTGAAATGCGTCGTCGTATATTTATGGCATTTGAAGCAGCAGAGCAGGAGACTGATGAAGAAAAACGTCGTGCTTTGCTGACATTTGTGGTGGTTGGTGGTGGCCCGACTGGAGTAGAATTAGCTGGTGCGATCGCTGAGTTAGCTTACGGTATTCTCAAGGAAGATTTTCGCAATATTGATACTTCTGAAACTCAGGTATTGCTTTTAGAAGGTATGGATCGAATTTTACCGCCGTTTGCGCCGGAATTATCAGAAAAAGCCCAAAAGTCTTTGGAAGATTTGGGTGTTAGTGTAGTCACAAAAACTTTAGTAACTGGTATAGAAGGAGATATAGTTACTGTTAAGCAAGGTGACGAAACTAAGCAATTCGGAGCTAAAACAGTATTGTGGGCAGCAGGTGTAAAAGCTTCTGCTTTGGGTAAAGTAATTTCAGAAAAAACCGGCGCTGATACCGATAGAGCCGGAAGAGTAATTGTTGAACCAAATTTAAGTTTGAAGGGTTATCCGAATATATATGTAATCGGGGATTTAGCACATTTTGCTCATCAGACGGGTAAACCTTTACCAGGTGTTGCACCAGTTGCCATGCAGGAAGGGGAATATGTTGCAAAATCGATTAAGCAGCAGTTAAAAGGCAATACTCTACCGGCATTCAAATATGTTGATAAAGGTAGTTTAGCTGTAATCGGACAACATGCGGCTGTAGTAGATTTAGGCTTTATGAAACTAACAGGTTTCATTGCTTGGCTATTCTGGTTATTAATTCATATTTATTATTTAGTTGAATTTGATAACAAACTTGTAGTCATGATTCAGTGGGTTTGGAATTATTTTACTCGCAATCGTGGTGCAAGGTTGATTACAGGAAAAGACTTGCCTGCGCCTGTTGAAGTTAATAGCAAGGTAGATTATTATCCGCCAGTTAACGAGCAAAAAGCTGTTAATGTTTAGTATATAAAGAATGGGGCATAGGGAATGGGTAATTGGTAATTGGTAATGGGAGCATCTTGCTCCCTATATTTTTTTCATCTTCCCCCTCTCCCCCATCTTCCCATTCCATTTATTCCAGCGGGATGGTAATAATAAACGTAGTTCCCACTCCTTCTTTACTAATTAAACTAATTTCTCCTTGATGGAGTTCTACATATTGTTTGACAATTGATAATCCTAATCCATGTCCGGGGATTTGACCAACATTACTACCTCTTTGAAAAGAATTAAATAAGTTTTCTTGTTCTATTTGTGGAATTCCGATACCTTCGTCTTGAATGCGGAAAATAGCTTCTCCTTGCAAACAAAACACATCAAATTGTATGTTTCCCCCTTCAGGAGAATATTTAATTGCATTGGATAGCAAATTAGTAAAGATATGCCGCAGAAGTTTTTCGTCTAAAAGAGGTAATTTAATATCTGCTGATGTGCTGTTTTGTTGCAAGCAGCATCCCTGAATTTTTAAAATAATTTGATGTTTTTCGCTGGCGTTAAGTTTGACTTCTTCTACTAAATCTACGCAAAATTGTTCTAAATCTAAAGGTGCCTGATTGAATTGGGTTTGATGAACTTCTGCTTTACCAACTAGTAAGACATCGCTCAACAATTGATTTAGATGTTTTACGGAATTTTGGATGTGATACAAGTATTCATCCTTCTTATGTTCTGTTAACTGTTGATTGTGATTGGCTAGTAATTCTGTAGTATTTAAAATTGTGCTTAAGGGATTGCGGAATTCGTGGCTAACCATTGAAACAAAACGAGATTTAAGTTCTCTCATTTCTTTTTCCTTTTGTAACTCATCTCTCATTACAATTTCTTTTTGATGTTTGCTCAAAGCTATTTCAATGGTAGTAATCAGTTGAGTTTCTTCAAAAGGTTTGAGTACGTAGCCGAAAGGTTGAGTTGCCTTTGCTTTTTTTATCGTGCTTTCATCGGAGTGAGCCGTGAGAAAGACTACCGGAATATTGTAGTTACTCATAATAATTTCGGCAGCTTCGATGCCATTCATGTTGCCTTTGAGCATCATATCCATTAGAACTAAATCAGGCTGTAATTCTTCTGCTAAGGAAATTGCTTTTTCTCCATAAGCTATAACTTCGACGACGATATAACCAAAGCTTTCCAAACAATATTTGATATCGCAAGCAATAATTCTTTCATCTTCTACAACCAGGATTTTCTCTTTCATCTTTCTTCTCCTTGGTTAGTATCGGTAAATGTAATTCTAAAAGAAGTACCGAGCTTAGAATTATATATGATTGTTCCTTCTAATTGTTCGACTAAATTCCAAACAAGTTCTAAACCGAGAGATTGTTTTTTCAAGGAATTAATATTTTCTGATGCTCCCGTACCATTATCGCTAACAAATAAAGAATACTTTCCTTGCTGTAAATTTATAAACTCCACGTATATTTCTCCCTCTTCACTGTTTTTAAAAGCATGTTTGATAGCATTAGAAATCAGTTCGTTGATAATTAAACCACAAGGAATAGCTGTATCAATTTTTAAAAATGTTTTTTCTATCTTGGTGTTTATTTGAATATTATTAATGTTATAACAGCGAATTAAATTATGTTTGAGTTTGCGAATATACTCGGCAAATTCTATTTTCGCTAAATCGTTGGTTTGATATAGGTTTTCGTGAATTAAAGCCATTGCTCGGACGCGGTTTTGGCTATCTTTGAAAATTTCTAAAGCTTGTTTGTCTTTAATATATCCTGACTGCAAACGTAGCAAACTAGAAATTATCTGCAAATTATTTTTAACTCGGTGATGAATCTCTTTTAGTAATACTTCTTTTTCTTTTAAAGAAGCCTTTAGTTTATTTTCGACTTGTTTGCGAACTGTAATATCGGTACTTGAACCAGCCATAAAAGCCGGTACTCCATTCTCATCCCGAACTACCGTACCGCGTGTCAAAAATGCCAAAGCATCTCCTTGTTTATGTACCATTCGGTGTTCAATTTCGTATTTAGGAATTAATCCTTCTAAATAAGCGTTGATTTCAGCTTTGACTAAATCTACGTCACCCGAATGTACGAATCGTAACCAGCTACTAAACTGATTGGCTATTTCTTCATCTTTATACCCAAGCATTGCTTTTAAATTAGAATCTATATAAACTTCGTTTGTGTGAATATTCCACTCCCAAACCCCTACTTTTCCGGCGCTGATAGCTCGGGCATATCTTTCCTCGCTTACCCTTAGAGCTTCTTCAACTCGCTTACGTCCTAAAACATTGCCCAACATCTCTGCTACTATTTTGAGTAAGAAAATGCTGTTTTCTGTCCACGTAGTAGTACTCAAAGATTCAAAACCCAGAAAACCTATCAAGTTACCGCTACAAGTAATCGGTAAAATAATCAAAGATTTGATATTTTGAATATTAAAAATTTCTGTTTCAAATGTTTCTTGTAGAAATAAATGCCGCACATCCTCTAGTTGCAAAGTTTCACCACAGCCAAGCTTTTTCACAAATAAAGTTAAATCTTCAACGTAAATATCTTTTAAATCGTTAATACGGTGTGGAATTTCTGAAGCACACCATTCATGAGTGTTATTAATCTGTTGAGAATTTTCTGTTAATAAAAATACATAACTACGGTCAACACCAACAAATTCACCTATAGATTGTAATGCTTGATTGATACCGTTATCTGTTTCATGCGGAGCAAGATTAATAAAATCGGTGGATATAGTAGTAATTAATTTTTCAAATTCTACTCGATAGCGAAGTTCTTGTTCAATTCGCTGACGTTCGATAATTTCTTGTCGCAAGCGAGAGTTTGTATTTTGTAATTCGCTAGTACGTTTTTCTACTCTAATTTCTAATTCGTCTTTAGCAGTTTGTAATTCTATTTCGGCTTGCTTGCGTTCGTTTATATCTCGGACAATTAGGATAATATTATGTCCAATTGTGGTTTGAAGTCGCGCTTCAAAATATTTCTCTCCAGATGCTACCGGTAAACAATACTCGATTGCAATTAAGGAATTAGTTTCCAGCACTTGAGAAATAGCTGTCTGAAACTGAGCGGCAAATTCTGGTGGTATAACATCTTGTATTTTTTGACCTAAAAATTTCTCGGGTGGTAAATACAAATCAGAAATGTTATTAGCATGACAGCTAAGAACAGTACCGTCACTTTTCAAACGAAAATAAATATCGGGAAAAGCTTGAAATAATTCTTGCAGTTCATTCGTTGTTTGTAAAAGTTGTGCTTCTGTTGCAAGACTATCGCATATTTTATGCTGCAATAACTTATTTTTGTTTGCTAAATTATCTTGCTCTTGTTTTAAATTGTTATATTCGTTTATGCTTGCTTGTAGCTGTTTGCTTAAATCATCAAGTTTTTGTTGATTCTCAATTTCTAGCTGCATTTTTTGAGCAATAACTCTGAGATTAACTATTTCTAGTATCTCTCCAGCTTGATTGACAACAGGTAAATATAAAATATTATTTTTTTGCATCAAGGACAAGGCCTGATGATATTCATAATCAGGATTTAAACTAATTGTGGGTTGCATCACATCCGCCACTTTAATCTCTTCAATTTTCTTTTCGGAATTAGTCAAACAAACTAAATCTATAAGTCGAACAATTCCTAATAATTTTAAATCTTTGATAACAAATAAATGTTGAAATATGAAATCATCTTCTCTTAGTTTCTTAGTTAAGTTAATAATTTCGGTTAAACAAGTTTCTGGAGAAACTTTTAAGCTGAAGTCTCGAATAGCATCTGCAACTAAAACCATAGGGAGAATTAATAAAAGCTACATTAATTCTGTAGCAAATAGTTTTTTATAATTTTGTATAGCTATGAATATTATTATAGTTAGTCTATTTATAATGTTTAACTAAATAACGTTTGATATTTAAATAGATTTGCACCATACAAAGAAAATCAAACCATAACATAATATTCAAATAGAAACTTGCAGCAAATTATTACCTTGAAATTGTATCGACAAGACAATATAAACTGCTAGATAAGTATGTATATATGATAAGCTTAAAAATTTATTTAATAATTCAAATTTTAGCTAAGCAGTACTATTCAAACCGACATCAACATATTGCGTAAAATAATGCTTGATGCTAAGTGTAAAAATATTTTTTTTAAAGATTATTAACATTGCTACCCCGATAAAAATATGCTCTCTCCAGTTGCTAGCTTAAGTCAAAAATGAGGCTATAGCATCGTGGTTACTACTGACTTAATAATCATGCTGCCGCAGGTGTCGAATAGTCAATATTAAAAAATTATGAAGAGATACTGAATGCTTTTTAACTACAATAAATAGTAACTAAAAAAATATTCATCGCATTTTAGCTGTATAAAACAGTAAATTAGGATTAAGCAATCAAAAAATATACCGGGGAAACCGATGTCTAGCGAACAGGGTACGCTGAACGTCTACCATTCTATTCTTGCATCTATTGTAGGAGAAGAAAATCTAACTAATGAATTAGGCAGCAAACAGGTAAAACAAGCGATATCACCAGGGAATCTTCCCAAATATGTGGTTTATCCTCAAACTCAAAAGCAGCTTGCAGAAGTTATGAGCCAAGCTTATCGTAACAAATGGCGGGTTTTACCTTGTGGAAACAGCAGCAAACTTAAATGGGGCAGTCTGGCAAAAGATATTGATATCGTTGTTAGTACCCAAAATCTAAACAAAATTATCAATCATGCCGTAGGCGATTTAACCCTAACAGTAGAAGCAGGAGTTAAATTTGCCGATATTCAAACAATTTTGACCAAACATAAACAAATTCTTGCCCTTAACCCCACAGCGCCCGATTTAGCAACTATTGGTGGAATTATAGCTACAGGCGATACGGGTTCTTTACGGCAGCGTTATGGTAGCGTCCGCGACCAATTATTAGGTGTAACCTTCGTGCGTGCTGACGGTCAAATTGCTCGTGCTGGTGGCAGAGTTGTCAAAAATGTTGCTGGTTATGACTTAATGAAATTATTTACCGGTTCTTACGGGACTCTCAGCATAATTACAGAAGCTACATTTCGTTTATATCCGATGCAGTCAACTTCGGGTAGTGCAATGTTATTAGGTAGCAAAGAAGCTATATCTCAAGCAGCAGATATTATTCGCGGCTCTGCTTTAACCCCCACCCAAGCAGATTTACTTTCCGCTCAATTAGTATCGAGTATGGGATTGGGTAAGGAATTAGGGTTAGTTATCCGCTTCGAGAGTATTGCCGAAAGCGTTAAAGAACAGTTAAATCAAGTTTTACGAATAGGTGAAAAATTAGAATTATCTAAGGTAACTTATTCCGGCGAAGAAGAACAAAGCTTATGGCAGAGATTGCCAGAACAAATACATTTAAGTGAATCTGGAACGGAAATTACTTGCAAAATAGGAGTATTACCAAATGCAGCCGTAGAAGTTTTAAATCGAGCGCAATTAGGTTTAATTAATATATCTAGCGGCTTAGGAATATTGAGAATTGAAGATGAAACAAAGGTGTTAGAAATGCGAAAACTGTGCGAACTACATAGTGGTTTCCTAACGATATTATCAGCACCAATAGAAGTTAAACAAAAGCTAGATGTTTGGGGTTATAGCGGTAATGGATTGGAATTAATGCAAGAAATTAAAAAACAATTTGATAGCAAAAATATTTTAAGCCCAGAAAGATTTATCGGAGGGATTTAAGAGCAAGTTACCAATTCCCAATTACCAATTCCCAATGCCCAATTCCCAATTACTCATTGCCAATTACCAATTTCCATCTACCAATAATTAATTATGCAACTTTCAGAAAATAACGAAAATAAGATTGCTTCTTTGGAAAATTTACAAGGTTTTGATAATAATCATCCGCCGGAGCCTAAGTTAATTGATAGCTGCGTCCATTGCGGTTTTTGTCTTTCTACTTGTCCAAGTTACAGGGTAATCGGGAAAGAAATGGATTCCCCACGGGGAAGAATTTATTTAATGGATGCTGTGAATGAAGGGGAAATTGCTTTAAATACGGCAACAACTCAACATTTTGATTCTTGTTTGGGCTGTTTGGCTTGCGTGACTACTTGCCCTTCTGGTGTGGAATACGACAAATTAATTAGCGCTACTCGACATCAAGTTGCTCGTAATTATTCCCGCACTTTACCGGATAAGTTATTTCGACAATTGATTTTTTCACTGTTTCCTTATCCCCAAAGATTGCGACTTCTATTAGTGCCTTTATTTGTTTATCAAAAGTTGGGATTACCAAAATTAATTAGAGCCACTGGTTTACTTGAAAAAATATCTCCCCGTTTAGCGGCAATGGAATCTATTCTTCCGGAGGTTACCGGTAAATCTTTTAGAGATAATTATCCGACAATAATTCCAGCCCAGAATCAAAAACGTTACCGGGTAGGAGTAATTTTAGGATGCGTGCAGCGGTTATTTTTCTCCCCCGTGAATGAAGCCACCGTGCGAGTCTTAACCGCTAATGGCTGTGAAGTGGTAATTCCCAAATCTCAAGGCTGTTGTGCTGCACTTCCAGAGCATCAGGGGCAAACCTCACAAGCCCAAGCTTTGGCAAGACAGATGATTGATAGTTTTGCAGATATGGATGTTGATTATGTAATTATTAATGCTGCCGGTTGCGGTCATACTTTGAAAGAATACGGTCATATTTTAGAAAATGACCCAGAATATAAAGATAAAGCCTTGGAATTTGCCAATAAGGTTAAAGATTCACAGGAATTTTTAGCTATGGTCGGTTTAACAGCTAAATTATCGCCTTTGACAGATGAACCTCTGACAATGGTTTATCAAGATGCTTGTCATTTATTACACGGGCAAAAAATCAGCGTTCAACCCCGTCAACTGTTGCGTCAAATTCCGAATATACAATTACGCGAGCCTCTTGATGCGGCTTTGTGTTGCGGTAGCGCTGGAGTTTACAACATGCTGCAACCCGAAGTTGCGGAAGAATTAGGAGAGCAAAAAGCCAGAAACTTGGTGAATACAGGTGCTTCGATGATTGCTTCCCCAAATCCTGGCTGTAGTTTGCAAATTTCTAAGCATTTAAATGAGCAGGGTAAGGAAATAAAAGTGATGCATCCTATGGAATTGCTCGATTGCTCTATTAGAGGAGTCAAGTTAGAAGAAGAAGAATAAACAATCGCCAAGAAACCCGGAATAAGTCGTGAAAACACGATTACTTCCTTGTTTAACAAACAAGAAACCGGGTTTCTATTACGGGTATCAGATTCAAATATTTCTACTGAACTTTATGTCCTACATTCAACGCATTAATTCCCTGCTTTACCCAGCACCAGCATTCATATTCTGATTTAAATAATTTTGGTGCGGCGATATTATTTAATGAGTCTGGTAGATAATGATCGTAGTAATATTTACCGTTTTCTTGAGAAACAATAATTAAATTATTGCGGAATACATAGCGATGTTTAAACATATCGCCATCGCTAACAAAATCTGAATTATTGTCAATGTGTTCTTTAGCGGTATTTATTATATTCTCAATGCTACTCCCATAAATTTTTGCCGGATTCTCTGCTTTATGGTACTGACTTCTAGACCCGATTTGCGATAACAATTTATACGAGTAAATCTGGTAATTATCTGCTTTACCGAAAACAAATGGTATTATCAAATATCCTTTGTAGGACACTGACTGTTCATAAAGTAAGTTGTTCATAGAAACTTCCTGATATGTAAACGCGACCCAAATAGATAAAAAAGCATCGCAAAAGTAGCTGAAGAAGTTTTAGCAAGCATAATTATTAATCCTTTACAATATAAACTGCAAATGGATTTAGAAAAGATAATGCTATACCATTTGAATAATTTTTTCTGACAGGAATAATAATTTTTTTTTATAAAAAAACAAGCGAACTGCCAAAAGTTTAAAATGGTATTTACTGCTGCTAAAATTAACTTCTACATCAAGAGCCTATAGAAGTTTGCAGAACCGTTAAAGGTAGATGAATGCTAGCACCTACCTTCAAAGGAATTCTATCTTTTTGCGATTAATTTTTATCTACTTCTTTCAACTTACCACAACTAGCTAATAGTGCAAGTCACCAGAGACTTAGTTGTTTTGGATGATGATTATTTTGATTCCAAGGTAGGGGTGAGACACCTATATCCCTTTGTTCTAATAAGTTGTAGAAGCTACGGGCTGTTTGTGGTGAACTTTCTTCCTGGGGACAGTGGACAAAAAAGTAAATTTGCGTTCCGGATTGCAACCATTCTTTAATATAAGTTACCCACTCTTCCATAAATGGCTGATTTACAGATAAATTTGGGTGTGATATGAAGCGAATTAAAGTAAATGGCGCTGTAAGCTCAAACAAAACTGGTAATTGAGGTTTTCGTCGTTCGGAACCGAGTTGTGGGTCATTTTCTCCGGTATAAATCGGGCGCGAGTCGAGTATTACTTTGCCGACACCGAATTTTTGCAACAGGTTTGTTAACTTATCTGCGTGGGGTTGTTTAAACCAATCGCGATGTCTGACTTCTATTGCTAAAGGTAGTTGCGTTTGCTGCCAAGCTTCGATGAAAGCAGTTAAATCGCCGATTGATGAGGGTGTGTAAGAAGGTGGTAATTGTGCAAATATCGGCGCTAAACGAGTATCTAAAGGACGCATAATTTCCGCAAATTTTAAAGCGTCTTTAATATAAGGTTTGAGCGAGCCGTTATGAGTAATATTTCGCGATAGTTTCAAGCAAAATTTAAACTCTGGGGGCGTTTGAGCCGCCCAACGTTTAACAGTCTCTTGAGAAGGTAATGCATAAAAAGTAGTGTTTCCTTCTACAGTTGTGAAGCGACGACTGTAGAGACAAAGAAAATCTTTTGGTGGGGTACCTTGAGGATAAAAATCGCCTACCCAACCTTTATAAGACCAAACAGCGCACCCAATAAAGAAATTCACAATTCGATTCAAAAATAGTTGATATTTTCAACATATCATTTCAACCAGGAATGGACATAGGGGATAGGGAAAAGTTACAGTTTTTGAAATAAATAAACTGCATTTAAGATTAGTAAGTAGTAAGTAGTAAGTAGTGAATTATATATGAGCGCCTTAAGAGGGCAAGGTTAAAGGTTAAAGGTTAAAAGTCAAAGGTATTAAACCGGGAGCATCCCAACGAATGAAACTAACACGTTTGATTGAATCTCAAATCTTTATTGGGCAAGGGTTTAAAAATCTGTTAGTTAGAAGTCATGAAAAATATAGGTGTCTCTATTCCCGGTTTTTCGGAAAAACCGGGTTTCTCAAATCTCACAAATGATTTAGGAATGCTATATGCCCAATTTCTCATGCCCTATGCCCAATAACATTTCATTAGCTAAGTGCGAATTGATTTTGGGCTACATTCACAAAATTTTCTGCATGTCGAACTTCTTCTGCTTTGGTGTTTTCCAGAAATGCGACAATTTCTGAACCAGCCATAATTAATGTTCCGTTGGATGATTGTTCAAAAGTTAGTTGATCGAAGCTAATATCTGTCAGTCCAATTTTATCGACACCAATTTCAAAATCTTCAATTATATTAGTACTAGCTTTATCTGTACCACCATCACCGGGTTGAAAAATAAATGTGTCTATTCCAGCACCACCATTAAGAATATCTCTACCGATGCCACCAATAAGAATATCATCATTATTATCGCCGATAATCATATCATCACCAGATTCACCCAAGAAAATATCATTATGATCGCCAGCGTAAGGACTATCTGCACCAAAATTTAATAAGTCTGTACCGTGCATTTCCTCATTGCTGTAGCTTCCGATAACTATATCGTCTTGATTTCCTGCTTTTAATATTCCAGCTAATGAAGTGACTAAGTTATCTTCACTAACGTTAATAATTCCTTTAAAACCTTTATCAATTCCTTCAATGATTTTCAACTCTCCTAAATCATCAATTGATAATGTTTCCATTGACTCATAAGCTCTGATACCTAACAAATCGCCGAGTATACCTTGTTGGTTAATTGTATTTGTAAAAGCACGAACGACTCGATTGTGTTCGCTACCAAAATCCGTAAGTTCGGATTCAGTACCGAAAGTCATTTCAAAAGCTTCGTCAGCACCAAGAGCTAATTGTTTATTTCCGGCAATACTTTTTTCACCAACATATGCTCTAGAAAATACAGAAGCATCTGCAAATGTTTCGGGAGTTTGAATACCTTCTATTCTGCCGTCTATATCATAGATATCCTCAACAGGATCTACAGCTAATGGATTTTCATCGCGATTTCTTGCTGACGGAGGATCTAAAGCCGTGATTGTTCTAGCACCTTCGTTGTTACCCGTGACTACAGTTTCGTTTTCTACAGTCAATCCGTCTCGATAAAGTCTGCCGATTTCCGCACTTACCAAAGAACCCAAACTATGACCAATTAAGTTTAAACTTTGTGAAGCTGCCAAACTGTCTATTCCGTAATATTCAGATAATGCTTCCACTGCAAATTCAGCAACCGGATCGATCCAGCTAGCTGCTCGGAAATTACCTTTACCTAAAGCACTGTAATCGATGCCATAAGCTCCATCTGTGTTATAAGCTGCTTCTCTCCAGTCTAATAACAAAACGCGATCGCTAGTATTTGTAGCAGCAATTTTCTGCGCTAATTCTGTAAATCTGTCGTCGGGATTATCATTCCAACCGTGAACGATAACCCAAGTTTGCTCGGCATCGGTAGGATTAGAAATTTCTTTAAAGCCAATAGTACGAACGCCGGGATTACTTTGTAATTCCGAGTTGAGTAAAATTCCTTCTTCACTTCCACCAGTTACAGTGCCTTGAACTGGTAAAACGCTCTTGTCTAAATACTCATCCTGAGCTTGAGAATTGAATGCTGCATCTTGAAAAGTTTGCGTTTGCAATATGCTTTGATTCTCAAAATCATCGGATGCAACTTGACTGTTATTAGCGTACTGATTTCCTTCAATCTTACTAAGTGAAATATCATTTACATGACCGGCATCATCACCTACGCTTTGAATGTTTATTTCAAGATTGTTAACATTTGCAGCCTCTAATGTATCGAAAGAATTAACATTTTGATAAGCTGACTCTTCCGCAACCGTAACCGCAGCATTTTTATTCCCTATAATCGTCTCATCTGCAAAGTTTTTCGAGGATAAATTAACCTCGCTATTTGTATCTAAATCATTATTAAAAACAGGAATACTTATTCTTTTTCCTATTTCTCCATCAATAAACTCTACAGAAATAGGAGTTTCAATGAAAGCCGCTTCCGGTTGAATATCGTCTAACTTCAGATCAACAAACTGCGAAATTAAAACTTTATCTTTAACTCCATTAGAAAAGTCTTCACTAGAAAAGTCTTCTTCAAAACTCAGAGGATGAGATTGAGAAGAACCTGTTAATGAATGGTTTTTAAGAATTCCTTGTAGATGATGGTCGGTAGCGAGTATATCTTTATGCAGCGATTGGTGAGATGCGGTATTGTTATTCATTTTTAAATTTGTTTCGAGGCTTAATAGATTCATTTTGATTAAATAATATATATGTTGCGTTTAAATGTAGCTAAAGACGCAGTGTTGAAATTTATATTTAGATATCATGTTTTTATAGCTCAAGAACAAATGCAGTCCAGAGCATAAACAACCTGCGTTTCAATTAATAATGAAAAGAAATTATGTCCCAATCTTGAAAGCGATTGGAACGTGATTGCAATAGATTAACTAGAAATGATTTATCTAGAAAAGATTATGCTAGATAATCTAGATGATTATCATCTAACTAAAGAAATATTGTTTAGTAAAAAATTAGTAGCATTAAGTATTTAAGCCGATTTTCATATCAAATGGATTGCTTGAAATAATTTGTAAATAATAAATAAATTGTTTAGGAAATAAAAAGCATGGTGTTAATAAAAGATTTTTTTGTGTTATTTAAACTAAAATCTATTTTTGCAAAGAGAAAGTGATATTGAAGATGTTATTGTTACTTTTTTAGATTTGATTTTTGTAGCGTGGTTTACAGGTTTGGCAAACGCCTTTACCCTAGAAGAGGAAGGCGATGAAAACGAAGCCCACCGTAACGATGGGCTGGATTATCTGTAATTTTTGCACGGATTCGCACATAACCTGAAGATTTTTCAAAACTGAAGATGCAGTTTTGATATCTTGTTTCTCTCGTTAATTGGCATTACTATCCCTTTTCTTGCAAATATTCTACCACTGCCGCTAAATCATTTATTGCTCGATTTAACCGTGAAAACATTTCTTCAGTTTCTTCGGATTCGGCATCAATATTTACCAACTTTTCTCGTACATAATTATCTAAAACTTCAATCCATAAATTTAGATTTGTATGGCGAATTGCTGATAATAAACCCATATTCGTAAGCACGGCCAAATGAAATCCAAGCTGGTTTTGTCCGCCATAACCGAGGTATCCGTCGCTTAATTCTAATTTCTCTGGAGTAAATTCTACGTATTGCTCGAAAGTAATACCAGCAGGTTGTAGCTGAGGTTGAGGTAAAGCAGGTTTTGATTCAGTCATAAAAAATTAATTAATTTACACATAATCCCGTCGAATCCTATTAATAGCAGCATTCAGTCCATCGCTATGAATCCAGCCGACAAAACCACCGTAAACCATATTGTCATTTCTATCGGCAATAAAAACATGGTCAACCCCAAAAGGATTTTTCCAAGTTTTCACAGTTGAACCATCTCTTAACCGAATAACTGGATGAGAACTTTTAAAATCCCGATGATGAGCGCGAGTCATGCCGGGAACGTTTTCTAATATTTCGATAACTTCTTGAGTGTCATCTAATATATTTTTACCGACTACAGTTGTACAGCCACATCCATCCGTTACCGTAATTTTAAGTCTTTCTTTTAAATCACCGTCAAACAGCGATAAAGAATTAATTTCTTCTAATAATTTTCCCTGGGGTTCCGATTGTCTTCTTTGACAGTAAACCGCTGTTAGTAACTCTTCTAAACCAACGTTTGTTAAAGCATCAGCAATCAATCCAGTTAATCCTAAAACTGTAATTCCCCCCAGCATTCCGGCTGGGCCACCTAATATAGCCAAAGCAGCAGTAATTGCAGCAGCACCAGTTAAACCAGTACTTGCCATAACTATAACTAAAACAATTCCAGGAAATCCCAATCCGGCGATTTTTTTTATAAGTTCGTCCATTGCACCCATTACCTCAGTAAATATTTTTATCTTTTATAACAACATAGCTTCTGTTTAGTCACCCGTTCTAAAATTTCCTATCTCTATTGACTTCTTTCTTCTGCATTCTCTAAGGTTTTTTTATCAGTCAGTATTCAGTAGGTTGGGTTAGACGCACAAAAAATATTGAATTTTACCTAATAGTTAATATTACGTCGTAACTCAACATTGGAGCTTTAATGATTAACAGTATTTATTCAAATCCTAATGTTAGGTTACGATAGGATAAAAATAAATTGTTGCCTTTACCAAAATTTTTTTCCTATCTAACCCAACCTACAAAATAATAGGAGTGGTAATATGCTCTTGAGCATTAGACGTATTAATCTTCCACCGGGACAACGGGTATTGTTAAATGATGTCACTTGGCAAGAATTTGAAACAATTCTTGACGAACTCGGAGAACATCGCGCTGCACGTATTGCTTATGACAGAGGGGTGCTAGAAATTATGGCTCCATTGCCAGAACATGAGTTTGGTAAAGAAATAATCGGTGATTTAATCAAAGCACTTTTAGAAGAGCTAGATATTGAATTTCTTAGTCTTGGTTCTACGACTTTTAAAAATCAAATCATGCTTCAAGGTATTGAACCAGACCAATGTTTTTATATTGAAAATGAAAGCAAAGTGCGTGGTAAAAATAGGCTTGATTTAACACAAGACCCACCACCCGATTTAGCTCTAGAAATTGATGTTACTTCCCGGACTCATCCAAGCATCTATGAAGCGTTAAAAGTCCCTGAACTCTGGCGATTTGAGAAAGGGAAATTACAAATAAATTTATTACAGAATGGTTCTTATGTAGTGTCCGAGCAAAGCAAAAGCTTTCCTAATTTTGATTTAGCTGAAGTTTTACCAAAATATCTTGAACAGAGTAAAACAGCAGGTCGGAATTCTGTAATTAGAGCTTTTAGGAATTGGGTGAGAGAACAAATGGAAAGTTAATATTTATATTTTCAAAACACAATGATAAATACAGTTGGTAGGTTGGGTTAGACGCACGAAAATTTTGAATTTGGACTAATAACTAATATTGCGTCGTAACCCAACATTAGAGTTTTAATGATTAACAGTATTTATTCAAATTTTAATATTGGCTTACGATAGGATAAAAATAAATTGTTGTCTTTACCAAAATTTTTTTCCTGTCTAACCCAACCTACGAAATACTCTTTTCTTTGCAGTTTTTCAATCCAACTTCTAGATGGTGCGCGATTCTACTTCAAATCATAAATAAAATCTCCCACAGGTTAAATAAAATTTACCCATAGGAGAATTTGTATAACTATATTATGTGTTGTACAATTCTATTGTTTACTGTACGACTTTATTATTTTTGGACAGAAGTATGTGGACGTACAATAAAGTTGTACAATTTAAAAGCCTGAAATACCTATTTTTTCGTTGCAAATGACGGGTAATCGAAAAAATAAAGTTGTACAATTTGCCCGACTCTATTCTCAAAAATTGAACAATAAAGTTGTACAATTTGCCTAATGCTTGCTATACAAGGGTTTGAAGCACTGCAAAAAGAACAAATCTCTCGATTTTTATATTGGTTTTCTTCTAGCTTTCATTTTAGTCATATCACTTAGCAAATGTAGGTTTATTAACAAGTATTTAGAAAGCGAATAGTATTTTAATTTGTCAAATTAATTACTTAGTAGTGGCAAAGGATACTAAATTGATTGATGATTTTTAGACGTTGCGTTAAGCGAAGCTCTACCGTTAGGTAATCGCCGTCACTTAAGATTGCTGTCTAAGTGTCGTAAATGTTGAATGTTATACACATATAACGGAAATAAATCGGTATCATAAATCTTACAAAAGCTGCTTTGAGATGACGTTTATTTTTGATAAAACAACGTATCAATCAGCACTACCAAGTAAAACACCCGGATATGGCGAAACTCGAACAGCTAACAAAAGGCACCCAGGTTCAAGGTATTTTACCTAACAGTATTGTTACTGTTGTCGATGTACAGTGGCACGGTTCCGATGTTGTCGAATTAACCTATAAAGAAACTAATGGAACTCTGGGAAATGAGTTGCTATTTCGGGATAAGGAAAGCACTTTAGAAGTCGTGACTCAAGGAGGTGCTTGGAGTTTTAATGCTGATGGTGCTAAATTTCGTCTTGTATCTGAAGCTTTGCGTATTCGACTCGCACATTTATTTGACCCTTTGTTGGCGGTTCATACTTCGCTGGTTGAACCATTACCCCATCAAATTACCGCAGTGTACAGTGAAATGCTGACACGTCAACCTCTCCGCTTTCTTTTAGCTGACGATCCAGGTGCGGGGAAAACGATTATGGCTGGTTTGCTGATACGTGAGTTGTTGATACGTGGGGATTTACATCGCTGTTTGGTGGTTTGTCCCGGTAGTTTGGAAGCTCAGTGGCAGGATGAGTTGGGGAAAAAATTTAATTTACCATTTGAGATTATCACTAATGACCGTATAGAAGCTGCACGCACGGGAAATGCATTTGCGGAGATGTCTTTGGCGATTGTTCGGCTTGATAAGCTCAGTCGCAATCAGAATTTACAAGCAAAGTTATCGCAGACGGATTGGGATTTAATTATTTGCGATGAAGCTCATAAAATGTCGGCTTCGTTTTTTGGTGGTGAAATTAAGGAGACGAAGCGTTATAAACTGGGCAAGTTACTATCAAGTTTAACGCGGCATTTTTTATTAATGTCAGCAACGCCACATAATGGAAAGGAAGAAGATTTCCAGTTGTTTATGGCGTTGCTTGATGGTGATAGGTTCGAGGGAAAATTTCGTGATGGGGTTCATGTTGTAGATACTTCGGATTTGATGCGACGTTTGGTTAAGGAAGATTTGCTCAAATTCAATGGTAAGCCTCTTTTTCCGGAAAGAAAAGCATATACAGTTAAATATCAGCTTTCGGATTTAGAAGCATCGCTTTATAAAAAAGCCACGAATTATGTACGCGAAGAATTTAATCGTGCTGATGCTTTAGGAAATCAAGGACGTAAAGGTACTGTTGGCTTTGCTTTGACAATACTCCAGCGTCGTTTGGCTTCTTCTCCAGAAGCTATTTATCAATCATTAAAACGTCGTCGGGAACGTCTGGAGAAACGTTTACGGGAAGAAGAAATATTTAAGCGAGGAACTTTTGTAGATTTTGAGTTAAACAAAGTCGTTAATGTCGAAGATATTGAAGACGATTTTGATGATGTTTCTGCCGCAGAAAGAGAAAATATGGAGCAGGAAGTTGTTGATTTAGCAACCGCATCAAGAACGATTGCAGAGTTACAAGTTGAGATTTCGCTGCTAAAGGAATTAGAAGAATTAGCTTTGAAAGTACGTCGTAGTGGTACGGATAAAAAATGGGAGGAGTTATCAAAGCTGCTACAGGACAATGTAGAGATGTTTAATGCTGCCGGACATCGGCGCAAGCTGCTAATTTTTACCGAACACCGCGATACTTTAAATTACCTAACCGCACGGATTAGTACTTTATTGGGACGAGCAGAAGCTGTGGTCACAATTCACGGTGGAATGGGACGAGAGGAACGACGCAAAGCCCAAGAAGCATTTACTCAAGATGTGGATGTACAGGTATTAATTGCCACCGATGCGGCGGGTGAAGGTATTAACTTGCAACGCGCTCATTTAATGGTAAATTACGATTTACCTTGGAACCCAAATCGGCTTGAACAAAGGTTTGGACGCATTCACCGCATTGGACAGACGGAAGTTTGTCACTTATGGAATTTGGTTGCTGAAGAAACCCGCGAAGGGGAAGTTTATCTAGCGCTATTGAAAAAGTTGGAAATCGAACAGCAAGCTTTGGGTGGTAAGGTATTTGATGTTTTAGGAACAGCTATTGCGGGAAAGGAATTACGGGGATTGCTCATCGATGCAATTCGTTATGGAGATACATCAGAAGTAAGGGCAAGATTGAATCAAGTTTTACGCAAGTTAGACCAAGATAAATTACGCGAACTCTTGGAAGAGCGTGCATTAGCGCGAGATGCGATGGATTTCGCCAAAGTACAGGAAATCCGTGCCGAAATGGAACGCGCTCAAGCACGACGTTTACAACCGCATTTTATCGCTGCTTTCTTTTTAGAGGCTTTTCAAAAGTTGGGTGGAAGTATCCGTCAGCGCGAACATCAACGTTATGAAATTACTCATGTACCAGCAACTGTCCGCAATCGAGATAGGTTAATTGGAAAAAGTCAGCCCTTGTTGCGACGTTACGAAAGGATTTGCTTTGACAAGGATTTGATAAATGTTCCAGGAAAACCACCTGCATCATTTGTTTGTCCGGGACATCCGTTACTTGATGCCACAATTGACTTAACTTTAGAACGCGATCGCAATTTTTTGAAGCAGGGTACTATTTTAGTCGATGAAAATGACCATTACGAAAATGTTCGAGCATTAGTTTATTTGGAGCATTCAATACAAGATGCGCGGATAAATAACAATGGTTCTCGAAGGGTTGTTTCTAAGCGGATGCAGTATGTAGAAATTTTCCCTCATCCCCCAGCCCCTTCTCCCAATTTGGGAGAAGGGGAGCAAGAAATAAAGAACAATGGACACCCCTTTCCTATATTGAAAGAAGGGGAGCAATCCTCACCCCGTCCTAACGGACACCCCTCTCCTATATTGAAAGAAGGGGAGCAACCCTCACCCCGTCCTAACGGACACCCCTCTCCCAAAGCTTTGGGAGAGGGGACGGGGGTGAGGGCAAGGAATGCTGGCTACGCACCATATCTTGATTATCGTCCTTTGAAGGATGACGAAAAATCAGTTGTGGAAACAATCTTAGAAAAATCTTGGCAACACAATGACTTAGAAACACAAGCCAAAACTTATGCGATTAAAAACTTAGTTCCCCAGCATCTTCAAGAAATTAAACAACGTAAAGAAGAACTTACTATCAAAACAATGATAGCGGTTAAAGACCGATTAACCAAAGAAATCAATTACTGGGATTACCGTGCTAGCGAACTTAAGACACAAGAATTAGCAGGTAAAGCAAACGCTAAAATCAATTCCGAAAAAGCCCGTCAGCGTGCGGATGAATTACAAGCGCGATTGCAGCAACGGTTAAGTGAACTCGAACAAGAACGTAAATTATCCCCGTTACCACCAGTAATTTTCGGTGGTGCGTTGATTGTACCCATCGGTTTGTTAAATCGGTTATTGGGGAAAGATTCGGTACAAAATATGAATGTAGAAAATATCGCAATTTCGCGGGAGAGAATAGAAAAATTAGCAATGGCTGCGGTAATTGAAGCCGAACGGAAATTGGGTTACGAACCGCGAGATGTAAGTAGCGAAAAATGCGGTTATGATATCGAGTCTAGTACCCTCACCCCGCTTTATCAAGCACCCCTCTCCCATTTTGGGAGAGGGGAAGGGGGTGAGGGATTATTGCGGTTTATCGAAGTCAAAGGACGTATTGCAGGAGCAAAAACCGTAACTGTTACCAAAAACGAAATCATTGCCGCACTTAATAAACCCGATAATTTTATTTTGGCAATTGTACAAGTACCTTCAACCGAATCATCTACAGATAATTGTCAAATTCGCTATATACACAAGCCATTTCAACAAGAACCCGATTTTGCTGCAACCAGCGTTAATTATAATTTACAGGAATTGTGGCAGCGCGGAACTGAGCCGATTTGATTTTTCAATACTGTATAAATGAACTAATCTTGAATCATAAATAAAATTGTTTTTCAAGCCTAACTTGTTCTTCAATTAACCATTGCTTAAGAATTTCTTCTGAAGGAAGCGCTACCATGTACCGCGAGACAAATAATTGATTATCAAGTCCTGCGGTTGCATAGTGAACTGCTTCCGCATCTTTTTCAGCACAAAGAAGAATTCCCACCGGAGCATTTTCGTGAGGATAAGCTATATTTTCCTTCAAATAGTTAAGATAAAAATTCATTTGTCCCGCATAATCATGTTTAAACTTCCCTAGTTTTAAATCAATAGCAATTAAACACTGTAAAGAACGATGGTAAAATAATAAATCTAGGAAATAATGTTCTTCTGCAACCGTAATTCTAAATTGACGGTCAACAAAACAAAAATCTCGACCTAATTCATGCATAAATTCTTGCAAATGATTAATTAAAGCTGATTCTAAATCGGATTCTGAATAAGCAGCTTTTTCTTCTAATTCTAAAAATTCTAAAATATAAGGGTCGCGTAAAACGTTTTTAGGGCTTTCTATAATTTGTCCTTCATTTGCAAGCTTTAAAACAGCTTCTTTATCTTTAGATAACCCGACTCTTTCGTAAAGCATACTGTTAATTTGCCGTTTTAACTCTCTTTTAGACCAGTTGCTTTTCATACATTCTAATTCATAAAAAGCTCTTTTAGTAGTATCTTCTATACGAGTTAATTCTACTAAATGTGACCATGAAATAGTAGAAACCAAACGTTGATAATAATTGCTATCTTGCCAACTTAATGAAGGGTTTTCTAATTCACGAGCTTGCAGGGCTGGAAATAAGTTTTGAGGTGCGGTTTTAAATTCGGCAGCCACTGTCTGCCGAATTTGTAGCGCGTTAAATGGTATACTAATTAATGATAAAAATGCAGTTATATTTTCATCTTTTGCTAAAGCAGGATAAGTCAACGCAAATTGTCGAAAATTTTTCAAGTTGCGGTCAGATAAACTCTCTATCTTTCTACTTTTTAAGTCATTAGCAAGCTTTTTAATTAACTGCGTACCGTAGGCTGCTCTGTCAACTCCGTTTTGTTCGTACTCAACAATGTACGCACCAATAAACCAGTTACGGATAGTTAAAATTTTGTTTACAGCCCGTGTAACAGTAGTAAGAGATGTGTTGTTAATATTACTGATATCATGAATCAGTTCTTCGTAATTCACAATATTACCTATTATTAATAACCATTATTTGCTGTTATTAGTTTAGATTAGTTATAGTTTACAGGAATTATGATGACGAATTGCTTGAGCGAATTAAACTCATAGTAATCGCATAAAGACTATAAAACAAAACAGTAAGGATGAATATTAAATGTAGGGTGTGAGAGGCTTTCAAATAATCTTACGAGCAAAAACAAGGCTAACTTATAGCGTCGCTTACCAATCATAAATTTTCATGATATTTTAAAAAGTCGAAGCTGTTTAACTTAACTTTTTGTTACATATATCGGTAATCAGGTTTAAACCTTACCCCAACAATACTTTAGAAAAAATAAGCAAGTCAGGGAAAAATTCTCCTTGATAAAAGGAAATTCAGTATGTTGACAATGGCATTAAATGAGCTAACATTACTGAGAAATACTTATAAAAAAATTACCTCTTTTATTATTTAGCCAGAGCTTTTACTTAGAAACTCTGAGGTGCATCTATTGAAGCATAAATAAATGCTTTTTATTTTTACGTCCGTAGTCACGGGCTAATTTTATAGTGCCTAATTTTAACTAAGTAACCGCTTCAATGGCTGAAATAACGAGGTAGCAACTATGATGTATGACCAGACGCACTACAAAAGCTCCAACAAGGCAACATCGCACCAGTTGACTTAGCACAAGCTAGCATTGGTCCGGGTATGGCGATATACTCGCGCTATAGTAAAGTCTTAGAATCCGACGGTACGCGAATGTCGGTTCGCACAGCGCTACAGCTAATCAATCTCACTTTAGATGATTACCTCGCCGAAGAGGAAGGTGAATTTGATGCAGAAACCCGGTTTGCTTTAATCTGGTTTAAACAATATGCTTTTAATGAAAGTTTATTCGGTGAAGCAGAAACTCTTTCTAAAGCCAAAAACACATCGGTACAAGGCTTAGTAGATGCTGGTGTCCTCGTTGCTAAAGCTGGTAAAGTCCGACTTCTACGTCGTGACGAATTACTCGAAAATTGGAATCCCCAAACCGATAAACGTCTCACCGTTTGGGAAGCAACACAATACATGATTCGGGAATTACAAGACGGTGCGGGAGAAACCAGTGCAGCACGTTTGCTATCTCAACTGGGAACCATAGGAGAAGCAGCCAGAGAATTAGCCTATCGACTATATAACATTTGCGATCGCAAAGGCTGGTCATCTGAAGGTGTAGCTTACAACAGCTTAGTTATGTCCTGGTCAGAAATTTCTCGTCTTGCTGCGGATAGTCACGAAGAAACACCAGTACAGGTAGCGTTGTTTTAATTTATGGAAATCAATAAGCACTCGCAACCCTCACCCCCTAGCCCCCTCTCCCAGGTTGGGAGAGGGGGGACAGAATATGGAGAAAATCGAGTAGAAAAACAAACTCCTTCTAAACAAACTCCCCTCTCCCAAAGCTTTGGGAGAGGGGCTGGGGGTGAGGGTAAAAAGGTCAAAGACAAATGGCACATTCCCCCTGCTCTCCGTAAACGAATGATAGAAATCGCCCGTCAATTTCGCAAAAATCCGACACCGAGCGAAGCCATTCTCTGGCAAGCTCTGCGAAATCGTCAACTAGAAGGTCGCAAATTTCGTCGTCAGCAACCAATAGGAAACTTTATTGTTGACTTCTTTTGTGGTTCCGAACGCTTAATTGTAGAAGTTGATGGAAAAATCCACGAATCTCAAAAGGATTTAGACCAACAGCGTCAGCAGTTACTTGAATCATTGGGATTGCGGTTTGTACGTATTAGTAGTGAATTAGTGGAAACTAATTTACCTGCTGCGTTGGAAGTTATTCGTCAAGCTTTCTCCCCTCATCCCCCAACCCCTTCTCCCAATTTGGGAGAAGGGGAGCAAGAAATAAAGAATAACGAACACCCCCGTACCGAAACCTTGGGAGAAGGCGAAAAACAAGCAAAGTAATACTTACCCCTCTCCCAAAGCCTTGGGAGAGGGGCAGGAGTGAGGGGCAAATTATATAACCACTATAAAAAACTATGGCACTTAGTAACCGCGAACGAGTAGGTCGAGCCTTAGACCTTTTAAAAGATGGCTTGTATCCTTTTGTAGAAAGAGAATTGCGCGATATTCATGGCGATAGATGGGTACTTGCTGCTGCACCTTATGTTTCAGAAGACCGTACCCTACGCCGCAAAACCGAACAAACTCTTAAACAAGATGTTGGTCAACTACTCCACGTTGTTTGGTGTATGTGGCGTGACGTATTCAAAAATACTTTAGGTAACTTTGAAAAAAATCTTGTCGGGGAATTAAAATTTACACGAAATTCCTGGGCGCATAACGAGCCATTCTCTACCGATGATACTCATCGCGCTCTTGATAGTATTGCGCGGTTACTAAATTCAATTTGTGCTTCACAAGCGGATGAAGTCGAAAAGCAAAAGCAAGAACTATTGCGCGTTCGCTATGCAGAACAAGCCCGTCGAGAAAGTCGCCGCGTAGCAAATCAGCCCCTAGAAGGTACTCCTACAGGAGGTTTAAAGCCTTGGCGAGAAATTGTCACACCTCATCCCGATATCGCTAGCGGTCGCTATCAAGAAGCGGAATTTGCTGCCGACCTCTGGCAAGTTTATTTAAATGAAGGTTCTGACGAATATCGGATTCCTACAGAATTTTTTAGTCGTACATACCTTACAGAAGGATTAAAATTACTTTTAACAAATGCTTTACGTCGTCTTTCTGGTGATAGTGGCGACCCTGTAATTGAACTACAAACTAATTTTGGTGGTGGTAAAACCCACGCGATGCTGGCGCTGTACCATTTGTTTATGGGTGTTCCCGTTTCGGAATTACCCGGATTAGAGCCAGTATTAGAAGATGCCAAAGTTGAACCACCTACAACAGTAAATACAGCAGTATTGGTAGGTAATAAAATTTCTCCCGGTCAACCGCAACGTAAAAGCGATGGGACTGTTGTTCGTACTTTGTGGGGAGAACTTGCTTGGCAATTGGGTGGAAGAGAAGCTTATGAAATGGTTCGGGAAACTGATGAAACTTCTACCAATCCCGGCGATACTTTACGTTTACTATTCAATCGCTACGCACCATGCTTAATTCTTATTGATGAATGGGTAGCTTATGCTCGTCAGCTACATGATAAAAACGATTTACCAGGTGGCAGCTTCGATACTCATTTTACCTTTGCTCAAACTTTAAGCGAATCTGCCAAAAATGCCAATCAAACATTTTTAGTAGTTAGTATCCCCGCTTCCGATAATGAAATCGGTGGAGAAAGGGGTAAAGAAGCACTCAGCAGGTTAAAAAATGCTATCGGTCGTGTAGAATCTCCTTGGCGACCTGCGAATGCAGAAGAAAGCTTTGAAATCGTGCGACGACGCTTATTTCAACCCATCACCGAAAAAAGTGACTTCGTTGCTCGCGATGCTGTAGTCCAAGGTTTCGGACAAATGTATCAAACCCAACCCCAGGAATTTCCTTCTGAATGTCGGGAAGCAAGTTACAAACGACGTTTAGAAGCAGCATATCCCATTCATCCCGAACTATTTGACCGACTTTACGAAGACTGGTCAACCTTAGATAAATTCCAGCGCACGCGGGGTGTATTGCGGTTAATGGCAAAAGTCATACATTCTTTATGGGAAGCGCAAGATAAAAGCTTATTAATTATGCCTGCGAGTATATCAATAGACGACGGAAGAGTGCGAGAAGAATTAACTCGCTACTTGGAAGACAACTGGGTTCCCGTAATTGAAAAAGACGTGGACGGAGTAAATTCACTACCTTTAGCGTGCGACAGAAACAACCCAAATCTCGGACGTTATTCAGCTTGTCGTCGCGTTGCTCGTACAATATACCTTGGTTCAGCCCCTACCTTCCGGGCTACCAATCGCGGTTTAGAAGACCTTCGTATCAAACTAGGTTGCGTCCAGCCGGGAGAAAGAGCTTCCACATTTGGCGATGCTCTCCGTCGTCTCACTGACCAAGCCACACACCTTTATATCGACAATACCCGCTATTGGTTCTCAACCCAACCAAGCGTAACTCGATTAGCCCAAGAACGCGCAGAACAAATTCAGCAAGATAACGATAAAGTCTGGGAAGAAATTATTCGCAGATTGAGAACTGATAAACAACGTGGCGAATTTACTAGCGTACATATTGCTCCCAGTTCCACAGCAGATATTCCCGATGAAGCATCGGTGAGATTAGTTGTTCTCAGACCAGAACATTCTCATAAAGCAAAACAAAATAATACTAAAGCAATATCTCAAGCAGAGGAAATACTAAATAACAAAGGTGCAAGTCCTCGCTATTGCAGAAATATGTTATTGTTCCTTGCACCAGACCAAACAAAATTAGAATTATTGGAACGAAATATTTGTCAGTACTTAGCCTGGAACTCGATTCTGCAAGAAAAAGAATCATTAAATTTAGACGTATTTCAAAGCAAACAAGCAACAACCAAACAGCAACAAACCGATAAAGACGTTAAAAATTTAATTCAGGAAACCTACATTTGGTTATTAGTACCAGAACAACCAGACCCCCACGATATAGTTGAATGGCTGGATATTCGCTTACAAAAGCATGATTCGCCTATATTACAAGCAAGTCGCAAAGCTATTCATGAGGAACATTTAATTACTCAATATTCTGCCGTTCGTTTGCGTTTAGAAGCACTTGATACCTATCTTTGGAGTAACGTAAACCATCTCGACCTGAAAAAACTGTGGGAATATTTAGCTAACTATCTTTATTTACCGCGTCTTAAAAACGAAAAAGTACTTTTAAAAGCAGTGGAAGAAGGTGTTGCAAACTTACTATTAGAAGACAACTTTGCTTACGCAGATGGTTGGGATGAAGCCAGAGGACGCTATCTTAACTTAAAAACAGCAGAACATATTAATGTAACTCTGAGTACTCAAAGCTTGATAATCAAACCAGAAGTTGCACAACGTCAATTAACAGCAGATGTAGAAGCAGCAGCTAAAGCTAAAACTCCATCATCTCAAGCTGCTGAGGAAACTGGAGATTACGAAATACAAAATCCAAGGAACACCGGAAATACTAGTAGTATAGATGATATAAAAAAACCAAACGGTGGCAATATTCAAGCTACTAAAACAACTCCCCCCAAGCGCTTTTACGGCACCGTTAAAGTAGATTCATTACGATTACAACGCGATGTAGGACAAATAGCAGATGAGGTAGTTCAACACTTTACCAGTTTGGTAGGCTCGGAAGTTGAAATTTCCCTCGAACTTCATGTCAACGTTCCCGATGGTATACCAGAAAATGTAATTCGTACTGTCACGGAAAACTGTAAAGTCTTGAAATTTAAATCTCAAGAATTTGAGCAAGAATAGACTTTAATCAAATATATGATTGAAGAAAATAAAATCCCCTACAGGTGATATAGTAGTTACCTATAGGAGAATTTGTACAACTGTGTTATCTTTCGACAAATTTAATCATTTCAGTAATTACACTTATTCAACAGTAACAGATTTAGCCAAATTCCTCGGCTGATCCACATCCAAACCACGACGAGCAGCGATGTGATAAGCCAACAATTGTAAAGGTACCACCGTCAAAATTGGTGAAAGCAATTCATCAACGGTTGTCACCGGAATTAAATCGTTGAATACTTCTGCTACTTCTCCATCGTCGGCAGGTGCAATTCCAATTAATCTAGAATCGCGGGCTTTGGCTTCCTGAGCGTTGGAAATCACTTTTTCATGTACGCTTCCCGGCATGGCGATCGCGACAACTGGAACTTTCTCATCTAAAAGGGCGATGGGGCCATGTTTCATTTCTCCGGCGGGATATCCTTCGGCGTGAATATAGCTAATTTCTTTTAATTTTAAAGCGCCTTCTAAAGCGATGGGGAAGTTAATTCCTCTTCCTAAAAATATAAAGTCTCTGGTTTCGGTGAAGTCGTGAGCTAACTGTTCGGTTAATTGTTCTTGTTTTTTAAGAGTTTCTTCAATTTCTTTGGGAATCATTCGCAATCCGGCAATCATCTCGACTATTCTTTCGCTAGGAACGGTTTTACAGCGATAAGCTAAGTCTAAAGCTAATGCATAAAACGCCATCAACTGAGCCGTAAATGTTTTTGTTGCCGCTACACCAATTTCAATTCCGGCAAGGGTATTAATGATATGGGGAACCATCAATCCCAAACTGCTTTCGGGACGATTTGTTATACCTAAAAGTCTGGGTTGAAATTTCGCTTCTTTGGCTTCTCGTCGTTGTTTCTCCATCGATAAAGCTGCTAAAGTATCGGCAGTTTCACCGGATTGAGTTACGCCAATTATCAATGTATTGGGGGTTAAAGGCGTTGGAGAATAGCGGAATTCTGAAGCATAATGCACCTGAGTGGGAATTCCCGCAAATTGTTCTAATAAATATTTTCCGACTAATGCCGCGTGCCAGCTAGTACCGCAGGCAACTATCTGTATTTGTTCTAAATCTGTATAAAGTTCTTCTGGTAAGCCTAAATTTACGGGAGAATTTGTATAGTCTAAAGTATCTTGATGGCTGAAATAAGCATCCAAACAAGCTCTTACCACACCTGGTTGCTCGTAGATTTCCTTGAGCATAAAGTGCTTGAATCCCTGCTTTTCCACCATGACGGGATTCATGTTGAGCAATCTGGGCTGCTTCTTCAATCTTTCCCCAGCGAAGTTATAAACTTCTACACCCAAAGGCGTTAAACGTGCCATTTCCCCGTTATCGAGATTTAGCACCGCACGGGTATGAGAAATAATCGCCGGAGTATCCGAAGCGCAGAAAAATTCACCTTGCCCAAAACCAATAACCAAAGGTGCTTGCTGGCGTACCAAGATAATTTCGTCAGAGAAATCAGCACAAATAACAGCAACAGCAAATGCACCAGTTAACTGATTGACAGCTTTGCGTACTGCTTCATAAAACATCAAATCCGGATAAGTTTCCCCGAGAGCCACTTCTTCCTTAAGAAATTGAGCGATTAAATGAGGAATAACTTCAGTATCGGTATCCGAACGAAACTCATGCCCTTGAGCTTTTAATTCTTCCCGTAGCTCGCGGTAATTTTCAACAATACCATTCATGACTACCGCTACCCGCATAGCAGTATCCATATGGGGATGAGCGTTGTATTCTTCCGGCTTACCATGCGTTGCCCATCTGGTATGTCCGATACCAACACGCGCCGGATTTTCCAACTGCTCTAACTTAGAACGTAAATTATGTAACTTACCTTTTGCCCGAACAGTACTTACTTCACCTTCAGATATCGTCGCGATTCCAGCAGAATCATAGCCCCGATATTCTAACTTTTCCAAACCCGAGAGTAAAACCTCCGTCGCCACCTGCGTACCGATATAACCAACGATTCCGCACATAATTCACACCACTCCGTTTTCAGTATGACTCAACTGGTTATAGTAGTTAACACATACTTCACGGTTAAGCCAAGGAAAACGGAGTAAATTAAAACTTTATTTGACACAGTATGCCCCGAGAGGCATTGGGCATTGGGCATTGGGCACAGGCGGAAAGCAAGAGGAAGAGACAAGGAGAAAAATTATAACCTTTAACCTTTGACCTTTGACCTTTGACCTATCCCCAATTACCCATATTAATTAATAAGCCAATCCCATACTGCGGGTGGTTTCAGCACCAAGATAAACCCGGATGCTCAAAAAGTCAGTAGGACAAGCTGTTTCGCAGCGTTTGCAACCAACACAGTCTTCGGTACGGGGGGAAGCAGCTAGTTGTTGAGCCTTACAACCATCCCAGGGTACCATCTCTAATACGTCTGTGGGACAAGCCCGAACGCACTGAGTACAGCCAATGCAGGTATCGTAAATTTTAACGGTATGAGACATTTAAAAAAACTCCTTTCTGAGCGTTCAACTCTATTGAAAGAATAATAATCAAGGCCTAGTTTACCCCAGCGCCCTAGCCCTTGTAGTCAAAAGGCTACATAACTTTAAAGAACGTAATACAGTGAACTGTTCGCTGCTCACTGCTCACTGATAACTGTTCCATTCTTGCAATTGCGAACTATTATCGTAATAATTAGGTCTTGTTAAATAGTTACTTGTAACCAGGATGGCAGCATAATAACAAAATTTGACAAACAATTAAGCAAATACACGACTGAATAACTCATAATGGCAGTAGATTTGCCATTCAATTCGCCTTATGAGAGAACTGGAGCGGTACTATAGAGTGTTGGAATTGGAGCCTGGAGCCTCGCTTGAGGAGGTTAACCAGGCTTATAGGGATTTGGCTTTTATTTGGCACCCGGATCGGATTCCTCAAGAAAAACATCGGTTGCAAGAAAAAGCACGCAGAAAGTTACAGCAAATTAATGAAGCTCGGGAAAAATTGCGCTCTGTTAAGGCTAAATATAAATCGAAGCCTGCTAACAACGCGCCTTATCAACCGAGAAAAACTCCTGAACCTAGTATTAGAGAGAATGCTTATACACCTTATCAGCAACCGAAAAAGACTGCTGCACCTAATGGTAGGGAGAATTCCTATGCACCTTATCAGCAAAAATGGACTCCTAAGTCAACGCCTCAACCGAATCGAAGTTATCAAGCCCCTTCGCAAAAGTACGATTTGAGCGGGCAAGATTTTACTAGGGCTAATCTCAAAGGAAGGGATTTATCCGGAAGGAATCTTAGCTATGCAAAATTAAATGGTGCCAATCTCAGCGATGCTTTTATGCATAAAGTTGTTTTACGAGGTGCCGATCTTTCCGATGCTAATTTGTTTAGAGCTAATTTACTTTTAGCCGATATGAAAGAAGCTAATTTGCAAGGTGCTGACTTGATTGGTGCTGATTTGAGTGGTGCCGATTTACGCGGTGCTGATTTAAGAGGAGCTAGAATTCGTTCGGGCGATCGCCTACTTGTCAAACTGATTGGTGCAAATTTATCTGGAGCAATTATGCCCGATGGTTCGATTCATCAATAGCCGTTATTAGCTGCTATACAATTAAGTCTTATATCTAGCTGCCAATCAAAATTTGATTATTACAGTTCATGAACATCTACCGATAAATTTATTTATATCAAATTGTAAATTTTTGATTTTTTTTGTTGACAAATATAGCATTTGTCACTGGTATAGAATACCGATATACCTTACCCCGACTCAAAGCACTCCTCTCTTAAGCAATAAAGAAGGAAGGGTATGTCCTATGGGACATTCACCCATCATATTTTAGGGGACAAACCACTAATAGTCTGTCCCTTTAGTTTTGATGGGCATATCGTAAATATAAAAAACATTTTCTTCCCCCACTCTCCCACTCCCCCACTCCCCCACTCTCCCCCT
>JAHCMI010000087.1 GCA_019192545.1 Rivularia sp. MS3 | reverse complement strand
AGATGATGTTGTTTCCGTAAATCAAGGAACCTGCAACAGGCTCGCGGATACCATCTATGTCAACAGGAGGTGCTGCTACGAATGCGATGATAAAACAGGTGATTGCAGATAGTAGGGTAGGAATCATCAAGACACCAAACCAACCGATGTATAAACGGTTATTGGTGCTGGTGATCCATCCGCAGAACTGTTCCCACGCAGAGGCGCTCTCGCGTCTTTGTAATGTGGTTGTCATGGTTCAGATAATTGCGTTTGTCTTATATATATATCAGTAAGCTTTTTTGCTTACCTATATTTATACATTAACGTGTATTTTACGTTTTGTAAAGTTTTTGAAATAAAGTTTGTTTTATAGGACTTATATGTTAAGCCTATCAATGAATATAACGCAGGGCATTATAAGGACTGTAGTTTTCTTCTGCCAGGATGCTAATAAACTTCATCTACCCGCTATCGTTGCGTGTTTTAGAGCGGGTATGTTTACCATGAGGGGCAATGTCCAAGACGTAAAGCACGGTTGCGGGTAATGGCAAAATATAATTATGGAGTGTGTCAAATAAAGGGTGCGCTCCATGTGGCTTAGATACGGCGTTAACCAAGATAATAATCTTGTAGCAATTGAAGATTCCCCCAGGGGTAAAACCCAATTAAGGTGCCCGTACTGTGGGGGAAAGCTGACAGCCAAGAAGGGACGGGTGAAGGAGCATCACTTTGCTCATGACGGAGAAACTTGCCGAGAAGTCGCTAGTAAAAGTAGGGAAGCGCCCAATTTACCACTGTACGATAGCTTTAATATATCCTTGACTGGTAAAGAGTTAGAACACTTAAAACAACTTTGGAATAAGTACGGTTGTATTGATAAAGGAATTTACGAGAGCGAAATTAAATCAGTCTTCATTAAAAAAGACTTGCTCAAATATAACGATTACCGTCTTAGAGGTCGCTATGAGTTTACAAAGCTGGGTAAAATTCCGGTGGGTGCTTTATCGTTGATGCTGTTTAACCAAGTGCAAGAACCTTTTATTGAAGAGAAATTGCAGGAATTAGATAAAAGAGCGCGGGTTGCATTTTTAAATGGGGAATCTAATTTTAATGAATTTCTCAGCGATTTACAGATATTTCGGGCCGAGCTAAAGAAGATTTTATCTAATACTCTTTACTACCTTCAAATTGATGCACTTGAAGAAACATTTTACAAAATTGGGATTACCACTCGCGATGTTACCGAACGAGTAGCGGAAATTAAACAAGATTTGCTCAAACCAAAAGGCACTTGCTCAATTAAAGTATTGCTTCAAAGACCACATCGAGGAAATGTTGAGAAATATTTCAAATACAGATACGCTCCACACAATTACCCCATTGGCAGTTTTACCGAATACTATAAATTTGCAGACCCACAGGAAGCTAAAAAAGCGCTGACTGATTTGCGGAGGATGAAAAAGAAGGTACTGTCAGAGGATGAATCCGAGATTTTGGCAGGTAAACCAAGTGTAGTTGAGGAACTTCTAGAAGAACATTGGAGGGAAGAACGCCGTTCGATAGCAATTAGTACGGGAATGAAACGAGCTGCATATTGGGGTACTCATATTGGTCGTCCCGTTGGTTCGGAAACGGATGAGGAATTTTTAGCCAAACCATCATCACAGAATATAGTAGCTGCATTAAATGAAGGACTATCGTTAAGGAAAGCAGCACAAAAGGCGGGTGCTTCAGTTAATACGGTAAGGAAGGTGAAGGCTTTGTTGGATAAATAAATTTACCTTCTCAGTTTTCTCAGATAACTCTTATCAACCCTTCAGTTACCAATCATTACCACCTCAGTTTCATCCCCGATATTAGTAATTAAGGACGGAGAAACAACAAACCCCAACAAGAGGTAACGGAAGATGAAATTTAACAAATTAGCTGGATTCGGAATTGCATCAATTGTATTATTCGGCAGCGTCGGACAGTTAGCACTCAACGCACAACCAGCCGAAGCTCAAAGAGCGGGACAAAGTATTAGAGTTGCAGCAAAATCCCAGTCACTGATTGCATCCGGTAGATTCGTGACCACAGAACAAGACCACCCCACCAACGGTACAGCTAAGATTGTTAACGTCAACGGTAAACGTTATTTGGAATTTAGTAAAGGATTTACCACAGCACGCGGTCCGAAGGTAAGAGTAGTTCTTCATCGCAATTCAACCGTACCAGTTAACTTGAATGAAAGAAATTATGTAACTCTGGCTAACTTACAACGCTTCGATGGCGCTCAACGTTACGAAATTCCCGCCAACTTTGATTTAGATGACTTCAAATCTGTGGCGATTTGGTGTGAAGAATTTAACGTTACCTTTGGTTTTGCTAGATTGCAAGGTGCTTAATGATTGACGGTTGTCAGTTAATATCTATTCGTGCCTGACAACTGCTCGCTTCACTGATTCAAAACTCCTAATTATATTTAAGATTTATCTTTCTTTTTTATCGCTCGCTTAACTATACACACCATTCCATCAGCAGTTTTCTGGATTCACCCGATACTGCTGATTTTTTCTTATTTAAGTAATGTAGTAATTAAGTGTGTAAATTCCACTACTACGTATAAGTAATCCACCAGGAAGGTACTGCCCCTCCTATGTCTGTGTTATCAGCACAGCGCCTCACTTTTCGGCTTCTGGTGGTGGCGGAAAGTGGAGGAATCGAACCCCTAGGTGTTACCCTACCCCGGTTTTCAAGACCGGTTGCCGTCCATTCAGCGGCACCTTCCATAAACGGGTGTCAGAGGAGACTTGAACTCCCTAATTACTTGTTCCACAGACAAGCGTCTCGACCACTTTGACTTCTGACACCACAGTGGAGTCAAGGGGACTTGAACCCCTAACCTTCCGCGTGCAAGGCGGATGCTCTAGCCAATTGAGCTATAACCCCAAAAAGCAGGAGTGGTAGGACTTGAACCCACATGAAACCGTTTAGAAGACGGTTGCCTCATCCATTAGGCTACACTCCTATAAATTGGTAGCCCCGACAGGACTTGAACCTGTGACATCCTGCTTGTAAGGAAGGCGCTCTACCAACTGAGCTACGGGACTATCAAAGCGATTGACGAGATTTGAACTCGTACCGAGAGGTTGGAAGCCTCATAAGAGGACCGTTACACCACAATCGCATTGAAGCTGGTGACAGGAGTTGAACCTGCAACAAAGCCGATTACAAATCAGTTGCTCTGCCGTTGAGCCACACCAGCACTTTTAAACACGGTGACAGCTTTGTCGCCGCAATACCCCTGACTGGATTTGAACCAGCAACTTCCAAATTTTAAGTTTGGCACCTCTTCCAATTGGGTTACAGGGGCTTATTGGGTTGTGTAGGGTTTGAACCTACGCACTTCCGCTTAAGAGGCAGATGCTCTGCCAACTGAGCTAACAACCCATGAATCCGAGTGGCAGGATTTGAACCTGCGACCCTCTGTTCCCAAAACAGATGCGCTGCCAAACTGCGCTACACCCGGATAATACTGCTGGTGGGAGTCGTTCGCGTTAGCGTCTCCCGAAGGGAGAACCCCACAACGTCTGGTTTCTAAGACCAGCGCCTCTTCCAGTTGGGCTACAGCAGCATACTGATACTCCCGGTGGGAATTGAACCCACACATAGACTGTTTTTGAGACAGTCGCCTCTTCCAATTGGGCTACAGGAGCCTAAGCTGGGAAGGAGGGAATCGAACCCCCAAAACTTCGCATTCAAAGTGCGACGGCTTTGCCTATTTGCCTACTTCCCAATAACTGCCCCAGTAGGAATCGTTCGCGAAGCGTCTCCCTTTGGGAGAACCCTACAACCTCGCGGTTAACAGCCGCTTGCTCTGCCAGTTGAGCTATAGGGCAATGAATGAACAGTCCCCCAGGTCAGAATCGAACTGACTGCCTCCTGTGCTTCAAACAGGCGCTACTACCAATTGAGCTACCGGGGGATAAAAGAGGAAAGATGGATATTGTCAAACGAACTGGTTCAATTCAGCATCGAGGGGCCAGCCATTCCACCATCTTTCCCATGTAACGAGAACGGTAGGGATTGAACCTACAGTCTTCAGTTTCGTAGACTGACGTGTTATCCGGTTACACCACGTTCTCAGGCGGAGAGAGAGGGAGTTGAACCCACAGTGGACTTACACCCACGACTGTTTAGCAAACAGCTTGCTTTGCCAATAGCGACCTCTCCACAAAGGGTCGGGCGAGAATTGAACTCGCAACGCGGAACGCGGCGGTTTTACAGACCGTTACCTACACCAATAGGCGAGCCGACCCATAAGGCAGTGCCGACGGGATTTGAACCCGCAATCTCCTGCTTGAAAGACAGACGGCTTAACCAATTTGCCTACGGCACCATAACGCAGAGACTAGGATTTGAACCCAGAACAACAGTTTTGGAGACTGTGGTGTTGCCATTACACCATCTCTGCATTAGTGGCAGTGGCGGGATTTGAACCCGCATATCCTCGGTTATGAGCCGAGTACCTTAACCATTAGGTGACACTGCGATGATTGGAGTCCAGGGTGAGAATTGAACTCACACAATCGGTTTTGCAGACCAACACCCTACCATTAGGCGACCTGGACGCAGTTAGAAGCCTTGACGGGAGTTGCACCTGCTTCTCCCTTGAGAACCAGAGCGACTTACACACGCCGTCCACAAGGCTACACGGGAATGACGAGACTTGAACTCGCGACTTCCTGTTCGACAGACAGGCACTCTAAACCAACGCCCGTTACATCCCCTTAAGGTGGCAATTTAATTGTCATGGTTCGGATGAGTCAATATCAGCTTTTTTGTAGTAGCTGTGTTGCTCTGTAATACTATACTACATAGTATACTACAAAGTGTCAACACCGTACTACAAGTTTTTTTTGGAATAAATATTGGGCAACTGTTACTGGTTTGCTCTCTTATTGCTTTGTATTAGGGCTGTTTAAGCGTCTAAAGATAAAAAAGAATACTTTAAATCTATGTCTCTACCAGGTAGAATAATTGTAATATTCCTTCTGTTGAGCGCTGAAACCGTATATCTTTGAGAAAATTGCTGTTCTTTGTTTAATGCTGGTTGCGGCTTGTCGCGTTGTCGTTCCCAGGTTGGAAATTTAGCCCGAACAAATTTAATTTTGTAATCAGTTTGTAATATCAATGCCAATATTAACCACAGACGCGATTACCAGTTGAGGGCATTGCAAGCAATAATTAAGATATGCATATTATTCAGGCACTTATTTAATATGACTAACCTGTCTTCTTGACCAGGAATTAGAAGGTTTGCTCCGAACAGTTCGCAGCCATTATCCCCAAACAGATGCTTCCATCACTATTTTCCGGCTTAACGAAGCGTGGAGCCTGTGGCAGAATTTGAGTCATAGTAGTTTTTGAAAATAAATGAAAGTAGCTGATTTACCTACATCGGTTGTTGAAGAGCTTTGCCAAAGTGAATACTGGCGAATAGACATTGACCCCGGATTAGATGCTAAACATGAATTTTTCATGCGTTGGGAGTATCTGCTACCTAATTCGCGTACTGCGAATTATGAGGAAGAAGAAGTGGCTGAATTTATGAACTTTGGCGGATATGAATTACTTTTACCTCTTGGAAGAGCGCACCACCCCCATATGTATTTACTGCGTTTAAATCCAAGCGCCGATAAAAATTCGCTAACTTTATTTCTGTTCGATACCTATCTCAGTAATTGGTTTACAGATGTGCAGGATGCCCGTTATGGGTTTTTAGCCGTTGCCGAACGCTACCAAAATTATGGATGTGAATTTTATGTTGCGTCTTATTATCATTTCTCCTACCTGGTTGGACGTGAGTATGAAATGGCACGAGAAATCATGCAGCAACGCTTAAATAGTTAAGTATCAAATCAAATTATTAAGCTAAATCAAAAATCTGCTGTGCGGATAAGTTGAACTGAGGGAAAGTCGGAGAAACAACGGTCATATCTCCCGTAAATGGAGTCATCTGATATTCTCCGTCAACCAAGTTACAAACAAAAATGGTGGGTTGTTTGGGGTTGCCAATAAACTTTCTCGCCCCCAACGCTGCGTAATCAAGAATCCAATATTCCTCAATACCCATTTCTTCATAATCCCGAAGCTTATTGTAATAATCGTCACGCCAATTAGTTGAAACAACCTCAACGATTAATTTTACAGAATCAGGATTTTGAATAATCGATTCGCTTTCCCAACGGGGTTCCGCTCCAAGAACTTTTTTATTTAAAACTATGATGTCCGGCTCATAACCCGATTTTTCGTATTTGGGTTTTACTATAGATTCTCTGGGAATAGTCCAGATGCCACCAAAACCCATCTGCCTAATAATTATCAATAATTGCTCGATAAGGGAACCAGTTAAATTTGAATGCTTTCCCTTTGGCTTGGGCATTTCGATAATCACTCCATCATGCAGTTCGTACCGGACTTCGGAATTTTCGGGATACCAGCTTATAAATTCATCAAAGCTATATAGTTTGGGTTCGGTTTGGGCTTGAGTCATATATCATTTTTGGATTATTTTGAGCGGAAGCGTGATTCAATAGTTTCAGCTTGGTAGACAATATTAATTGTAAAATCACTCCAATCCAAAAGCTGTTAAAGCTAAATTATCAAATTAAATCGTCAAGCATCCTGGTTAATTCACCTTGCAAATCGACGCGGTTATCATCATAAATAATCACAGTTCTGGGGTCAGAATGACGGCTTAACTTTTGCGTAGCCCGAATATTACCATTATTTTGGTTCAATGCTTCGGTGATAGCGCTATGCCTAACCCTGTGGGGACTCATCCGCTTTTCAATCCCCGCCAACTTGCAATATTTACTAACAATTAAACGTATCCCTTCCCCACTTAACCTATTACCAAATTTTACCGGGTCGAGAGAAATAAAAATTGGTTCATCGGGCTTATCAGTTGCATTAGATGCTTGCAACCAATCGTAAATTGAAACAGCAGTTTTTTGAGAAATTGTATGCAATTCGCGTTCGCCATTGCGACCTTTACCGCTAACTTCCAACTGACAACTACTGTACTTAAAATTCTTTACATCCAAACCACTAATTTCACCGCGCCGTAGAGCATTACTCCATAACAACCGCATAATACAGTAATCGCGCTTTCCGGCAAGGGTATCAGTATCGATTTTCTCAAATAACTTGACAACCTCTGCAACCTCTATCCCCTTAGTATCCCGATACGGTCTAATTTTCTCATTTTTGATTACAGATAGGTCGTAATCGCAGATGCTAAAAATTTGCCCCATCTCCACCAAAGATTTTATCGCGCTAATTCTGCGATTAACCGTCGCTGGCGCTAAACCTTGCTCAAAAAGATGGTTCCGGTAAGCAACCACAACCGATATCGCCTGCGTCTTAGATAGCGATAAAAACTCGCGGGCGAGGTCAGATGTTAATTCGCGACCTGGAGCAACGAGATTGAAGAAATTTCGCAAGTCATGAGAGTAAGCCCTGCGAGTGTGTTCGGAGCGCTTTTGCGTCAGTAACACTTCGAGAATTTGCTTACTATCACCGCTCGTAATTGTACTTAAAGAGGTGATAGAGCGAAGCGTGATGATACCAGACATAGAAGAAAATCGTCGAATATGCGAGGTTGTGCGCGTTAAGTGCTTGTTTAAACGTGCATTCTCACCACCACTTTACATTATTTTTGACTTTATTCCTCACCAAGAATCGATATTAATCCGTAGTCGTTATGATGTCGGGTTTGATTTAAATGCTATTAGCTCCAAAGCGCAACACAAGGTTGTCATAACGGAGGCACTTATCCTTGCAAAAAAAGTCGAAGTAGGAACGGCATTAGGAGATAATTGTTTCAATGGTTCGGTTCGGGAGTGCTTCTATAGAAGACGGGATTTGATACTAAACAAGAAGAAAAGTTGGGTTATGTACTAGTTCTTCTCAGGGAAGCGGATGCTTATGCTGCTCGGCAATCCATTGATGATGGAAGTGGAGAAGAGTTTATCGGGGTAACTAATATGTTGGAGTCGGCACAGGGAAGGGAAGACGAAAAAGCAAGCTAGGCTCTTAATTGAAAAGTATGCAGATTTTATAGAAGAACAGATGGAAAGTTCGCTTCTATGTGCGCGTTACTATCAAGTGTCTTAAGCGTAAAAATGATGGACAGCTTATGTGCGAACACGTTGAGACGAGTCAGGTTGATGCGGGATGATTTTTAGGGGCACTCGCGCTCCTCAATCGCCATAAATATCTTTCAATACGGCTTCAAGCCCTGCATCTAAATCTTGCATTGCTTCATCCAAACTGTCATAACTATCTTTCCCCTCCCAAAGCATTCCACCGCAATCGAGTGCGCGTACAAAAGAATTCAACGGACTATCTACGTCGTAACCAATTTCAATCCACCCCTCATGCTCATACACCCAGCGATCAATATTTGGATAAGTTTTTTCCAATGAAACTTTCATGTTTCTTCCCTATCATGCTGTAAAGTTCTTTTTGCTGCTTCCAAACGATAACCAGCTTCCTGAATGTAGTACCCAGCCGCACCAATGTCTTCAAAAACATCTTTCCATTGAGGATGGTTTGTGGTGAAAAGTTCTCCCAGTTGTTCGCCAAGCAGGTTTGAGTTCTTCTTGGATTGCGATTAGTTTTTGAATATCATCCATATTTAGCTACCACAAAGATAATTGCCCTGGCGATATATTAGATTTACCGCCTTGATGGTATAAAAGGTGGCAGCCGCTACAAAGCGCTGCGAGATTACTCTTAGAATTATTTGATGGATTTCTGTCCCAATGATGGGTCTGTAGAGTGCGTTTCATCCGTTCTGAGCGTGTCAGTTTAGAAGTATCTTCTCCGGGGCGTATGCATTGTAAACCGCACTTTTGACACTGCCATTGTACGGATTTTTTAACTGATGTAGAGATGTCCGTCCAATCGTCTGGGTACGGGTTAAACGACATTGATATGTTGAAGTTTTAGGACTTAATGGATTTTACCAAGCAGGGATGATGCGAAGCAATTCGGAGCTTGTCACCGTTGCGAAGAGCGCAAATCACAACGGGAGCCGTCGTTTTTCAAAAACCATCTTCCGCTATTGTGCGCCACCAATCATAAAATCAAAATTACCTTCACCTCTGCTTTTCTTCAATGTTTTCATAATTTTTATAGGGTCATCGTGGGGACCATCAACATAGCATGGTTTCCCGTTACGACCACATTCAATACGTATTGTCCCATCCCCGACTCCAATGTGCGAACGCGATTTCTCAAAGTCTTTGTGTGGTTGAAACCCTAAGTTTTCTGCGTATTCGCAAGCACTAAATATCATTCCTTGAGCAACTTCAAGGGGAACGGGGTGAGGTTTTCCGGGAAATGGGTCGAATACTAATTCTGCAAATTCTTTAAATTTTATCCTGTCTATTGTACGTGGCGGTATGGTATCTTTAACACCCAAGCACCATATATCTAAAAGGTAACTACAAACCGTGATTTGATTGTATCTAGCAACTCTCGAAATCACCACCAATCCTAAACCACGAGCGATATCATCATCGTTTTTCACGCCTTTTTTGATGTTATTTTCTGATGGGATATCTGGTAACAATTGGATAAGGTTCTCACTTGCTAAACACTGATATACGGGGTCTAATTCTCCCTTTGCTAATCTATCTAATTTGGTTTGCTGTGCTTGATTTTGAATTACTGAACTAACTTCTGATACTTTGACACCTAGTTTACGAGCTATTTGTTTGGGTGTTAAATTCAATGCCCGTAAATTCAGGATTTCTTCTTCTTGTGTTGCTGTCATAAATTACTGCTTTCCACAAATAACCTATGCAGAAATAATAAACCATTGGAGTACAGCTCTTCGCCCCTGAGTTATCATTTTGTTCAAAAAATTTTACACGCGAACCCACAACTATTTTTTGGGATGGTAAAGCCCATCTTTTTCATTAAACTGCCACATATATTTAGCGCGATCGCGATTCTTACTCCACTCCTCAAACTCTTGCTTGTCAAGGGTTGCGCGTTTTTCTTGCAGCGTCGGAATATTAACGTTAAGTCGTAGCGCTAATTTTTGTTCGTCAAGAGCTTCTATTTGAGGTGGTCGTCCGCTTTGGTTGTAGGGATTACCCGAATTTTTGTATCGTCTGTAATTGTTTGATGCGCCCCCATTACGCTGAATGGCGATTAACGCTCCTTCTAACTGTGCTACCCGGTTGTTGATGGTTTCTAGTTTTTCTTCAATTTTGGTTACTCTTGATTCTGTGACGGAACTGGAAGGAGCGCTGTCAGTTTGAGGTGTTTTACTATGCCCGTTGATGCTGTGAGCTAGGTAATATAAATCTTCTTCTACTTGCTGCAATCGGATTTCTGTACTTACTTCTACACCTTCTACGCTGCCTAAAATGTGGTGCAGTCCTCGGATTACTAAATCCGTCGCCGTGGTGTTGCGTTCCTTTGCAGCGTCCCGAAGCGCATCAGCTAAGGTTTTGGGGAGTTTAAAGTTAATGGATTCGCGCTCTACTCGCGTCATTTCTACACCTGCATATTTATCCTCATATAGATAACTTACAATATCAAGGTACGCGATACGCTAGGTCAATCACCTATCTTAATTAGAACAAAATTACTAACATTTAGCATTTAAGTGTTCGTGCTTGTCTAGAAAGTTTGTGACAATATTTAACTTTCTGGATAAAAGAGGAAATTTTGATTGTATATATATGTTCTAGGATAAAAGTTGTGAGTTGAAGGAAGTTCGCAGATTCATTCAAACGTTCGCCCATGCGGGCGCGGCTCAGTTTGTGGCTCATCAAAATAAGAAGGGCATATTAGGCTACTCCCATCAATTGTTAAGTTTTGTAACGATAGTTCCGGTTTTGCGTAAAACCGGAACTCAAAACCCGATATATAAGTAGAAGGGATTTGAATAAAGCTGGTATTCCTATCGAGCGGCTAACTTGGATTGGATAACCCACTTTGACTCTTACCTTTGCAGCCCATCTCCTCCAGTCGAGAGAAATGGGTGTATAAAAAATAAATTGAGAAAGTCCTCTTGGGGCTTGGTGTACTTTGTTAATTTTTATAAACACCAAGCCACTTAGGACTTTTTGTGTATTGACACGCCATAGCTAAGAAATTAGACTTAGCTATTAAGAGTTAGCCGCTCGATAAAACTTCGATACACAGGAATATCAGTAATAAAAATGAATAATGACAAAACGTATAAGGTTGAACGCCGAAGTGCATCCAAGAATAATTGGTTGTTTTTTCGGCTTTTAAAGCGTTTGCGACTATCAAATTCTGCTAATGTCCTTCCTATTTATGGTGATCGCTCATTACTAGAGCGAGACATAATAATTAAGGAGCGCGTCCGTCAAGCCCGTCTTAGTTTTAACCTCACTCTCACAGTGATATTGCTAAATACCTTGGTCACTGTTGTTGGTGTAGGGCTTTTGTTTTCAGGTAATTTACCGGAGGGAACAATTATCACGGTTGTAGGGCTTACCTCAAACGTTGTTGCAGATTCCCGTCGGCTCGATAGGGATACCAGTGAAAGCCTTGAGAAGTTAATGAGAAGAAGTCAGCAAGAAGACGAATAAAAATGGCGTTAAGTTAGAGCGCATGGCGAAGCTATATCACAGTATAAAACGTTGATGTTCCAGAAGTATTCTCACTCAGGTATGCCGTAAGCATAATGAGCCTACCTGGGACAAAGGTTTTAGTTGTGCGATTAACCTTTTTCATGCATCAAATTAGCAATGCCGAATAGACCACTATTGACCTAACTACCAAAGCTTTTATTAGTTTTTTATTAGGAACTTAGTAGTGGTCTTTTATCTATCTATTAGTCGCTTCACTTTCTTTATTGCCATGTCCAAAAAAGAACAAAATAAACTTTTAAACGAGCTTGCGATAGAAGCTCAAAAACATCCACCATTATCAAGGCAACGGCAAATAGCTATAAACCAGCTTTTAAATATAATTTATAAGCGTTTTTATCAAAAAGATAGTTATTATAGTTATTATTATAATCAATATAAAATTAATACCATTTATGACGAAGTTGTACAACAATGTTTAATATATATAAATAAAAATATTGACAAGTATAATCCCGAACTTAGTTCAGTAATTACGTGGGTTGACGGAATTTTTAAATATAGGTTACTGGATAATTTAAGGGATTGTAAGAAGAAAGCCATCACTTTATCTTATCCAGATGAATTACTAGAACAAATACCTGCATTTAATGAATATGAACAACTTGAATCAAATGCTGAAAAGTTGATACGAATTATAAAAGAAGACCCAGATAAAATATTTGAGAATGCTTATATACGAGGTCATCCTAATGCTAGTTTTCAATATCTCATGTTGTCAAGGTCGCAGGGAAAATCGTGGCAAGATATTGCGGAAGAACTAAATATTGGTATACAGTCACTAAATAGTTTTTTTAATCGTAACTTACGAAAATTCACTCCTAAGATTAGAGAATATTTAAAAAATAATTGACTGTGGATAAATTGAAAAATACTTTTTATTTGCTAAGTTTGGGAGCTTTTATTTAGATTTTTCGCAATTTTATTATGTATGCTTTATTTTTTTATGCCGATACATTATTTTAACAATAAAAAACGTATTTCTTAGCTTATTTATGTTTTTATAAAATCAGAAGTATCTTGGAAAAAAGCAATTACATCAGATTTTTGATGTAGCCAATACAATTCGCAAATGACGTGAATTAATACCGTCAGTACGCTTCCGTATTTGACTTTTAGGTACGGGGAAGGGGAAGGCTCATACCTAAATATTATTATTCAAAAGCGATTCCTTAGCTCGTTCCGATAGTGGTTTATCATCACCTTCCACAGCCCAAAAATCGGGACCGGGGAAAGCACCAGCACCAATTGGAGCGTTATATAGTTGACAAATAGTTTTACATAGATGACTTAAAGAATAACTTTGCTCGTCAAAATCCCATTTGAATTTTTGGGAAGTCTTCTCAAATGTGGCATATTTAGCTTTTTCTTCAACGTCTTTAAAATCTAATTCGGATTTTGGGGAACGTATTAGTTGAACTCTTGTACCTTCTGTGAGGATACCATTATCTATTAAGGTTTTGATGCTTTTTTCTCGACGCTGTTTGTTGGATGCTTCTCTTACTGCTTGATTGGTTTTTTCTCTTATTTTAATTTGATAGTCTTCTGCTGAAGGTAAGGGAATTATTTGTTCTATATTTAGGAATTCTTCATTGTTAATGTTGTAAAGATTTACTTCCATACAACGGATATCAATTCCGGCTTCATTGAGCCATAAAACTGTTGTGGTAATTTCTTGAGAGAAGCTAGGAGCAATTAAGATAATGCGGGGAGTATTACTAATCAATCCTTCTTCTTCTGCTTCTAAACCCAAGAATTTATTAATATTTGAACGTGCGTTGGTGGGGTCTTTTTTTAAATCTATAAGAAACTGTTCGTGGGCGTGAATTACGTCTTCCAAGTCCATTGCTGAAATCATTGCAGCATAGCGCAGGGCTTGCAATTCCATATGTCCGCCGTCTTCTACTCGCTTTAATTCGATGACAACAAGGTTAGCTTCTTCGTCTAAAGCGAGTAAATCTATTCTGCGGGAACTGTTTTCCCAGTTGGTAAATTCTTCTGAGATAATGAATAAGTTTGGGTCGATGGATTGAGGATTATCTCTAAATAAAGGTTGTAGGTGTTCTCGTTCTAGCCATTGTGAGTTAGTGAATTTTTTAGGTTTTATAAGTTGTAATTTTTTATTTAAGGTATCTACTTGATAAAAGGGCATAATTCATAATAATATTTTTACCGCTTAAAGATTAGCATTAAATTTACTTAACATTGTTTAAATTGCTCAATCAAATGTTTCGTTGGTTTTGTATGCGATGGGTGAAGGGTTCTGTATTTAGGATGAAATCAAAATGACTCAAGACAACAAGTCAATTAACAGCCATATTGAAGAGTATTTGGATTACTACTGTAGTTTATCTCATGCTCCTGGGTTCGCTGTTTTATTAAAAGGGCAATGGGGATGTGGAAAAACATGGTTTATTGAAAAGTACCGCGAGAAGTTAAAAGCAAAAAAGCAAAAATGTTTATATGTCAGTCTTAATGGAATAACTAGTTTTACTGAGATAGGAGAAGCTTTTCTTCAGCAGTTGAATCCTTTTTGGGCATCAAAGGAAATGGCAATAGTAAGAAAAGTTTCCGGAGGACTTTTTAAAGGTTTATTAAAAGGAACATTAAAAATTGATTTGAATAATGATGGTAAAGATGATGGAACATGGAGTTTTGGTATTCCAGATATAAACGTCCCTGAATATCTTAAAATTACCAATGAAACTATTTTGATATTCGATGATTTAGAGCGTTGTAAAATAGATATTAGCAATTTATTAGGTTATATTAACAATTTTGTAGAACACGATGATTTAAAAGTAATTATCGTTGCTAATGAAGATGAGTTATTCAAACAAGATAGTAGTGATAACAACACTAGCTATAAAGTTATTAAAGAAAAGTTAATTGGAAAAACTTTTGGTGTATCGCTTGATTTTGAGGGTGCATTAAAGAATTTTATTACTATAGCAAATGATTCAAATGGTGGTCAGTTTCTATCTGATAATATTGAATTAATAGAAACATTATATCAAAAAGCAAATTATGAAAATTTAAGATGCTTAAGAGACATTATATTAGATTTTGATAGAATTTATGAAGTTTTACCAGAAAAAGCGACAAGTAAGCCAGAGATTCTTCAAGACATTTTAAAAGTGCTAATGGCTTTTTCTATTGAAATTAAACGTGGAAATATGCTTCCGATACATATTAGTAAATTGCAAGATGAATACGTATCTATGATGAGTAAGCAAGTTAATTCTCACCAAGGATATAATGAAACCACAAAGCAAAATAATGAAGAAGAAACTAAGCTTGTAAAAATTATTCGTACATATTCCGAACTGAATTTACCCGAGCCATTTTTAGGTAAGGATTGGTGGCAAACATTTTTTGATAAAGGAAAATTAAATACCCAAGAACTAGAAACATTACTATTAACTAGTATATATTTTCGCGATGAAAACACCCCTAATTGGGTTAAACTGTGGCACTTTTCCTATCTTTATGATGATGAGTTTGTTGATTTACTTAAAAAAGTAGAATCAGAATATGTTAATAGACAGTTTATTGAACTTGGAATTATTAAGCATATTACGGGACTTTTTTTGATGTTCTCCGATATTGGAGTATATCATAAAAGTAAAGAAGAGATTCTTGAAGAGTCAAAACTTTATATTAATTATTTGAAAGATAGTAAAGAGTTAGATATCCCTGATAATAGATATGTTTCTGCTGATGATATGATTGGAAGCGCTTATGCTGGGCTTGGTTATCAAGGGAAAGAGTTTGAAGAATTTAAAGAATTTTGTTCTTATATTGAAAAAGTTCAAGAGTTAGCAAAGGTTGAAAATATGCCCGGTGCTGCTCAAGATTTACTTGATATCATGCAGAATGATACACGGAAGTTTTATAAAATGATTTGTATAAGCAATTCTCCGGAACAAATATACTATGATGTTCCGATATTAAAGGATATAGAAGCATCTGTCTTTGTAGAAAAACTTTTAAAGATGGAATTTGAAGACAAACGACGTGTCGGTTGGGCATTAACTGAACGATATCAGTTTGATGATATTAATGGAAATTTGTTGTCAGAATTGGATTGGCTAAAATCTGTTAGGGATTTATTATTAAAAGAAGCTAATAGTAGAAAGGGTAAAATAAGCGGATATTGTTTAGAACGAATGACTAAAGAATATTTCAATCAAATTATTGAGAAACTTGAAAAAAAGGCGCAGGGGTGAAATAAATTTCCTATTCCTCCATCCCCGGTAATTCCAATTGAATTGCTCCTTCTGGTTGCTGTGGTGCTTTTACTCCGACGTTTGGTAGTTTTACCTTTGGATTTTTTAGCAGCTTTGGTTTGTTGTTGGAGTTTTTCTCTTTCTGCGCGGATGCGTTCTAGTAATATGGATGCGGTAATGAAGACTTTTAACATTACATCTGATTGTAGCAATGTAGCAAATTATCTAGTATTTACAACACATTTAAACGGCTGATTAAGACTTATGTAGCTTACGTTTCCGCGTTAAAAGTCTATTAGTAACATCTGGATTTATTGGTGGTGGGTAGTGATGAGTTTGACAGCATAGAAGAAGCTTTGTTTGTAGAATTGTCGGAGTCTTCGCGCTTCCGGTGAAGCGCGATGTGGTAAAGCTTATGCTACAAAGTATTATTTTATATAGAATTACTATTCTTCCAACTCATCGACAACAGAACTATCCTCAAATTGAAGAAAGTTTTCAATAATACTTAAATTATAGATATTTCTTGAAATATAATTTCCAATACTGGCACAAAAGTTTAACTTTTATTACTTGAACGTGAAATCAGTAGAGTTATTTACGGGTGCTGGAGGTTTGGCGATAGGAACAGCTATGGCTGGTTTCCGTCACCTAGCACTCGTCGAACGGGATAAGCATAGCTGCCACACTATCCGCGAAAATCAAGAGCGAGGTATTGCCTTTGTTAGCGACTGGTGCGTCCATCAAATGGACGTGGCGGATTTTGATTATTCTACCGTTAATGGGGAAATAGATTTACTGGCTGGTGGTCCGCCCTGTCAGCCGTTTTCTATTGGTGGTAGGCATGGTGCCTATCTTGACGAGCGGGATATGTTTCCCCGGTTTTTTCAAGCTGTACGCGAATTACGTCCTAAAGCCTTCTTGATTGAGAACGTGCGGGGGTTATTGCGTAAAAATTTTATCAATTATTTTGAGTATATTACTCTACAACTTGCTCACCCAGAACTAGAGCCTAAACCTGATGAATATTGGGTTGACCATTTGGCGCGGCTGGAACGCCATCACAACAGTAGTATCAGTGATGACCTTGGTTATCGGATTACTTTTAGGTTACTCAATGCAGCTGATTACGGCGTACCACAAAAACGGGAGCGAGTTTTTATTGTTGGTTTCCGTTCCGATTTAAATGCTAATTGGTCTTTTCCCAAACCAACGCATACCCAAGAAGCGTTGATTTGGCATAAGTGGGTGAGTGGTAAGTATTGGGATAAGCACAGTATTTCTAGTAATGACCGTCCAGAAATGCCAGCAAAAATACAATCGCGTTTGGAACGATTTAGTCCAAACTTATTGGGAACAATGGCTGCTCCCTGGTGTACTGTCCGCGATGCTATTTCTGACCTACCACCACCTGAAAATGTTGATATAGCTGCATCGATACCCAACCATGTTTATAATCCAGGGGCGAGAAGTTATCCAGGACACACAGGTAGTCCTTTAGATGAGCCAGCTAAAACTCTGAAAGCTGGAGTACACGGTGTTCCTGGTGGTGAGAATATGCTTGCCTTGCCAACTGGGGAAGTGCGTTATTTTACGGTACGGGAAGCAGCGAGGTTGCAGACTTTCCCTTCGGACTACTATTTCCCCTGTACCTGGGGTGAGTCGATGCGTCAAATTGGGAATGCTGTACCTGTGAGCCTTGCTTATCTTATTGCTTCTAGTATCCGCGACCATTTACGTGAAGTCTGCCACAAAGATACGGGCAGTGGGGAGCTTTACAACAAATCGACTGTCGGCTCAAAATAGTAAGTGCTGTCTAGTTATAATTACCATGCCCTTAGAGGTTTTTCAGGCACCTGCAACCTTGCGCGAACAGTTAATCGAGTTTCAATCTAGACAGCAATGCTATCCTCTCACGGAACTCGACCAACTTAAAGAAGAGTTGGCTGGCTATGTTGGTATCTATTTACTTTACTACAGGGGACAGCTTCCTCTGTACTCAGGTATCCGAACTGCTAATCAGCACTCCTGTTGTATGCCGATTTACATTGGGAAGGCGGAGAATCCAGGTAAGCGTACTGGGAAGGGAAGCGTTGCGGGAGGCTTGATAGGGCGTTTAAGGGAGCATAGAAGTTCCATCCGCCAAGTAAATAATCTTGATATTGCGGATTTTGATTTTACAGTCGTGGCAATGGCAGTTGCCACCCGTTGCTTGGGGAGAAGCTGTGCTGATACGGCACTTCCAACCCGTGTGGTGCAGTATCATTTCTGGCTTTGGTATCCATGCACCGGGTAAGGGACGAGGAGCGCAGATGCGTTCGATGTGGGATGAAATACATCCCGGACGGTCATTTGCAGTACAGTTACCAGCTAATCCGGTTACGATTGAGAGTTTGCAGCCCCAGGTAGCGCAACATTGTCAAAATTTAGCCGTGCGCTTGGGGTGTCCGATGGAAGAACGGTAACAAGCGGATTTATTGCTCTTATAGCATTGCTATTCTTCCAAATCATTCACAACAAAAATATCTTCAGATTGGAGAAATAATAACAAATTGGAAGTATTTTAATAGAGTTATCCGTACCAATATTTTTGCAGTTTACCGAACATGATAATTAGCCTTATCTAATTGGTCGGTATTCATGATTAATTAAGTGATAAAAACCGAATTTACACTACTTTTGATAATCACTAATATAGGAATCAAAGAAACAAATTAAATTCACTAATTAAGTAAACCTTCCATCTAGGAGTATTAAAGATATGGCTATTACACGTTACAATCCCTGGGCAGAAATGAACGCATTGCAAAACCAGTTGAATAGAGTTTTTGAAGATGTACAAGCACCAGCATTTAGAACTCCAGCAGCCGAATTAACTGAAACTGAAGATGCACTTCATCTAAGACTCGAACTTCCTGGAATGGAAGCGAAAGATGTAGATATTGAAGTTACCGCAGATGCAGTTAAGGTAATTGCAGAACGTAAAACAGAACATAAAGAAGATACTCGTTCTGAATTTTATTACGGTAAATATCAGCGCGTAATTCCTCTAAAAGCAAGAATTCAAAATACTAACGTTACCGCTGAATATAAAGACGGCATTTTGAATTTAACACTGCCTAAAGCTGAGGAAGAAAAGAACAAGGTAGTTAAAGTTAGTTTGTCAGAAAGCTAATTAAAATTTTCTGTAATTGTGTAATATGACGTTGTAATTTGTGTAGCCCAGTTGTTAAATCAACTGGGCTTTTTTGTTGTTTGTGTTAAAGGAGATGTGATGAGCGGATGCAAGCCGTAGGGTGTACATAGAAATCAACCTAGTTAGGGCAACCGTGCATCCATATGATTCAAATCACAAACAATGTAATAGAAATAAGGTAATAGTACTATTTGCCCATAATTTCATGTAATTCATTATATTAATTAGAGAGAGAATAAATGGCTGATAGAAAAACAGCATTGCATATCAATCAAGTCGAATCTGAGATTAAAGAAATTTTTGCAGATTTGATAGATATGTCAGACTATGAAAACAAAAAAACGAATGACAAAAAAAATGCTTTTAATAGTCGAGCATTAGCTGCTTATTCATTACATATGTTAGCTGACGTAAGTACGAATATGGCAGCAGAATCTATTGTAGATGGAGTAGATGATAATGGAATTGATGGTTTCTTATTTAATCCTAAACAAAAGACATTATGGATAATTCAATCTAAATGGATACAAACTGGTAGAAGTTGTCCTTCAACAGGAGATTTAAATAAGTTTAGAATCGGAATTTTTGACTTATTAGACTACTTTACACACAAAAAATCAAAAAAATTCAACTATAAAGTTAAACTTAAAGAAGATGAAATTAAACGAGCAATTAGAACACCTGGTTTAAAAATCAAAATAGTAATTGCTTACACAGGAGACAAATTATCAAGTCATGGTAGACAAACTTTAGAAGAATGCATTGAAGAATTAAATGATAGTCATGATGACACTGCTTCTCTGGAAATATTTGATTTAGCTAAAGCTTATAATGCTGTAATTGAAAATCATAGACAAGAAGATATAGAATTAGAATTTTCTCTTTCTAATTGGGGTAAGGTTGATGAACCATACCAAGCTTTTTATGGTCAAATAAATGCATTTGAAGTAGGTGAATGGTGGCTAGAAAATAAAAATAAATTATTCGCCAAGAATATAAGAGACTTTCTTGGAGGAAGTGAAGTCAATAGCGAAATAACTAAAACTATAGAAAATGAGCCAGAACTATTTTGGTACTTCAATAATGGAATAACAGTGCTATGCAAAGATATTACTAAAATCGGGATAAAAAAAGATAGAAAACAGGGAGATTTTACTGCAAAAGGAATTAGTATTGTAAATGGTGCCCAGACAATAGGTAGCATAGGTGCAATATATGAAAATGCTACTGATGAAGAAAGAGAAACATTAGAAAATGCAGAAATTTTTATTCGATTTATCAAATGTGAAAATGAACCATTTGGCTTAAGAGTTACTAAAGCAACTAACACGCAAAACCGTGTAGAAGTTAGAGATTTTGTTGCTTTAGATAATGAGCAAGAAAGAATACGCAAAGAATTTAAAAGTCTGGGTAGAAATTACCATTATAAACGTAGCGCCGAGACTTTTAAACCAGATGAAAACAATTATAACTTAGAAGAGGCAAGTGTAACTTTGGCTTGTGCTAACAATGATGTTGATTTAGTTATTTTAGTTAAGCAAGATATCAGTAAACTATGGTCGGATACATCACAAGCACCATATACTAATATTTTTAATCCAAAAGTTGATGCTTTACAAATTTTAAGACAAATTGAAATTATGAGAGAGGTAGAAAAATTAAATACAGACTTGCAAGATAGCCTAGATAGTAAAATCAAAAGAGATGTTATAAAATATGGTAATTTATTTGTTTTACACATTGTATTTAAGCAAGTAAATAATCAAGTTTATTCTATATCCTATAGCGAAGATAAATTTAAAGAGTATAAATCTATTCAATTGCCCCAAATTATTAAAACAACTCTTGATTTATCCGAATCTTTCATAAAAAATAGTAAAAATACAAATAGACTGTGGGGACTATTTAGCAGTTCTAGAAAAAGCAACGAACTAAAAAGCTTTATTTTGAAAAACGGTTAATTATAGCGTTTTAAATGTAAGGAGATATAATCTGCTTTTAAGAGCGCTAAAGGTTAATCGCCCCCGCGAAGTACCCACCTTCACCAAGCCAAAGAATCAGCCTCATGATGAACAAGAAGGTTGATAATTTAGGGCGCGTGAAGGCGTTTCTGGTTATCCTTTCAATCCAATAATGGTAGTTCTTCTCTTGGTAGCAGAACGCGAATAGTGCGGGCTTGTCCGGGTACTCGCGAGGGTTAATCCCAACTTTTCCAAATTTAGTACCATACTGTGTACCGTGGGTGGTGTTGTCTTAAAATAACGCTGCATATCAGCTTCGGCTGGTGGACAACCATTGAGCTTGGTGTAGTAATAAATAAAAGCTAAGTATTGTCCTTGTTTTGCGGTATATTTACGTTCCATGCTTTGAACCCAACAAGCAATTTCGGATTTCGTAATGAGAGCATATCTCCCTAGTTCCCCATCACCTACGCAACCAGCACCCATACGCTCCAAAAAATATCAATCAGTATTAAGCAGTTTTTGAATCTGCTACAACTAACAAACCTGACATATCCAACACTCGTTCCGAGCAAGTAGCAGCAATTGAGGCAAGATTAGCAATTTCGGTTGAATTATTAACTTGATTCACCCACCTTTGTAATAATCCTTGTAATTGGGTTAATTCAACATGGTAGGGATGGTTTTGTTTCTGCAATAAATTGACATATAACAAGTTCTCAGAGAGCAATACCGGAATTATTCTACTACTGGCATTATTTTTACTCCAAGATTTTAAACGCGCCAAACTCGCAGCCAATTCTCCTAATTGTTGGGACATCTGTTGATTTAAAAAACTTGCTTCAATTGCATTCCAGTTAGGCATTAGAATTCTCCTAGTAACCGCTCGGTAAAAAGTCGAAGATATTTATTATCCCCGACTTAATTGCAATTTAATTAACAATCAATTATTTATCCTTCTTATTGATTTAACCAAGCTTCTAAATCAGCAACACTAGAAAAGTCTAATAAAGCTTCTCCTAAATTCTCCAATTGTTCTACCGATAATCCTCGAACTCGCTCAATTAATGATGCATCAATTTCACCAATACGGCGATTTAGCTGACGTAAAATTAAGTCCTGTTTTCCTTCAAACTTGGCTTGTTCCCTATCTCTTTGATAAAGTGGCTCTAATCTCATAATCAACTCCCTATCAATTTCTTCTATATCTTGATTTAGTTTCAGATTTTCGCGCAGGTTGTAAACCAATTCGAGTGTTGCTTGTTGGTACGGATGATTTAATGGTAACGCTTGCAGTTCAATAATCGCTTGTTCTTGTTTGCTTCCTCTACCCAAAAGTCTTAACCACAATGTTTCTGGTATTTCTGGTAGTTGGTGTATCGCTACAATTGCTGTTCGTAAGGCTTCTGGTAAAAAATGTACCCCCGTACACCAATCTTCTTTTTGAATAGTTCCAAAGCTAGACAATTTAGGTTCGGATATGGTTGGAGTCAAAACCCACAATTTTGGTATTTCTGAATCTTGAAGTTTGGTTTTATTTGCTTTAGCTTCTCGTCGCAGTTCAGCTTTTACCTCCAATAATTTTATAATACAATCACATATTTCATCAGTAGAAGCAGGATTACGAAATGGTTCTATTATTGCGGGACATTCTGCAAATCTTCCAAGCAATCCTAATATTTGTAAATTGGATGATTGCTGTGCTGAAGGAGTAAATAAAACGTCTATTTCTTTTATCTCTCCTGAAACTTTTTCTGATGGTTTAACTTCTCCATAATCTTTAAGTAATTCCTCTAGATAATCCTTGGCAAATTGGTCATGTATAAAGCGAGTCATTTAGTTAATTTTATTTCATTATTTTGTAGATGCAGATACTAATATTTTACTTGTGTTGATACATTTATAAAATGTATTTTAATCGCTTGTATTAGATTACTATTACTCGTAATAATATAATTGCTTTCGCGCTAAAGTTAGCGCGATATAGATAAGTAAAAATTACATATTATTAATATTTTTAAAACTCATCCACAACAGAAGTATTCTAATATTTCCCTTCAAAGTAACTACAATATTCATCTTTTTGAAGACTAGGATTAACAGCGCAAGGTAACAAATAATCGCCCGAAGCATATTTACAACCCAAGCACTGACAGGATAAATAATCTCCGCTTTTTACTAAATATGAATCATAATTTCTACTTAATCTGACCAGCATATATGAAGTATCTCTATCCCCCTGGGCTGCTGCTCCTGCTCCTAATAAAATAAACCCAATTGCAAATCCACAGCTTCCATAACTTGTCTTTTTTAATGTTTCTGGAGTTTTATTCCCTGTTAGTGGAAAGGCTATTAATCCAACTCCAGAAATAATAAATATGCTAATACTTATAGCTGTTGCCCAGGATGATAAGCAAGCTAACGAATACCAAATTCCTATTTCTTGGAATTCTTGTAATTGATTTTTTATTCTATTCATGACTAAAATCTATTGGTTTACCGTTGAAATGTTGATAAATATTATTCGCTTCTAACCAACTGGGTAATGTTCTTTCTACTTCTTCCAATTCGTTACCATTCTCATCAACTAACCCATGTACAATTTGTACTCTAGATAATGGTGTTTCTCCATTTGCAGAAAACTTTTTAAGTTGAATTGTGCCCGATTTTCTGGCTTCAAATGTTCCTTCTACGGTGCTTTCATTGGTAAAATAATGATTAACACCAATAAAGTATTCTTTGGCTTTGCGAGTATCTGTAAGATGCATGGAGAAGAATTTCATTGCAGCATCTTTACAGCTATCAATTTTCTTTAGGTTAGTAAATTCATCAATAATAATTTGCTGTTTGGTAGATGGTTTTTCTTTGATTCGTTGTAACCATCTATCAGTTGCATCTTCTAAAGACTGTCCAATTTCTTCTTCTGATTCTGCTTTTAAGGTAGCATCGAGTAATTTCCATACTTCCCAATTCTCTCCTGTAGCGTGTCTATCAATTAGTTGGTAAATTGGTGCATCAAAGCAGTATTTTCTAATTAATGATATTGCACCAGCGGTATTGGTTTTACCGCTACCTTGAGAACCAATCAGCCATAGGGGTTTAGCGTTTTTGATAATAGAATACAGCCAACCGTCTTCATGGGACTTTAGGGCTTCTATTAAGGAATTAACAAGTTGTTTGTCACTAGATTGATTAACCAAGGTTTGAGATGATTTTTTATTTTGTAATTTAGATATTTCTTTCTCTGCTTTATTTCTATCTAGTAGATTGGATGCAATTTGTTTATCCATTTCTGAATGTTTTACGGCTCTGGCTTTGAGATAATCTTCTAATTGCAGTTGGTTTTTAATAGCTTCGTTTTCATCATCGGTTAGCCCTAATTCTTTTCTTTGCTGCAAGTCTTCTTGGGTTAACCCGTCTTTTAAAATATCTGTATGTAGTTGATTGGAATGTTGTTTGATATCTCGTTTGCGTCGGTGTTGCTGCCAATTATAATAAGCTGTAGTTTTCTCTTCTTCTCCTAATTGGTAATCGGATTTTTTAAGTCTATAAACACGAGAAGCTAGGGTTATTGAAATACCCCACAATCCGACAACAGATGCAACATTACCGTATATCTGATAAGGATTATCTTTGGGGATAATTCTTACTAAGCTAATCGTGCTACCCATATATGGAATAATTGAACCATAGCTATTATATTTGTCCCATTCTTCTGCAAGAACATATCTTGTTTGATGGCAATATTTATTATCTAATTTTTCTTGCGCTTTTAAGTCGTAGTATTTCAGCTTTTTGGCTTTCTTTTTATCGGCTAAGATGTTCTCTTTTTTATTGGCTGATTTTGGACATAATTGTATTTGAGCTAGTGGGTAAGGTTGGCGTGAATGAGAAAAGCAGAAGCCGGTTAAACCGACTACTGCTGATATAATGATTACTGATAGTTCAATCTTATTTCTACTCATCTCCTGCTAATAATAAATAAAGAACCAAGTACTATTCCTGCTGCAATTCCAATTGATAGCCAAGGGTCTAACCAAGGTCTTTCCTGATAAATAGTCTGAATATCAGCGCTGATTTGATATGCACTGTCTGCGGTAATTTGTTGGAAGTATTGGTAGTCTTTAATTGCTAGCCAAGTACTTCCAGCAGCGATTACAAATCCACCAATTGTTTTTACTGGTTTCTCCATTCCTTCAACCTCAAATCCGTCGTTATAATTAGCTCTAAACCCAGATAATCCAACTATTGAACTGATTGAACAAATAGAAAAACATAAACCTGCTGCAAGCCATAGAGATGCACCACCGTTGATTAATAAAAGTAGTCGTGCGAGAAAAAATCCGCTAGCACTTAATGACCAACTTATGAAATATTTCTGAACTAGTTCTGTTGTTTGAATGACTTGCTTTCTATGTTTTTTACGTTCTTCCAGATGCTCTATTAAGTCTTTGGGTAATTGAGTATCTGGTGTAGTTTCTAATTGCTCTTGTTCTTCTAATTCGTCAAATTGTTCTAGCATAATTACTTATGATTAAAATCCAAGAATCGTATCTTTAATCTTTTGAATTATTGAACGACCTGCATATTGTTTCTTGGGTTTTAAATCATCTCTAGCATTATCACCAGCATCAAGATAATAGTTACCTAGTTCTTTATCGTGTTGTAAATCAATTGTCTGCTGTCTTACTTCTGTCTTTAATTCTTCCTGAAGCATCTTGTATTCGCCGTCGATTGTCATCATATGTCTATCAACCCAAGCTTTTAATTTAATATGTTCTTCCGCTTGTTTATGGCGCAATTCTTCTCTACTTTTAGCTCCTTCAAAGTCAAGGTTTAATTCTTCTAATTGATTCGCTAGTTTATCGTCGGCGAGGGTGGCTGATTGTATTTCTCGTTCGATGCGTTCTCCACTGACTCCAGCTTGTTTATAAATAGCTGCAAGAGTTGTATTTAAATCTTCTGCTCCTTTGATTGCAGCAATCATGTTATCTTTAACTTTTGGTGCAAATTCGCTAATCTTTGCTCCATCATTACCCATTTGACCGATTAGCTTTAGTGCTTTTTTATCGCCCATTAATGCTCTATAAACTAAGTTTGTGGAAGCGTTAAATTTTCCACGGAGTTGTTTTTCTAGGTGGCGCGATTTTGAAGAAACCAGATTTTTCAGCTTGCCAGTATTTTTCACAACGATTAACCCTCTCTTCTGTTAGTATTTCTGTGCATTGGTAGTGCATCCACTGTTGGTATTGCTGTATCCTGTCTTTTCTTTCTAAGTAGGCTTGGTATTTGAAGTGATAGCTGATTGATTGGTAACAGTAATCTATTAGGAATAAGGCAGGAATTATTATTACTAATAGCCGAAATACATTTTTAAAGCGTAGTTCTCTACTGTATTTTGAGTGTTGCTGAAAGGGCTTTGGAGAAGCTTTTAAGACTAGAGCTTTTTTGCTCTAACATCTCCTTTGTTGTTACGGCTCCTTCTACACTCTTTCTTTGCAAACTAGTAGTTCTTTTATCAATGTAGTCGCGCAGGTTGTTATTACTAGCATCGATTTGTTGTTCTATAGAATCAAATTTACTTTGTGCATAATCTTTGATTAATGAGTTGATGGTTTCTACAGCACTAACAAAGTCGGTAAATGAATCGCTAACTGTTTGGGAAATATCTGTGATTTCTGATTCGCTCAACTCTATTCCCAACGATTGGGCTTGTACTGTTATTAATTGCTCTTTTTGTTGATTGGTAATTGCGGTTGAATTTTCTGTTTGTTGAATAGTTTCCGATTCTGTCAAAGCCTCTGGTAAATTTTCTGAATCGGGAATTTCTAGAGATTGATTATGTTTATCAATCAAGTACTGTACCCCTGCTTTTATTTGTTCGTGGGTAGGGTTATCTAAGTCATCGCAGCCTATAAATTTTGCAGCTTCTAAAAAATCACTTTGTGAAAAACCCTGATAATTCTTCTTGTACAACCTTGTCCGAACGTTGTTCTGAAATTTTGTAGTAGCCATGTCGTTTTTCTCCAGTTATTCCATTATCAATTCAAAAGAATTAACTCTAATCGTTTGATTTTTAAATTCAAATCAGAGTCATATTCATTCAATAACTAAAACTTCAATACTAGGTTTGGGTATGTTAATTTTTGAGCTAACAATTCGCTTATTAAGTGCCCATTTGGCAGCACCAAGTGCAACTAAAGCGAAATCATCGTTACTGAACTTTCTATTAGCTGAATAAGACAATCCACAGCGACTAAACCAGTGATATTTTGTGCTTCTAGGTATTTCTGTTATCTCTAATGTTTTTGCCAAGTCGTATAGAAACGAGTCACAAGTAAAGGTTTGATTGCTGTTTCTATACTTATTAAAAACTTCCCAACACTCTTGGAAATCTTCACTCGTAAACGAAAATCGCTTATAGCGTGACTTAAATTGTGCAACTGATTTGACAATCGCTTCACTTGAAGGATTTTCTACTACAAACCCTAAATGACGCTTCATCGAAGAAACTAATCTGTACCAAGTTATATCTGAGATTTTCTTCCCTAAAGTCTGCTCGTAAAGGCTTCTGAGCTTTCTGTACTTTTTTAAGTAATTCTTGCTTGCCATATATTAATCGCTACCCTCCAATAAATAGATATACGGTGGTGATGTATCCAGTTGATGACTATCTGCAAATTCTTAGTTATCCGATACGTCAATAACTTTGAACCATGTATCAATACCCTTGGACACCTATCTGATAACTTGGACAACAATTGAATGAAAATCATTGTTATTTCACTTGATACAACCCCTCTTTTCCTGAGATTTCAATGTTTTGGTGTAATTAGACTCCCCTTAAAAACAACTTTTTATACACTTCTGTTCATAGGCTGTTGCGCGTGTGTTGCACAATGTTTTGGACATGGTTGCAGTGAGTGTTATCCATGTCCTGCGATGGAACGCTATAAACCAAAAAGTAACTAATTTGTCACTAAGCGTTACTAGCCGCGTCATAAATGTTAGTATAACGCATGGAAGTACATGGTTAATACGAATCAGGTACTAATAAGTTCCTTTTGACTACTTTGAGAGCGTGAAATGTACGATAGAAGCGATATACAGAATATTAAGATAGAAGATAACGTGAGCAAGAGAGTCAATTTAACCATTCCTGATGTGGTTTATGAAGAATTAGAGGCTTGGGCTGAGTATCAAGGTCGCCCAACAGCGAATCTTGCTGCTTACCTGGTCGAATCCGCAATTAGAGAAGCGAAAGACAAAGGAGAATATCGCACATTAAGAAAAAAACACGATGAAAATCATGATAGGAACCCTTCATATAGCAGAGAAAAGGGGGATAAATGAATGTAGCTGAAATTGACCCACTTACGTTGCCATCGCTTCCATTAAGGGAGCGGAAGCAATTACCCAGTTGCTCTGCAATTTACTTTGCACAAAGATGGGCAACCCATAACAGAGGTAAGTTATGACTGCTGAGGAGTTGTTGGAGCGTTATGCTGCTGGGGAGAGAGATTTCAGCGGGGTTGATTTGGAGGGATCTGACTTGAGTAGGGCTGATTTGAGTGGAGCTAACCTTAGTCGTGCCAACTTGAGTTTTTCCAACCTCAGTGGGGCTGACTTGAGTGGAGCTAACCTTAGTCGTGCCGATATGCTCGAAGCTAACTTGAGTGGGGCTAGGTTGGGTGATGCTGACTTCAGCTACGCTGTCCTGAATGCGACCAAGCTCATTAGTACCAATTGGAAGGGCGCTAATATTACTCAAACCGACATCATGGGAGCTGACTTGACCAATGCCAATATCCAAGGCGCTATTGGTTCTTTCGGTAAAGCTCATGAAGCTTTTTTGCACAATACTATTTGGATGAATGGTGAAATTGTGGTTGGTCCCGAACATATTGATGCTTGAAATAAATCCCCTGCGGTAAGGAGAAACCATGACTCCAAAACCAATTCCCCAAGTACTTACAAACACCACTGTTCGTCCCAGCTACCGACCGCAAGCCCCCGACACGAGCATTGATGCAGATATCTACTTGTTCGCTCGGTTGCGCCAACTCTCCCTAAAACAGCGGGTTGAAATGGCTGCTTCTCATGACCGGGGGATAAAAAAACTTTGTTTGGCGGGAATTAAATCCCGAAATCGCGGTGTGCCATTAGAGGAAATTCGCCTGCATTTTGCTCGTGCGGTACTGGCAGAAAAATTTCTCCCTGGCTTCCAACCCACAGGAGATGATGAAACAAGGTGGATTCAAGATTCAATAACCCTTGCTGGCGAACTCCATCAAATTATGGAATTGGTCAACATTCCCTACTACGTTAGCGGGGGTGTTGCGAGTTCCATTCATGGCGAACCCCGCTCTACCCACAATTTGGATTTAGTTATCTCCAACCTAACCAAAACGTTTTGGTTAGTAAAAACGCTTGAAGCGGCAGGTTACTACTGTCCGACGGGTGCGGTTGAGGATTTGCAGCGGGGACGCGAAGGTCTGCTCAACATTACTCATACCGAAACCATTGCTAACGCTGACCTGTACGTTACGGATACTTCAACTTTTGCAACATCGCAAAGGTTGCGACGGAGGTTGATTGATGTCGAGGGAATGCCAGCTTTTTGGGTGATTTCTCCCGAAGACCTTGTATTACAAAAACTCGCTTGGGGAAGGGGAAGCCAATCTGAGAAGCAGTGGCGTGATGTGCTGGGAATACTCAAGTTGCAAACTGAAAACCTCGACTATGAATATCTTACCCAGTGGGCGGATAATTTGGGACTGCTTGATTTTCTTGGTCAAGCTTTTAGCGAAGCGGGGATTTTATCGTAAGCAATGTTTCTAATCCCATTCTATATGTGAAAAAGATTTCAATTATCAAAATCCAATCTAACCAAAACGTTTTGGTTAGCAACAATGTTTGCAGCATCACAAATGACGCGACCGCATTTCATGTATCAAAATAATAATTAATTTTGCTCAAAGATAGCCAAATCATCATCAATAGAAGCACTAATCTTATGGCAAAAAATAATACTAGTAAAAATAAACGTAAAAGAACGCGGAGTGTTAGTAATCCCAAAAATTCTGGCGTAATTAATATTAGTAATTTTGCGACAAAAGTTGACCCTAATTTACTTCTTGATTGTCACAAACTATTGACAGTATTACAAAGTGATTTATCAGATTTTATTAATGAAATAGCTACAACAGCGGCTATCAAGTTAATAGAAAAAGAAACACTGGGTAAACTGCATCAATTTGAATACGATACTCTTGTTAAAAAACTTGCTAAGGAGATAGCAGAAAGCTTTACAGAAGAACTAAAAGATAATTCAGAATTACAAGCTAAGACGGAAAATTTACTACCTAAAGATTTACCAGTTGTAGAACAAAATTTAAAGACTGTAGTTCCTATTCCCTCATCAGCAGTGATGTTTTCCAGTATGGAAGCTCTCAACAGGAAAGACTTATGGCAAAAAGATACTGAGGGAATGGCTTATTTACAGCATAGAGCCAAAGGCAATCCCAATAATTACATTGAGCATTACATTTGTAGTCCAGGTGATATTACCATGCTTCCCTGGAATGAAGCTCAACAAATTATTGATAAATTTGGCTTTACAACTGCTAAGTTACACCTGATTTTCGCTGCTCATGCTATGAATCAGGAGAACCCTTGGCGAAACACTTTCAACCTAAAAGCAAGCGATATTATTCAGGAATTTGGCTGGGATAAAAATCACGAAAAACCTAAACCAGAAAAGCTGCTAGAGATTGCTAGCACGGCCTTTGCCCTTGATTGTCTGTTAGTAAAAACTGTTTGGGTAGAAGGGAAGAATAACAAAGGAGAAATTATAGGTAGTGTTCCTATAGGGAGAATGTGGAATGTCCAAATTCAAGTTAGCGGTCAGCTTAATTTGGAAGGAAAAATCAATAATCCCGATGAAGTTTACATCACAATACAGCCAGGATTGTGGACTCAAGATTTTTTGAATCGAGCTGGAGCCAAATCGCGGGAAGCTTTATATCAGTTTGGCTACTTAGCCCAACAAGTTTTAAAAATTGACCCATACCATGATGAACTCGCGCTAAGGCTAGCCATATATCTAACATTGGATAGTCGCGTTCGCCTTGATGGAAAGTATAGAGTAATTGAGCTATTAGAAACTGCATTTCCTAAAACGGTTATAGATAAAGCCCGATCTGACTTCCGCAGAGCTTATGACCTAAAGCAGCGCTGGGATAGTGCAATCAAGCTACTGCTAAAGCTGGGTTGGCAGGTAGTATTTGACCCGGAAACTTACCCGGAATGGCTAAAACCAGACTCCAAGGATAAGAAACCCAAAGGCTACCTGGCGAAACTGCTGGATGCAAAGTTAACTATCAAACCCCCAGCCCCTATCCCTGAACTTATAGCATCCAAATCAAAGCCCAAGAGAAAACCACTACAATCAAAAGCTAAAGTTACATCTCCGCCACAAAACACCTGCGTGACTAGTAGCCAAATCAGAGAAGCGCGTACTGCCAAAGGGTGGGCACAAGCTAAACTAGCTGGTTTTCTCGGTGTATCCCAAAAGCTCATCTCCTTGATTGAAAGAGGCGAGCGCACCCTTAATCCAGAGCTAGCCGCCCAAATCCAAACGCTTCTGGATATCCAAGATTGAGTATTGCTATTTAAGTAAGTCGGTTCAAAAAAACATAACTAAGTTTAGTTTCGTAAATAAGCTTGGATTCTATATAAACAAGCTATTCGAGCGCGATTTACATTCTGTTACATAGCTTGGTTTATTTCCGCCAACTTACTTAACATTTCTCAACATATCAGCCGATATTCACCTTTGGTCCGCTGATTTTATATTCTCAACTTGTTCTAAAAAAAAAGTTGAGAAAATAGGCTTTAAAAACCTACTATGTATAGCTTTGAGCTTTAGAACAAAAGCATCCACATCCCCGGATAAAACCATCCACATCCCCGGACAATTCTTTTTTTGAAAATCCTTGTAGATGGATAGTTCAGCTTGAGTATTAATACTTAAGTTTTCATAAATATCAGCCGATATTCACCTTTGGTCGGCTGATTTTCTGTTCTCAACTTGTTCTAAAAAAAAGTTGAAAAAAAAATAGGCTTTAAAAGCCTACTATGTATAGCTTTGAGCTTTAGAACAAAAGCATCCACATCCCCGGATAAAACCATCCACATCCCCGGACAATTCTTTTTTTGAAAATCCTTGTAGATGGATAGTTCAGCTTGAATATTAATACTTAAGTTTTCACAAATATCAGCTGATATTCACCTCTGGTCGGCTGATTTTCTGTTCTCAACTTGTTCTAAAAAAAAAAGTTGAAAAAATAGGCTTCAAAAGCTTACCACGTATAGCTTTAAGCTTTAGAACAAAAGCACCCGTATCCCCGGATAAAAACCCCCGTATCCCCGGATGAAAACCCCCGTATCCCCGGATAAACTATCGCTGAAACCCTTGGAAAATAAGGTTTAGAACAAGACAGAGGAATAGATCAGTTCATCCAAACCCGTCTCTGCGGTTCTGGCATATTTGGCAATGCTGTATACATTTCGCCAAATGCTGAAATCGCTACCTCTTTTACCAAGAACTCTCTTGGGTGATGTTGACGCACTTTTGGTGTACCAACTTCAAAGGGAGTAAGGGCTAATGGAAAATAATTCCCCTCCTCAACACCCCAACAACCTCACATCCAACGAATATCAAGAACTCGCAGTAGAAAGCGCCATCCACCCCGCGCTAATCGCAGCGAACTTCAAGCACATCGCAGGCGCAGCCGTCTACGATTATCTTTTCATCTCAAAAGACCTACCCCGCACCAATCCCGGAAGAATCAGGAGCGGTTTCTTAAAGCGCTACCAACACGCCGAACTCGGTGGATGGTGGGTTAGCGGGCTAGACCCTTACAACAACTGGAAGCGGATGGAATGGGGACGATTTAAGCCCACCCACCCGCGAATTGACTCAAAAGG
>JAHCMI010000086.1 GCA_019192545.1 Rivularia sp. MS3 | reverse complement strand
TCTTGAGGAGATTCGCTAGCTTGTTGAGGTTCTTCAGCTTGAGAAACAGCTTCAGCTTCTTGAGGAGATTCGCTAGCTTGTTGAGGTTCTTCAGCTTGAGAAACAGCTTCAGTGACTGCCTCAGATGTAGAATTTCCGCTCGAATCAGTTGTTTGTTGTTTATCTTGAATATTTTTGTAGGCAGCTTTGGCAAAAGCTAATAAATCTTCCGTCGTCTGTGCTGGAGGTGATTCTTCAGTTGACGATTCTTCATCTGATTCTGTGGTACTGGCAACATTTTCAACTTTTTCTTGCTCGTTTCTCTCTTCAGAAGAAGGTTCGGAAGACTTTTTATTTTGACGGCGAAACCAATTAAAAACCATTAGATAAATTTAGGAGTTCGGTTATAAAATAACTTTAATTAACTATTAATTATTAAACACACAGGGGGTTATTAATTAGGAGTTAGAAGTTAGGAGTTAAGAGTTAAGAGTGATAAATTAGCATGTTTCACAAATTACCTATTACCTTTAACCTTTACCCTTTAACCTTTGACCTTTAACCTTTAAACTTAAAAGTTTAACGTTTAACGTTTAACCTGTTGTTCGGTGATTTTCCGTAAAACACCGTTGATAAATCGATGCCCATCTTCTCCACTGTAACGTTTAGCAAGCTCTACAGCTTCATTGATTGCGACTTTAGAAGGGATTTCAAAAAATTCTATATCAGCTACAGCAATACGTAAAATATCTCGGTCGATTTGAGCAAGTCGGTTTACTTGCCAATCTACTAAAGCAGTAGATATTTTTTGATCTAGAAACTGACGTTCTGAGGAAATTTTTCTCACTAGGTTAATAGCATATTCATTTATTTCCTTGTATTTTTTATTAGTTTCCTGACTCAATTCCAGAAAATCGAGCGTATAAGCCAACCGATTAATTGCTGTCCGAGTATATTCAATTGCTTCTTTGAGCATTGTCCTAGAAGTATTCAAGTCAGCAGCACGAGTTTCGCTAGTCAAAAGACGATCGTTACTATTTTTTAGCTCATCAGAAGCATTTTCTAAACTATCTTTTATCTCTCCTCTTAGAGTACGTACTGCTCCAAGCACTAATTCAGGAAGTTGATCTTCTGTTAATGTTTTGGGGTTTACAGGTAGCTGAGAAAGACTTAATAAAGCGAGTTCGCGAGCAATTTGACGGGGTTGACGTGTACGATCTTGCATGACAGTTTCAACATAATTGGTAGTATGGCGGGTATGGGCTTCCACAAGCCACACTTAAAGGTGAACGTAAAAAAACTTCTAATCAAACTAAAGCACAGTTAAATTCCATCACTTAAAATTGTTTAATTACTGTGGAATAAGGATAAAGTTAGGGAAAAGACAGTCTTCTCCCAAACTAAACCGCATCTTTGCAGCACAACGGCACATCTATGCCCTTCCCTAATATTCAATTAGAATACAGAACAAATTTTAGGTTGTACTGTAATTGTTTGACCACTGCTTCACAAAATACCATGCAACCGAACACCGCGAAGCAGCAATATAGATTAAGCTTCTTCAACAGGAATTACCTGTCGCTTTTTTTCTCGGGAAGTTTCCAGCTTGCGTTCTTTAGGAATTTCTAAAGGAGGTAAGGGAGCCGCTTGAGAAACAATACCGCCAGATATCAATATTTTGAACGCTTCTTCTATTGACATTGATAGATCAACTACATCTTTTTCCGGAACAACTGCATACCATCCCGTAGTAGGGTTAGGAGTGGTGGGGATAAAAACACTTAACATCGCTTCAGGCATTTGAGATTGAATATCACTGCTGACAGCACCCGTAACAAAACCAATTGCCCACATCCCCTGTCGCGGATACTCTACCAAAATTACGCGACGAAACTTATTATTAGTATCTTTTAATAGGGTTTCTAAAAGCTGCTTGAGGGTTTTATAAATTTGTCCGGCTAAAGGAATTGCTTGTAAAAAGCGTTCTCCAAAATCGAGCAACCACTTACCCGCTATATTGCGAGCCATTAATCCAATTAAAAGGATACTTAATAGTGGTACCGTAAAACCCACCACAAAGTTTAATAAATTAATTAATAAAGGGTTTAACCCCTCAAAAGGATTCAGTTGTTTGGGTATCTGAGTCAAAAAATTGATTACCCAAATAGCAATTGTAACCGTTAACCAAATTGTTGTTGCTAAAGGAATTATGACCAGCAAACCAGCAATCAGGTCATTTTTTAGGTCTTGCTTCCAGCGTTCGTAGCCCAAGCCCTTATTCTCCTTAATACGGCTAGTGGAATTTCTGTTATTAACATTCATACCAGCAAGATATCGTTTGATTACTCTGAATATTTGCTTTCTCAAGCTGCACGCCCGTTTTTTTATTCAAATTTGTCTGCTTTATGAATATAAAAATATTGGCAGTTAATCGCGGACTCGATAATTATATTGTGTCTCTACACCATAAATTTATTACCATTATCTTTAGTCAAAGAAAAAGATTAAAGTAAATCCAGTGAATAAAGTCTTCCAATATATCTTTTTTTTACAACGCACCACAAAAAATGCAGACGAAATATGACTTCACTCATTATTAGAGCTACATTACAACCAACTTTCTCAATTAATAAATTTACTAGCCTTTACTTTTGACAAGCGATGAAGGATAGGCTATCAGAAATACAGCCTATCAAGATGCAGCAATATATAGGTTGCAAGACACAAGCGAAATATTTTCCTTTGCTAGCAAGCAGCGAATAAGTCCATACACCCTAATTCATTTTTAAGACCTGTAAACAAATGTTGCAAGCCATAAGGCATATCGCTAATGTTGCTGCTTGCTAATTTCAAATTGCTCGCGGCATCAGTTAAGGTCGCAAAACCTCTTATAGACTAGTTTTATCCCTTTAAAAACTCCCCCATCAAAACTGGGGGCTGTTCTAAAAAAGTTAGTTGAATATATTAATTTATATTAAATGTAGCATTTATATTTAAAACGGGGAAATGCTCATTGGGCATAGTGACGAGTAATGAGTAGCAAGTAACGAGTTATGAGAATGGGAAAGTCAACGTTACTTTTTATGTCTTCTCTACCTGGTAACTGGTAACTTGGCAGTGCTAACTGTTTCCACCTTGGGTGTGGGCATATGCTTCATTTCCCAGGCTTTGAGCATGATTAAATATTCGTAGAAGGCTTGTAAGGTACACCAAGTAAATCCGGCTCTTCCATCCAAACAGCCTCCGAGGAAAAAATACATATAAAAGAATCGTACCAAAGGTCTACCCGGTACTCGTAATGATAAGTCTTTGAGGGCACGACGGCGTTCTACTTCTGTTTTACCAAAAAATAAATCGCGCCAATTAACGTTTCCTTTTTCTAATTGATGCAGTGTTTCTCTGGCTTCATCAGTTGAATAACGGTTATGCTTATCAATCCAGCGACTCAAACCTTTACCAGAAGTGTAATGAGGATAGGTTTCTTTCAAAAAGCTGGTATTGCCTTCACAAACTTCTCTTTCGGTATGACCGTAATCTGTAAACCATACTTTACCATGACGGAATAGTCGTAACTGGTAACGAGGATATTGAGTACTGTGACGAATCCAAGTATTCATAAACATGACTCGTTCGGCAGCGTAATAACCGATATAATCGGGGTTTTTCGTTGCTTGCACGCATTCAGCAAATAATTCCGGAGTCATGCGCTCATCTGCTTCGAGAATATAAACCCATTCGTATTTCGGAGATATATTTTCCAACATCCAAGTCCGCTGCTTACCGTGACTTTCAAAAGCGTGTTCGACAACCCTAACCGGATATCTATTGGCAATTTCCACTGTGCGATCGCTACTTACCGAATCCACCACAATAATGTCATCCGATAGCATGGCTGATTCAATACAAGCAGCAATGTCCAATTCTTCGTTGTAAGTCAATATATAGATAGTAATCATTAATTTAATAGTAATTTTGTATTGTGTGTGATTTTAATAAGTAGGTCGGCGTTGAAAATTGTAATTAGGGCAAGGCAGTCGGCAGTCGGCAGTGGGAATAAGGGTTTAAGGCTAATTTACATTTTGTTATATAGATCTGTTTTTTTCTGCCGCCTTACTTAATTAACATTTAGATATTTAATATTTAGATATTATTAAACAGGTTTAATAAAACATAAATAGATAGAAAACAAAAGGTAATAAGTAAATGTCTGAAAGGTAACAAGTATAAGAGTTTGGAAAAGTTGATAAGTTATAAAAGCTGGAATTAATAACTCTTTACCTATTACCTATTACCTATTACCTATTACCTGTGCTTAACGTGCAGTGGCTTTACGCTTACCACCACCAGATGTAGCACCTTTGCTTCTTAATCCAGTCCAGCCGATGATGCTGTAGCCGATAGAAAGCAATAAGCTGCTTATACTGACTCGCAATCCAGACTTGAAAGCTGAATCTTTAGCTCGCTTTATGGCAGCTTCCTTATCTTGACGGATTTGAGTTAAGCGTTGAGTTGCTAACTGTGTTGGATCGCTTTGATCGGCAATGAATTTATCAAGTGCTTTGGGGTCAGCCTTGAACTTTTTAAGTAAATCTTTTTGCTGTTGTGGAATACTGGGATTTTCTATAGCTTGCTTGTACCTTGTATCATCCTTAAGTAATTCTGTGAACTGAGCTTTGACTTGGTCTCTCTGTTTTTGTATCTGAGCTTTTGCTTGGTCGCTACTTAATCTTGCTTGCACCTGCTGTAGCTGAGAGTTAACTTGACCTTCTGCTTGCTCTGCTCTTGCTTCAACTTGTTTAACATCGCCGTCGGTGATTTGTCGGACGCTGTTGAGGTGCAGAGGAAAGAATGCTAAGAAAACAAAACCTAAGATAGTTGACAAAATTAGCGCAGGTAACCTTAAATCTACGCCCGACGGACTAGAATCATCAAAACTATCAACCCAATGTCCTGCGAATAGCATACCTAAACCCACCATAGGCACAATTCCCCGGTCAACAAATGCAGTTATTAAACCAACTAACCATCGCTCGTCAGTAGGTCGGGGAGGGAATGAAAGTATTAAAACATCAACTAAAAAAGACAAAATTAAGATTATCCCCACCACTTTCAAGGTGCGGGAAGTATTTACAGTAGCCAAACGATTAACCATTTTTTTTAGTCTCGTATTCAATTACAGCGATTGCCCTACATAAAGTTACTTGAATATTGCTGCCAATACTCTAGCTACTGTTGATAAATTAAGTAGGTTATACAGGTGGAAATTTTAACACCTATGTTCGAGATTACACCACAGTAGCAAAGGTTGTTTTACCTGTCTTCGGCAAATTCTCGTATTAACAGCGACCAATGACCAGTAACCAGTGACCGGTTAATAGCAAGCAGTTAAGAATAGACAGTTAAGCGTTAATAACCCGCCATCAGAGATTTTCATGTTTTGAATCAAGGACTTAAATATATACATTCGCCCCTCGCTAACAGGTAACTTATAAATGTTCACTGTTCACTGTTCACTGATAACTGTTGTACCAAATTGGTAAATCCTCCGGTCTGTCAACGTCAGCCAAGGTTCGCAAATAAGCAACTGATAAATTAAGTTGCTGGGCAATATCCACAGTTTGTTGCAATACCTTAGCGGTTCCCCAGTCTATGTTAATAAATAATTCTCCTATGGCACGCTTTAAAGCAATTAGATAATAGCCACCATCAACAGCAGGGCCTAGTATTAAGTCGCTATTTTGGATTTTTTGAAAAGCTTCTGTTAGAACTTGATTATTTAGGCCTGGGCAATCAATACCGACGATCGCGACTTGTTGAGCGCCTCCCTCGAAGGCATTCAAAAAAGAATTTTCCATACGCTTTCCTAAATCCCCTTCTCCTTGAAGCCGGTAATTGAATTCTGTTCCCAACCAGTTTTGCATTAGCTGTAAATTTCCATCTGCAAATCTAATTTCAAAAGATATTCCAGTAGATTCTTGAAATTTCTTTACCTTAGATAAAGTGTGTTCTGTCATTTGTCGCTGTAGATTTGCAGCACCTTCGGCTCCTAAAGCTGGTATTAGTCGGGTTTTAGTTTTACCTGGTTGCGGATAACGAGTGAAAATAATTAAATGTTGTTTGGCTATTTTTGGTGAAACAGACACGGAAAATATTTTGCATTTTTAAGGTGTGTTAGCGACAGCGTAGCGCACCATTATTTAAATATTCATGAAAACCCGGATACATTTGAAAAATGATGAATATCTAATTATAAATATTTAACTATGAATATTAATGGCGGGTATAAATGCTAATTTCACAAGCTTAATAACAATAATCACCGCTGCCTCTTCGAGGTTTATCGCGTTCCTTCGCGGTTCTTATTGCTCCTAGGATTGTTGAAATATAAACGCATCGTTTAGTTTTTCCACCATATTTACTGGCAATCGTGATTCTTCCTAAAGGCGGCTTTTTGATGCTGCCCCTGTAATCAAATTGAATATGTCTAACGTTAGTTGATTTTCGCAAAATCAAGGTAGTTTCTTTGTCTAAAACTACACTTGAATCTAAACTATGCCAATTCGCATTATTTGGATCTAGTGTTTCGGGATGAATAGCCCACTGTACTATATCTTTTTTCTCGCGGAGGCTGAACTGCCAAGTCGTTTTAGTTTTTTGGGCTTCACGTTGGGCGCTACGTAAAGCTAAATAAATTTTGTCGGAAGCAACATTCAGGCGACGAGTATTGACAAAAGCTAGCCAAGACGGCGCAGAGTAAGCAGCTAATATACCAATTGCCAAAATTGCTATCAGCACTTCAAGCAGAGTAAAGCCGCTGTTAGAGTTATTATTCCAGTGTTTGCTAAACATTTAATTATTGAATAAATGCACCACACTGGTAGATACGGATAGCTGAATTAAATTTAACTAAATCGAACTAATACCTGATAACTTACAATACAGTTGCCGAAACCCTTAAGGGTGCCGCTACACCTACAAAGTCCGCCTGCGCGAATTATGAAAATTCAGCCCACGAAGGTGGGCTTTGCAATTGTAGCCCCACCCTTGGAGGGTGAGGGCATTTAAGAATTTATTTTATCCTTGATATTTATTGTTAAAATAACCGTTTCTCCAAAGATAAAAAGGGCTTATTAAGCTATTTATAAATAGTTGCATCTCACAGGCTGTAACTAAGTCTGTTTTAACTTTTTTACCGTGTTTAAATATATGAAATAAAATTTTTCGTAAGTCGTTTGCCATATAAGCAAACATTGCTGCTGGCTTTAAAAATGGCTTGATATCAACCATTCTGGTAACGTAGCGACTTAACCCAATGCCTTTAAAGAAAGGAAACAAATATTCTTTTTGTAATCGCCATCGGGGAATTTGATGATAAATTTCCATTTCTGGGTTGTACCAAATTTCCCAGTTTGATTTTTGAATGTACGATAGCATTTCGGTATCTTCACCGGTGAGCATATTGCCGTTAGCTCTACCCGTTAAAACTAACTTTTCAGGTACGCTTTCTAGCCAAGCTTGCTTGCGAATCACTATTCCTGCTGAAGGAGGTAATAGTTTAGAGCTTGGTTGATAAAGTATGGGTATATCGCCTCTTTCAGTAATTGCTAAAAATGGCGCAATACGCTGAAAGTTTTCTGGTGGTTCAATTTCCCAGTAAGGATGTATTTGGCTGGCGATCGCTCCTACTTTAGGATGTCGTTGAGCGAATTCGTAAGCTTTAGCAACCCAGTTTGATACCGGATAGTTATCATCATCAAGAAAGCCGATGATTTCACCTCGGGCTTCTTTGACTGCTCTTTCGCGGGCATATGCCGCGCCTTGTTTGGGTTCAAAGCTGTATTTTAAAGGGAAAGAATGCTGCCAACTTCCTTGATATTGTTTTACAACATCTGCCGTGTTATCGCTACTGTTGTTATCAACAACAATAATTTCCCAAGAAATACCTTGTGTATGCAGTTGATTTTGCAGTTTGTCTAAAACTTCTGGTAATCGACTTGCACCGTTGTATGTAGGGATAGCTACGGTAAAGTTTATGCACTCTTTCATAGCAAGTGTTTATATGTAATGTTAAAGTTTTTATTTTTAGATAGATGAAAGCAAATGATATTAATTCTCTTAAATATAAATTTGCAATTCAGATGAAAATTGAAATATAAAACTGCACCCAATATCATAATTTTCCTCTTTGAGATGCAGTAGTAGCTTCAGTATTTTTATTGATTTTTTAATTTAATATTACGTGAATTTATTTGTATTTATCGCAATCCTCATTTTTTGCAGTTACTATTCCCCCAATGAGGGTTTCTATAACAACACAACGTTTCACGTCACTGGGTTTTGTGGGAGTTTTGGTTTTAGGTATAGCGACTGAAAATTTCAAACTAGTATCGGCAGAATCTCCATCTTTTTGCGTGTCTAAAATACCGAGATAATTAAAGCTAATAGTCTGAGGCTTACTTTCAACATAATTAGAGCCATAAGATACAGTATTTTTAGTTTTATTTCTCCCATCAAGATTTGTTCCAATTAATAGTTTTTCTGCGTCTACTCCTGCTTCCTCTCCCAATTCACGCCAGTAATTTTCGAGTTCCTTGCGTTTTTCAAGGCTAGTAGGATGAATTGCTATTTGAGCTTGTTCTTTGTAAGTTCTAAAACTAACGCTATAACTACGCTTATTTTTTTTAGCTTGTCTTTGTGCATCTTGTAAAGCTGCTAATACGCTGTCGTTAGCTTTATTTAATCGCTGTCTGGCAACAAATGAAAGCCAACTTGGTGCTGCTATGGCTGAAAGAATACCTACCATAGCTATAACTACCATGACTTCTATCAAAGTGAAGCCAGAAGTTAAATTGTGAAAATGTTTTTGATAAGGCTGTTGTTCGGAATCTTCCTTCCCAAGACTTGTTTGAAAATAACTCTTCTGTAGCAGGTTTGAAAATAACTTATTTTTCATTAGCTGTTTAAATATTTTTGTTAAAACACTTGCCTGAAATCAAAAAAAATGGCTGCATTCAATTTTGGATTATCAATAAACGAAAATTTAATTGGCACCGATTAATCCTCTACCTTTAACTAACACGCTGGCTGTAGGAAAATAGGATTTACGACTTTCACTGTAGCTGTTGTCTTTCTCATTTATCCGAGCAAAAGAATTACCTCTGATAAATATCTTTGCCGATACTGTATCAACATCTACACAAGCATAAAAGCTACTGTTACCTAATTTCTTTAGAGTTGCGCTGCCAGAATATGAATAAGTTCCTTCAAATGCTGGTACTTTTAACGCTCTTCTTTTATCTGCTTGCTTGGTGGAAGTGTATCGACTCAAATCAAAAACTGTTTGACAATCTACACTTGTTAAAGATTTATCCTGACTTGCGTCAATGTAATCAAGTAAGACATGGGTATTGCTGAGGTTATAGGTTGCATTTGTACTAGTTTTACCTTTTTTCCAGCTATTCATTTTTTCTTCAAAAGTTCCCGTGATTGCAGGGTTGCTTAATTCAAATAAAGCAAAACCTTTATCGGGTTCCATACGTTTACCATTTTTATCTTTGGCATAGTTAATTTGTCCGCTTCTTGTAAAAGGATTTTCTAAATCTCGGACTCCATCTTTTAATTCAAACCGTGCAATACGATATTGATTAGACCATTTTTCGTCTCTATTATTAGTCCTATTACTCTGAATTAAGTAGTAAGCAACTAAAGAGTAAACAAAACTATCATTTCTACCGCTAAAATTACCACCGACAGCTTCTTTCTCAAACTGTCTTTTCCAAAAAACTAATACGGGAACTCTATCTGTATTAGTTTTGTAAGGAAGATTGTTTTTGATAGCGCTTATACCTTTTGCATCGTATATATAAATAGCTTGTTGTAAATCTTGAGCGATGTAGTCAAGGGCTGTTTGAACTTCTTGTTCTGAGTTTACCTTAGCTTGTTCTTTTCTATCGGTATCTAAAATATTAATCATAAAACCCAGTAAAGGTGTTATCACCAAAACCGCAAGCACCATTGCGACTATGAGTTCTATGAGAGTAAAGCCGTTGTTTTTATTAGTAGAATGATAATTCTTTTGTTTCAGCTTATTCTCAATCAAGAAATGTAGTGGATTTCTCATTGTATATTGTTCCTTTAAACCACTTTAATTGTTACAGGTAGAATTTTGATTGGTATTGTTGTTTAAACGAGTGCAAAAATTTTGAAAATTAGTTTGTTGGTTAGAAACTTCTGTTACCATCTCAACTAAAGGAGCTTTACGTTTACCAAGTCCACCAGTAAAAGTTGATTGCGTTGCTTTTTTATCTCCTTCACTTTTGACCAAGTTTTTATTATCTTCAAAAGCATCTGCTCGGTAGACTCGAACGCCCATTCTATAGCCATCACCGGCATCTGTTGAATTTTGATTGAAACCAAATGCCTGCACAATTAAATCTTTGGATTCAGTTTTGCTACATGCTCCATCGCCAGTACCATCAACACAAAAAACTCTATAAGATGTTTCTTTCGGTGAAGAACAGTAACCATTACTTCTTTTAAGGTCATTTGCTTTGCAACTTAAACCTGTCTTAGGAGCTTTGACATTATTTGTTCTTGAAATCGGTGGTGCGGGAATATTTCCGGAATTTACGCCGTCAATATAAGCTCTGGCTGCTTGTGTCGCTAATTCCACACGTCTGGATTGAACTCGCGTCGCAGTTGAAATTACAATTGTCGGAGCGATCGCAGTCATTAAAATACCAAGTATAATCACTGCTACTAACGACTCAATGATTGTGAAACCTGCTTGATGCTGTTTGGAATATATTCTCTGTAGTTGACGTTTGAGCATAATTTAGATTTTGGTTTCTTAACTCAATTTTTGACTCAATAGGACTTACGCAACGGCAACGGTAACGGAGCGTGTTCCAGACATTTAAGAACCCCCCAACCCCCGCTGATTTGGGGGCTTGCGTAAGTCCTACTCAAGATAAATAACTAATTGCGTTTAATTTCATTAGGACTTACGCATGGGTAACTTAACTATTGTTTTTCTGATTTTATGTTGCAATCCCAAGCCTTGGAAAATCATGGCGAGTGTGTAAGTCCTGTTCATTTCTTCCCTAGAAAATAAAGATATTTATTTACCCACCTGTTTTTTCTTTACAGAATTCAGTTGGACGTTGATTGTCAGATACTGCATTGTTTCTAGTCACTTGAATCTGACCTCTATTGATATTTACGGTTTTTGCACAAAGTAATGTTTTAACCCATTGATCGTCCCGACTAACTTCTCTAAAGAATTCGTTAGGTTGAGTTGTAGGTGGTAAAGTAAAGGTTTGAGCAAACAAGTCAGGAAGTTGAGAAAGCAAACCAACATCAAAACCCCATTGACGTGAAGGCGGTGTATAAAATGGTGTTCTTCCTCCACTCGTGGGAGTTCTATACAGTAGGGGGTAATCATTACCAAAAATACTCCTACCTCCAGCTTGCAAAACTTGCCAAGGGGCACTGGCATAAGCGCTACGCTTGTACTGGATAATTGAACCACTTAGATTGTGGTTATACTGAGAACCATTAGGATTTGGTCTCCACTGCTCTAAGTAACGGATAAAGTTTTCCAAACCACCATTAGTTTCAGTTCGACTAGCAGGAGTATCGCCGCCAGCTATGATTAAATTCGTGGTTGTACCGTCAGCATCAGCTCGTTGCAACCAGTTCCTATTCCGAACATCACCTCTTTGGTTAATGTTAGTAGGCAGTGTATCTCTATCTGGTCCAGGGTTTCTCTGCCAGATATCGTCTGGCATATGAATTTGCAGCACTGGTACTAAAAGTGGTTGTTCGTTTGGATTATTTCCAGTTAATGCTCCATCGTCTATTGTTTGGTAAAAGAGATGTCTTTCATTACCATAGTTAGTGTCCCGTTCTTCAGGTAAAGCGTTTGTTCTTTCCGTTGTTCGGAACCATAAAGCATATTTATTTGGTAGTATTCTAGGTAAACCAACAACCCAAGCAGGTTGTGCAGCAACTGAATTTCTTGGAAATGCTTGGATATTACCTGTGTCATCAATTCCTAAAGGAATTGGTTGATCTCGGTCATCCAGTATGAGATTACCGTTAGCATCACGAGCAAAAGCGACTCGACGAGCAAAGCGCCGTAATTCTGGATCTTGGTCATTCACATTAGAGTCGTAAGCTAGATCAACTGTTGTACCCGCTGTGTGCGTACTATCGAGATCGTAGCTTTGTCCGATTTGATCTGTAGCTTTTGCTTTATCACCATCAACAGACCAGTCACTAGCAGTACAGGTATAAACGGGAATTTTTGTACAAATTTCCATCAAGTATTCATTGAATATTACTCGTCGCTGTATTGGAGTGACAAAGTTGTTGACATAGGAACTACCCTGATTTTTAGGAAAGCCTCTATCAATACCATTTTCCTCGAACCAATTGGCGCTAGTAAGGAAGTTATTTTCAAAGAAACCTAGTTGTCTACGAACTGTACTAACATTACCTGCATTATTTCTCAGGTCGTAGTCTCCTTCATTACGGAAACCATAACGGAAATTATCAGATAGAACCGTAACTGCATCTGCTATAACCGTTGCCGGTCGCCAGCTATCTCCTTGAGTACATTTGTTTGCTGGCAGCCTCGGGTCATTTTTACGACAAGCGAAGTTATCGTCAAGTCTGGAGCGTTTGTAGAATTTACTCCAATCAATTTTTCCGTCTTTGTTTCTCAAGTCTTCTTGAAATTCCTCAACCGGTTGACTGGCGCTGCCTCCTTTAGCGTGCAGATTAAAATCACCTCTAATATAGGCAGGAACATTAGTTGCTAAAATCAACCCCTTTTCTTCGTCTCTATAGTTTGCCTCGCGGTCTAAACGGGAACCATTAATTAACATAATGCCGTTGGGACGACGAGTTGGGTCAACTTTGTAGTCTGTTGGACTAATTAGCTTTCTTCTACCGATATTTCGGGTTTGAATTCTTTCGTTATTTTGACCTGTACCGGGTTCATCGCTCATATCCAAGAGAGCATCATCGCGGGTAGCGTAAATAATGCCACTGTTTGGCAGTAGATATTCTCTGGTGGGGGAAGCACTACCAATACGTTTTTGACGCAGTTGGTCTAAATCTATAGCTGTAACGCGGACTTCTAAAGGTTGACGCTGTTCTAAGGTACCTGTGTAAGTCGGATCTATATCTGGGTCGGCTGTATTCGGCGTGTTTTCGATTGATTTGATTTGTCTTGCATCTAAGAAGGCTTTTTCGTAAAAGGTTCCGTGAGGTACCTTGCTTGCATTAGGTCTTATCCTACCGTTGAGAATTTCAATCGCACATACTGCGGCATCGATTGCGGAGTTATCAGCCATTGTCAGAGGTTGGCGAGTGCGAACATTTAGCATCGCGTCTCTTAAAGGTTCGTTCGCAAACCGCCCGTTGGGAAATACCAGTCTGGCTTGAGCGTCTAGCTGTCTTCTGTTTCTAGCAATCGCAGATGCTCTAGAACCACTGTAAGAAGTATAAGTAATACCATTATTCGATTTGCCATTACCTCCTGGAGCAGCGTCAGGATTTGACCAAAATCTTCTCACAGTAGGATTATTTTGGGCTGTAGTTGAGTTTGTTGGGTCGTAGTAGCTGCTGACGCAAGCAATTGGTGTCTGATTTTCACCATTATTATCTTTGTAGTGATAAACAGCAGTTGCTCTCATTAACAAATCACCCCTAGATGCAGCATCGTTAGGGTTACCCATTGGCATGGAATCGGGCCAAGTAATTATCGGTGCTAAACCCGCGAAGTTAAGACTGTTAACCCAAACTCTATTTACGTCTCTATTAGTTGGATCGACAAAGTTTGTATCCCAACCTGGAACCGGTAAAGAATTATCAGGATTTGGATCTCTGTTAAATGTCACACCATCAACATAAATACCTGCTCCGGTGACTACACGCATTCCGCCAACGTTATCGAGGGGATTTTTTGGCGGCTCTGCGGCTTTTTGTTCAAAGAAGTCGTTGCGCTTGGTAGCACCTTCGAGACTAATTAATTGCTGGATTTGAGTATTGCGGTAGCGGTATTTAGTTTCTTCGTCATCGTAATCAGTCCAGGTTGTACCGTTGGATTTTGGTAAAACGGTTTGACGAGTTTCTTTACCTACGAAGTTTTTCGATTGTGGGTCGTACCATAGAGCCGGTAAATTATTTCCGAGTATGATGCGATCGCCGAGGTATTTTTCTTCTTCTTTATTAACTTCCTTGAGTTTATTCGGCTCTGTAGCAGGTAATCTATTAAGTTGAAGGTTTAGTCCGGTATAACTTGCACTGTTGTTAGTTAGGGAAAAAGGATAAATCCATCTATCTGGACCTCTTAATAAGTCAGTTCCTAAACCTTGAAGAGTAACGGTTGTAGGTTCTTGAACTGGGTCTCTAAAAGGAACTTTACGAGTACGCTTTTTAAAGTAAGCTTCTAGTTCTTCTCTACGTACATCTTCAACTTCTCTGGTGGAATCTTCGAGTTTAGCTTTAATGTTTTCCTGTACTTCCTGCGGATCTCGACTGTAATCATCAGGCCTAGCAGTTACCTGAAGCGCCCTTTCAACCTGTAAATTAATTCTTTGAGCATAAGCTTGAGCGTTATAGGCTGTATCGGCAGAAGAATTATTAACCGATCTAGTTTTATCGTCAATTTTTGCAAAAGTGCCTTCGGCTCCGGGTTTAAATAAATCTACTCGAACAGCACTTCTTCGATTTGAGCCAAAAATACGACCGTAAGCAAGATTACCACCAACAATAATTTTGCTATTTTCTGCTTGGTAAAAACACGATTTAGGACTGCTGACTTGGTACAAACGAATTGGGTCCCAAATTGTCGCCGTCAGCAAATTACTATTAGTAAATACTCTTCCGTTTAGACTCAATCCAGCACCAGGGGTTATTTCTAAATCATCTTCATAAACTACCGCATTGTTAATAACCGGCACCCTTTCTTGGTCTTGCTGAAATTCTATAGCAGAAAAGCCTTGATTTCCTTTGTATGTTTCGTAATTACTACCATACTTGTTAGGATTCTTATCCGTAATTGGTACGGTAGTAGCATAAACAAAGAAGCTTTTTTTGAGGTTTCCTCCCGATTTATACCAGCCAGAATCACCAATTAAACTGAAACTAGTACCTCTAGCTGCCGCACAAAGTCCACCCAAAGAACCATCATCCATCGGTGGCGTTCTAGCTTCTAAAGGAGAACGAGCGCGGTTAAATTTACCATCATCACTACGGCTGGGGCTGCGAAAGAAAACCCCATAAAGCGTAAAGCTATCATATTTGCCGTTATTGTCAGTATCAACGGGAAATCTCCATGCGGTATTCGCAACTTCTTTATCTTCTAAAGAAGTTGCATTAGCGTTTATAGTTTTGTTTTTATTAATGTCGTAGCGAACTGCTAAAGGAGTTTCATCACCGAAAGTATAGTTGGAAAGATTTTTGGTGAAAGCATTATCAAGAGAACTATCTGATGGAGTCGCACGTGGTAAAGTCGGGTCGGTAAATAATTTATCAATCTTCGCTCTAGCTCTATCAATTGCCGGAGTTGCAGCATTTAAAACAGCTTGATTGACTCTGACATTACTTGCATTCTTGGAACGTTCAAACGAGCGAAACAAAATTGCCACAGTCAGCAATACAACTACCAGCGAAACCATTGCTACTGTAGGCAATACAAAACCAGCATTTACCCAATCCGGTCGTTTTTTAGTAACTATAAAACTTCGTAAAAGCCATAAACTTTGTTCTTTTACAGTAGATGGAGGTTTACGCTGAAACTGCTGGTAAAAGTTTTGAAATGCCCTGACTAACTTACGATTTTTCATAGCTACTTTCCTATCAAGAGTTGTAATCTGAGTTTTGAAATTAAATTGCTTTAAACGTTTTATAAATATGGAAAATAATGCCTATTAATTTCAGGCTAAAATTGGCTTGTTAACTACTCTCTAATGCAACACTGCAAGCTGACTGCTACTGCTTCATATTTAGCAAAATATATGATATATAAACATTGCCAACCGAAATAATTTTTGGTTGGCAGCAGCCATAATCATAAAATTTCACTAACTAAACAAAAGTGCTATTTTAAATTTGTAAATTTTTTATGTTTTTCCGGTCAAGAAAAATATTATCTGAATTATTTAATTTATAGCCGACAAAGAAAAATAAAGCCATAGCTTCATGAAATTTTTGCGTATTTTTCACTGAATTAAGTATTAGCTCAACACAACTTTATGAAGTTGTTATTAGCAGACTAAATTTATAGTACCCACTTGGAAGGGTAAAGTTATCAGCTAGGGAAAAATATGGCGACATAAAAAATGATGAGTTTGTAGTTGGGCTTTAGCCCTTCCTTGTGCTAACAAGCTAAATGGTGCGTGACGGCATTCGGCAAGTTATTTCATTACCCTTGATAAATTATTTTAGCCGTCACGCACCCTACAAGATACAAGAGTAAATTTAAAAAACAAAACCCACATACATAATACATGTGGGCTTCATAGGTTTAATGAATTGGAAAGGCAATATTTGAATTACCCGCAATTGCGATTTACACGCGATTAAGATTAATTCCAGCTTCTTTAGCCATTGCATTCAAACCTTTCTTCTCCAAAGTTTTAATTGCCTTAGTAGAAAGCTTGAGTCTTACCCAGCGATTACCTTCAGCCCACCAAACGCGCTTGCTTTGCAAGTTAGCTTGTTGAAGTTTCTTTGTACGACGGTGAGAGTGAGATACCGCATAACCGTTATTCGCTTTTTTACCAGTCAGTTGACATCTGCGGGACATATTTATGAATCTCCTGTTTTTTTATGCAGTTTTCTATTTTATATGAGAGAGGGGAAGAAGGGGGATGGGGAGAGGGGGAAGAGGGGGAGAAAAGGAAACAAGAAGAAGATTTATACTTACTAATTCCTGATTCCTAATTCCTAACTCCTCACTCTTAACTCTTAATTCCTAACTCCTCACTCCTAACTCCCAACTGTTTACTGTTCACTGTTCACTGCTCACTGTTTCACTTTGCTGCTTGTTTTGTTAGCTTAGTCAGTACTTCGTTAGAACGTTCTACGAAAGATTTCATTCCGTCTGCGTCAAAGCCTTTTTGGGACATCAAGGCTAAATCGTAAACGTGTTGGCAAATTGAGTTGACTATTTCGGCGTTGGAAGATTGTCCGTCATCTTGAATGATACTACCTTGGTTGAGATTTTCTAGGTTTTGTATCAGTGGATGGGCTGTATTAACTAATAATACGTGCTCTTCGGGAAATTCTACGTTTTGCTGCTGCATCATGGCGTTCATTTCTCGCAAACGACGCAGTATTTCTGGTAAAAGCACCATTGCTGGTGGTGTTCCTTGGGGATTGTCGGATTTTAAGGCTTCGGTACGAATGTTGAGTTTGGGTTTGTTGAGGGCTTTTTCAAATATTTCTTTGATTGTATCCCCTCGAGTTTTGTTGGTTGTTGGATCTACGATTTCTTGGGATTTATCTTTGTCTAGTAGGGTGTTATCCAAATCGGAGTCTACCCGCGTAAATTTGACTTCGTTGTATTCCCGTTCGAGGAAGTTAATAAAGTGGGTGTCGATGAAGGAGTCTAAATATAAGACTTCTAATCCTTGGTTTTTGTGTAATTCTACGTAAGCTGCTTGTGAAGCTTCATCGGTACAGTAGAAGACGCGATTTTCGTGACTTTCTTTGTTTCGCTCCAAGTACTCTTTGATGGTTACGTAAGGCAGTGCCGGTTTTTGAGAAGATTCGGCGTTTTCTCCTTCACCGCCAGGAGTCACATCTTGCCATACATCGCCTTCTTGGGACTGTACTTCTACTGCTGGAGTTTCAGCCGCTTTTGCTGTTGATTCAGTATTCTCCGAGTCTTTAGTAGTGCGGAAAACTACTATGTCTTCAACTTGCTTTTTGAATTTTTCATCATTCATTACCCCAAATTTCACGAAGGTGGCTAAATCCTTCCAGGCATGAATGTACTGCTCGCGGTCGTCGCGATACAGTTGTTTAAGCCTATCGCCGACTTTTTTAGCAATGTAATCGCCAATTCTTTTAACGGTGCGATCGCCTTGCAATGCACTACGGGATACGTTTAGGGGAATATCGGTACTATCGATTACCCCCCGCATTGGTAACAAGAATTGAGGAATAATTTCTTCACAGTTGTCGCTAACAAATACTTGGTTGCAGAATAGTTTGGTTTGTCCTTTGCTAACGTCAACGTCTGGTTTTAACTTGGGGAAGTACAAAATACCGTTGATGATGAAAGGATAATCGGTATTCAAATGTACCCATAATAAAGGCTCTTCCTCAAAGGGATACAGATAACGGTAGAATTCCAGGTAATCTTCTTTAGTTAAATTACTTGGGGATTCTCGCCAAGGTGCTTTTTGTCGATTTAATACTTCATCACCCAGTTTGATGGGTACTGGCATAAAATCGCAATAAGTTTTAACAAGGTTTTTAACTCGTGCTTCTTCAACAAATTCTTCTTCCTCTTCCATGAGGTGAAGAATAATAGTAGTACCGCGAGTTGTGCGAGATGATTCTTCTAAAGTGAAGTTGGGGGAGCCATCGCAACTCCAGTGAACTGGTGTAGCTCCTTCCTTATAAGATAAAGTATCGATTTCAACCTGCTTCGCCACCATGAAGGAGGAGTAAAAACCAAGTCCAAAATGACCGATAATTGGACGATCTGATGCATCTTTATACTTCTGAACAAATTCTTCAGCGCTAGAGAAAGCAACTTGGTTGATATATTTCTTAACTTCCTCTACCGTCATACCGATGCCATTATCGGTAATAGAAAGAGTTTTCTTATCTTTGTCTACAGCAATTGTAATTTCCGACTCGCCGATTTCACCCGAGAATTCACCGGAGCGAGCTACCATTTGCAGCTTTTGGATCGCATCAACAGCGTTTGATACCAGTTCCCGCAAAAATATTTGATGATCTGAGTAAAGAGATTTCTTGATAATTGGGAAAATATTCTCAGTATGAATACTGATGGTACCTTGTTCTAACATAATTTAATCGCAGTAAATACAAATATTCTAATGATTACCTGGGCAATAAAACCCCAACATTCCACTTTACCTGAGAAGGAAAGCAAAGTTATTATCGATTGAGATTTTAAATGCTTTAGCAGATAAATTGTACTTAATTGACTGGATTGTTTGCCCTATAAAGATGATTCGGATTTCCCTACCGGATAAGTTCTGTTTGGGATTTATTAGAAGAGGCTCTGGCTTATAAGCACAAAACCACAGCATATTGTCTTAGCATTCTTTGTTGCTGCCTTTCTCAACTGGTTCAATCGCTGAAATAACCGGGGGAAGAAAATTTTCAAAACAACAATTATGACTCGTTTATTTTTCAAAGCAACAGGATTATTGTTAATCCAACTCCAGAAAAAATAAGCAGCAGTAAGAGTTTGTCGTTGTTTTGGCGGTGCTTCAATCGCTTTATAAGTTAGGTATTGATAAAGCTGTGAAAGACTTTGTTTTTTCAAATGCTGCAAGTTTTCAGCTTTAGGATAACTAAAAGCACGTTCGGTTACTCTCAGACATGCATTTTCTTGTCTTCTCAAATTTGCAGACATTGAGCTAGTTGATATACGATATAAAATTTGTGCTTTTTCTACGCAAATAAATTCGTAATTAGCAGCCAGACGCAACCACATATCAATATCTTCTGCTGCGGGAAGCGATTCATCAAAACCACCAACTTTTTCTAAAGCTTTTCGATCTATTAAAGGATTGGAACCATTTTCTAGAAAGTTAATTACTAACAGTTTACTGAATACATCACCATTAGCTTTTATTTTTCTACCCGACTTTAAAAACTGACTCGATTCGTCAATATAATTAGTCCAACTATAAGCAACAGCAGCTTGAGGATTTTTTTGTAAAGCTTGCCACTGTAATTCTAGTTTATCAGTTGTCCATAAATCATCAGCATCAATAAAAGAAATATATTCACCTTGAGCTTGAGAAATGCCTCGATTACGACTTGCTGATAAACCGGCATTTGGGTAGGAAAATACTTTGATGCGGGAATCAGCAATTTTATTGATAATTTCTAAAGTTTTATCGGTAGAACCATCGTTAATTATAATTATCTCTATATCCTGAAAGGTTTGATTACATATTGAATTGATTGTTTCTCCAATAGTCGTTTCTCCATTGAATACGGGAATTACTACGGAAATTGACATTTAATTAAATTCCTTTTTTAATCTTGTAAGGTGTGTGATGGAGAAAGCCTAACGCACCCGAAAATTTATTTAATCATAGTGAATTACTAAGCTGTTTTTTCGTAACCTAAAAAAGTACTTGTATTCGATAATTGAGGAAGCTTTTGAAATACCAGACTTGCCCAATTAGGAGGTAAAATTATCATTGCTATTAGTTTTAATACAGCTTTGAATATTATCGGTTTAAATAAAAGACTTATATCTGTTTTAATTGCAGTTATTAAAAATCTGGCTGCAATTGCATTTTGCTGTTTTCCTGGTGGTGCTGCCAGAACTTTATAGCACAGATATTTATAAAGATTTCCTATGGCTATCGGCTTCAGATGTTGCAGTGATTTTGCTTTTTCGCGAGCAAAAGCCCGTTGAATAACTTCTAAATTTGATTTTTCCAGTCCTATTACATTAGATGACATGGAATTTTGTTGAATTCTATATAATATTTGAGGTTTCGGTACGCAAATAAAATCGGTTAAAGCCGATAACTTTAACCACATATCGGTATCTTGAGCATTAGTTAATGATTCATCAAAACCACCAGCTGCAATTAAAATATTTTTACAAATCATCACGTTAGAACCGTTACCGATAAAATCATCTAATAAGAAATTAGAATAAACGTCTCCATTCCAGTTAGCGCGAGAAGCTTGACGTAAAAACCTGCTATTTTCATCTATACAATTTGTCCAGCTATAGACAACACCAGCTTGAGGATTTTCTCGTAAAGCTGTATATTGTGCGGCTAATTTATCAGTTGTCCATAAATCATCTGCATCCAAAAAAGTAATGTAATCGCCAGTAGCTTGCTTAATTCCACGATTACGATTCACCGCTACATTAGCTTTTTGAAAAGAAAAAGTTTTAATTCTATCGTCTTTTATCTGAGAAACAATAGAGAGGGTATTGTCTGTTGAATCTGCATTAATAATTATTAATTCAAAATCAGTAAAACTCTGATTTAAAACTGATTCAATAGTCTCTTTTATTGTATTTTCGCCATTGTATACCGGTATGATTACGGATATTTTATTATTTAGCATATCAATTATAATAATCTTTGATATATTTGATATGCTAATCCTAGGTTTATAAAAATAACCTCAGTATAATTTCAGAACATTTCTGAGCCTGATTTGAGTTAAATAAAATGGACTTAATAAAGTTCCAATTAAGCGTTCTTTCTCACAGGTAGCAACGATATTATTAACAAATACAGAACGATAGTTAATTAAATGTAAAATTAATTTGCGGCTATCATTAACTAGATAAATTAAAAAAGCTAACGGTCTTTGCCACCATTGTAGTGATAGCATTCTCAAGTGAAATCGACCCAAACCTATGCTTAGCATTAAACGCATCAGGTAATTTTTTTCTAATCTCCAAGCAGGTATAACATGTTCGATGTGCATTTCTGGGTTATACCAAATTTCCCAACCTGCTTTGTAAATATATGAAAGTGCTTCAATATCTTCTCCGGCTCGCAGAATATATTTTCCCCCACCTACTAAAAATAGACGCTTAGGAACGCATTTCTGCCAAACTTCACGACGCACTACCAATCCAGCACCAGGAGGAAGTCCTTTTTTACGAGGTTCGTACATGAGTGGTTGCGAGCCTCTGTCAACAATCGCTAGATAAAAAAGTATTTGCTTGAGTTCTTCAGGTGGTTCGGTTTCAAATAAACCGTCGATTTTACTACTGAAAGCACCAGCTTGGGGATGCTCTCGAGCAAATGTGTATGCTGCTTTTACCCAATTAGGATTTGGTAAATTATCATCATCGAGGAAGCCTAGTAGTTCTCCTTTTGCTTCCGAAATGGCTTTTTGTCTGGGAAATGAAAATCCCTTTTCTGCTTCAAAACAATATCTTAAAGGTACATTTTCTAACCAATTAGCTTGATATTCTTTGACAACTTCAGCAGTGCCATCCGTACTGTTGTTATCAACAATAAGAACTTCCCAATTAATATTTTCCGTATTTATCTGCTGTTTTAATTTATCTAATACTTGGGGTAAACGATTTTCTCCGTTGTAAGTAGGGATAGCAACGGTTAAGTTTACTGCTGTATTCATTTTTAAAAGTGGTTTCTAAAGCTTGCTGGGATTAGTATTCCCAGTTCGAGATAAAAACTCACAAGTTTGATTAATAAGTAAGTAAACAAAATTAATTACACAATGTCATTGCGAGTGGAACGAAGTGAAAAGAAGCAACCGCAGGGGCTGGGATTACTACGCTTCGCTCGTAATGACGGTAAATATTTTTGTTCACCTACTTATATAGCGCTATGCAAAGGTTAAAGCTCAAAGGTCAAAGGTTTATGAGCTATAGTTTTCGGGTTTTAACTAATGTCCTGACTTAATTACGTGGTGCTATAGCGTTTCGCAGTCTATTGAAATACATTCCAAAACCTCACCCCCAACCCCTCTCCTTATTAAGTAGAGGGGAGATAAAGTACAGCTTTGTTGGGATAAGATAATTGCTGTACCTCAGTTGTTTGATAAGCGCTATATAGCTAAATAAATCAGCAAATTTTACTCAATTTTTGATAAATACCAAAATATACGGAGACGTTGCATTGCAACGTCTCTACAATAAAATCTGTTCTATTTTTAACCTTCTGCTGATTCGACTAACTGTACGGTAGTTGTAGTAGGTGCAGAAACTTTAACAATGTTTTTTTTACTAAAGGTCAATCCGCTTTTACCTCTATCAATCACAATAGTATCCCCCGGTACAAAGGTGTTTTCTAAAATCTTATTAGCAATGGGGATTTCAATTTCTCGTCGAATTGCTCTTTTGATTGGACGCGCTCCGTACATTGGATCGTAACCAATTTCTACTAATCTCTCGCAAGCTGCGGGAGTAATGTCTACGGAAATTTTTTGGTCTGCTAGTAGACTTTCTACTCGTTTTAACTGAATCCGAGCAATATTTCCCATTTGCCTTCTACCTAATGCATGGAAAATAACTAAGTCGTCGATACGATTCACGAATTCGGGACGGAAGTGTTTTCGTAAAGCATCCATGACTCGATTCCGCATTTTCTCATACTGAGAATCATCACCAGATATATCTAATATATGCTCGCTACCAATATTACTGGTCATCACAATCACAGCGTTACGAAAATCTACTACTCTCCCTTGAGAATCAGTAATTCTACCGTCATCTAAAACCTGTAGCAGAATATTAAATACGTCTGGATGTGCTTTTTCAATTTCGTCTAATAATACTACGGAATAAGGACGACGGCGGACTGCTTCGGAAAGTTGACCTCCTTCTTCAAAGCCGACGTATCCAGGAGGTGCCCCTACTAACCTAGACACAGAATGCTTTTCCATGTATTCCGACATATCTAGACGTACCATAGCGTCTTCGGAATCAAACATGAACTGTGCTAAAGCACGAGCTAATTCTGTTTTACCAACACCTGTAGGTCCCATGAATAAAAACGAACCAATGGGACGATTGGGGTCTTTCATTCTGGCACGAGCTAAACGAATCGCAGCCGAAACCGCTGCTACTGCTTCGTCTTGTCCGACAACTCTTTGATGAAGGTGTTCTTCTAACTGCAATAATTTTTGTCTTTCGGATTCTAATAGACTATTTACCGGAATTCCCGTCCATTTAGCAACTATTTGAGCAATATCGTCTTCTGTTACCTGCTCTCTTAATAAACTAGAACCCTTACTTTGAACTTCTAATAATTTAGTTTCTTTGATTTCCCGTTCTCGCTGTACTCTTTCAAGTTTCCCATATTTCAATTGTGCTGCTGTATTTAGATCGTAAGCACGTTCTGCTTGCTCGATTTGAACTCTCAGCTTTTCTTCTTCTTGCTTTAAAGCGCTGATTTCTTCTAATACCTGCTTTTCACCTAGCCATTGAGTATTAAAATCTTCTTGTCTGTCAGTTAAATCTTTTATTTCTTGCTCAATTCTGTCTAAACGCTGCTGGGTTTGAAAAGCGGTTTTTTCTTCTCCTGCTAATGACAGCTTTTCCATTTCTAGCTGCATCAAACGACGCTCAATATTTTCTAATTCCGCAGGTTTGGAAGTAATTTCCATTTTTAACTGGGCTGCTGCTTCGTCTACCAAATCAATCGCTTTATCTGGTAAAAAGCGGTCGGAAATATATCTGGCTGAAAGGGTAGCGGCTGCGACTAAAGCAGAATCGGAAATTTTTACATTGTGGTGAACTTCGTAACGCTCTTTAAGTCCTCGTAAAATCGAAATTGTATTTTCAACGCTGGGTTGAGTAACTAAAACCTGCTGGAAACGTCTTTCTAAAGCTGGGTCTTTTTCAATATATTTACGATATTCATCTGTAGTAGTAGCACCGATACAGCGCAGTTCACCGCGAGCTAACATTGGCTTGAGTAAATTACCAGCATCCATCGAGCCTTGCTGTCCCGAACCAGCACCAACTACCGTATGCAATTCATCAATAAACAAAACTATTTGACCGGCAGATTCAGTAACTTCACGGAGAACAGCTTTTAATCTATCTTCAAACTCACCGCGATATTTTGCTCCAGCAATCAAACTACCCATATCCAAACCGATGATTTGGCGGTCTTTCAACGATTCGGGAACATCACCATTAACAATTCTTTGAGCCAACGCTTCGGCGATCGCAGTTTTTCCGACTCCAGGTTCGCCAATCAACACGGGATTATTTTTACTGCGACGAGATAAGACTTGAATCACGCGACGAATTTCTTCATCTCGTCCAATTACCGGGTCAAGTCTACCCGCTTTTGCTTCTTCGGTTAAATCTCGACCAAACTTGTCTAAAGCTTCGTAACGAGATTCGGGGTTTTGGTCAGTTACCTTTTGACTACCTCGAATCCCTTTAATTGCATCTTCTAAATTTTCACTAGTCGCATTTAAACTTCTAAATATTCTTCTACCAATCCGCTCTTCTTCAGCAAAAGCCAACAGCAGATGCTCTACACTAATGTAAGCATCATTCATCATCTCCCTTGCATCTTCAGCGCCATCAAGCATCCGGTCAAGACCTTTGCCCAGGTATAATTGTTCACTTCTACCCACCTTCGGTTGACGGCGAGTAAAATCTTCAAGCTGTTGCTGCAAGCGCTCAACTTCAATTCCAGAACGACTTAGAACCTTACTAGCCAGCCCATTATCTTGTTCCAAAAGAGCCAGCATCAAATGTTCTACATCTAACTGCTGTTGATTGTAAGCACGGACAATATCCTGAGATTTAACAATTGCTTCCCAGGCTTTATCTGTAAATTTATCTGGATCTGTAGGCTGCATATTAAGAAATTTAGATTTTAGATTTTGCGGAAACTTAATGGTTAGATGTTCTTCCAATTAAAATTTCCAAGACAGAATTTTAGATTTTAGGAAGGTCGATTTTACATTTTCAGATTGGCAAAATTGTAAATAAAAAGTTTGTCTTAAATAAATATCCAAACATTATTAACCACTATTTGCTTGTATCTGCGGTTGCAATTTCACAATTGGGAATGGGTAATTGATAATTGGGAATTGGAAAATAAAACAGTTGTGAGTGATAAGTGATTAATTTATAAATATTCCAACATAGATTACAAATCAAATATAAAGCAATACTAAAGCAATACTATAAAGGTTTCATGATATATAAAATTCAAAACTATTTAACCAAGCTCAATTTATAACTGGTAATTTCTAATTATGAACTCTTAACTCCCAACTCCTAACTTTGAAATTTCACCTATTCCCCATGTCCAATGCCCTATTCCCAATTCTTCATGCCCTATTACTAATCTAAAACGAAAACGTTGACCTCAACGTAGTTTGCCAAATAGTACCGCGATCGCTGTCATTATCGGGATTGATTACCAAAGAAATTGCGGGAGTAAAACTGATGTTATCGCTTACTTGCAGATTATAGAATGTCTCGAAGTTAGTTTGAGTCGCATTTCCCACACCATCGGTAACAAAAGGTTGACCAACTGCGACACCAGCAATCGTACCGGGAATACCAATGTTACGCAAACCAACACCAAGCGTCCAACTGACGGGGTTTAAATCCAAATCTTGATTTATAGACGTATTAAATCCTTGATAATCACCGATTCCCAAACGACCAAAAATTCCCGTATTGCGGTTGAGAGCGTATTCGGCATTTACCCCATAAGCATTAATATCGGTATTTTCGATTTCAGCATTTGTATATTGCAGTTTTAAAGTTAGTTTATCGCTAAAAGTATATTCTAATTCAGCACTTGCTTGATGAGGGTCGCCGAAAAAACCTTTATTTTCAGAGCTTGAGTCTGCATCTCCAGCAATATAAAGCGAGCGAAAAGCCAGCTTACTATTCGGTTTCCAAACAACAGCAGCCCCAGCACCACCATTTCTATCAATTCGATTTTGGACAATCAAAGGATTATTTAGAAAAATTCCCGAACTAAAATCAACCGCTTCGTTATTCGCATAGCGATTACCATCGATAAAATCTCGCGGTGACATTTTTGTTCCTACAGTTACCGCTAAATCCGCAGAAGGACGTAAAGTATAGTGCAAACGCCTGAGTTTAACATCATCTTCAACATCAGTAAAATCAAGCCCTCCAGCATTGGCTAAACTACCAGCGCTTCCAAGTAAATTACCATCTTCCTTTTGTGCTAAACCAACAGCATCACCACCGTTGTTACCAGATTCTAATTGAGTAACCAATAAATCTTTTTGACTAAAGCTAGTTTCAAAAGTCAATCTAGTCCGAGAAACCACTGTAAAATTAGCTCCTCTTCCATCAGTCAAACCAACAATTTGCTGTCCTTTTAATTTAGTAGTTGTAGAAAACTGATTTGCTTGTAACTCCGAAGAACGAGAATCAATATCATTTAACCGAGTTCTCAAATCCCGTAAAGCTTGAGCGAATTCTTTTTGTAATCGTCGTAAAGTTATTTTATCTTGTTGGATGTAGCGATCGCTGATAGAAGTAGCAATAGCATCTTCCACCTTGTCTAAAGCCGCAGCCAAACCAGTTGCAAATTCATAACGAGTAACAGCGCGATTACCCTTGAAAGTCCCATCCGGTAAACCCGTAATTACACCATACCTTTCAATTAAAGATTTTAAAGCCTGATAAGCCCAATCCGTTGGTTTGACATCTGATAGTTCGTCTACCGAAGTTTGCTGAGCCAGGATTTGGGAGGGGGAAGAGGAGAAGGAGGGGGAGAGGGGGAGAGGGGGAGATGGGGGGAAATTAATATTCTCCTTGTCTCCTCGTTGCCTTGTCTCCCCGTCTCCTTTTCCTGTAAAAGCTGCTTCTGAGGGAAGAGAAAACTGGATTAAAATTCCACAACTGAGGAAACTTGCGAGTAATAATCTGGGATAAAATTTTTTTTGCTTGATATTGAGAAACTGCTTCACGCTCAACTCCATCACACTTACACCAATAAGTATAATTGTTGACTTTTGGCTAATTATGAAAGTTTCTGGCTCGTGGAGTAGGGAAGTGGTTGATTGCATTTAGTTTGACATATTTATATCCTAGCCCGTCTGGGAATGCAATTCCGAGTCTAATAGCCAAAGTCCTATGATGAATAGGAGTGAAATAGAAGTTGTCACGATCAATCAAATCAACTACTAATTCTTAACTTTTAACTCCTAACTATTCCCTGGCCACCAAAAATATTTTTCAATCTCTGCTCAGATGGTCGCCTAAACATCTATTCTATAGTCGCGTAAACCTCTATTCTAACTGTGGGAGTTATAAATCCCGATTTCAAAGAAAGTAGTTATAACGTAATGAGTACAGAGGAACACAAACACATGATGGAAACTTCTATCGAAGCTATTGTTGCTCGCGAGATTCTTGATTCTCGCGGTAGACCTACTATTGAAGCTGAAGTACATTTGGTAAATGGTGCGGTAGGATTAGCTCAAGTTCCTAGTGGCGCTTCTACAGGGACTTTTGAAGCCCACGAATTGCGCGATGGCGATAAAAGCCGTTATGGCGGTAAAGGTGTTCTTAAAGCTGTAGAAAACGTCAACGAAACTCTAGCACCCAAGCTGTTAGATATGGACGCTCTCAACCAAGAACAGCTTGATAAAACCATGATTGACCTCGATGGTTCTAAGAATAAGTCCAATTTGGGTGCGAATGCGATTTTAGGCATCTCCCTGGCTGCTGCAAAGGCAGGCGCTGAGTCTTTAGGAATTCCTCTGTACCGTTATCTGGGCGGTCCTTTAGCGAATTTATTGCCAGTACCTTTAATGAACGTAATCAACGGAGGAGCGCACGCTGCAAATAACGTTGATTTCCAAGAATTCATGATTGTCCCCATCGGAGCTTCTTCTTTCCGCGAAGCATTGCGCTGGGGTGCAGAAGTGTTCGCTACCTTGAGCAAAGTTTTGGATGAAAAAGGAGTGTTAACCGGAGTTGGTGACGAAGGTGGTTTTGCTCCCAACTTAGAATCAAACCAAATCGCTTTAGAATTATTAGTTGATGCAATCAAGAAAGCTGGTTACAAACCCGGTGAGGAAGTAGCTTTAGCTTTAGACGTTGCAGCCAGCGAATTTTACAAAGACGGACAATACGTTTACGACGGTAAACCCCATTCCCCCACAGAATTTATTGATTATATGGGACAGTTAGTAAATCAATATCCCATTGTTTCTATTGAAGACGGTTTACACGAAGAAGACTGGCAAAGCTGGCAGATGTTAACCGAAAAAATCGGTCATCACGTGCAATTAGTTGGTGATGATTTATTTGTAACTAACGTCGAACGTTTACAAAAAGGAATTGAGCAAAAAGCAGGAAATTCAATCTTGATTAAACTCAATCAAATTGGTTCCTTAACCGAAACCCTCCAAACTATTGATTTAGCCACCCGCAACGGATTCCGCTCCGTAATCAGTCATCGTTCCGGAGAAACCGAAGACACCACAATTGCCGACTTAGCAGTAGCAACCAGAGCGGGACAAATTAAAACCGGTTCCTTGTGTCGAAGCGAAAGAGTAGCAAAATATAATCGGTTGTTGAGAATTGAAGATGAATTAGGAGACGCTGCGATTTATGCGGGTACCGTAGGAATGGGACCAAAATAGAAAGTTAGGAGTTAAGAGTTAAGAGTTAGGAATATTGATTTTAGGAACCCGGTTTTTACGATAAATCCGGGTTTCTTGGTTCGTAGTTGCGCTCGTAGTTGCGCTTTAGCGCCAAATCAATGTGTTAAATACTATTTAACTGTAAATTAAAGTTTATTTGTTCATAATTCGTAGGTTGGGTTAGGCGAAAAATAAATTATGATTTTTAACGAGAGATTTATCTTTTTCGCCGTAACCCAACATTAATTTATGGAAAATAGGAATAGTTTTATTAACAATTTAATATCAAATTAAGCTTTTGTTTATTCACAATTTTGATGTTGGGTTACGACACGAGAATATCAATTAGCGTTTCATTCCTAAATTTTTGTTCGTGTCTAACCCAACCTACGAATTACGAACTATAAATTTATGGAATAATTTTAGAGCCATCAGGTAATTCTATTTCATCAGTAACGACTTCTCCATCAGGCATAATAGGTTGTAGGTTGGGTTAGGCGAAAAACAGATTATGATTTTTAACGAGAGATTTATCTTTTTCGCCGTAACCCAACATTAATTTATGGAAAATAGGAATAGTTTTATTAACAATTTAATATCAAATTAAGCTTTTGTTTATTCACAATTTTGATGTTGGGTTACGACACGAGAATATCAATTAGCGTTTCATTCCTAAATTTTTGTTCGTGTCTAACCCAACCTACGAATTACGAACTATAAATTTATGGAATAATTTTAGAGCCATCAGGTAATTCTATTTCATCAGTAACTACTTCTCCATCAGGCATAATAGTGTTTCGTCTAAGAGGATAATCACTTATGTCTTGCCAAATAGCTTCTCTCAAGTCAGCGTTAATCAAATGGGTAGTGTCTCCCCAACAAGAAAATCTTAAGTTAGCTTTTGTCAAATTGATATCTTCCAAAGTAGATTCAACTAAAATTGCTCTCTCCAAATTGGCACTTTGCAAGTTACATTCTCTCCAAGAAACGTCAAAGACTTCAATGTCGGTCAAATCAGCCCCTTCTAAGTTGACATTGACTAATTCAACGAAAGCCATGCTTACTTGACGCAAAATAGCTTGGCTAAAATTAATTCCATTTAGCCTACATTCTTCCAAAGAAGCTTTAGTCAAATCAACCCCACTAAAATCTCTTTCCCCTTTCTCATATTGTTCCAACAATTCCTCAGCAGTCATAACTATTTCATCTCTTTAAAAATCACAAAATCGTATGATAAGTATCTTTCCCCGTCTGAGGAAGTAAAATCAATTTTTGATTAATTAAATCCGGTTGCAATCCTAATTCTTCCATCGGAATTACACCTAAAAGTGTGTCTTCTCCTCCGGGTAATTCGGTGCAGGTAAATTCACCTTTTCTTCCTTCTACTGTTATACTGGCTCGCTTAAAAAGCCTTGTTTTACGAATACCTGCTGCTGTTTTTACGTCAATTTCGCTTTCAAGAGGTAATCCTAATTTAGTAATAATATCTCCTGGTAAACAAAGACGGGTTGCACCAGTATCTACTAAAACATTATCTAAAGTAATTGAGCGAATTTGTTCGTTGGGAATAAAACCTCTTTCTGCTAATATTTCATCGACTAAATTTGTTACGGTTATTTTTGTAGTTACAATCCCCATTTTGTTAGTAGATGTTGTCATGTTTATTAACTCCCGATTGATGGAATTATATGAGAAATTGAAAATATCAAATTATATTTCTATTTTTTATCTATAATCTTGATGTTGGGTTACGACACGAAAATATCAATTCGGGTTGTATTTTTAAATTTTATTTCGTGTCTAACCCAACCTACGAAATTAACAAGATTTTAATTGTTAATTGGTGTTAATTGGTGCGTGACGCTAGAATCATCATTGTTTCGTTTTTTGTTCAAGTTTTTTCACAGCGTCACAGCACCCTACAAATTAATTATCCTATGCCCCATGCCCTATGCCCTATGCCCAATCCCCATGCCCAATCACGGATAAAATCCTAACTTCGGTAATCCAAGCATTTCATCCCAGCCCATCATGATGTTTAAACACTGAATTGCTTGTCCGCTCTGTCCTTTGATTAAGTTGTCGATTGCCGATATCACAATTACTCGTCTGGTTCTTGGGTCAACTTCTATACCCATGTAGCAAAGGTTGCTGCCGTGAGTCCATTTTGTTTGGGGGTAAACTCCTGGTTCGCAAATTTTTACCCACGGGGAGTTACGATAAAAGGCTTTATATATAGTAATTAAGTCGTCTCTTACTAATCCGGGGTCGCGGAGTGTTGCGTATACTGTTGCTAAGATACCGCGCACCATTGGTACGAGGTGATGGGTAAATTGTACGGTGACTTCATGCCCTGCTAAATCGCTGCAAATCTGCTCTATTTCTGGGGTGTGACGGTGACGAGCGACGTTGAATGCTCCGAGGGTGTTGTCTGCTTCGGATAGCAGTAAATGAGTTTCGGTTTGTCTTCCGCTAGTTGATGTACCGCCTTTGCCGTCGATGATGGCGGTTTCGGGTACGATTAATCCTTGTTTGAGGAGGGGTGAAAGTGCTAGCAAACTGGCTGTGGGATAGGAGCCGGGGCAGCCTACTAATTGGGTGTCGGCAATGCGATCGCGATAAAGTTCTGGTAGTCCGTAAATAGCATTTGCAGCGGTTTCAATGTCTTGACGCTTTCTGCCATACCAATTACTATAGGTTTTCAAATCTCTGAATCGGTAATCTGCTGATAAATCTAGGACTTTGCATCCGTATTCGAGCAGTTTTGGCGCAATTTCGCAGGCTAAGGCATTGGGTAGCGATAAAAAAACGACTTCGCAGCGACGCGCAATTGCTAATGGTTCTACTGCTTCTACTTTGAGGTTTACGACGTGAGCTAAATGAGGATAAATATCGCTAAAAGATTTTCCAGCACTATTTTCACCCCCTAAATAAACCAGTTCGAGTTCTGGATGATTCAGCAGCAACCGCACTAACTGAACTCCACCATATCCTGACGCGCCAATAATTCCCACGGGTACGCGCCTAAAATTGCCCATGTTTTAAATTCCTATCCAATGTTTTTCTTTTTATGCAATAACTCCCAAAATGCCTTGATATTGGCTTCTTTTGTGGAGCCAATTGCGCTTAAAATGTTATGTAATTAGGTATTAGTAACATTATGAGCGTTGTAGACACTTCTGCTATGTTATCGAATCATTGCTACTATGCTTCGGTATTTCACAAAAGAGCTACAATGTAAAATAAGATTTATTAAAAAAAATTAACGTTCGCTCTTCGAGAAATTCTCTGTGTCGCAGCATAATATCGAAACGCACTCTCCGCAAGGTGGGGAATCCACCCCGGTTACTGCCGATTCAACCCAAGCATTTAAATTTGATTCGATTGATTCCGCATTGGCTGACTTGAAAGCTGGTCGCTCTGTGGTAGTGGTAGATGATGAAAATCGAGAAAATGAAGGTGATTTGATTTGTGCAGCCCAGTTTGCTACACCAGATACAATCAATTTAATGGCAGTGGAAGCAAGGGGTTTGATTTGTCTGGCAATGACTGGCGATCGCCTTGATGAACTTGATTTACCTTTGATGGTGAAAAACATCACGGATACTAATCAAACTGCTTTTACTGTCAGCATTGACGCTGGTCCAGAATTAGGAGTTACTACAGGAATTTCCGCTGAAGATCGCGCTCGCACGATTCAAGTAGCGCTCAACCCCCACACTAAACCAGAAGATTTACGCCGTCCCGGTCATATTTTTCCGATTCGCGCCAAAAACGGAGGAGTTCTCAAACGAGCGGGACATACCGAAGCTGCTGTAGATTTATCTCGATTAGCTGGTTTGTATCCGGCTGGGGTAATTTGTGAAATCCAAAATCCAGACGGTTCGATGGCAAGGCTACCCGAATTAATCGAGTATGCCAAGCACCATAAAATGAAAATCATCAGCATCGCGGATTTGATTAGTTATCGTCTCCGTTACGACCGAATAATTCAACGCGAAACCGTTGCCGATTTACCTACGGAATTCGGTAATTTTAAAATCTACGCTTACCGCCATACCCTTGATAATAAAGAACACGTTGCCATTGTTAAAGGTGACCCGGAAAAATTCGGGGATAAACCTGTAATGGTGCGGGTACATTCCGAATGTCTCACCGGAGATGCTTTAGGTTCCTTGCGCTGCGACTGTAGAATGCAGTTAAAAGCAGCCTTGAAAATGATTGAAAATGCTGGGGAGGGTGTTGTTGTATACCTGCGTCAAGAAGGACGCGGCATTGGGTTAATTAATAAATTAAAAGCCTATTCTCTACAAGATATGGGGCTAGATACCGTAGAAGCAAACGAACGGTTAGGATTTCCTGCCGATTTACGCGACTACGGCATGGGAGCGCAAATGCTGATGGATTTGAACGTACATAATATACGTTTAATTACCAATAATCCCCGTAAAATTGCTGGTTTAAAAGGTTATGGTTTGGAAGTCGTTGACAGAGTACCTTTATTAATTGAAGCCAATGATTACAACACGCATTATCTAGCAACAAAAGCCAAAAAGCTAGGTCATATGCTGTTGCAAACTTATTTAGTAACCCTAGCGCTACATTGGCAAGATGAGCCTTTATCAATTACCCAACGTTACGAGCGCTTAGAAAAGATACGGAATTTAGCAAAAACCCATCATTTATTATTGCAAGAAGAAACTCGTCCTTTAGGTTTAGCTTTATTCACCGAACCATCTTTAATGGTACATTTAGGTTTAGACCAAGCTAACGTAGCTTCAGCAGATTGGTATCAAGAAAAAGACCATCCTTATTTACAAGCTGTTACCAGCATTCTTGATAAAGTTGTTGAATTACCTTACGTTCAAAAGTTGGAATTTCTAATTTCATCTGGAGTAGACCCATTAAGTAAGTTACAGATAAAATTAGATAGACAAGCTTTTGAAATTAGTCAATTACCTTCTTCACTCAGGGGTGAACTGGAAACCCAGAAGATTTATAGTTTTAGCAAGTAGAGTTTTAAACTGTAGGGTGCTGTGACGGTTACGATAATTTATTCTGTGTAACAGAAGAATTTGAACATACCGTCACGCACCATTTATTAATTATCATGTATTAAAGTATTCGGTTCGTAGCAAGCGATTTATCGCTCTTGCTTAACCAAGACACAAAAACTAAAATTAAATAAACAAACCCCAAAAAACCACCACCATAAATTAACCACAAAGAAAGATAAGAATCAAAAGTATAATTAGGACTATTTTCTAATAGCTTATGAAGTCCGCTATGAATGACTAAAAATCCAGAAAGTGCAATCCGCGACCAATTTTTAATAATTTCAGATTCATTATTTGTTAACCATAAAAGTACTGCAATCAGCGGTACGTGAAGAATAACAAAAGCATCAGACGCGCTTTGTTCTGGTAGATTTCGTAATATAAATAAAAGTCTCCATTCCGATTGCGTCATTGCATCAAGTTCGTGAGTGAGAATTGTTGCAAAGCCTAAATTAAAAATTAAATTTTTCATGATTTAATTAATGTATCTAAAAATAGGTTAACTTTTAAAAAATATCTCTCTTTATTTCTTACCTCTGCGCTCTCTGCGGTTTTATTTAATTACTTTCTAGAAATAATCAAAAATTGGTGCGTTACGCTCTGCGATAACACACCCTACAAAGAACTAATTGTTACTCTTCAAAACATCTTCCCTAAAATATAAAAACAGCGGCAAACTACAACTTAAACCAACACCAAAAGTAGCTGCAATATAAATAATTAATCTATTACGAGATAAACCCAATCGCTTCAATTCCAAAAAAGCGAAACATAGAAATACTAATGCACTAATTAATAAATCCGTTCCAAATGCAGCAGCAGCATAATTATCAAATTCTTTTTGAATCAGTAATTCAATCGAAAATCCATTGTGAATAAAAAATTCTAAAAGTAAACTCCAAGGTGCAATACTTCCAATAATTACCAGCACCAAATAAAGCGATTTAGCTGAAAATATACCAGATGCAGATTCTTGATTTCGATAAGTTGCAGTCTTCATAACTTTGATTCTCCGATTCAGAATTAATCATCGTTGTTGTTTTGATTATCATTGCTGTATTCGAGAGAAACAATTACCTTTGAGGTAATAAAGATTGAAAATAGGGAATAGGGAATAGGGAATAGGGAATAGGGAATAGGGAATAGGGAATAGG